>DASXVX010000099.1:0-5811 GCA_036504075.1 Symbiobacteriaceae bacterium | reverse complement strand
CACGGCCAGTAGCGCTATTTCGCTACCCCATAGCGGTATAATTTTGACTTTTTGGCGCTTGTTTCCAGAAAGTTAGGGTCAACCGGTGCCTCATTCGAAGGAAATTATCAGTGGGTGACGCCGGGAGCAGTGGTAATATCTCTTGAATGCTCCGGAAAGGGTTCAAAATGCGGCCCAGGCGGGCCGGAACGCGAGAGATACCTCACACCACTGGGAGTGCTGGCGTTCCGGTAACTGAGTAACCTCAGATTCCACCGTACCTGACAGAGGACGCACAACAGTGCCCCTCGTATGATGAGTCTTGAAGGTTCTAGTTTACATTTTCGGGGTGTTTGCAGGAGCATTGGCCTGAGGCCAATGGGGGATGGTGCTTTTTCCCCTCGTTGGACCACGGCGGAGAGTGAATCTGCCAGGTCGCTTCTAGTCAGAGAGTGCACCCCTCACCTTGTCGCGCTCTTCTCACCGCTGGTTGTTCCCCTGCCGTCCTGCCGCCCGTTCAGCAGGCGGGTCGATGTGCATCGGCGGGGCGGTGTGTTCTGATGTCAGACGCGAGGCTGTTGATACGGCAAGGCCTGAGGGCACCCCGATCCCCATTGAGACCTCAATTTGGATCCATAGGAGGTGAGAACATGACAACCCTGTTTGTCGGGATTGACATCAGCCAGAATGCGGCTCAGATTTGCTTCCTGGATCGAAGCGAACGGGAATTGGGGCAGTTCAAGGTTACCAACGACCTGCCTGGGGCCGAGCAGCTGGTGCGGCGGATCACATCCGTCGCCAAGGAACGGCACTTGGACACCGTCGTGATCGGCCTGGAGGCCACCGGTCTGCTTGGGTGGCATCTGCGGACCTATCTCAGTCAGGTCCCCGATCTGCAGCCCCTGAACCCTAAGGTCTACGTGTTCAACGCCAAGGTTGTGGCCGGCTTCAAGAAGGCGTATCCCGATCTGCCCAAGACGGATGCAGTGGATGCCTGGGTCATCGCCGATCGGTTGCGCTTTGGCCGGCTCCCCAGGCCCCACGAGGAGGGCGAGCGGTTCGAGGCGTTGCAGCGCCTGACCCGGGCTCGCTACCACCTCGTGCATGACCTGGTGCGGGAGAAGAATCGGTTCCTGTCCACGCTGTTCCTCAAGTTCAGCGCCTTCGTCCAGCAGGAGCCCATTAAGCGCACCTTCGGAACCACGGCGCTGGCGGTGCTGACGGAGTTTGCTACGGCCGAAGAGGTTGCCGCCCAAAGCCTGGAGCAACTCACGCAGCTCATCATGGACAGGAGCCGGAATCGCTACGGTGACCCACAGGACATCGCTGCCGCCGTTCAGAAGGCTGCCCGAGCCTCCTTCCGGTTGCCCAAGGCCATGGCCGACCCCGTGAACCAGGTCCTGGCCTGTCAGGTCAACGTGATCCGCGCCATGGAGCAGCAGATTCGGGAACTGGATGTGGCCATCGGGCGCCTGCTCAGTGCCATTCCACAGACCCTCCATTCCGTGAAAGGGCTGGGACCGGTCTTCATCGCAGGCATGATTGCCGAGATCGGCAACATCGAACGGTTCCCGAACGAGGCAGCCCTGGCCAAGTACACGGGCCTCTATTGGAGCAAGTACCAGTCCGGTAACTTCCAAGCCGAAGATACCCACATGACCCGAAAGGGCAACACCTATCTCCGCTACTACGTGATTGAAGCGGCCAACAGCGTTCGGATGCACGATGCTGAGTTCCACCGCTACTACAGCCTCAAGAAGGCGGAGAGCAAGACCCACGCTCACAAACGCGCCCTCGTGCTGACTGCCCGCAAGCTCATCAGGTTGGTGGACTGCCTGCTGCAGTCCAACCGCCTGTACAAGCCTCCCCAGGGGAGGCTCCATACGGGAGGACGGTAACCCCTCCCATAATCTGGTTCACAAGACTGGCGGTCCTGTGAGCCGGGCATGCCGCGGACAAATTGCCCCTACCTCAGTCCGATCCTTGATAAACTCATCGAGTTATGTCATCTTCGGAGCTTGACATGTTACCGCTGCTCTCAGACAAGGGCCGTGTCGATCACCTCAGTCCTTCTGCCGGCGTAGGCGGGCACGATCACGCTCGTACAGCTCCCGCAGCTTTGCGGTGGGCCACCCGAGCCGAAACAGCAGATTGATGCGCTGCATCAGCCAGAACGTGGACCAGATTCCACCGGCAGTGAAGCGCCGGCTGCTCGTGATGATCGTCTGCGGCAGCGCCACCAATCGCCCCCGGCGCGCCAGGGCCCGGGACAACTCCCGATCCTCCATCAGATCGATGTCAGGGAAGCCGCGGGCAGCCAGGAAGGCGGATCGCCGCACGAACAGCCCCTGGTCGCCGAAGATGATGCCGCAGTGGCGCGCCCGCAGATGCGACCCCCAGGCGATCAGGCGGAGGCCCGCGTGGGGAACGTCGAACTGCAAGTGAAAGCAGCCGCCGACCACTTGCAGGTCGCGCAGCGCTCGCCCCGGCGTTCATCTGCTGCGCCCGTCCCCGGGGGGCGGTGATGACGTTGCCCCGGCCGCCTGTGCGATGGCCGCGGTACGATCCCGGCTCCCGCCGTCCACCACCACGACTTCCTTCGCCTCCGGCATCGGGGCGATGAGCCGGAGCAGATTGGGCAGTGTCCGTTCCTCATTCCATGTGGGGATGATGACGGAGATCATGTGCGGTTCCTCCACCGTGTGTTGCAGCCGGCTTCATCGTCGCGACGGCTGAAGCTTACGTCTGTATGGTACCTTACCGATCCGGACGTGCGGGGGATGGTACAGTAGCAGCAATCCTCGTGGGCTTTCGACGCAGATCTTCGGGCGAAAGGACGTGCAGGAAGGCGGCCGGTTTGAGGCCGCTGCCGGCATAGCGCTCACGGTGTGGCCTGCTTTCGAAAACGGCGGCAACGACACCGCCGAAGGCGTGGCCCACCGTCGTATCCGACGGGCTTCTCCATTACCGGTCAGCCCTGCTCCTCGGGGCCGGAGCGACCCTGCTGGGGTCCGTCGTCTCGCTGTGGGTGGCTCATGGCATGTGGCTGGCCACGCTCCCGCTTGCGGGCGCTATGGCCGTGATGGCCGTGGCCATGTCGTTCAGCGGGACGTGCCCCTGCCGGTCTGTCGCAAGACGGTGGCCTGGTTCCGCGGGTTGGGACGGCGGGACCTGTATGTGACACAGCCGACCTGGCACTACGCCGGGGGTGGGTGCTGCTGAAGCGACCTTCGCCAGAGGAGGGAATTCCATGATGGAAACCTGTACGCTTCCCCGCCAGGTGGTCCTCCGAAAGCTGGAGGAGCTATGGCTGCACGTCAACTTTCGGTGCAACCTGTCCTGCGCACACTGCCTGTTCAGTTGCAACCCTCGCTACGATGGCGGCATCCCCGACCTGACGTTGCAGCAGGCACAATCATACACCGAAGTGGCCCGGACCGCCGGAGTCACCAAGTTATACCTCACCGGCGGTGAGCCGCTGCTGTGGAAGCCGCTGGAGGCGTACCTGGACTGGTACTTCGGGCGGCCCGACCCGCAGCGCCTGGTCATTCTCACCAATGGCACGCTGATTTGGGAGCGCCGGGCCGAACTGTTCGCCCACTACCACCCACAGGGGCTGGAGATTCGCATCAGCCTCGAGTGCTACACCCCGGAGGAGAACGACCGGTGGCGGGGCGCGGGGGTTCACGCTCGTGTCATGAGTTCGATCAAGAAGCTGAACCGAGGCGGCGTCAGGCCGTACATCGCCTTCTCAAACAAGTCGGGAGGCCTGGTGACGGCGGAGGCGGCAGCCAAGCTGGAGGCAGACTTCCGTTCCTATCTGTGGGAGCATCACGGCGTGGAGATCGCCGGGCTGAAGATGCTGGGCGCCTTTGGCCTGGCGGCAAGCGGGCTGGGCCTCGTGCCCTGCCCGATCGTGACCGATCTGGCGGACGCCGTGCTCGAGGGGTCGATGGCCGATCAGCTGGGGCAACCCGTGGACCTGAAGTTCAAGTACTGCCGGGATTGCTTCAAGACCGGTGGCACCTGAGGGTAGTGAAATCAGGCCCCGATCCGGGCCAAGCGTTCGGCCGGGCGATATGCCCGGCCGTATCTATTCGAGGGGGTGTTGATGGTGCTGCCTGCAGTCGTGATGCTCAACAAGTATCCGGAGCCCGGGACGAGCAAGACCCGGCTGCAGTTCCACCTGTCCGGAGCAGGCCGCTTCGCTCCAGGCGGTCTTCCTTCAGGACCTGGGGCGGATGTTGATGGCCCAGGAGGGCGGAGATCTGGGGGCGCGCATGCTGGGCGCGATCCGCCAGCTGGCCGACCGGGAGCTGGTCATTGGACCCGCCACCGACGGGGGCTACTGGCTGATCGGCATGAACCAGCCACACCCCGGGCTCTTCACCGACATGCAGTGGAGCACGGGCAGGGTCCTGGCCGACACGATCCGCCGGGCCCGGGCGGCCGGGCTGCGCACCGCCATGTTGCCGCCCGACACTGACGTTGACACATGGCCGGATCTGCTGGAGTTGCACCGTAAGCTGCAAGCGCCCCCCGCCGGCTGAGCGTGGTGCCTTCCGGTTCCGCTCTGCTGGTCGACCGGTGTGGCCGCCGCCGGCGCACCGCAGCGAAAAACACCCCCAGCGGAATGTGTCAACGACTTTGAGACACTTGCGATCCGGAATTCGGGGTGCTTTTGGTGTCCGACCTCACAGCCGGCTTGTTGATCCAGGCTGCGACAGGTGCAGGGGTGGGCTGGGGCGGTTTGTTCACAAAACGTTCCGGATGCGCACGGTAGGCAGACTCCGGGATGGCAGCCCGGTTTTGAATGACCGCCTCCGCCTGTCCCAGATGCAGATGCGCAGGGGTTAGCAGAGCGATGCCTGTATGGTAGTGTTCGTGGTTGTACCACTGAAAAAAGGTGCGACAGAATGACCGCGCATCTTCGATGCAGCCAAAGCGATCCGGGAAGTCTGGGCGGTACTTGAGGGTCTTGAACTGTGCTTCGGAGTAAGGATTGTCGTTGCTTGTCTGCGGCCGGCTGTGGCTCTTTGTAACACCCAGGTCAGCCAGCAGGAAAGCAACTGGCTTAGAGGTCATGGAGGTTCCGCGGTCGGCATGAATGACGAGTTGACCAGGTTTGACCGCTTGCTTGCGAATGGTGTTAGCGATCAGACGCTGGGCGAGCGTTGCAGTTTCCCGTTCGGCGATCATCCAGCCAACCACATATCGGCTGAAGATGTCCATGATAACGTACAGGTAGTAATACTGCCACTTACTCGGGCCGCGCAATTTCGTGATGTCCCACGACCAGACTTGATTTGGGCCGGTGGCTAACAACTCGGGCTTCACGTACTCCGGGTGGCGCAGTTGTTTGCGCCGGTCTCGAATCTCATTCTCTGCGTTGAGGATCCGGTACATGGTCCGAATTGAGCAGTGGTAGGCCCCTTCGTCCAAAAGGGTGGCATAGATCTCGGTCGGCGCCTTGTCCATGAAGCGTTCTTCATGCAGCACCTCGACAACTTGGCTCCGCTCCGCCTCTGAAAGGGCTCGGGCAGGCTGCTTTCGCGGCTTTACGGGCTGTTGGGAACGGGACCGGCGGCGGTAGAAAGTCGCGCGAGATACCCCCAGGGACCGACAGGCCACTGCCACGCTGACCACCTCGCCTAACTCAGCGGTGGCGGCGATTAGTCGTTCTTCTCGCTCTCTAGCTCAAGTATCACGTGAACAAGCGGATATTGGTGCTTCGAGAAAGGGATCTGGGCCAGTGACCACCCGATTGAATGCCACCGTGACCCCGGAAAGCGGTGTACCCCGACTGAATACGAGCTCCACGGTGCCACCGAT
>DASXVX010000098.1:0-64304 GCA_036504075.1 Symbiobacteriaceae bacterium | reverse complement strand
CCTTGTGCTCCCTGCTCGCTTGAACAGGCACTCCCTGAAATGGGGCAACAGTAGAGAAAGCCGGATGCGTTAATAGCGCACGTCCGGTTTGGGCGGGGGCCAGTTTCCGTGAGGAAGCTGGCCTACCCTATACTGACTCCGCCAGCCGCCGGAGCGGCCGGCAGACTATTGCGGAGCAAAAGGCGGGAGGCAACTGTGTTGTTTGCGGAGCAAAAGGCGGGAGGCAACCAATTCTGGGTTTTCCCTGTCGACAGGGTTCGATGTGTCCGGGCGAAAGTGTCCAAGAATTGGACACAAATCGCCAAAGCGCCTGTTGGACAAGGGTTATACATCGTGTCCATTTTTTGGACACGTTTGGACACTTTGCTGATTACAGTGAGTGGCGAGTCACCTATCAAAACAATTTCTCACAAACATTTCCGGAGTCTTAATTCGCAAGAACGAAGGACCAAGTGCGGAATGAAAGGACCGCGTTTCTTTCTGAATTACAACTTGGCACGACTCTTGCTAATCAGATGGTCTGTAAGGTGACGGCGCCGGCCAGCTGTTTTGGAAAAGGAGAGGCATGGCATGGAATACGCACACAGCGGGGCGAAGAGTCCCAGGTGAAGCGGGTTCTGATCGTCGATGCTTCCGAACTGACCCACCAGTTGCTCCGCTCGGTGTCCACCCGCAACGGTGACCTGATCGAGGCCGCCAAGAGCACCCCGGAAGCCCTGGACAAGCTGTTCGGCACCGCCTTTGACCTGATCGTTATGGATATCAACCTGCCGCAGGCGGACGGCGTAGAACTGCTGTATATCCTGCGGATGGACCCCGTGTATCGGGGAGTTCCGATTGCCGTCCTGTCCGCCAACAGCGAACCGGGCGACATTGAGAAAGCCATGAAGGCCGGAGCCAGCCTGTACGTGATCAAGCCTGCGGAGACGGAGAAGTTGCTTGATTGCATCCAGGCTTTGCTCCAGGCGGTTTGAGTCGACTGGGACTGGGAAAGGGGAGGTATACCTGTGCTGTTCAAGCTTTTTCTGCCGACGGCTGACGGCGATCGTTCCGGACGGACGCCGCTTCCGGACCCGATGGACGTTGACCCCTGCCTGATCGCTGCACTGGAGGCAGAACTATCAAAGCGTAAGGCGCCTGCCCCGGAGAAACTGACCAGCCCCAATCACGAATAACCACGTCGCCGGCTGCGACCCAGCCCACGGGAGTGAACGCGGTGTCACCATCTTCAGCAGTGCCCCGGACCGATGAGGCCGATCTATGTGAATGGATGAACTTAGCGGCGGAGTTCTACTTTGTACTCGACGCGGACATGCGCTTCCGGAGCATCGCGGGATCCTTGCTCCAGCGCATGGGGCTGGCACCGGATGATTGCCTGGGCAACACGGTCCAGGAGGTACTGGGTCCATGCGCTGCCCGGTCATGGGCTTCGCAATGTGCAAAAGCGTACGCGGGTGACCGGGTTGCGTTCGCCTGGGCCGCTGCGGTGGGGGAGGGGCGGTGCCAGGTTCAGACCGTGCTCACGCCGGTGGGCGAATCCGCGACTGCCGGCATTGCCGGCATCGGCTGGGTCATGCCGACGACCAGGGCGGGCGACGAGTCGGCGCGGTCACGGCGTCAGGAGGCGATGGACGCAGTGCTCCGCGAGATCGACGACCACATTCTGAAGAACGACAATCTGGATGGACTCCTGGCAACCATCACGGACAAGCTGACCCGCATTTGCGCCAGCCCGCTGGTCTGGATCGGCTTCCGGCAACCTGACGGTTCCGTTCAACCGGTGGCAAAGTCCGGCACTGCCAGTGCATACCTCGACGGCAACTCCATTCGCTGGGACGAAGGACCCTGGGGACAGGGGCCGGTGGGCTACGCGGTCCGAACCGGGGAGGTGCGCGTTGCAGACACCGTGCTGGACCCCGAATTGGCCCCGTGGCTGGATCGGACCCAAGCCTATGGGCTCAGCTACATCGCAGTCATCCCGCTGCGGGTGGAGGACCGGATCCTGGGCAACCTGAGCGTCTATGGAGCAGCGTCCCGTCCGTTCGACACTGCGACACTGGCTGACCTGACCCGTTTCGCCACGCAGGTGAGCATCTCCTTGCTGACCATGCAGCACCTGGAGCAAATCCGCCTGCAGTCGGCGGCGCTGCAGGCCGCGGATAACGCCGTGCTGATTGCCGATGCCGCGGGCCGGGTCAAGTGGGTGAATGCGGCGTATACCCGCCTTACCGGGTACGAAGCCCATGAGGTCCTTGGGCAGCCCCCGCGCTTTTGCACGTCCGGGTTGTATCCGGCTGCGTTTTTCCAAGCGATTCAGGAGGCGATTCTCGCCGGCCACACCTGGCAAGGCGAGATCACGAACCAGCGGAAAGACGGACAGGTTTATTTCGAACAGCTGACCATTACCCCGGTTCGGGACGAGCAGGGGAACGTCGCCCATTTCGTGGTCGTGAAACAAGATATTACCCAGCGGCGGCAACAGCAGGACCAGATTGCGTTCCTCTCCACCCACGACCAGCTGACCGGCCTCACGAACCGGCGGGGCCTGCTCGATGTGCTCCAGGGGCTGGTGCGCCAGGGCGGCGGGGGGAGCCCATCGTCGCTGCTGATGATCGGTCTCGATAACTTCAAGCTAATCAACGACTCCATCGGGCATGCGGCCGGTGATTACGTGCTGGTGAGCGTCGCCCGCTTCCTGTTGGCTGAGGTAGGTCAAGGCCGGGTTGTCGCCCGAATCGGCAGTGACGAGTTTGGCATTCTGCTGCAGGAAACGGCACCGGGACGGGCACGGGAGATCGCGGAGGCCCTGAGGCGCGAATTCGATGGAAAGCGGTGGACCTGGGACGGTCACACCTTCCCACTCACGGTTTCCATTGGCCTCACCACGATGGAAGGAGAAGTGTCGGCGGAAGAAGCGATGGTGCTGGTAGATTCCGCCCTGCGGGATGCCAAGACGCTCGGGCGAAACCGGGTGGTGGCCCGCTGTTTCTGCGACCGGGACGATGCGGTCACGGAAGCGGCCCGCTGCATCGCCCAAATCAAGGACGCCATTCAGACCGACCGCATGGTGGTACTGTTCCAACCGGTGGTGGACCTTCGGGCTAACGAATACCACAGCCATGTCGAGGCGCTGGTGCGCATGCAACTGCCGGACGGCCGGGTCGTACCCCCGGGTTCGTTCATTCCGACTGCCGAACGCTTTGGCATCATGCCGGAAATCGACCGGTGCGTCATCAAAAAAGTACTGGCGACGCTGGCCGAATTCCCAGGCTGGCGGGTCTTTGTGAATCTGTCGGGACTGACGCTCTCGGACGACGCCATCGTCGATTTCATCCGGGAGGCCGTTCAGTGCGCAGGCGTCCGTTATGACCGGATTTGCTTTGAAGTAACGGAGACGGCCGCGCTGATGGGGATCGAGCGGGTGCAGCGGCGGATGCGAGAGTTGCGTGACCTGGGCTGCCGGTTTGCCCTCGACGACTTTGGCTCCGGTTTCTCGTCCTTTGCCTACCTGCGGGCTCTGCCCGTCGATTACGTAAAGTTGGACGGCTACTTTACCTGTGATCTGGATACCGACCATCGGCAACGTGCCCTCACCAAGGCGGTGGTTGATATCGCTCACATCCTGAACAAGGAGGTCGTCGCCGAGCAAGTCGAGCGTCGGATTGACGCCGAAATTCTGAAGCAACTGGGCGTGGCGTACGGGCAGGGGTACTTATGGGCCCGCCCGGGGCCGCTGATGTCATACCAGGGCCGGCTCGACCGCAGCGCGGCTGATTAAGCGGAAGCCTGCATAGGACGTGATCTGGTTGCAGTTGTTAAGAGCGGAGCGGCAAACGTTGCGTTTCCGTTTTCTGTTGCGCTGGGGCGTGCTGCTGGTAATCCTGCTGCTGCCACTGGCCGCCGCCAGTTTCTCGCTGCTCGGGACACTCTTCGACCTGGGCAGAGAAGTTCAGCGCTCCGTACGGCGGGTGCATGTCACCTCACAGCTTGAAGCGGCGGTTTTCGAGGCGGGGCGCCGGGGTGACGAGTGCCTCGTTTACCGCAACACAGGGGCGTCGGACGCTGCGATCCAGACGGTTGATCAGCGGTTCGACGACGCTTTGCACGGCGTATTTCATACTACCGCTGAACAGGACATGATCGAGTCGGCCCACCTCGAGTGGGAGCGCTTCAAAGACATTTTCCGGGACATGCACGAAATGGATCCCGCACAGATGGCGGCGGCGGCCCCGGACCTGGCTGTGCGGTTGGATTCGCAGCTTTCCCGGGTCACCGACCTGCTGAGTCAACAGTACGACGCAAATCTCGCTGAGATCGCCCTTCAGATCGACCAGACCCGCTTGGCCGGCTCACGATTCATGTACCTGCTGCTGGTCTGCTGCGGGTTGCTATTGGCGCACGTGCTGCACAGTGCGGAGCACATTCACCGGTACCTGCTGAAACCCTTGCGGGAACTGGAGCAGAAGACCCGCCGCATGGAACAGGGCGACCTGTCGGTGCGGATTGATATCACCGGGGAGAGTGAGTTTGGACAGGTGGCCCACGCCTTTAACAGCATGGCGGCCCGGTCGGAGGTCGTGATGGCGGATCTGCGGACCGCTTCCACGCGCGATGGGCTTACCGGCCTGCTCAACCGGCAGGAATTTGAGACCCAACTGCAATGCGAGCTGAATCGTGCCGATCGGTATCAGCGCCCCCTGTCGCTCCTGTTCTTGGATATCGATCACTTCAAGTGCATTAATGACGAATTTGGTCACCAGGCTGGTGATCTGGTTCTGCGGGAGGTAGCCGGGCGAATTCGTTTGGGCGCGCGGTCGACTGACATCGCGGCCCGGTGCGGGGGCGATGAGATGGCGGTGATTCTGCCGGAGACTACGGCTGCGCATGCGCTCGCCCTGGCCAGAAGGATCCACGGCTACGTGCGGGACACGCCCATTCAGGCCGATGGGCGAGAGTTTCACATTACCGTGAGTATCGGCATCGCCACCTATCCACGCCACGGTCCGACCGCAAAAGTGCTGACGGCCACAGCCGACCAGAACTTATACCAGGCGAAACGAACCGGGCGCGATCAGGTCTGTGTTTGACCATACAAGTCGTAACCAAATGAGGTGCAACCGCTGTGAAAGTGAACCTGACGCTGAAAATCTTGTCGTCCAGCTTTGTGGCAACGCTGCTGCTGATCTTACTGGTAGGTTTTACCACGGTGGAGATGCAAGATGTCTCCCGACAGTATCGCCTGGCCGTGGCCGCCCACGAAAATGCCCAGGCCCTTCAAGAACTGAAAATCCACCTGGACAAGCAGTTGTTGGCTGTGCGCGGGTTTCTCCTGATTCCGCAAAACAGCTATCTGCAAGCGCTCACCCAAGGACGGACAGACGTGGCCAGTCTGATCACGGGCCTCAAGAAGGGCGCAGACCAGTCCACCCTTCAACAACTGGGTGAGCTCGACACGCAACTGGCGGACCTTGGGGTCCTCATCGATCAGGAAATCGCTCTCAAGCAACAGGACAAAACCCAGGAGGCCATCACCCTGATGCTTGAGGTGACCAAGCCGCTGAGCGACAAGGTGGTCGCCAAGGTTGACGTCCTGATGAAAAATGCCGACGACATCGCACAAGCAGCCCAAGCCCACGCGGAGGCCCAAAGCAAAGAGGCCGTCCTGTACAGCATGTTGATGGCGGTCGTGACTGTGGTGCTGTTGCTGGTGGTGGGGTACCTGGTCGCCCGGATGATTACCCGGCCGGTCGTGGCAGTGGCCGCCGTCGCATGGGAACTGGCCGGCGGGAACCTCCAGGTGAAACCGCTATTGGTGAAATCCCGGGACGAAGTCGGGGTCATGTCCGACGCCCTGAACCAGGCCATTGCCGGACTCCGGTCACTCGTCACGCAAGTGCAGAACTCGGTCAATACCGTCGCCACATCGGCCCGGCACATGCAGGCGAACACCGAGCAGGTCTCCGATGTAGCCCTTGGCGTGGCCCAGGCGGTCAGTCAGGTAGCCCAGGGCGCCACCGGTCAGATGGTGTCGGTACGCACGACACGCGCCGCGGTGGAGCAACTGCAGGCTGCCATTGGCCAGATTGCGAGCGGTGCGCAGGACCAAGCGGGTAACGCCCAGGAGATGGCAAGCATCGTCGGGCGGGTGGCGACGGCCATCGACGATGTGGTGGTAAAAGCAGACCGGGTCTCTTCGTCCGCACAGACGGCGACCCGCACGGCCGAACACGGGCGGCAGGTGGTCGAGGCCACTTCCAGGGGGATCGGCCAAATCCGCACCCGGGTGTTTCAGACCCAGCAGCAGGTCGTGGCGCTCGGGCAAATGTCCGTCCAAATCGCCGAGATCACCGGGGCGATTACCGGCATCGCCGACCAGACGAACCTGCTGGCTCTCAACGCAGCCATTGAGGCGGCCAGGGCCGGCGAACACGGCAAGGGCTTCGCAGTGGTGGCGGACGAAGTCCGCAAGCTGTCGGAGCGGGCCGGAAAGTCGGCCAAAGAGATCAGCGGTCTGGTCGGAAGTATCGGCAAGAGCACCGAGCAGGTGGTCGAAGCGATGAAGCAGGCCACCGTCGAAGTGGCAGAAGGGACGGAACGCGCTGCGGACGCCGACAAAGCCTTGCAGGAGATCCTTGCCGTCGTGCGCCAGGTCACGGGCGATGTCGACGCGATTGCGGTCGCCGCCCGCGAGATTTCCGCTGCCAATCGGGACGTAGTCAACGCCACGAACAGCGTTGCCGCCGTGTCCGAGGAGAACACAGCGGCCACTGAAGAGATGGCGGCGGGTGCTGAAGATATGATCCGGGGTGTGGGTTCGGTGGCGACCGTCTCCGAGGAGAACGCAGCCGCAGCCGAAGAGGTATCGGCGTCCGTGGAGGAGATGAATGCCTCCGTTCTGGAGATCGCCCAGGCTTCCAAAAATATGGCAGATGTGGCAGCCGGACTCCAGGTTGAGATCAGCCGGTTCCGCCTGTAGGAGGTGCCGGAAGTGGTTTTGACGCCAGAGTCGGATGCATACATTCATGGCTGGTTGGACGAGTATGAATCGGCCCTGGAACGCGCAGGGGTGGACCAGGCGGACCAGCAGTCCTTTCTGGATGCTGCCCTGGTTTACGGCCTGTGGTGGGAGATAGAAGGACCAGGCGCCACCGATGGCGGTCAGTATGCACCGGCGTACTTGACCCCGGCCACACTGGAATTCCTCGCGTTTCAGATGCGGGAACGTCATGGCTTTGACCACCGGGCAATTTGCTTCCTGATGCGGTGTCTGGCGCCCCTGGTTCTGTGGGCGGAAGAGAGCGGGCATGTGGTGGCGGGAGTCACCCCGCTGTCGGATTTGCTGTCGGCCTTCGGACCAATTTAGCATGGCGCACCGAGAGAAATTACGCACGATCACGTCGTTGCAGGGGGAAATGTCTCATGAGGTTGCCAGTGGGCATCAAGATCGCCGGTACGTTTTTAATCGTGCTGTTCATGATGGGTTTTCAGGCCATTTACGCGTCCCTCCAGCTAGCCAGGGTAAACCAGAATGCGACGGACATCGCCGCGCACTGGCTTCCCAGCGTAGAGGCCCTGGGCGGTATTCAGACCAAGGCGGAGCGGCTGCGGACCCTGGCTTACAAGCACATTTCAGTCGACGACAGCTCGGGGAAGGAAAGAATCAGCGCCGAAATCAAGACCACCCGGGGAGACATTCGGGAACTACGCGCCAGGTACGAACCGCTCATCGCCACCGCGGAGGAGAAACGGCTTTATCCGCAGTTGGGACCATTGCTGGACACGTGGACGACCGTAGAAGACAAGGTGGTAGCGCTCAGCACCCGACAAGAGGACGATCTGGCGGTAATCACCTGGGCCACCGAGGGCAAGTCCGCGGCGGACTCAGCGCTGGCGTTGCTCGAAAGCCTCAAGCAGGCGAACGTGCAGGGGGCCAATCAGGCCAGCAAAGACGGGAATGCCGAGTACGCGTCGGCCCGCCTGTACCTGATCGCCATCTCCGCCGGGGCGTTGGTAATTGGCCTGCTCCTGGCCTTGCTCCTGTCACGGGCGATCAGCCGGGGCGTCACTCGGGTGGCGGTCGCTGCTGCGCGCGTTGCCCAGGGGGACCTGACGGCCGAGGACCTGAAGACCGGTTCGAACGACGAAGTGGGCGATCTGACCAAGTCCTTTAATGTCATGGCCAGGAACTTACGCGATGTGCTCCACCAGGTCAGTAGTTCGTCCCAGACCGTAGCGAGTTCGGCCGAGCAGCTTACCAGCACGACCGAAGAGGTCGCGCAAGCCGCACAGAGCGTGGCGCATGCGGTAGGGCAGGTGGCTGCCGGCGCCACGGATCAGGCGAATTCGGTCAATGCGGCCAATCGCCTGGTGGAGGAACTACGCAGCGCCATCACCCAGATCGCCGGGGGCGCCCAGGAGCAGGCCCGGAGTTCCCAGGAGACGGCCGGTTCGGCAGGCGCCATGGTCGCTTCCGTCGACGGGGTCGTCGCCAAAGTCGGCGAGGTTTCGGCGTCGGCAGAACAGGCGATGGCGACTGCCGTGAAGGGGAGTCAGGTCGTTGACAAGACGGTGGACGGGATGGCGCGGGTCCGCACAGCAGTCTTGGAGTCCGCCGAACAGATGAAGGAACTGGGCAAGCTCTCCGAGCAGATCGGGGAGATCACCCAGGTGATCGCGGACATTGCCGCCCAGACCAACCTGCTGGCGCTGAACGCCGCCATTGAGGCCGCCCGAGCGGGCGAGCACGGCAAGGGGTTTGCCGTGGTAGCCGATGAGGTCCGCAAGCTGGCCGAACGAGCCGGCACATCGACCAAGGAGATTTCGGAGATCATCCGCAACATCCAGAAGGGCACCATGCAGACGGTCAGATCCATGGAGCAGGGCAAGGTTGAGGTGGAGGAAGGGTCCAAACTGGCGGCCGAGGCAGGAGAGGCGCTGAAAGAGATCCTGGCGGGAGCGGAGGGTACGGCCCGGGCCGCCGGTGCGATTGCCGCTGAAGCCCGCCAGATTGCCGCTGCCAGCCGGCAGGTGGTTCAGGGCATCGATTCCGTGGCGGCCGTTGCTGCGGAGAACACCGCGGCCGCGGAGGAGATGGCGGCCGGTTCGGATCAGGTGACCCGAGCGATGGAAGGGATCGCGGCGGTCACCGGCGAGAACACGGCGTCGGCTGAAGAGGTTTCGTCTTCGGTGGAAGAGATGAACGCCTCCATGGAGGAGATCGCTGCCTCAGCAGCGAGTCTGGCCGAAACGGCCAGGGTGCTGCAGGCCCAGGTCGCTCGCTTCAAGCTGTGAGGGGCGGCTCCCGGATCATGGCGGCTCGGCCGGGATTGGCTGTGTGGTTGACGCCGTAGACCAGGTGCTTACGGCCCCGGCCGGCGCAATTGCGCCGCCCCCGGAGGGGATCGTCAATCGGCTGGACGGCGTGGATGGCATTGCGAAAGTGGGGGAGAGCCTGATCGTGCTCCTGAACCGGGAAGCGGTGCTCAAATTCGACTCCGCCAAGGTGGGAAGGCCGGCGCCTGCATCACAAGACCGCCCGGCCGTTTCGGCGCAGGGTGGTCTTGTGCACTCAGTGGGATGCCATCCCGGCCGGCATCGCGGTCCATGAAGCTGCCCCGTAGGCCGGGTCTTTATCATGGTGTCTGCAGGCATCATACGCGTAGTTGCTGGTGTGATACGCGTGTGCGCACGCGTAATCATCGTAGCTGTACGGTGACGTGGAAACGGCCGTCAGGGGCATCCCCTTGCCGGCCGTGAACCTGTATGTATTCGCCTGGGAGGATGCTCGAAGTGGGGCTCTGACCCTATCGGCTCCTCGCTCACTTTTTTAACAGGCCATCCGCGCAGGGAGTGTCAAAAATGTGAGCGAGGCTGCCTTAGCGACTGCGTTTCAGTGGGTATGGCGAGCAAACTCGACTTGATTCGACTCTATCTGCAGAGATTCGACCCTCATGGAGGCCTAACAACGGGACAATCCGGAGTACTGGCTGGTCCTCGCTCAAGAATTTTACAGCACAAGCCAAGGAAGGGCGAAAAAAGTTGAGCGAAAGGTGTGGCAGGGCGTCCGGGCCCCCCAGGCCCCGCTCTGTCCCGATTTGCATGAACGAGCCGTCCGAACGGCGGCAAGGACGGACGGAGGGTGGTGAAACCCTCACCTTTGGTGCAGTTTTTGGCCCAAAAGCCAGGTCCGCGGCAGCCCTCTGCCCGCTCTTGCATGCTGAAGAAGGCTACAGCCTGCAAGAGTGGAATCAGGGGCGTCCGCCCCGTCAGACCCACAGGAGACCTTTGCCGACACCGGGCGTAATACGCGTAAGTGCAGGCTTCATCATGGGATCGGCCGGATTCCGGGTCCCCGGTATGCCATCGGCTACCGGTATCGCTGCCCCCACAACCGCCTCGTCGGGACCTATGGCGTGGCGCATTTGGCACTGGCGAAAAGCCGCGCGGGCGGGATGCGGAACTTTCGCCGCCGGGGCGGCGTCGTATCCGAGAGGAGTGATGCCCGTGGCTGTCCGAGTCGTTCTCATGGCCTTTGTGCTGGTCTTGCTTTCCGGCACCGCCCTGGCAGATTCGACCCCCATGCGGAACCTGGGCCCCGGCTTCCAGCCCGTATACTCCAGCAAGGTCCGTATGGAGAGCGAGCGCATCGACATTGCCCTGCACCGGGAGGCCGGCGGATGGCTTGACCGGCCGGTGGCCGCCGACGTGCGGGTACGCTTTCATTTCGTACCGGCAGCGGACGAAACCATGGATGCCGGCTTTCCCCTGCAGGTGCCCCTGAAGCAGCGATCGGAAGCGTACATAGGCGCAGCGGATTTCAGCGTGACGGTTGCGGGCGTACCGCTGCCTTACGAGAAGCGGAAGGCCACGTTCGACGGCGAGGAGTCGGACTGGGCGCTCTGGCATCTGGACTTCAGGCGGGGCCAGCCCCTGGACCTGGAAGTCCGCTACAACATCAGCGTAGGCGGCAGCACCAAGCACGCCGACAGGGACCTCAAGCTTACATACATCCTGCAGACCGGCAAGTTCTGGGACGGGACTATCGGACGGGCGGAAGCCTACCTGACCGCAGACCGGCCGCTGAAGGCGGAGGATATCCGGCCAAACACCACGCCGGGCTACAGCTATAAGGACGGTGCGCTGGCCTGGGAGTGGCGGGACCTGGAGCCGGATTTTGACTTGCAGGTGGCCATGAAAAACGCCTGGTGGCTGGACGAGCCGGCCGAACTTCAGGCGCTGCTGGACAAGCAACCGTTCGCCCGGGAAGACCTCCGGCGGGTGCAGGCCGGGATTTCCTCGCTCTACCTCGGCAACGACGGTTACAACTGGGCGCCGGTCCGGGACGGGCGGCTGTCCGGTGAGGCGGCCAACGCCATGCTGCCGCAGGTGTTTGAACGCTCGGCCGCCTTCCTGAAGGCGAATCCCGGGGATTGGGAACTCCGGCAGAACGACCTTCGTCTTCTGGCCGGCGCCGTGTTCGGCCCCGGCAATCCTGGCCTGATTACACGCTACGTGACCGCTCTGCGCGACTACCGGCGCGACGGGGGTCCCGCCTTTCCCGGCGACACCCCCGACAGCTGGGCCCGGCTGGCCGGCATGACGTACGAGTCCGACGCCGGCCCTGAAGTCCGGCAGGCGGCCTTGAGCGAGGTCGTGCGCCAGATGCCGGCGGACTTCGCCGGCGAGGTCTCGGCGCGGAGCTGGACGACCCGCACGCTTGACCCGTATGGCTCGGGATCGGTGCCGCCCGCCCTGGCGGACGACCTGCTGGCGGTGGCGCTGAAGCGGGTCAGGCCGGCGGCGCCAGATGTGCCATCGCCGGCGGCAGCCCCGGCCACCTCGGAGCCGGCCACGGCTTCGCCAACCGGGCCGGCGGCGGCTGTGCCTGAGATGCCGGCCACCGTGGCCGGAGGGCGCCCCGCCTGGCTGCCGGTCGCCGGGGCGGGAGTGCTCGGCTTGCTGGTGGTCCTGGCGGGCGGCTGGTGGTGGTGGCGGAAGCGCAGCGCTTCCTAAGAAAACGAACCCGGCGCTCCTGGGAGCGTCGGGTTCGTTTTCTGCCGGCAACTCTACCCGTCAGTCCGGTGACGCACGGCAGATCAAGACGTGTACAAGGGCTGAACATGACCGGACGCACGGCAGATCAAGACGTGTACAAGAGCTGAACATGACCGGACGCATGGCTGAACATGACCGGACGCATAGCTGAACATGACCGGTTACCTTGCCTACGGCGTGGCCGGATCGCCGTCCATGAAGCTACCCGGCCACGAATACCGCTGCCCCCACAACCGCCACCAGTCCAACCTGCCAACGCTTGACCATTCGTGATGCCCTCCCTGTCGGTGATGAGCGACTGCAGCCCCCATTTTCGAATTTCCTTCACACAACCATGGCAATATGGGAACACGGAGGTGGCTGGCAATGACCGGTCCGACGCTGACCAAGTTGCATCGCTACAACGGTTGGAATTTGCTGTTTCTGCTGTTCAGCGGTATTCTGCTGTACGTCCCGGCAGTCCGGGAGTTGGGGGCCGCCCGGGTCGTCTTGCGCTACCTGCACATTTTCTCCGGCGTGGCCTCCGTGCTCCTGCTGCTGCAGTACCTGCCGCTGGCCGCCGCCCACTGGAAGCGGCTCGCGCAGCGGGTGGGCCAGCAGGCCAACGTGGTGCTGCTGGTGGGCCTGCTGGCCGGCTGGGCCCTGACCGGCCTCGTGCTGTGCATGCACCGCTATCTGCCGCCCGAGTGGGCGGAATCGGCGCTGCGCTGGCACGACCTGCTCACCTGGTTCGCATTCCCCTGGGCCGCCGCCCACGCCCTGACCCGATACTTCAAGTGGCACATTCTCCCGGTCACCACCGAAGCGGACGGTCGCCGGGTCTTCCTGGCGGGCGCCGCCGCCGTGGTGGGCGCGGTCGCCTGGGGCAGCCTGGGCCGTAATCTGGGCGTGCCCGGTTTCTCGCCCCCGACTGCCGGCGGCGGCGACGGCCCTGCCCACGCCCCCGTTGGCCCCGGAACCGAGTTCGTGCCGCCGGTGGCCAGCAACCCGCCCGAGGGCGGTGGCGGCAAGGGGCGGTTCCGGGTCTACACCGTGACCGAGATTCCGCACTTTCACGAAGGGACCTGGAACATGCAGGTCTCCGGGTTGGTCGGGCGGCCGTTGAAGCTCTCCTGGCAGGAGTTTCTCGCACTGCCCCGAACGGTCCAGGTAAGTGACTTTCACTGCGTCACGGGCTGGTCGGTCTTACACGTCACCTGGGAAGGCGTGCGCCTGTCCGACCTGCTGAAGCGGGCCGGCGCAGGGGCGGATGCCGCATACGTCAAGTTCTACTCCGGCGATGGGGAATATACCGACACGCTGCCCATCTCCGTGGCCCGTGCGGAAGACGTGATGCTGGCCTACGTCATGGATGGCTCACCGCTGCCTACGCCGCTGGGCGGTCCGGTCCGGCTCATCGTCCCGCGCATGTACGGGTACAAATCGGTCAAGTGGGTCAACGGGGTCGAACTGATCGCGGCGGCGGAATCGGGCTACTGGGAGCAGCGGGGCTACCCGGCCGACGCGTGGGTCCAGGGGGAGACAGGGGGCCTGTGAAATGTCTTTGGTGCTCATCGTAGACGACGACGTGAAAATCGTCTCGGTGATTCGCCTTTACCTGAACCAGGCCGGCTATGAGACGGCGGAGGCGTACGACGGCGCCGCCGCCCTGGAACTCTGCCGGCGGCTGAACCCAGACCTGGTCGTGCTCGACTGGATGCTGCCGACAATCGACGGCATCGCGGTGCTGGAGCGGCTGCGGGCGAAATCGACCGTGCTGGTGCTCATGCTCACGGCCCGGGTCGCCATCGAAGACAAACTGGCCGGCCTGGAGACCGGGGCCGACGACTACCTGACCAAACCGTTCCACCCGCAGGAACTGGTGGCGCGGGTGAAAGTGCTGCTCCGGCGCACCTCCCAGCGGGGGGCGCCGGTCGTTTCCGTTTTGACCCACGGTCCGTTGAGCATGGACCCGGACCGGCACGAGGTCACCTTGAACGGCACGCCGGTCCCGGCCCTGACGGCGATTGAGTTCCGCCTGCTGCAGTCGCTCATGGAGCACCCCGGCCGCATCCGCACCCGGGATGCCCTGCTGGAGCACATCTACAGCTTTGGCGAGAAGTACGTGCTGGACCGGACGATCGACGCCCATATCGGCAAGGTGCGCGCCAAATTGCGGGCGGCGGACCCGGATTGCGACTTGATCATCACCGTGCGGGGCATCGGCTACAAGCTGGGAGGGACGCCATGAAATCGCTGCTGTCCCGGCTGGCATTCGTGCAGATCGGCGTGGTCGTGCTGGCGGTGGTGGCGGCGGGCGTCGGCGTTCGTCAGTTGGCCTACCTGGTGATCATTCACGGCGATATGATGACGACGGACAAGCTGCCCGGCTTCCTCCGGCAGACCGGGTACTGGCTGGCGGGGACGACGGTGGTGACGTCGGTGGCGGCCGGGGTGCTGGCCTGGCTGCTGGCCCGGCAGATTATCCGGCCGCTGCTGCGCATTCAGGAGGTGGCCGCGGCCGTAGCCGCCGGCGATTACAGCCGGCGGCTTGGCGAGTCTGCCCGGGACGAACTGGGCCGCCTGGCCCGGGCCATCGACCAGATGACCGAATCGCTCTCCCGGGTGGAGCAACTGCGGCGGGACCTGGTCCAGAACGTGGCCCATGAACTCCGGACCCCGCTGACTAGCGCCCAGGGCCTGCTCTGCGCCATGCGGGACGGCCTGCTCCCGGCCGACGAGCGGAACCTGGAGCAGGTGGCCGAGGAGGTCGCCCGGCTGACCCGGCTGGTGGAGGCGATTCACTCGCTGTCCGTCAGCGACGCCGTCCCGCGGGGCGGCCTGGTGCGGGCGCCGCTGGACCTCTCCCGGACCGTGGGGGAGGTGCTGGCGGGCATGATGCCGCTGTTCGAGGCCAGGGCGCTGGCGGTTACGGCCGACTTGCCGCCCGCGGGGCCGGTAGTGCTGGCCAACCGGGACGCCCTGGTGCAGGTGCTGGTGAACTTGCTGGACAACGCCGGGAAGTACGCGCCGGAAGGCGAGTGGGTCAGGGTGGTGGTAGATGGGAGCGGCACAGTGGCCATTGGCAACGGCGGGCCGGGAATCCAGCCCGCCGACTTGCCGCATATATTCGAGCGCTTTTACCGGGCCGATAAGTCCCGGTCCCGGGAAACGGGCGGCGCCGGCATCGGGCTGGCCATCGTGCAGAACCTGGTGGACGCCCAGGAAGGCCGGGTCTGGGCGGAGAGCCGCCCCGGGGAGACGTGGCTCAGGGTTCGCCTGCCGCTACCGGCGGCTCCGGGGTGCTGACCTTTCCCACCCTTTACGGGCGCCCGAATGGGGCGCCCGTACCGATGTCGTGGATCTACATGACGTAGGCGTACTTCGCCGTGAGGCAGGGGATCTGCAGCTCTCGCTCCAGGATCTCTCGGATGCTCTCAGCCTCCGTCCCAAACTCCCTGAGCTCAACGAAGAACCGGGATTCCCACCACGGGCCTTCGCTGTCCCACAGCATCTCGGGCTCGCCGCTTACATAGACGCTGATGAAGTCGCAGCGGCCGAACTCGGAGAGCTCGGTGGTTTTGGGCCCCGGTCCGTAGGTGACTGAGACCCGGCCCGGCTCCTGATCAGAAACCAGGTCGCCGATGACCCCGTGTGCGCGGAGCACTTCCGCAACCCGTTCCAGGAACCCATCTGGCGGCACGAATTCACTGTCGGCCGCAACGAACACAGAAGTCCAGCTCATGCAGGTAGCCCCCTCTTAGGGTGTGCTGAAGAAAACCTTGCTGTCGAGCAGCTCGTACAGGTCGGGATGGTACTCACCCAAGTAGGTCCTGAACGCATCCATGAAGCTCTTGCCTTCAAACGCCCAGTAAACGTTGTCGTCAAACATCGCGGTTTCCCGAACGTGGATGCGCAGCTCCTTCACGATCTTCGGGATCGCCCCGTCCTCCGTTTTGTAGAAGGAGGGGTTGATTCGCCCGTTCTTCACCAGCCAGTCGTAGTTCCCCTTCGCCTCGATGCAGGTCCCGCAGACGTAGTTGTCCATCCAGTACCCGTCCGCACGGGTCCCGAACTCCTTCACCAGGTACTTGCCGGGGTAGCCGGGGATCGGCCGGACAAAGCCGCCCGCCAGCTCCTCCTGGGCCCGGGCGGGCGCCGGACTCGGGTACGACCTCACCAGGTAATAGAAGCCACGGCCGGGCGGGCGGCTCATCTCAGGCAGCACGGACTCTCCCACCATCTTCTCTGCCGCCCTGGCCACCACGGCCGCCGGCGCCTTCGCCGCCATGTAGGCGGCGACACGGTAGTCCCGCTCCGCCTGGAACTGAGCCGCCTTCATCGCCTCCGCCGGGGCGTACCGCCACATCAGCGCATCCATGCCGGCGTCGATCAGGTAAGCGGTTGAGACGAGGATGACGACTTTGTCGATGGCCTCGGTCAGGGTGTCCAGCGCCGTCGGCTTACGCCCGTCGTAGCGGAGCCCCGCCTGATTCCACATGCGGAACAGGCGGCCGTACACGCCGTCCCGACTCCGGGTGTCCGCCTGATAGCCCAGCAGCCAGAAGGCGTCCTCGCTACCACGGGTGCCGACCGCCTCCGGCAGCAGCATGGAGGCGAGATCGCAAGTGTCGTACTGACCGTTCATCACGCACGCTTCGGCTGCTTGAAGACCAGGCACCCGGGGCGGCATGTCGACGTAGATCAGACCTCGACTGTCCTGATGGACATAGCCCCCGAAGGCCGGCGCGACCTCGTCGAACCGCACGAACCGCTTCCCATCCCGGATGTAGAAACCGTCACCTTTCCGCTGCCCGTTCCAGTAGGTATCGTCCCAGGACATGACGACGACCCGGTTAAGGTTTCCAGAGTGGAACCAGACCTTCTCCACCCTGGGGGCCTTGGAGTTGAAGCAGTCCCGGCTCCAGATGAACGTGCACGTCCCAGGCTTCTTCTCGACGAAGGTCTGGTCTTCCAGCTTCACGCTGGACGGAACATGGTCCCGATAATCCGGGCTCGGGAAGTTGAGCCCCAGGCCCCGGGCCATCTCCGAGGCTTCCACCCCGGCGTGGTCCCACAGGTCGTTACGGACTTGTGTCCACACCAACTGACCGTTGACCACGAACGCCTGACTCGGGTCGACCCACCAGAACTCTGACGCCAGCGATTCGGCCATCACCGGCCGGGCGCCCAGACCGGACAGGAGCGTGCAGATTGCCAGGAGCACCGCTACACCGATCTTCCGCAAACCCAACACCTCGCTTCCAGATGCTGGGTGCAGCATATCACCTGGGAGCGAGTATTGGAAGAATATGGGGCCATATAATCTCCCAGCGAAACATCAGCGCAGAGAAAGGGGCCGGACTCTGCCGGCCCCCCAGTTAGCGGATCGTGTTCGTGGCCCCGGGCGCCACGCTAAGGGTAACGATGCCACCTCTGTCGGCCAGAGCCGTCGACGTCAGCGCGAGAAGGCTAATGATCAGGGTCAGCAGGATCACGGTAGTCTTCTTCACAGGGATCACCCTCCTATGACATGATTCCTTTTCGTCCGCCCTGACCCCTGGAAGGTTCGGTGCTTTTTCCCTCCAGCATGATTTTCGCTGCCAGAGAAATTGCTCCTCAGGAGAAGGCGGGCTTAGCCCGCCGGGTCATCTCCGCTATGCAGCGTCCCGAGCCGATAGGCTCGACGCCTCAGTTCACTGGCTCGATTGATGAACTCGGAGTGCTTGATGCTGGTGGCCAGGTCCAGGGTGAGGGCGGATATTGCCATGCCGTGCTCGAAGTTGCCAAAGTCGCAGGCAGCCATCCCAATCATCCAGAGGGCCCAGAACTCCTGCCGCTTCGTTGTCGGCGCATCGGGGACGATGAACTCCTCGCAGATGTGCATGGCGTTCTGGACGTCACCCATCTGGTACGCTCGATACCCCTTGAGCAAGAGATGCTCTCGGATGCCTTCGACGTCCGACTCCTCCACCAGCTCGCCTGCCCGCTGCGCCTGGAAGTCGCCTTCAGCAATTCGTTCGTGCGAGTACAGGCACCAGGCGTAGACCTGATGGAAGTGGACCCGAAGAGAGACGGGCATGTCACCTATGTAGGTCATGCCGAGATCGAAGTGCTCAAACATCCGGGAGAACTCCTTACGCACCCGGAACGTCTGAGCCAAGTTGAAATGGACCTTGGCTGTCTGACTCCGCAGTTCTGGGAACCGGTCAATGTTCGCCAGCCACTTCTCTCCATACTCCACGGCCAGGTGCGTATCACCGATGTCCATGCAGCACGCAATCAAGTTAGACCAGATGCGCCCGAGGAGGACGTCGTTGCCGGCTAGGATCGCCTGCTCCTCAGCCCTTTTCGCATATTCGAGCGCGGGAAAGATCTTGTCAGTCTGGTACTGGCAAACCGAAACACAGTGATACGCAAAGCCGAGCTGCCCCGGAGTCAGCGACTCCTTCTCCAGCGCCAGGAACTCACGCATCCCTTGAGCGTACTGTCCTGAGCGCACCAGCTTCTCCAGCTTCGTGAGTGGCACACTACCACCTCCCGGATGGAAGTACCTGGAAACAGTGTACTAACGATATCCGCTTCTGTCAAGCGCTGCCACGGGCCACAAGCAGCCCTTGGTGCACCCAAGACGGCGCAAGCCCGTTACAGCGGTTCCGGTCATCAATGGCGGCGCCCTGCGGCTCCCCCAGGTTTGCTCACCGGCGCCGGCATCTCCGTGACCGAGTACCTGACCACCTTCGGTGTCGACGAAGAGCACGGCTGCGAAAGAGCCGGCGCTGAGGGTGATTCCCTCAGGCGCCGGCTCTCGCTGCAGGACGGGGGCGTGTTATCGGGTCGGCCGTCCGGTGGCCGAATCGTACCACTTGCGGTAGTGACCTTTGGCCCACCAGGCGGGAACCCAGCCGGTGGTCATGCCGGTGAAGCCGGGGCGGGCATGGGGGTGCAGCGACGCCAGGTAGATATGGCCGATGACCGCCGCACCCAGGAGAAAGGCGGTAAAGGAGTGGATGGCGAGCACCCACTGCACGACGGCGGGGGAGAAGGCGTCTTTCCAGACCAGCATCCAGCCCGTAATCACCATGGCCGGCCAGCCCAGAATCTGCAAAATCGAGTTGATTTTCTCGCCGGCGTTGAACCGGCCCTGGTCGGGCAGCTTCACTTTCAGCCCGAAGAAGTCCCGGGCGAACAGCACCAGGAAGCGCCGGTCGTCCTGATCGAACTGGAACGACGTCCGGACCCACTCGCCGGCAAGCCGCCGTGCCCCGATGACCAGCACCGGAATCGTCAGCACGGTGAAGAATCCGGCTCCCACCCGGTGCACCAGCCCGGCTGCGAGCAGGCCGTCGCGGCCCAGCAGCGCAGCGAACCCACGGAAGACCAGGGCTGAACCCGTAATGAACAGCACGATGAACGAGAGCGCATGGTTCCAGTGGGCGATCCGTTCCGCCACGCTGAAGCGATAGACCATGTCCGGGCGGGCTTGTGCCGCTGCCCTCGGGACCTGGTTAGTGATCGCCATGCTCGTCGCCCTCCTTCTTCACGGACTTCACCACAAACGCGGCCGCACTCAGCAGCACGGCACCGGCGGCGCCGCCCAGCGCCATCTGGCCGAACGGCTGCAGAATCGACTGCCAGGCATAGGTGACCGCCGATTCCTTGGAGTCAGCCGGCAGGACCGTCCGCGCGATGCCCTCGGGCAGCTTGAAGTAGAAGTTGGTGCCGCCCACCTTGACGGTGTTTGGCTGGGCGATGACCTTGTGGATGGGGTCGTTGGCGTCATCCAGGTTCCCGACCTGGCGGGCGCCGGTGATGCAGGTCTGGACGCAGGCCGGCGTCTTACCGGCCTGAAGCCGGTCGTAGCACTCGGAGCACTTTTTCACCACGTGCGCCTTTGCGTCGTAGGTCCGGGCGCCGAACGGGCACGCCGCGATACAGTACTTGCAGCCGATGCACTGCTTGTCGTTAACCTGCACCGGCCCCTCGGCCGTCTTGTAGGTCGCGCCGGTCGGGCAGACGTCCGCGCACGGCGGATTGTCGCAGTGCAGGCACTGGTTGGGCACGAAGGTGGACTTCAGGTTGGGGAATGTCCCTTCCTGATACCGGTGGATTTTCGTAAACGCGATGTCCGCAGTCAGATCGTTCTTGTTCTGACAGGCCACCGTGCAGGACTCACACCCGGCACAGATCGAGAGATCCATGAAACATGCGTAGCGTGCCATCGCTTACCCACCTACCTTTCGCACCGTGACGGTCGCTTCGCCCTGACCCAGGGCCGCCGACACCGGTGTCATGAGGATGGGGTAGAGCGCGCCGTCGTTGGCGCCCTTCTTGTAGGCCAGGTGCTGGTCCGGCGACATGGTGCCGAAACCGTGGGCCATCCAGACACAGTCGGCCCGGATGCCTTCGGTCACGAGCGCCTTGAGCCGCTCCTTGCCGTACTCGTTGGCGACCTCCACGTAATCGCCGGTCTTGATGGACTTGGGTCCGGCGACGGACGGGTGAAGCCAGAGTTCGTTCTCCGGCATCCGGGCATACAGGGCCGGCACGTTCTGGGTGTAACCGTTGGAGTGTACGGCGATATGCCCGTGCAGCAGGCGGAGCTTGTCGCCTTCCGGCTGGGTCTTGGGCGGTACCCACCCGAAGACGCGCGTGCCGCCGGACTTGGCGAAGCCTTCGTGCACCAGTTCGGCCTTGCCCGACGAGGTCGGCAGCTTGTCGTAGGCGGCCGGTATTGCCGCGGCCTTGACGAGCCCTTTCTCCTCCAGTTGCGGGAGCGTCCAGCCGGTGGGTCCAAGCTGGGCCGCGTTGTACTCTTCGATCGTGAAGTTAAAGTACTCGCCGATGCCACACGCCTTCGCCAGTCCCTGAATGATCTCGTAGCCGGACTTCGTGTCGTTAATCGGCTTGATGACCGGCTGGCGGATGGAAATGGTGTCACTGGCGACGGAAATAACGTCCATGCGCTCCAGGTAGTGGGACTCGGGCAGAATGTAGTGCGCGTACATGGCCGTCTCGCTCATTTGCGTGTCGATGGCCACCACGAGTTCCAACTTCTGCAGCGCCTTGATCCACCGGGCGGAGTCGCCCGACGACTTCACCGGGTTGATCCGGAAGAAGATGCCGGCGCGGACGGGATACGGCTGGCTGCTCTCTACGACCAGCGGGAGCGCCTGAATGGAACCGAGGCTGAGGAGGTACTTGGTGCCCTGCCCATCGTAGCGTTCGGCTGCGGGCTTCGGGTACGGGGTCCATGGCCCGGCACCTGCCGGGGCTCCGGTGGCCGCTCAGCCACCCCCGCCGGCATCTACCGCGGCTCCTTCCGGGGGAGTGTCGATCGTGCCCAGGTCCACCTTGGGGGCGAGCTTCAGTCCGCCCTTGGCGCCCATGTTGCCCAGCAGTGCGTTGACGATGGCGCCGGCCCGCGCCGCCTCGTAACCGTTCCAGTACATGCCGTTGCCGCCATGCCAGCCGGGATCGATCACGGCGGCGGGGGCAGCCTTGGCCATGTCACGGGCAATGCGGCGGACGGTTTCGGCCGGAATGTCGGTATGCTGCACCTGCCACTCGGGGGTGTACTTCACGACTTCCGCCTTCACCTCATCAAAGCCGTTGCAGTGCGCCGCCACCCAGTCTTTGGCGTACAGGTTCTCGGTGATCAGGACGTTTGCCAGGGCCAGCAGGAACGCCAGGTCGCCGGCCGACTTGATCGGCAGCCATTCGCCCCAGCCCGCCAGTTCGGAGTACCGCGGATCGAGCACCACGATCTTGGCGCCGTGCGCCTTGGCCTCAGCCAGGCCCGCGACTTCGTAGACCTTGATGCCGCCCAGCAGGTTGCGGCCGGGACTCAGGTAGTACTTTACGTTCTTGTAGTCCACGGTCGGCAGGGAGCCGAAGACGGCAGAATACCCGACGTTGCGGTTCGCAAAGCAGTTCGCGGCATGTCCGGTGTGGTTGGGAGAGCCGTAGGCCTCAACAAAGCGCTTCGTGAGGCTCGAATTCAGGTTGTTATACTCAATAAAGGCGAGTGTCTCGGGTGCGTACTTTAGCTTCATTTCGGTCAGCTTGGCGCCGATCTCCTTGAACGCCTGCTCCCAGGAAATGGGTTGCAACTTCCCGCTCGCGTCCCGCTTCAGGGGCTGCTTCAGCCGGTCGGGTTCATAAAGCGCCGAAACGCCGGCGTTGCCGCGGGCGCAAGGCCGGCCCAGGTTAATCGGATGCGCTGGGTTCCCTTCGATCCGGGTCACTTTCCCGTTCTCGACGACCGCAAAGATCCCGCAGCGGCTCGTGCACATTTCGCATATGGTGGGGATCTTCTGTTCGGCAGCCTCGCCCTGGGCATGGGCCAGTCCGGGCTGTCCCCATTCCAGTGCCAGGGCCGTCCCTGTGGCGCCGGTCAGCTTGAGAAAATCACGGCGATTGAGTGTGGTGGTCATGGCCTTCACCTCCGGTGGCTGTTCAGGTCAGTGGGGCCTTGCCTGCCGGCGAGGCCCCACCTCCGGATCTCTGTGTTACGGCGTTGTCACCGTCGCCAGCTTGTTGTCGGTCACGCCCTGGAACCCGAAGTGCAGGTTCTTGGCGTTGTAGCCGAGCATCCGCAGTACGCCAACGGTCTGGCTGGCGGTCTGGCCGGTGTAGCACTGCAGAATGATCAGCTTGTCTTTCGGGAACTTGTCGATGTTCTTGCCAACTTCGGCGAAGGGGATGTTGATGAAGCCGGGGAGGTGGCCCTTAAGGAAGTCGGCATTCGCACGAATGTCAACGCCGAAGAAGTCGGTCTTGGCGTCGATCAACTTCTGGACTTCGGGCGCCTTGATGTTGTTGGAGTCGGACGGGAGGGTGTTGAAGTAGTTCACGGCCGCAGCCTTCATGCCGTCCTTCAGAACGGCGTCCTTGTCGACCTTCTCGCACGTGGGGCAGGTCTGGACAACGGGGGCGGCGGCGGGGGCCGGTTCCTTGGCACCACAGCCGGTAAGCGCAACGACGGCGACCAGTACGAGCATGAGGGCGAGCATCCGGGTCCACATCTTCTTCATCAGGAGGCCTCCTCTGGTTGTCTTTATGGTGGGCCTCCGCCGGAGGCCCTCAGGTGCATCAGCCTTAATCGGATCAACCTGGATTGCATCAACCTGGGTTGAGTATACCGCCTTGTACTTTGTGAAGCCAGGAACATACTGGTAAAAACAGGAAATAATCTGTAATGGGGCATAACATTGCATGATGGGTATTCGGACTATGCTAGATCCACCCGGTCGGAGGGGAGCGGTTTGCGTGGTGCCGGCGGGTCTGCCCGGTCCGGCAGGATTGCTTGTGACGTCACTCGAAGTACCTTTCTGAATCGGCAGCGTACTCACAACCAAGGCGGCGAACGCCCACATGAACAAGTACCTGTTGGAAATGTTTGTCACCGTCGTTGAGACCAGGCGGATTACCAGCGCCGCCCGGCTGCTCAACCTGACCCAGCCCGCCGTCAGCCAGCAAATCCGGCACATGGAGGCCTACTTTGGCGTGACGCTGCTCAACCGGGAACAGCAAGGCGTGCGCCCCACGCCGGCGGGGGAGATCCTCTATAACCGGGCCCGCCAGATTCTCTCGCAGTTTGACTGCCTGGAGCGGGAGATCGACGACCTGACCCGGGCCGACGAGCGGGAGGTCGTGATCGGCGCCACGGCCACCGCCGGGAACTTCGTCTTGCCGTGCAGTCTCTGGACGTTTAAGGACCGGTTCCCGAAGGCCAACTTGCGCCTGGAGTTGGGCGATAATCAGGAACTCGCCGTCCAGATGCTGGACCACACCCTCCACCTGGCCATCATCGAAGGTGTTGTGCCGGAGCGTC
The DNA here is from genome assembly GCA_036504075.1 of Symbiobacteriaceae bacterium. Taxonomy (GTDB): domain Bacteria; phylum Bacillota; class Sulfobacillia; order Symbiobacteriales; family Symbiobacteriaceae; genus DASXVX01. The sequence continues at coordinate 40,435 of DASXVX010000098.1, read as the reverse complement.
CTTGCGGCACAATGGATCTGAAGTGCCGGGTCATTTCCTCCGATCAGGTGGTGCTCGTTACACCCGTTCGCGGACCGTGGGACAAGGGCCGGCTGACCACCGAACTGCTCGGGAAAGCGCCCCTGGTGCTGCCGGGTAAGGGCACAGGCGTACGGATCGCCTTCGAGGCGGCGCTCTTCAGCCAGGGACTTACCGCCCAGGACCTGAACATTATGGGCCAGATGGGCGGGCTGGAGGGCATGAAAGCAGCCGCCGAAGCCCACGGCGGCGTGTTGGTCAGCGCCCGCATGGCCGTTGCGAAGGAGCTGAAGCGGGGTCATTACCGGGACGTCACCCCCGAGTGGCTGAAAGCCCCGCTGCCCTTTCACCTGATCTACGCCGAGGAGCTGCTGCCGCCCGTGGCCCGCCGGTTCATCCGGTTCATCGCCGCCCCGGAGGAGCTCGCCTCGTGCTGGGAGTGAGGCCGGTGGCACAAGAAAACGGCCCGCCGGGTGTTTCGGCGGGCCGTCACCAATGGCAGCCATGGCCGTGGAACGCCTAGTCTGCAAACGGAGATCGTTGGATGATAATCCGCCAGGTCCCCCGTGGCAGGTCCTCGATGCGGCAGTGAAACCCCTCGCGCCCGCACCAGTGGCTGATATTCCGGACGGCCCGGGCGAAATCGGTTTCCACCACCAACTGGGTTTCGGCCCTCAGCTGCGTAAAGATGTCCTGCGTCCGGAGCAGTGGCGACGGGCAAACCTCGCCTACCAGGTCCAGTACATAGGTGTTTATGTTCATGCCTTGCCCGCTCCTTTCCGTTCCCACCAGGAGAGCAGCAGCCATACGGAGCCAATCAGCGCCGCTTCGACGGCAATCGCACCGCCCCAGCCCAGCACGGCAGGCAGGTGCACGGGAGCGAGTTCGCCGCCCAGCCCCATCCACCACCCATAATGCCAGGCACCTACCAGCGCCCCGGGAATGAGGCCCAGCAGCGTCCAGAGAAACCGCAAGTGCCCCTCGCCCAGCCGCAGCACCATGGTAATGGTACAGCCGCCGGCCGGCACGATGCCGATGCCAAACAGCAAGGCTCCCACCAGGGTCGCCGGCGAAATGGCGTAAATGTTCCCCGGCACGACCGCCCCCGCGTGCATTGCCCGGTACTGCAGCCACCCGAAACCAACCAGCGAGAGCGCCAGGGCTACCAGTACTGCTTTGGCCGGACCGGTGTCACGAAAGAGCACCGTGTCCTGAAAAGCAGCGGCAACGCAGAACCGGGACCGATGCAGGGCGGCGCCCAGCAGCAGCCCGAGTCCCCAGAGCAGGCCGGTCACCGGCCGCACGTGATACAGCCCCCAGCCCGCCACCAGTGCCAGGGAAGGGCCGGCCAGCAGCGCTATCCGGCGCAGCGTCACACGCCTCACCCCCGTCACAGGCTTTGCCGGAAGAGCCGTAATCCGATCACCACGCCCAGGAAGACCACGATCGCAAAGACCCACCCGTGGAGGCTGAAGGAAGGAATGCCGCCCAACAGCGCTCCAGCGTTGCATCCGGCCGAAAGTCGGGTCCCATAGCCGATCAGGAACCCACCGCCGGCGGCAAGCCCGACGGTTTTCCAGGTGCGGCGCCCGGTCCGCAGTCGGAGTTCGTCGGCGAAGAGGCCGGAAAGTACCACCCCGGCGATGATCCCGAAATTGAGCCAGAGCATTCCGTTCCACATGTCGAACTCCCGGAACGCCTGCTCGATGCCTCCGGCCTGAAAGTACGCCCAGGTTTCGGGCCTGAGTCCAAGCCGCTGGAGCATCCGCCCGCCGAGGTTGGTGATCGGCCCGGTGATTCCCCAGGGCCGCCCCAGCAAGGCGAGAATCGCCGTGTTGACCGCCGCGATGGCAACCCCGCCGGCCCAGTAGGGCCACTCCGTCGGAATGCGCACGGGGAAGCGGCTCAGTGTGGTCTGACGCACAACGTGCACCCTCTCTGCCGTCTGTCCAGGCAATCGGCGCTGGACGAAGTCTAAAATGATTATAAAGTTATTCCTACGGAATTCAAAGCAAGGTTTACGGTTTGCGTTGGCGAAAAAGATCAACTAAACGGATCGATTAGACGGATCAACGAAACGGATCGATTAAATGGGCCGACAAAAGTCCGGCCCGCCTCACCGCGGTGAGACGGGCCGGACTTTGGTTTGCAGGTCAGTGATGCCGCTTCCAGGGAATAATCAGCCGCTCCAGCTCATCGAGCCCGTAAGAGGTGAGCAGCCCCAGCACGGAAATCAGCAGCAGACCGGCGTACATCTCTTCGACCACCAGGCTGGTCCAGGAGTTCCAGATCAGGTACCCGATGCCGCTCCGGGCGGCCAGCATCTCGGCGGTGACGATGACGATGAGGCTGATGCCCATCCCCAACTTGACGCCGGCCATGATGAACGGCAGGGCGCCCGGCAGAGCGACGGTCCGGAAGAGCTGCCAGGGCGTGGCCTTGAAGTTCCGGCCCACGTCCAGGTAAATGGACTCGATCTGCATCACCCCGGCCATGGCGTTGATCAGCACCACGAAGAAGACCGAAATCGCCACCAGCACGATCTTGGCGGTTTCGCCTGTGCCGAACAGCAACATGATCAGCGGCAGGATGGCACTTTTCGGAATCGGGTAAAGGGCTGCCACCAGCGGGTTCAGCACCGCACGCACCCAGCGGTTGAGCCCCATGGCGATGCCCAGGCCTACCCCGGGCACGGCTCCCAGGAGGAAGCCGGCGAAGATGCGCAGGAGGCTGGTCCGGATGTGCAGCCACAGGACGCCGCTTTTCGCCAGGCCCCCCAGGGCCACCAGGACGACGGAGGGGGCCGGGAAGAACCGGGCGTCCAGCACGTGGGTTCGCACCAGCGCCTCCCAGATCAGCAGGAGGGCGATCGGCGAGAGAATCGAAAGCCACCGTTCCGCTTTGGTCACTGCGGGCGCACCTCCTCCCGGATCAGCTCCCAGAGGTGGTAGACCAGGTCGCCGTATTCCGGAACGGTCCGCAGCTTGTAGACTTCCCGGGGCCGGGGCAAATTGACCGGCACGATCGCCTTGACCCGGCCCGGATGGGCCGAGAGCACGACGATCCGATCGGCCAGCACGGCGGCCTCGTCCAGCCCGTGGGTGATGAAGACCACCGTCCGGCGCTCCTCCCCCCACATGCGGAGCAGTTCCTCCTGCAAGAGCGCTCGGTTCTGCTCGTCGAGGGCCGCGAAGGGCTCGTCCATGAGCAGCACCTCCGGGCCGTTGGCAAACGCCCGGGCGACGCTGACCCGCTGCTTCATGCCGCCGGAAAGCTGGTGGGGGTAGGCGCCGGCAAATTTCGTGAGGCCGATCTTGGCCAGGTAGTGGTCCACGATTTCGTCCCGCTCACGGCGAGGGACGGACCGCATGGCGAGGCCGTAGCCCACGTTCTGGCGGACCGTCATCCACGGGAAGACCGACTGCTCCTGAAAGACCATGGTGTTGCCGGGGCGGCTGGGGTCCAGCCGGTGCAGCACCACGTCGCCGGAAGTCTGCTGGTCGAGCCCGGCGATAATCCGCAGCAGCGTCGTCTTGCCACAGCCGCTCGGGCCGACGATGACGCAGAACTCTCCTTGCTCCACCGTGAGGTTAATGCCAGAGAGCGCCTCGATCGGTCCCGCCTTGCTGGGAAAGACCCGGCTGACGGCCTTCAGTTCAACTTGTACCGCCATGTCTACTTGCCCAGTTTCGCCACGGCGGCGGCGGCCGGACCGCCATCCACGACTTTGGCCACGTCCACCGGGCTTTGGAGCTTCAGGATGCCGGCCTTGGCCATGATCTCCTGCAGGGCGCCCAGGTCCCGGTTCGGAGACGTCAGGGCGAAGTTGGTGTCGAAGTCGTACGGCGTCACGTTCTTGAGCACGTCCGGGGCCAGCTTCGTGTACTTGGCGAAGAAGCCGATGTTTTCGTCGGACTTGAACTTGTCGCCCTGAATGTCTCGGGCGGCCTTCAGGAGGGCGGTGGTGAAGCGGTTGACCACGTCGGCCTTATCCTTGAGCATGGCGCCGGAGGTGAGCAGGCCGGAGGCGTTGACGCCCGCCAGAACGCCCTTGTCCACGGCGCTGCCCGTGCCGTCGGCGATGGCTTTGGTAGAGTACGGCTCAGACATGAGCGCCGCGTCCACCGCCTTGTTGGCCAGGCCCGCCTGCTGGTCGGGCAGGCCCAGGTTAACCAGTTCCACATCGGAAAGGGCGAGCCCGTACTTTTGCAGCCGCAGGGCGATGAGGAAGCTGCCGGTGGCGCCGGCCCCGCCCGCCGCGGCGATTTTCTTGCCTTTCAGATCCTTGGCCGACGTGACCGCCCCGGACTGCACCAGATCGGTGCGGACGACCAGCGGCGAGGGGTCGCCCTGCTTGGGCTGAATGCCCATGGGGGCGATCACTTTCAAGTCCATACCCCGGCTGACGGCGTTAAAGAGTGCGGCGGAGTAGCCCGCCAGCACGAAATCCAGCTGGCCGTTGGCCAGAAAGACCATGGCATCCTGCCCGGCCTGCAGGTTCTCAAGTTGAACGGTGATGTTCTGCTCCTGGAAGTACCCCTTCTCCATAGCCACGTAGAACGGCGCGAAGAGGAGCGAGGAGACGTTGCCGACTTTCACGGTAGCGGGGGCGGGCGGCGCCGCTTTCTGCGGTTCGGCGGTTTTCGGCGCCTCGGCCGGAGCCGGAGCCGCAGCCTTTCCGCCGCACCCGGCGATCAGCGCAAGGCTGAAAACCAGGACCAAAAGGACGGCGAGACGGCGTTTCATGAAGTTCATCTCAGTTCCTCCTAAAGACGAAATGCTTTAGCGCTAACACTTACTAAAAGGTAAAAGGATTGGTTTGTCAATAGGAAAGGCGCCGTGGGGAACTCCTCACTGCGCCTCGGGCCGGCGGGTCCCGCCCTGCGGTTACTGTTCGGAACCGGTCGCCAGGAGTCCCCGGTCCCCTTCGTCCAGGTAAAGTTCTTCGGCGTTGGCGTCATAGTGGAACATTTCGGCGTAGCGGCCCCAGCTGATCAGCGTTTTCAGCTGCAGCGGCACCTCTTCCGGCCCAAACTGCTCCTCCAACAAGTCGGAGAAAAACTGGCGGTTCATGGTCCGGTTCCGCTTCGCCCGGAGCACCCGGCCCACCATTTCGAACATGGGCAGCTGGCAGATGCGCTGGTGGAACAGCGCCTTACGTTCTTCGGTGTCGGCCTCCACGAACTGCTTCCCGGTGGGCGTCAGAACCAGGTCACCTTCGACCACGTTGGCCAGCGCCAGGAGCTCCGAGGCTTCCGTGATCGGCAGGAGATCGTCCACTTCGAGCAGCAGGTCGCCACCCAGGGTGTACAGGTCTTCACGCCCGCCGTGGTCGTCCACCAGTTCCAGCAGGCCGGCCAGCATGTTGACGGCGGCGTTGGGCAGAGGCTTGTAGCGGCCGGACCGCTCCACCACGGCCCGCTGCTGGGCCGGGGTCTGGGTCTGCTTCAGGCCGGCGCCGGTGACCGTCTTGTAGACCTGGTCGACCAGGGCGTCGAACTCCGGCGACCGGCGGTCCCGGGGATGCCGGAGCCGGACGGGGATGTCCGCCGCCACCCGGGCGGGGTTGCGGGAGAGCACGATGATGCGGTCGGCCATGTAGACCGCCTCTTCGATGCCGTGCGTGACCATGAGAATGCACTTGAGCGGAATGCGCTCCTCGAGCCACAGGTCCAACAGCTCGTCGCGGAGGTTTTCCGCGGTCAGGGGGTCCAAGGTGGAGTAGGGCTCATCCATGAGCAGCAACTCCGGCTCCACCGCCAGCGCCCGGGCGAAGCCCACGCGCTGGCGCATGCCCCCGGAAAGTTCCTTCGGGAACGCGTCTTCGTAGCCATCCAGGCCAACGACCCGGATCAGGTTCGCGGCCCGCTTGGCCCGTTCGGCTGCGGGCACCCCCTGGGCTTTGAGGCCCAGTTCCACATTTTGCTGGACCGTAAGCCAGGGATAAAGTGCCGCGGATTGGAATACAATGGAGGCCTTCGGGTTCGCACCCTTGACCCGGATGCCCCGGTAGCAGACCTCGCCGCTGCTGGGCGGAATCAGGCCGGCCACAATCCGGAGCAGCGTCGACTTGCCACAGCCGGAGGGTCCCAGCAGGGCGACGAACTCGCCCTCCCGGACCTGCAGGCTAATCTCTTCTAACGTGGTGGCGGTGGCTTCCGGGAACCGCTTGCAAACGCCTTTCGTCTCGATCAGTACGTCCTTTTTCAGCACGTCCTTCTGCACGGGGACCACTCCTTTCACAGCAGGCTATACCGGCTTTCGGCCAGGCGATAAAGCCGCCGCCAGACCAGCCGGTTGATCGAGACCACCAGGGCGGCCAGCACAATGGTGGCGGCGAGCAGCAGCGGGAAGTTGCCGGCGCTGGTGGCGTCGGCGATGGTGGCGCCCAGGCCGATGGTCTTGTGAATCGCCCCATGGAACGGCTGGTATTCCGCCACAATCGTGGCGTTCCAGGCGCCGCCGGAGGCGGTCACGAGACCCGTGACCAACTGCGGGAAAATCGCCGGGAGAATCAGCGTCCGCCACTTTTCCCACCGGGTGAGCTGGAAAACGGCGCCGGTCTCTTTCAAGTCGGCCGGAATGCCCGATGCGCCGGCGATGACGTTAAAGAGCAGGTACCACTGGGTGCCGAGGAGCAGCAGCGCCACGGCCGCCCAGTTCATGCCGAACGGCAACGGCAGCAGAACCAACAGCACCATGGGGAACAGGGCGGTGGCCGGCACGGACGCGGCAATCTGCGTCACCGGCTGCAGGTAGGCCGAAAGCCGGGGGTTGCTGCCAATGGCGACGCCCACGGGAATCGTCCAGGCCAGACCAATCACGATGGCCGCCGTGACTCGCAAGAAGGAGGCGCCTGCGGCCAGGGCCAGATCCCCCACCACCGAGAGCGGCAGTTGCGCCAGGAGCGTAATCCCTTTCCAGAGGCCCAGCAACACCGCCAGACCGGCAGCGGCCGTGAGCACGTATGAGAAGGTGGTGCGCACCGGCCCGGGCGATTCATCCTTCGGCCGGCCCAGCCAGGCGTTCACCAGTCCGTCCAGTTTCTCGTCCAGTGGCATGAAGATGTGCAGGCTCAACCATTCGATCATCTGCGAGCGGCGCAGCACGGTCAGCACGACTGAACGGGGTGGCGTGCCGGAATTGACCAACTCCACCTTGAACTTGTCGGCCCACGCGACGATCGGCCGCCAAACCAGTTGGTCCAACAGCACAATCACGAAAATCAGGGTGGACAGGCCGAACGTCATCGCTTTCGCATCGCCCGCGTTGGCGGCAGCCTGCATGTAGCTGCCGAGGCCGGGCAGGGTAAACTGGCTGTTGCCCAGGGTCAGCATTTCGCAGGCCATGAGGAAGAACCAGCCGCCCGCCCAGGACATCATGGAGTTCCAGACGAGACCCACCGCTGCGCTGGGGAGTTCGAGCGTCCGGAGGCGCTGCCAGCCGTTCATCTGCTGGATGGCCGCCGCCTCCCGCAGTTCTGCCGGGATGGACTTTAGCGAATAGTAGTAGCTGAAGGTCATGTTCCAGGCCTGGCCGGTAAAAATCAGCACGATCGAGGCGAGTTCCTGCCCCACGTGGGGGGCGCGCGGAAACAGGGCTACCAGCGCCAGAACTACCGAGGGCATGAAGGAGAGCACCGGAATCGACTGGAGAATGTCCAGGACCGGCAACATGATCCGTTCAGCCCGGCGGTTGTATGCGGCGACGTAACCGTAGGTCAGCGTAAACAGCAGGGACAGGCCGTACGCTGCCAGCATCCGGAGCACGGAACGAACAGCGAAATACGGCAGATGCCGCACGCCCAGGTCAACAGCTGTGGACGTGTAGGCATCCGGTGCGAATGAACTGAGGTGCATCAGCCCGTAGAGGGCTGCGACCAGGCCGCCGGCGACCAGGGCATCGGCCTGCCACCGGCGGGGTGCCATATTGGACTTTGTGAGCATCGGTTAGCCTCCCTCTTCGTCGTGGACTGCCATCGCCCGAAATACTGGACACCCTGGCGCACCCCCTCTCATCGCCCGAATAGTGGCAAAACAAAAGCGACCTTCCCCGCTGGAAGGTCGTGGCTCGCGGCCTCCGCCTTGCTCCGTCTCGTGAGTTACCTACTAGCCTTATCCTATGTCAACCGTCCGCCCCGGTCAAGGCGTTCGGCGACAATGCGGCGCATGGATTTCGGCCGGCCCTGCTCATTCAATTCGCAGTTGCTTGCTCGGAAGTCGCGGGTCCCATACAATAGATAATGAAATGGGCAGACTGGAGGTGATGCCATGTCGGGACGGAAGCGGCGAATGCCACGGCGGGTCTGGTTGGCGCTGGGCGTACTGACCGTCTGGGGCGCCTGGACCTATGTCTTTCCGCCCACGCCCCGCCTGGCGCCACTCACCCGGCTCGAGATGCAGGCCGGCCCGACGGTGGTGCTGGTGCCCCATCCGGACGACGAGGCCCTGGCCACGGGCGGGCTGATTCAGCAACTCCAGGACCGGGGCATCCCGACCACGGTCATACTGGCGACCGCGGGGGATGGATTCAAAGAGGCGGCGGAACTCCGCTTCCGCCGGGTAAATCTCCCCCCTGGACAGATGGTGGCATTCGGCCGCGAGCGGCTACAAGAGAGCCGGACGGCGCTCCAGACGCTGGGGCTGCCGCCCGACAAGCTGATTTTCCTCGGGTTTCCCGACAAGGGGCTGGACCGGCTCTGGAAAGACTGCTGGAGCGCCCTGCAGCCCTGCACCAGCATTTCTACCGGCGCCACCCGGGTGCCGTACAGCGAGGCCTACCAGCCTGGCGCGCCGTACGCCGGCGACGAGTTGGTGAAAGAGCTGACCGACCTGCTCAGGCAGTTGAAGCCGGCGCTGGTGGTCTATCCGCATCCGAATGAGGCGCATGTGGATCACTGGGGGCTTTCGAATTTCACGCAAGCCGCCCTGGAACAACTCCGGCGGACCGACCCCAATTGGATTCCACCAGCGGAGTGGCTGTACCTCGTGCACCGGGGCGACTGGCCGGCGCCCAAGGGCTACCGGCCTTACGGCGGACTCCTGCCGCCGGAGTCCCTGGCGGGCGGCATGACCATCTGGCGGCAGGAACCGCTGACGCCGGACGAGGTTGACACGAAATACAAGGCTGTCCGGGCCTACGCAACCCAGGTGGCGATGCTCCGCCGGTACATGGAAAGCTTCGTCCGCACCAACGAGTTGTTCGGCTCCATCGACCGGGCCTACGTCGTCCAGCCGGGGCAGGCGATTCATTCGCCGGGGGTACACCCGGGGACGTCTTCGCCACCCTGGCGGGAGTCGCCCTGGACCCAGGTAATCACCGACCCCCGGGCCGACACGATGGCCCGGGAGATGGAGCGGGGGGCCGACCTGCTCAGCGTCTGGGCCGCCACCGACGGGACCCGGCTCTTCCTGGCCGCCGAGTTGGCCGCCAAGCCGGCCCGACCGTCGGAGGCCCGGTTTAACCTGCGGGGATTCAAGTCAGCCTCCGGCTGGAGCGGACTGACTTCGGTGACGGTGCTGCCGGACGGCTCCCATCGCACGGACAACTGGCCGGCGCAACTCGGCCGGGAGGGCGTGCAGAGCGATGCCCAGGGGACATGGCTCCGGATGTCCGTGCCGCTGGACATTCTGGGCAGCCCCGAAACGATGATGATCAACGCCGAAACCCGCGCCAATACGATTCCGATTGACCGTTCGGCCTGGCGCCCCATATCTCTGGACGGGAGGTGACGCCGCTTTTTGCGTTACGAATACCGGCCGGCCCGCTCGTCGGATCTGACGGGTGTGGCCCGGGTCTTCGCCGCAGCTTTCCCGCAAAGCGTTGCACACTACTTCGCCCAATCGCCCCCACCGGATGTCGTAGCGGAACCGTTCGCGCTCTGCCTGGCCGCTGAGCCCGAAGGCTTTTTCGTGGCTGAAGCCGGCAGAGGGGAGATCGCCGGCTATATTTTCGCCCCCGCCCGCACCAGCAAACTGAAGCGGGTGGCGGTGTCGGAGGGCTTTGCGCTCCGCTGGTTCTGGCGCTGGGTCACGGGGCGTTTCGGCATCGGCCTGGCGCCGGTCCGGGCCATCGTGGCCAACAAACTGGACTTTTGGGCCAGCGACCGGGAAGACCCGGAGCTACAGGCCGAAGCCCGCATTCTCTCCGTGGCCGTCCACCCGGAGCACCAGGGGCGGGGCCTCGCCAAGCGGCTCTGCAGCATGGGGCTGGAGCGGCTGGACCGCATCGGCGCCAAACCGGTCCGGCTGGAAGTCCGCCCGGAAAACACGCCCGCGTTGGCGGTCTACACACGCCTTGGCTTTGAGGCGGTCGGTCGGGCCCGGGACGCTCAGGGCGACTGGCTCATCATGATGCGCCACAAAGACGGGCCGCCTCAGGTTCATTCGTGAACCCGGGCGGCCCGCTGGTTATGGCTCCACTTTGAACTTTAGTTCCCTGACCTGTTGGCCGTCCAGGAAGACCTGCACCGAGTAGGCGCCGGGGGGGAAAGGGGGGTTGGCCGCTTCCAAACTGAAGGCCGCGTATCGGTCGCGGCTGGCCGTGTCGAATGTCACATCCGCCGCATCCACCCGATTGTACTGACCATTGCTGTCCTTATCATAGAACCAGTGTACTTCGACTTTGGTACCCTTCCGGGGATTCAGCACCTGGACGGAGACGTACATGAGCCTGGTACCTTTCGGAAAGCCCGTCAGGGCGGTTTTGGCCGCCTTCGTGGACGAGTCCACCTGATCGGTCAGCGTGACGGTGCCCACTTTGGGCGGTTCTTTGGTCAGACTGCACCCGGACAGGATCGCGACGATGAGCGTGAGTGACAGAAGCCAGAGCCTCAATCGGAACTTCACCAAACCTACTCCTTTCCTGCGGCCGCCTCTCGGAAGGATTCACTGATCGGCAGGCCGACCAAACGAACTTCTTGCTGCGGGAACGGAATCATAATGCCGTGCCGGCGTCCGACAACAGCGGGAGATTCATGGTGCGATTCCTCCTGTCCGTGCGATAATCGGACAGTTGAATCATATCAAAATCCACTCCTTTCCGCTGCTCCTTTCCGGCCACCTGAAACTTACGACGGAACGACGCAGCAGAGAACCGGCAACCGCAGTCCGTATCCCGAGCACGGTTACCGGGGACTGAAGGTATGACGAACTGTCTGCGAAGGAGGTTCCGCAAGAAATGCCGGCTGCGAAACAACTGATGACCGTGGGCGATCTGGACGCGATTCTGGCGGAGTCGCACCAGAGGCCTGTCCTGCTCTTCAAACACTCCACCACCTGACCCGTCTCGGCGGCTGCTCACCGTGGGTGGGCGGAGTTCCTGGCATCGCCGGAGGCTGCAAACGTGACCCCCGCCTGGGTCCGGGTGATCGAAGAACGCCCGATTTCCCTGGCGCTGGCCGAGCGGGCCGGCGTCCGGCACGAGAGTCCGCAGGCGCTGTTGATCAAGAACGGCAAGGGAGTCTGGCACGATTCCCACTGGGGCATCACGGCGGCTGCGTTAAAGGTGGCGGCGACGGGGCGGGCCTGAGCGTCCGTCGTCGGACCCGAGCATAGGCAGGGGGCAGTCCTTTTGGCGGGACTGCCCCCTGGTGCTATTTTCCGGCCGGGTGACCGTGGCAAGCAAGCTACGCCCGCCGGAGCAGCAACAGTTCCGCCTTGGTGACGCCGGGCAAGCCAAAAGCCCCGGCCATCACATCGTGCACCGGCGACCACCAGAACTCCCTGCTGCTGACGCCTTCGGCGTATCCCCCTGCGTACCAGTCCGCCGGGTGCCTGGGCGAGCGTTCCGGTTGCCGATCGAGCGCCGGCTTTATGAGCAGGAGGCCAATCCGGCGATGCTTGCCATCGTAGTAATGGACTTCCGCCTCCTGATAGCTCGCCGCCTGGCACACCGCTACGCCGTCCAGCCGGAACCCCGGCGGAGCGGCCGGCGGGGCCGCGCCAAGCAGTTCCTGCGCCTCGGCCGGACTCGCCGGCCGGCGCGGCTCGTCGCCAAGCTTGCGGCGGAAGTTGAAGTAGCCCAGCGGCACCGCTTCATGCCCCAGCCGATAACGGCGGAAGTAGCTGAGGTCCATCCAGGAGGCCCCCGTGATGACCGGCTCCGCCGCTGGTACCGCCGGCGTCAACCCGTGCAGTACAGCGGCCAATTCCGATGGCTCAAAGGTCCCCGCTTCGACCCGCAGTTCCACCGTCGTCCGGAACCGCTCCGCGCAGGCGCCCACCAGCTCTTTGTAGTCGCGACCGGTGAAGGCCGGCGTCTCCGGACCCGGATGGAGGACGACCTGGCCCTGTCCCCACAGGTTGGCGATGCCCGCCGCAGGCACCAGGTCATAGTCGTACAGGAATTGCTTGAGCCGCAGCCGGCGCCCCGGGCCTTCCATCACGCACCGGACCGTGGCGTAGTTGGCCTCGCCCTGGCCCGGCCAGCCGTATGCCGCCGGATCCAGACCTGCGGGCCGCCCGGGCGGCTGCTCCGGCCGCAGCACGGCCTGGGTGAGTGTGCAGCCTGCCGGCAGCACTTCGGGACGAAGAACCAGGAAGTTGCACCAGGCCTGGGCTTCCTCCAGGCTACACCGGAACGGAGCGACAGCCCGGGCCGCGTCAGTCAGCCGCATTGTCGGGTCTGTCTTCTGCCACGTCATTTCCATCCGCGGACACCTCCTGACCAAACAGTACCCGTGCCGCGGTCCAAAAACAAGAGGCAGCCCCTTCGGAACTGCCAAATATTAAAGAATTAACTGTCTAACTATCCAGCCGCCTCCGCCGCTGCCTGGGCTTCCGCCTGCTCCTCAAACTGCAGTCGCCAGAGCTTGTAGTACAGCCCTTGCATGGCCAACAGTTCGGAGTGCATGCCGCGCTCCCGGATCCGCCCCTTGTGCAGCACCACAATCTGGTCCGCATGCTGAATGGTGGAGAGCCGGTGCGCCACAATAAACGTCGTCCGGCCTTGCGTCAGCTTCCGCAGCGCCCGCTGGATGACGGCTTCCGTTTCCGAGTCGATGGAGGCGGTCGCCTCGTCGAGCACCAGAATCGCCGGATCGAAAGCCAGCGCCCGGGCAAAGCTGACCAGTTGACGCTGGCCGGCGGAAAGCGTCGCCCCGCGCTCCACCACCGGTTCGTCGTACCCGCTGGGCAACTGCCGGATGAACGGGTCGGCTTCCACGGTCCGGGCTGCTTCCCGCAGCCGGGCGTCCGAGATGGACGCATTCCCCAGCCGGATGTTGGAACGAATATCCCCCGTAAAGAGGAAGACGTCCTGCGCGACCAGCCCTACGTTCTGCCGCAGGTCCTGCTGGGCTGCGTCGGAAACGTTCACCCCGTCGACCAGCACTTCGCCTTTCTGCACATCGTAGAAACGGGAGAGCAGGTTAATGATAGAGGACTTGCCGGCCCCCGTGTGCCCCACGAACGCGATGGTCTGCCCCGGTTCCGCTTTGAAGCTGACGTCCCGCAGCACCCATTCGTCGTTGTCATAGGCGAACCAGACGTTTTTGAATTCCACTTCGCCCCGGACCCGGCCTAACGGTCGTGGTGACGCCGGGTCGAGGACCGCCGGCGCCGTGTCCAACAGCTTGAACAGCCGCTCCGACGAGGCCATGGCGGACTGCATGATGTTGAACTTCTCCGCCAGGGCCATCAGCGGTTCGAAGAACTGCCGGACCAGCGCGACGAAGAGGACCAGCACGCCGAAGGAGACGTTGCCGGTCAGCGCCCGGGCGCCCCCGAACCAGAGCACCATGCAAATGGCCAGGTTCGCGATTACGTCCAGCACCGGCCGGAACACCGCCCAGACCATCAACTGCGCCCACGACGCCTGGAAGTAGCCGTCGTTTTCAGCCTGGAACTCGCCGAGAGTTTTCGCTTCCCGGGCGAACAACTGGACGACTTTCATGCCGTTGATGTGCTCAGCCAGAAAGGCGTTGATGCGGGCCAGCCGTACCCGCACGTCCCGCCAGGCCGCCCGGGCCTTTTTCATGAACCAGAGGCTGTAGAGGGCGATGACCGGCAGCAGCGAAAGCGAAATCAGCGCCAGCCGGACGTCCGTCCGGAACATGACGATCGCGACGCCGATGAGCATGAACAAATCTCGGAACAGGTTGACCAGCACGGACGTGTACATTTCGTTCAGCGTCTCCGTGTCGTTGGTCACCCGAGTCACCAGTCGGCCGGCCGGGTTGGCGTCAAAAAACTTGAGGTGCAAGCGCTGCAGGTGCCCGAATACTTCCTTGCGGATGTTGTAGATGATCAGCTGTCCGGTGTACTGGAGCAACTGGACTTGCCCGTAGTTGATGACAAAGCCCACCACAAGAGCGCCCCCGAGCAGGAGCGCCAGCCGCACGAGCCCGGCTCGGGCCTCCGGGGAGTTCACGCCTGGCGTCAGGTAGTTGTCGATCGCCAGCCTGAGGACATAGGGCCGAACCAACTCTGCGGCGGCCGAGCCGCCCAACAGCACCACACAGTCCAGAATCGACGGCCAGAACGGCTTTGCGTACGACAGAAGCCGGGCCATCAGGCGTGAATCATATGCTTTCTCCAGTTCCTCTTCCTGATGAAAATCAGCCATTGGAACCTCCTATTCAGTGTCTGCGATCGCCTGCTCCAACTGCTGCCGCTGGAAGGCCCGGAAATACTGCCCCTGCAGGTCCAGCAGTTCCTCATGCGTTCCCCGCTCTGCGATCCGGCCGCCCTCCAGCACGATGATCTCGTCGGCCCCCCTGACCGCTGCCACGCGGTGGGAGATGACCACCGTGGTCCGGTCGGCCATGACCGGACGCAGACCGGCCAGGATGCGGGCCTCGGTGCTCGTGTCCACGGCCGAGAGGCAGTCGTCCAGCACGAGCACCGGTGCATTCTTCAGCACCGCCCGGGAGAGCCCCACCCGCTGTCGCTGTCCGCCCGAGAGCGTCACGCCTCGTTCGCCCACCATGGTCTCATAGCCCTGCGGCAAAAACTCCAGAATGTCCTGCTCCACCTGGGCCGTCCGGGCGGCCCCCCGGATCTCATCCGTGGTCCAGTTCCCCGGTGCGAAAGCGATGTTCTCCGCGACGGTCCGGGAGAACAGGAAAGACTCCTGCGGCACGAAGGCAATGTGCTCCCGGAGTGCGCCCAGCGGCAGGTCCAGCACATCCACCCCGTCGATAAAGATCGTTCCGCGGGGCGGGTTGAACACCCGGGCCAACAGCGAGACCAGCGTCGATTTGCCCGAGCCGGTCCGGCCGAAAATCCCCAGCGTCTGCCCCGGCTGCACCGTCACGTCGACGCCGGCCAATGCCGGTCGCTTCTTGTCCGGGTACACAAACGTCAGGTTGCGGATTTCGATCTGCCCCCGGATGGTGCCGCCGGCCGGCGTGCGAGCGTCGGGCGAGGAGGAAACCGCTGGTTGTTCAAAGAGCACCCCCTGGATCCGGGCAAAAGCCGCGTAGCCACGCTGGACGATGTTGACCACCCAGCCCATCGCCAGCATCGGCCAGATCATCATTCCGATGTAGATGGTCAGCGACACGAATGCCCCCAGGTCGATCTCGCCCCGCAGCAGCGCCTGCCCCGGGAAAATCAGCGCCAGCACGAAGCAGAGTCCGGCCAGCAACTGGATCGTCGGCTCAATCAGGCCCTGGATTCGCATCATGGCGACGAACCGCCCGAGGTAGTTCTGATTGGCGGCGTCGAATTTGCCCGCTTCGGCCGCCTCCTGGCAGAACGCCTTCACGACCCGCGTCCCCGAAATATTCTCCTGCGTGACGTCCGAGATCTTGCCGAATGCGTCCTGGACGGCCCGGGAGCGTGTGAAGATCAGATGCGAGAAGTACGAAGCGGCGACCGCCAGGAACGGCAAGGGAATCAGCGCCAGCAGCGAGAGCTTGAGGCCTATGGTGTAGATCATGAACGTGAGCGTCAGCAGGGTCATGCCGATGGCATCCGCCGTCATCAGGACACCTTCGCCGGCGACGCCCCGCACCGCCTGCAGGTCGTTCGTGGCCATGGCCATGAGGTCGCCGGTCTTGTTCCGGTGATAGAAGGAAGTCGGCAGCTTTTCAAGCTGGCGGAACAGCGCTTCCCGGATGTCCTGTTCCACATAACGGGCGGTGCCGAAGACGAAAAAACGCCAGACAAACCGGGTCAACGCGACGACGGCGGCCGCCCCGAGGATCAGCCCCAGGTACCGCCCGATGCCGGCTACATTCAGAAGGCCGTTCTTCAGGTCTTCTACAAACCGGCCGATCAGTCGGGGCATCACCTGCAGGAACGTATCCGTCACCAGCAGCGCCCCGACGCCGGTCACGTATCGCCATTTGTAACGGCCCAGCACCCTGGGTAGGGAACGAAATTGCGTCGACATAGGCACCTCACTTCCGCAGTTTGGGCAGGCAACTCATATGAGACGAACGGAAGTGTCATGCGGTTCCATTTCAAACAGGGCTTTTAGTCATTCGAAACGAACCGCCCCACCCGGGGAGACGCTCGGTCACCGGTAGAGCACCAGTTTGGTCGGCGCCCGCTCAAAGCCCAACTCCTGCAGCACCGGCGCAGCCGCACTCTCGTAAATGGGCGTCTCGCCCCAGAACTCCACTTCCACCCGGCGGAGCGTCCGGCTAACGGTCGGCCCGGCCAGCAACTCCTTCACGCAGGCCAGCGCCTGCCGGAGGCCATCGCCCGCCAGCGGCTCCAGCGGCGTCAGCCGCCGGCCCTGGGCCTCCACGGCCAGTACGGGCCGCCCGTCCGCCAGCGCCAGGTAGGTGGAGGCGAGCCGGGCGACTCGCCCGCCGGCGGGTGGCGGAAGGATGGCGCCGTACGGGTTGGCCGGGTCGCAGGCGGCCACGAGCTGCACGGAGCCGTCGTCCGAGTCCCGGGCGGCCCGCAGCCGTTCCACCGCCTCCGGCAAGGCGAACTGGACCCCCGACAGGTCCCGGATAAAGTAGCCCCGGCGGATTTTCCCCCGCAGTTCCCACTCCTTGAGCACGGCCAGCACTTCCGGCCAGCCTACCGGGCCATCTTCGGCCTGGGCCGCTTCCCGGGTCACTACTCCGTAACGTTCGAGCAGAAGCCCCGCATAGGCTTCGGCCGGGCGTTCGCCCGCGGCGGCTCCGGCTTCCCCGGCAGCGGCAGCCAACCGTGCGGTGCACGACCACCGACCGGTCCCGCCGACCAGCGGCACGGGCCGTTCCCGGCGGGCGGAGGCCCTGGTGGCCCGGAGCGCCTGCCGGAGTGGCGCAAAGGTGTCGTTGGTGACCAGGCCGGCCCAACAGAGCGCCCAGAGTGCCTCCAGGGCAGCCGCCGGGCTGAGTCCGGCCGCCCTGGCCACGCCGCCCAGAAAATCGGCGCCCGAGGCGGCCAGCGCTTCCAGCACCCGGGTTTGCTCCGGGGGGAGGGGGGCCGCCTCCGGCGCGCCCGCAAACCGGGCGGCAAACGTCCCGACCTGCGCCGGGAGGTAGAACGCCGCCTTCCCGCCGGGTAAGGCCGACCAGTGGAGCTCGCCCGCCGCGCAGAGCTGGTCCAGCCAGAGCGGCTGGTAGCCCGGCACCCGGGCCGGCAGCACGTCCCGCTCCCAGGCCTCGGCGGGCAGCGGCGCCCCCTGGAGCCGGCTCAGGACCCGCCGCAGGGCGTGCATGCCGGCGGCCTGACCGGAAGCGGGCGAGACGGCCTGCCGCCGCCCCACGCCCTGCCACGCCAGCAGGAAGCGGGCGAAAGTTGGCCCGTCCACCGGCTCCACTTCCCGCCGGAGCAGCGAGAGCGTCAGGCGGTGAATCTGCTGCAGCACATCGGTGTCGCAGTACTCCCGCCCGGTGACCGACGGCGTAAACTCTCCGGCGGATAAAATTCCCTCGGCCTGAAGCACCGCCAGATACCGCTCGACCGTCTCGGCGGCAAAGCCATATCGCTGTACCACGGCCTGAATCTGGAACGGTCCCCGGTTTCGGGCGAACCGGCGGATGACCGCGCCGGCGTACGTCGCCAGGTCGGCGTACATCGCCCGGTCGTCAGCGGCAATCCAGCGCAGTTCGCCGTTCACGGGCACCTGTGCCGCCCGTCGCTCGGACGCCAACTGCGCCAGCCAATCCGAGTCAACCCCGCGCAGACCCAGTTCGGCCGGGGAGAGATCTCCGAGCCGCCGGAGCAGGTCTTCCGTCTCGTCCGGGTTCCGGGGCCGCCACTCCTCCGGCAGATGCTGCAGCCGGGCGTCCACTTCAGCCACGGCCCGCTCATCCAGCAGATGCCGGAGCTGCTCAGCCCCCAAAATCTCTTTCAGAAGCTCCCGGTTCAGATTCAGGAGGGCGCCCCGACGTTCAGCCTTCGGGGTATCGCCCTCATACATGTACGTGCCGATGAAACCCATCATCACGGAAGCCGCCATGGGCGATGGCACCGAGGTCTCCAGCGCCGTGAGCGCGATTGCCCCGGACTGCAGACCCGAAAGCACCGCCAGGAGTCCATCCATGTCCAGCACGTCGCGCAGGACCTCCCGGTAAGTCTCCAGTACCACCGGGAACGACTCATACTTGCGGGCCACCTGAAGCAGGTCGGCCGCCTTGAGCCGCTGGAGCCAGAACGGCTGCCGTCGCCCGGGGCGAGGCCGGGGCAGGACCAGCGACCGACCGGCGTTCATCCGGAAGTACGCGCCGAAGACCGGCGAGTCGCCCACCTCTTCCAGGAGCATGCTACTCGCATCTTCCGGGGCGACCCGGAGCATCTGTTCCACCGGGGGCACCGCGTCGGTTCCCGGCAGCCGGATGAGAATCCCGTCGTCGGTCTGGAGCATCTCCGCCTCCAGGCCCAGCAGTTCCCGGATTCGCCGCTTCAGCACCATCATCCAGGCCAGGTGGACCCGACCGCCGAAAGGCGAGAGGATGACCACCCGCCGGTCCCCGATTTCGTCCCAGAAATACTCCACCACCACGTTCTGGTCCGTGGGCAGTACGCCCGCCGCGTCCCGCTCCTCCCGCAGGTAGGCCAGCAGGTTTGCGGCGGCCCGCCCGTCCAGCGCACACTCCGCCTGGAGCCACTCCCCGGCCTCCGGTCGATCCAGTTGCCCGGCGACCTCCCGGACGAACGCGCCGACTTTCAGCCCCATGGCGTAGTCCCGCCCGAGGCCGTCGCCTTTCCAGAACGGCACCCGCGGCACCTGGCCGAAGGCGTCGGCCACGGTAATCCGGTCGTGCTCGATCGCCTGAATCCGCCAGGTGTTGGTGCCCAGGACGAAGACGTCGCCGTCCCGGGATTCGTAGACGAACTCCTCGTCTACCTCGCCCAGTTTCACGTTCGTCCCGGCGATATAGACGCCGTAGTATCCCCGGTCCGGAATGGTCCCGCCGGAGAGCACCGCCAGCATCCGGGCGTTCTCCCGGCCGCGGATAATGTTCCGCTCCTTTTCCCAGACAATGCGGGGCCGCATCTCCCGGAACTCCTCGGACGGATAGCGCCCTGAGAGCATCTCCAGCACGGCGGTCAACTGCCGTTCCGTCAGGTCCCGATAGCAGTACGACCGGCGCAGGAGCGCGAGCAGGTCGTCGACCGGCCATTCATCCATGGCGGCCATCGCGATGACCTGCTGGGCCAGCACATCCAGCGCCCCTGTGGGCACCCGGGTCTCCTCCACTTCGCCCCGGAGCATCTCCCGGACGATGCAGGCCGTCTCCACCAGGTCGCCCCGGAATTTGGGCAAAAGCCGGCCCTTGGAGGCCATGCCGAGAATGTGCCCGGCCCGGCCCACCCGCTGCAGCCCCCGGGAGGCCGACTTGGGCGATTCCACCTGCACCACCAGGTCGACGGCGCCCACGTCAATGCCCAGTTCCAGCGAGGAGGTGGCGACCAGGCAGGGCAGCCGCCCTTCTTTGAGGTCGGCCTCGACCTGTTCCCGGGCCTGCCGGCTCATGGAGCCGTGGTGGACTTTGGCGACTTCCCGCCCAGCCAGCGCGTTCAGCCGCCCGGCGAGCCGTTCCGCCAGCCCCCGGTAATTCACGAAGACCAGCGTGGATCGGTGGGACGCCACCAACTCCAGCAGCCGCGGCTGAATCGCCGACCACATGGTGTTCTCCGGCAGGGCACGCATATCGTCGATCGGCACTTCAACCAGCAGGTCCAGGTGCTTGCGCGTCCCAGTATCGATGATGGTGACCGGCCGCCCCACCCCGCCCAGGAACCGGGCGATCTCTTCCAGCGGACGCTGGGTGGCGGACAGCCCGATGCGGACCGGCGACCTGGACAGCAGCGCCTCCAGCCGCTCCAGCGAGAGGGAGAGGTGGACGCCCCGCTTCGTTCCCGAAACGGCGTGAATCTCGTCAACGATGACGTACCGGACCGTCCGCAGGATTCGCCGGGCCTGGGACGTCAACATGAGATACAGCGACTCCGGCGTTGTGATCAGCACGTGGGGCGGCCGCTTCAGCATGGCCGCCCGGTCTTTGGCCGGCGTATCACCGGTCCGCACCGCCGTGGTCAGGCGCGGCAACGCCGCCCCCATGGCCCGGGCTTTCGCCTCGATCCCGCGCAGCGGTACTTCCAGGTTGCGGTGGATGTCGTTATTTAGCGCCTTGAGCGGCGAGATATAGAGCACCTGCACGCCGTCGTGGGGGCGATCGCCCTCCTGGTAGAGCGTATCCAGGCATTTCAGAAAGGCGGCCAGCGTTTTGCCCGAGCCGGTGGGCGCCAGCACCAGGGCGTTCTCGCCCCGGGCGATGGCCGGCCAGCCCAGCGCCTGCGGCGGGCTGGGCGTGCCGTAGGCCTCCTCGAACCAGGCGCGGACGACGGGGTGAAAGCTGGAGAGCGGCATCGGCGTATCCCCCTTTGCGCACAGCGGTGCGACGCACCCCAACGCAGACTACCGTACATACATTCGCATCCGCCTCCGAAATTCCTGCCAAGTTTCAGATCGATAGCAATTGACAAAATGACGAGCGGAATCTAATGTAAATATAAGCATATACCATAGATTTCAAAACAGGGGATGAGGGAATGGATGCGACGGATCTGGTCATTCTGGCGCGGCTGGCCAAAGACGGGCGGGCCTCATGGGCCGAACTCGGCGCCGCAGTGGGCCTCACCGGCCCGGCCGTGGCCGAGCGGGTGCGCAAGCTGGAGCAGGCCGGGGTTATCGCCGGCTACGCCGCCCGGATTGCCCCGGAAGCCGTAGGCGCAGACCTGACGGCCTTCGTGGCCGTGACCGTGGAGCGACCGGAGCATTGCGCAGGCTTTCTGGCGGCCATCCGGGAGATGCCGGAAGTGTTGGAGTGCCATCATGTCGCCGGGGAAGATTCGTACTGGCTCAAAGTCCGCACCGCCGGCACCCGCGGGCTGGAGCGGCTGATCAGCGACGGGCTCAAGCGGCTGGAAGGCGTCGCCCGGACCCGGACCACCATTGTGCTCTCCACTGCCAAGGAGACCGACGTGCCGCCCCTACCGGGAGGTGACCGGTCGTGACCGGCTATCCGGCGCTCCTGCTGGCCGGGTTCGGCCTGGGCGTCAGCGTGGCGGCCCCCATCGGACCGATTGGCACGCTCGTTATCCGGGAAGGGCTGGAGCGGGGCACCGTTCCGGCGCTGCTCATCGGGCTGGGCGCGGCCACCGTCGACTTCATCTACCTGGCGCTGGTCTACGCCGGAATTGCCCCGCTGCTGGTCCGCCTGCCGGTGCTCATGACGCTCTGCTACACCGGCGGCGCGCTGCTGCTCGGGCAAATGGCCTGGGGCGCACTCCGGCGGGCCTGGTCGGGCGCACTCCCCGCCCCGGCCACCGGCCGCCAGACCCGGAACAACTTTCTGCACGGCTTCGGCCTGACGCTCCTGAACCCCGGCACCATCGTCTCCTGGCTGGGCCTGGGCGGCGCCTTCGCCGGCGCCTACCTGACCCGGACGTCCATTCCGGTCGCCGCCGGGGTGCTCGTGGCCGTCTTCGCCGGCAGCGCCGCCTGGTTTTTGACCCTGGCCGGGGTGACCGGCGGCGTGGGGCGGCTGGCCGCCGGGCGGGCCTGGGTTTTCCGGATGGTCAACCTGCTGGCCGGTCTGGCGCTGTCCACGTATACCGGCTTCTTCCTGCTGAAGGCGTTGGGCCGTGCATAAGCCGAGGGCCGGGGAATTCCCCGGCCCTCAGGCATGCTCAGGTCGCAGTCCCCTTCGGCTGGTCCGGCGTCACGTCCGACTTGCTCCCGTGCAGGAAGCCGCCCTCCGGCTTGCCCGGCCCCTTCTCCGTAGGCGCATAGCCCGACGGGGCGGTCACGTCCGGGTCGACGTAGCCCAGCCCGTTGTTCGTGCCGAAGCCCTGCTCCGCCGGGCCGCTCGCGCCGATCGCGTCGGCCACGTTCTTGCCCTGATACGCCGCGCCGCTGGTGGTGAACCCGGACGTCCCCGGGCCGAGGTCGTTGGTCTGGGCGGCTTTCCGGGCCCGTTCCACCGCCTGATGCCCGGCCTTGTTGTCGTTGTCAACCATCTCTCATGCACCTCCCGCCTTAGCATGCCCAGCCGGGGCAGGAGTACAGCCGCCGAGGACCGAACCTTGCGGGAGACGGGAGGCGAAGCCGTGGCACACGTAACCCCAGCGGTCTGGGCGCCGGCGGAGGCAGCCTTCGGGCGGCCAGCGGAGCGGACCTGGATGTATCCCATCACCGAGCCGGAAATGCTGATGGTCGTCAGCAGCACCCGGAACCAGACCCGGCTCCACGACGTAACGCTTTTCATCCGGAACCCCCGCGGCCAGTATGCCCTCATCCAGAAGCACGGGTACCCCGCAGGCGGCTGGCGGGCGCCGGGCGGCGGCGTTCACCCGGGCGAACCCTTCGCCGACGGAGCGCTGCGGGAAGCCCTGGAGGAGACCGGGCTGGAGGCCCGGTTGGTCCGGTACCTGCTCCGGGTTTACGTCACGTTTACTTGCGGCGGCCTCGTCCAGCCCTGGACGACCCACGTGCTGCTGGCCGAGTCGGACGACGCCGAGCCGGCCACACGGGACCCCCGTGAGATTGCCGCCGCGCGCTGGTCCACCCTGGAAGAACTGAACGGCCCCATCGCCGAAGCGCTCCTGGCCTCAGGCAGAGGCCTCTTCCGGTATCGCGTCGCCTTGCACACCGAAGTGGCTCGACTGCTGCAAGCAGAATCGTCAACTTGACTGTTCGCTCTGCCGTTCGCGTGTAAACCTTTGTAGACGCGGCGCCGGTCGGGCGACCGTTCGCTTTCACACTGCAGGGATTTTCTGGTATATTTTGTCTCACAGGAAGCGATGCAAGGCCGCCAAAGGGGGCGACGAACCTGCGCCACGAACTGGGGGCGACACTTTCCGAGGGCCGGTGGGAACTGGACCTGCGGGAAGCCGAGCAGCATTTTTCCCGGCAGGCCTGGGGCAAAGTTGCCGGCTCTGCCCACCGGGGGCTTGCCCATAAGCCCCTGGCGCCTGAAGCGGAAGGGCGCCTGCGGTTTTACGCCGGAACGGCGCTGATTCACACCGGCGACCTGTATCGGGCGGAAGCCGAACTGGCGCGGTTTCGGAAGCTGGCAGCCCGCGCACCGGCGCTGCGGCGGTTGGAAGGCGACGCACTCCTGACCCTGGCCCATCTCATGCAGGCGATGCGGCAGCCCGACCGGGAAGTGGGGTACCTGCGGGAGGCAGCGGCCGCGTACACGGCCCACGGCCGGCTGGTTCAGGCCCTTGCCTGCCGCTATGAGATCGCCTGGAGCCTCCTGACAGACGGACGCCCGACGGAGGCGCTCCCTGCTCTGGAGGCGGCTTCCGCCGGGCTGAATGCGCACGGCTATCCGGAACTGGAAATCGACGTCACGCTGGCCTGGGCGCTCTATCACAGCCTCTGTGGGCATGTGGCAGACGCCGACGCCCTCTGCCGTCCCTTGCTGCGCCGGCCGGACCTCACCGATCGGCAGATTGCTGACTGCGCCTGGATTCTGGGCGCGGGCGCTCTGGCCCGGTCTGACCTGGACATGGCCGCCGTCTACGCCGCCGACGCCCGGGCGGCCGCGGTCCAGCACTGGTGGCCGCCCCAGCTCACGCGCATCGCGGAGCTGCAGCAGCGGCTCAACGCGGCCCTGGCGCAACCGGGACGCTAGTCCGACACCCGCCGGCCCAGCTCCGCGGGCGAAAGCCCCAGGCTCCGGGCCTGCCGAAGAGTCGGCAGGAACGCATGCAGCCGGACCCATTCCGCCAGGTCGGTCTGGCCGGCCCCCTCGTTGAGCGCCTGCCAGATGGCGGTCCGCAAGTCGGGTGTGAGCTGGAACTCACCAGGCCCGCCGACTTCGCCGGAACGGAGGAACGACTCCGGTACGGTGGTCAGGTCGGCCATGGCCGGTATCAGATCCCGGGCCACCGGGATATCGCCCACCAGCATAGCGTCCAGGCTGCGGAGGGTCAGCCCCAGCACATGGGCCAGCACCACCCGCGGCGTCTGCTTGGACCGGTCGGCAATCAGCCGGAGCACCTCCCGGCAGCGCTGCAGCGGTTCCAGGCCCGCCAGCCAGGCCGGGTCTGCCGCCACCAGCGCCGCCACGTCGGCGGCGATCCCCCGGCAGGCTACCCGGCCGTCGGCGTAGCGGGGCACCTGTCCCCGGGCGAACGCTTCCGTCACGTTCAGGATACCGGCCCAGGTCATAAGGAGTCCGGACCGGACTTCATCTTTTTTCCGGTGCTCCACTTCGCTCTGGTAGCCGAGGCTGGGGCCGCCGTGATCGCGCACCCAGCGCATGGTCAGCTCCTGTTCAGTTCGGGCCCATAGCAGCAAATCACCCCGCACCCCAGTCGTCATTACAGTCACCCGCCTATATCTTTCAGCTGTAACCTAATATTAACATAAGAGGGATGAACTTAAAAGACTGAAGTTTGCTCCTGGTGAACGAAAGGCCCGGCGTTCCCTATACGGGAACCCCGGGCTTTTGTTCAGGCTTTGAGGAACTGGTCAAACCACTCGGCGATGGTAATCAGCCGGTGAATCCGCAGCCAGGGCTTGCCCGTGCGACTCATGCCATGGAATTCGCCCGGGTACCGGACGAACTTGACCGTCTTATTCTGGAACTTGAGGGCGGCGTAGAGTTGTTCAGCCTGCTCAATGGGGCAGCGCAGGTCGCCTTCCTGGTTTTCCAGCAACAGCGGCGTATTGATCCGGCTGGCGTGCAACAGCGGCGACTGCTTCAGGTACGGGGCCATGTCCGCCGCGTTCCACCAGGCGGCAGTGCCGAACTGGCCGGTCCGGTTGTAACCCACGTCCGACGTGCCCATGGCCGACCAGCGGTTGACCACCGAGCGCGAGGAGACGGCCGCCTTGAACATGTCCGTGTGGCCGATGATCCAGTTCACCATGAAGCCGCCGTAAGACCCGCCCGCCACGCCCAGCCGGTCGGCATCAATGAAGTCGTACTTCCGGGCGGCCGTTTCGATGGTCGAAATCGTATCGGCGTAGTCCTTGTTGCCCCAATCGGCCATGATCGTACGGCAGAACTCCCGGCCATAGCCCTGGGAGCCCCGCGGGTTGGCGTAGACCACCGCGTAGCCACGGGCGGCCAGCCACTGGAATTCGAAGAACATCCCGGCGCCGTACATGGACATCGGTCCGCCGTGGATGTAAAGAATCGTCGGGTATTTCTGCCCCGGCTCAAATCCGGCGGGCCGCAGCACCCAGCCGTCCACCAGCGGCTCGCCCTGCCCGGCCGTGAACTGGAACCGCTCGGGGCCGGCCAAGTCCAGCGGGGCCAGCAGGCCGGCGTTATGCCAGGTCAGGGGCGTCTCCAGGACGCCGCCGCCCTGCAACACGGCGCCGCATCCGTCCTTCTTCGCTTCCGGCTGGGGGTCGTCCAGCCGGGCCAGATAGACTTCGGCGGGGGAGGTAGGGCTGGCGTAGGCCAAGGCTGCCCGCTTACAGTCCGCGGTCAGGGAAAACGCGTGGATCACCTTGTCGCCGCCGGTCACCGGCACCACGGCGCCGGTGTGCGCCCCGACTTTTACCAGATGCACCTGCCCGGCGTCTGAGCAGGGCGTAAAAATCCACCGGCTGTCCGGCGACCAGGTGAGCCGGCCGCCTGCCGGGGCGACCAGGTCCGTCCCGGCCTGGTCGTCAAAGGACCGGTCGAACGCTGCGGCCAGGCGCCGCACGCTGCCGCTCTCCCGGTCCAGCAGGTAGAGGCCGGCGAGGCCGTACCCGTGCTCCTCCGGATCGATACCGGCGAAGGCGACCAGACGCCCGTCCGGGGAGACCGACGGCGTGATGCATTCCAACCGGGCGCCTTCCGGCGTCAGGCGGACCAGGTCGCCGCCCTCCCGGTCCACGGACCAGAGGTCCACGTGCCAGGGGTGGAAGTCGGCGTCCGCCAGCCGGTTGGCCTCGAAAACGAGCGACTGCGAGTCCGGCGTCCAGGTGGGATTCAGGTGGCTGAAGTCACCCCTGGTCAGTTGAACCGGGTCGCCGTCCGCCACGGGGATGACGCAGACCTGCGACCGCTTGCCGTTGTAAAAGCCCACGCCGTCCATCTTGTAGAGGAGGCGGGTGATCACCTTCACCTCGCGGGTGTACTTCTTGTAGAGGTCTTTCTCCTCTTCGTCTTTCCCTTCCGGCCTGATCCCGTCTTCCGGAAGATTGGCGGTGAAGGCTACGTACTTGCTGTCGGGGCTGAAGACCGGGCCGCTGACCCCGCCTTTAATCCGGGTCAGTGGCCGCGCCTCGCCGCCTTCCAGCGGCAACAGCCAGATCTGATTCGAACCGCTCCGGCCTGATACGAACGCCAGGTATCGACCGTCCGGCGACCAGCGCGGGGAGTTGTCTTTCGGGCCACCCGTGAACTGCACCGGCGGCTGCCCTTCCCGCGCCAGCCAAATGGCGGTCTTGTACTCATTCTTTTCCTTATCGATCTCCTGCAGCGTATATGCCACGCACTCTCCGTCCGGGGAAATCTGGCAGTCGCCCGCCAGTTTGATCGCCAGCAAATCCTCAGCCTGGAGGTTCCGGCGTTCGGTCACGGTCAGTCCTCCCCTGAATTCTTCGGTTAGCTAACTATTTGCTGAGTCTACCGTTGTTTCCTGCCCGGAGCCTCCCTTCAACCACAAGCGACCCACCCCGCAGGTATGGGGTGGGTCGCAGCTTTTGGACACGCTACTTTTGGGCCATAATCTTTTCCCGCTCCTGCTTGAAGTCACGCACGGCGTCGGCGGGAGCCTTCCCCTTCGAGAGGACGGCATCCAGTTGCTTAATCACAGAGGTGGCCAGCGCTTCGGGATACTCGGTCGGTGCGATATACTGGAGCTTGCTCAGGAAGTCGGTGTCCTGCGGCAGTCCGGCGTTGGCCAGCCAGACGTGTTCGGCATTTTTATCGATGAAGCCGGGGACGGGGGCGCCCGGCATCCGGGCCACGGTCTGGGCGCCGTCAGCGCCGGTGGCGAACTTGACGAACGCGGCGGCGGTGTCGGGGTGTTCCGCCTTGGCGGCAATCATGGCCAGCGTAGCGATGGCCGGGGTCTTGCCCGAGCCAGGCAGCGGCGCCACGCCCCAGTTGACGGCGGGCTTGTCGTGAGCGAAAGAGTAGCTCCAGTAGCCCAGGAGCATGCCCACCTTACCCTGGGCCAGCTTCTGGAAGTAGCCGCCGTCGTTTTCGGCGATGGCGTTGAGCGACAACAGCTTGTCCGTTACGTAATACTTCTGGAACCGGGTCAGCGTGGCTTCGAAGGCGCTCAGGTCGGGGTCGGTCGGCCCCTTGCCGGCCGTGAGCAGAATGTCCATGAGGCCCCACGGCGCGATCGCCGTGCCGGCCATGTCCTTGCCCACGAACTCCGGCTGCAGCTTCTTGGCCGCACTGGCGAAGTCGTCCCAGGTCCACCCGGCCTTCGGAGCCGGAATGGAGAGCTTTTCAAAGACGTCCTTGTTGTAGACGACCGCCATGGGGCTCGTCGAGACCGGCAGGCCGTAGGTCTTCCCCTGGTACTTGCCGAATTCGATGGCAGTGTCGTAGGGCGCCAGGTCGAGCTTGTTGCTGTTGATGAAATCATCCAGCGGCGCCGCGATGCCCTGGGCGAAGAGGAACGGGTTGGCCGGGGCGACGATCGCGTCGACTTTGACTTCGCCCGACTTCAGCTTGTCCATAATGGCCTGATAATCGCCCTCGGGGAGTTCCACCGGCTCGACCGTGATGCCGGGTTGGTTGTTCTTGAAGCCGGTGATCAACTGCTGATCGTATCCCGGGCCGCCGAGGATGAGTAAGCGGACGGTGCCTTTCGACGCGGGGACCGCGGCTGGAGTGGAGACTTTTGGCGCCATCGAACATCCCGCCATAACCAGCGCTGTCACCACCAGCGCTGCAATACTGCGTCGCATGAGAAATACCTCCAGGATGCTTCCAATTCGCTTAATGATTTCGTTTCCATAACAATCGTTCCTGTGGTTCCAATGGCGTGAAAGATGAACGAAATGGTACTGCGATGGAACGCAACCGGTGACGCCCAGGAGCAAAGAAAGAAGGAGCGGGTATACCGCTCCCGTGAGACACAGAGGGGAAGCGAGCCAGGCAGGCGCCTGGCTTGCTAATGCCAATTGGCGATGTGGGTAGGCCAGATCGTGTTATTGATAGCGCTGGCAGTGCCGCCCATTACGCCGAGGGCGATCACGATGAGCAACAGGGCGAAAAACTTCTTCATAAGCTCACGCTCCTTTCATCTGGGCCAGGGGTCCAAAGGTACCTAGGTTTGATCTAGGCTCGATTGTCTACAGGCTAACGCCGTTTTCCGACGAAAACGGCTGTCGCCCTCGCGACTCGGTTTCGCTGGGAGCGAAAACGCCGGGCAGGAAGTGGCGGCCCTACGGCCACCATTTTTCCTGTGCGGATTACGTGCGAAGCCCGTTTTTTCGTAGGGTCACTCTTTGTTTAACGTCGGAAGCGAGGTTCATTAGCTGGGGTTCTTTCGCCTGCAAGGCGTGTCGGACGGCAAGGTCGGCGAATATGCCGGCTTCGTGCAGGCGCCCTCCGCCCAGGGAGACTTCGGACATAATCCAGGCGGCGGCAGCCAAATGGTTTGCGCCGACGCCCTCACGACCGTTCTGGAAGACCTCTTCGCAGAGGGCCATGGCCCGGTCGGGGTCGCCCCTGCGCAGCGCGTAGAGCGCTTCCACCATGAGTTGAGAGGCCTGGTATTCGGCGATTTCCAGCTGTGCTGTAAGGAAGGCCGCGCGGGCGAGAAGTGGTTCGGCTTCAGTTGGTTGGCTTTGCAGCAGCAGCACCCAGGCGCTGTTTTGCAGGCTGGAGAGCATCGCACTGTGCAGACCTTCGATCTCGAAGTGTTCGGCCGCCAGCCGATACGATTCCAGCGCTTCGGGATATTCCCGGCGCTGTTGGTGGGTGAGTGCCAGGTTGTAGTAGGCGTGCCCTTTTTTCGACTGCAAAGTTGGGTAGCGGTCCAGATGGTCAAAGAAAATGTGGAAGAACCGGAGGGCCTGGACGGTGTCCCCGATTTCGCGGTAGATGATGCCACTATGTAGACGGGCGTTGCCGATATCTTCCCAGTCGGTGCCCAGTTCGGCGGCTTCCACCGCTTTTTCGGCAAGCTTGGCGGCGGCATATACTTCCCGAAGGGCGGCCGCCGAGCGAACACCCACGATAAAGACTTTCGCTCTCAGAACGGGGTCCAAATCCGGATCCATGGCCAGACGCTCCACCTCGCGGTAGGCGGCAAGGAACTGGCCCGATTGCACCAGCGAATACAACGAGTCTAAATCATGGGCCATGAGATCGCCCTCCGTTCCACCCGCTGCTTGCATAGCTAAGATTACCACGCAAAGGCAAATTCTGTCAATCGATGTGCGGATTATGCTGGCAGGAAAAGAAACGGCCGGCCCCACCGGGGTCGGCCGCAGCACGGGAATGGTTCAAACCAGGCGGGTACCGGTGCGCAGGGTGTTGTGCCACAGGTCGTAGCACTCTTCGGCGATTTGGTTCCAGTGCTCCCGGGTCGGTGCCGGCACGTCTTGCTTCAGGGCGAGCTGCCGGGCCCCCAGGTGCAGCACGAAGAACAGGTCGTCGACGCCCATGTCGTGCTTGTCCAGGAACGAACGCAAGGCGGCGAGATCAGGCTCCTTTGTCACAGATGATCATCCCCCCGGTATCATCTTTCGTTCTCAGCTTATCACACCCATTGTTCCTTCCAGAAGGGTTTTCCGGCCGCGGATGAAACGAAGCGCGCACATCCACCCGTCTCACATGCAGAGGCACAGCATGCTGGGCTGTGCAGCAAATGTTACTATCTTGGACATTTCGGCAGGCAACCGGACAGGTCACGGCGTAACCTTCGACTGATACGGATTCGGTTTTCAGCGAAGGGTGAAGCCACGTTGTCTCCTTCCGAAGAGCATGCCGCTGTAACGGACCGTGAGGCGGCTCTGGAGCGCCTCATGCAGGAGTACGGCACGAAAGTGCTGCATCTGGCCTACTATTATTTGAAGGACCGTCATTTGGCGGAGGATGTTGCCCAGGAAGTTTTCATCAAGGCGTACCGGAACTGGGCCGCCTTCCGGGGCGAAAGTTCCGCCTACACCTGGCTCTATAAGATCACGGTTAATCTCTGCCGGGATAAGGCGCGCAGCGCCTGGTGGCGGCGGCTCGTGCCCACCGAGGACCCACGGGATGGCGGCGCAGCCGGGGCGGAAGCCCTCACGCCGCCGGAGGAGGGGCCAGAGGAGGCCGCCCTGCGGGCGGATCAGCGGGAGGCGCTCCTACAGCATGTCATGAGCCTGTCTGAAGCCTACCGGGAAGTGATCGTCCTGTTCTATTACCAGGACCTCTCCACTGTGGAGATCGCGGAGATTACCAGCCAGAACGAAAATACGGTCAAGACCAGGCTGTTCCGGGCCCGCGGCCTGCTGAAGCAGATGCTGGAGAAAGGAGGTGTGGCGCGGTGACCGGGCATTTTGACGATGAACTCCGCCGGACGTTTGCGGAGCACGGCGATAAGTCCCTCGAGAGTTGGCAGTTTACGCCGGCCATGCAGCAGCGGGTGCTGCAGCGTGTTCGGACCGAAGCGGAAAGTGTCGACGCCGGCCGACCGTCCCGGCGTCGGGCGCTCCCCCGGCAGTTGATCTGGGTCGCCGTAGCTGCAGCGGCCTTTGCGATCGCCATTCGGATCGGTCAGTTCGACGGATTTGGCGGTGCCAGGAAAAGCCCCTCCACCGCCTCGGCACCCGAGTATTCAGCGACAAAGATGGCAGCCCCTGCCGTTCCGGCGGCCCCGGCGCAGCAGAATGTCGCGACACAGGCACCGGCCCCGACCGGTGCGACCACGGATTCCAGTGTCGTCCAGCCATCGGCGAAGCCGGCTCCGGTCGCTCCCCCGGTAGCCGCCACACCGGCGGTTGCCGCCAGCGCTGCCAGGAACAGAGGTGCGTTTGAACTGATGCCGCCTGCGGTCGCCGCCGCGAGCGCCGCCCCCCGCATGATGTTGACGCCGGCGGCGGCCCAGGTGGACCTGGCGGCGGCGCCGGCCGTGAGCGAAGTCCGCGTGCTTTCCCAGGCCGGCGTCCGGGCGCTGGATGCGCAGAGCGCCCAGCGCTGGGAGCAGCCCCTGGCGGGCCTGAGCGAGCAGAGCCGGCTCGCCGTCTCGCCGGATGGCCACAGCGCTGTAAGCGCCGGGCCGCAGGTCTATGTCCTGAGTCCCGCCGGCGAACTGGAACGAACACTGAACCTGACCGGCAACGCCGCCGGGGTGGCCTGGAGCGAAGACGGCCGGCTGGCCGTCGTGCTGGAGACCGGGATCGCAGTCTACCGGGCGGATGCGCTCCAGTACGCTGTGCGGGGCATCGCCGGCGCTGAGGTCCGCTTCGGATCGGATGGCGCGCTGGCCGTACTGGGCAGCGCAGGCCCTGTCCGGACCCTCGCCTTATACGACTACTACGGCACCCGTTTGATGCAGGTCGAACCGGCCGGAGCGGCCCATGCCCTGGCGTTCAGCCCGGATGGCAACGTGGTCATGGCCGGCGCCCGGGCTTACAACCGGCATGGGCGGATGATCTGGCAGGCCGTCCTGGAGCCCGACGGGGTCTCCCCGCTGGTCGGGACGCCCATGATGCTGCTCTGGAACGGCCGCACGGCTCAGGCGGTGAACGCCGACGACGGCACCGAAGTGTGGCGGGCCCAGTGGAACGGCAAGGACGGGTTGCGGGCGGCCGAAGTTGCCCCAACCGGCGGCTACGTGGCGATTACGGCCCCGGTGGAGAACGGCGGCGCCCTCTGGGTGCTGGACGGCACCGGGCGGCAGTTGCTGTCGGAGGGGCTGCCGGCTGTGCCGAGCCACCTGGCCTTCGCGGGGAACCGGTTGCTGTTCCTCATGAACCAGGCGCTGCAGACCCGGGAGATCAGTCCGTGACCCTGGCGAAGCAAAACCGCCCTGTCGTCTTTCTGACGCAGGGCGGTTTCGTTTCATCGGGTGGTGGGCTGTTCTGCGTGTGGGCAACGCTTCGGTCTTGCCTTTGTGCCCTCCCTGGTAGACAATAGGGAAGGTGATTCTTTCGAGCAACAAAGGAGGTTTCCCCATGAACTTTTGGGTCGTACTTATCATCTATGTTGTTGCCTGCGCTGCTGTCTACGCCGGGCTCTCCTTCAACGGCGCCGACGGGCAGACCGCCGGCGGCGGTGCTCACGGCCACGACGACCACGGCGGGGGCCACCATTAGCGAGGGAGAGACAGATTCGTGGATGTAGTCAAGGTCACACCGCGGGGGTACTGTTACGGCGTGGTGGACGCCGTGCAAATGGTGAAGCAGGTGGCGGCCGACCCGGGTGCGTCCCGGCCCATTTATATCCTGGGGCTGATCGTGCACAACCAGCACGTGGTGGACGAAATCAACCAGCTGGGAGTTATCACTCTGGACGGCGAGGACCGCCTGGCCCTGCTGGACCAGGTGGAGTCAGGCACGGTGATTTTCACCGCGCACGGGGTCTCCCCGGCGGTCAAAATCAAGGCGAAAGCCAAAGGACTCCACGTGGTGGATGCCACCTGCCCCGACGTTACGAGGACCCACGACCTGATCCGGGAACTGGCGGCGCAGGGCTACGAGATCATTTACATTGGAAAGAAAGGCCACCCGGAGCCCGAGGGGGCCGCCGGCGTGGCGCCCGCGCACGTCCATCTGGTGGAGCGGGAGTCGGACCTGGCGTTGCTAAGCTTTGCGCCGGACCAGAAGTTGGCGGTAACCAATCAGACGACGCTCTCGCAGTGGGACACCCGGGCGCTCATGGCGAAAATCCAGGAGCGCTTTCCGCAGGTGCAGGTGTACAACGAGATCTGCCTGGCGACGCAGTTGCGGCAGGAGGCGGTGGCCAACCTGGCGGGCGACGTGGACCTGGTGATCGTGGTGGGCGACAAGCGCTCCAACAACTCCGGCCGGCTGGCCCAGGTGGCCCGGGATTTGGCGGGGAAAGAAGCCCATCTGGTGGACACCGCTGCGGAGATCGACCCGGATTGGCTGAAAGGCAAGGCCAAGGTGGCGGTCACGTCGGGCGCCTCCACGCCGACCCAGATCACCCGGGAGGTCATTCAGAAGCTGGAGCAGCTGGACCCCGACGACACGAAATAGCGAAGCGGAGACGGCGCCCGGTGCCGTCTCCGCTTTTTCGCGACTGACTCCGTCAGTCGCCGGAGAATCAGAGCTTGTAAACCAGCCGGAGGACCCGGTCGGCCAGCCGGGGCATCCGGGTGGCCAGCCAGCAGAGGGCGACGTCACGCGGGGTCACGTAAACGTCCCGCTCGCCCAGGCGTACCGCCCGAACTACTCGGGCGGCCACCCGGGCGGCCGGCACCCGACCGGGCCGGACTTTCGGCGTGCCCGTATCCCCGAGGGAATTCGCCCGGAACTCGCTCTCGGTGGAGCCCGGGTAGACCGAGACCACCCGGATGCCGTACGGGGCGGCCTCAAGGCGCAGTGCGTCGGAGACGGCGTTCAGGGCGTGTTTCGAGGCGTTGTAGCCCGCGGTGTAGGGCGCGGAGAACTTGCCCAGCACCGAAGAAATCTGCACGACCGTCCCGCCGCCCGCCGCTTTCATATCCGGCAGGAATGCCTGAATCGCCTGCACGGCGCCCAGCAAGTTGACCTCCAGGCACTGCCGGAAGGCCGCCAGGTCCAGGGATTCCACAGCGCCGTTCAGGCCGACCCCGGCGTTGTTGACCAGCACGTCCACCCGGCCGGTGAGCGAACGGCTCTGCTTCGCCAGGGCCGTCATGTCGACCGGACTGGTGACGTCGGCGGGAACTGCCAGGATGCGCCCCGTGGACGAGGCGGCGAGGCGGCCGGCGATTTCCGCCAGCCGTTCCCGGCTCCGGGCGGCGAGGACGACATTGGCGCCCTCCCGGGCGAAGGCTTCGGCAACGGCGGCACCGATTCCCATGGAAGCGCCGGTTATGACGACCGTTTTTTCCGCAAATGTCACGAAGGACCCTCCTGACACCGGATATGCAAAACCAATGCTGAATTTCGGAGTTCGCCCCCGGACCGCGCCATCCTGCCAAATGACACCGGCCGGCCTCGCTCACAGCGAAAATGTGTCATCCCACGGGAAATGAACGCTGGGGAAAATTGACATTCATCCGGAACGGATGGTAATATCTGGAGGAGAACGGAACGACGCGTATCTCAAGTGGAAAGTGGGAGGTCTGCTTGATGGGGATGTCTCCTCTTTGCCGTGTACCGGCTCACGTCCTGGCATCAGAACAGGTCGTGCCGGTCGTCCTTGAATTCGTGCAGCCTCCAGTGGCTGTGTATCAGCGCATGAACCCCACTGCAGACGCAGGGGCTTATGCGGCGACGCTCACTGCGGCACACCGTGAATTTGTGGAGAAAGTGGCGTCATTGGGCGTCAAGGTGCAGGTGGGCTCGTCCAGCGTCGTGGTTGCCGGCCCGGACGGCGACACCGTCATGAGCGTGCCGCAGGACTTTACCCACGTCTTTAACGGCATCGGCGTACTCATTCCCGGCCAGTCGGTGGCGCAGATTCAAGGCATGGGTGGCCTGCGCGCGATCAGCCTGAACGAAGAGCGGGTCTACCTCAACGTGAACAAGTCCATTCCCTTCACCGGTGCGCCGCAGGTCTGGGAGCGCCTGGACGCCTCCGGCCGCCGGGAGCGGGGGGAGGGCGTGGTGGTCGCGATCATCGACACGGGCATCGACTGGACGCACCCGGCGTTTGGCGGGTTCGCCAAGGCGCCCAACGAGAAAGTGGTCTACGCCGTCTCCTACACCGGTGAGCCGCCAATCGACAACTTTGGCCACGGCACGCACGTCGCCGGCATTATCGCCGGAGATGGCGACTACAAGGGGACGCCCCGGGGCGATTCCCAGATGACCGGCATGGCGCCCAAGGCCAAGCTGATGGGCTACAAAGTCCTCTCAGCGTCCGGCTCCGGCTCGGCCACCAATATCGTCATGGCCATGGAAGACGCCGTCAAGCGCGGGGCGCAGGTCATGAACCTCTCGCTGGGCGACTCCGTGGGCGACCCCAACAGCCCGGAATGCTCGTCGGCCAACAACGCCATGCTGGCGGGCGTCATTGTCTGCATCGCAGCCGGCAATTCCGGGCCCGACGCGTCCACCGTGGGCGCTCCGGGTGCGGCCCACCACGTGATTACCGTGGGCGCCTCCACCGACGACGGTGTCACCGCGCTCATGGCCCAGCTGGTGGACGCCGCAGGCACCACCCGCAACCTCGAAATGCGCCTCCTGGAAAACTCCCCGGCGCTGCCCAACCCCAGTCTGGAACTGGCGTACGTGGCCTGCGGCCTTGGTGCGGGGGCGGGGGACTTCCCGAGCCAGGTAAGCGGCAAGATCGCGCTGGTACAGCGGGGCAACATCGCATTCCGTGACAAGGCCCTGAACGCCCAGAAGGCCGGGGCCGTGGCCTGCGTTATATACAACAACAACGACGGCAACTTCTTCGGCTCGCTGGGCACCGACCAGGCGATGCCGACCATTGCGGTCGTCTCGATCAGCAAGGCCGACGGGGAACTGCTGGTGGCGGGCATCGACAACGGGGTCTCCCGGGCGAAGCTCCGGCTGAACGCCCAGGCAGTGCCCCAGCCCAGCCACCTGGCCGAGTTCAGCTCCCGCGGGCCGAACAAGGACGGCTGGATCAAGCCGGAACTGACGGCCCCGGGGGTCAACGTCTGGTCGACCACCATTCTCCAGGCGGGTGTTCCCGGCGGCGGCATGCCGGACGCCAGCGGGTATATCAGCGCCAGCGGCACCTCCATGGCGACGCCGCATGTGGCCGGCGCTTCGGCGCTGCTCCGGCAGGCTCATCCCAACTGGACCTCCATGCAGGTGAAGGCCGCCCTGGCCAACACGGCGCAGTGGATGGACGGCCAGGGTACAGTCATGGACCAGGGCAACGGCGCCATGGCCCTGTTGAAGGCCATTGACGCCCGGGCGATTCTGGTCACCGCCGCCGACCCCTTCGGCCCGACTTTCTCGTTCGGGACGGTGGTGAACGCGGGCAAGGTGCACCAGTCGACGCAGGCGCTGACGATCATTCCGCTGGTCAACCCGCCCGACCCCGGCGAGTTCAGGCTCTCCGTGGAACTCGCCGGCCATCCGGACGGGCTGAAGGGCGAACTGATCCCGTCGGGGAATTCCTTCGAGCTGACTCTGACGGCCGACGGCACCGTGCTGAAGGACGGGGCTTACTACGGCTGGGCCATCGCTGAGGCCGGCTGGGGTGCTCTCCGGCTCCCGTTCTACTACGAAGCGGCCCGGCAACCCCAGGCCGTACCGCCCGAGGCGCCGGAACTCATGCGCGAGCCCATCCACAAGCAGCCGGGCCGGCTGCCCCATGCCTGAGAAATCCGACGACGTTACGGGAGGCCTGCATGTGCAGGCCTCCCGTTTTCGCGACTGACTCGGTCAGTCGCCGGAGCGGAACTAATTTTCGCACGGCAGGATTTGTAACCAACTTGTTTAATTTGTACTGTTAGGTGAAGCGGGAGCGTATTGGAGGTGGGTCACGTGCGGGGCAGGCCGGTGAAAGGGCGGGTGCAGGTGTGTGCGGCCAACCGGCTGGTGAAAGAACCGGAACTGGCAGGGCGGCTGGCAGAACTGGGGTATGCTGTGGATACAGAGGAGTGCCTGGACCAGTGCACCCGCTGTCACCAGTGCGCGTTTGCCCTGGTTTCCGGGCGACTGCGGTTTGCGGCGAACAACGCCGACCTCCTCCGGAAACTGCAGGAGAGGATTCCTGGTTTCCGCTGGGGAAGTTAGGCGTGGAAGGGGATGGGGATCGTGCTGCGAAACCGCTTCCGGATGTTTACGGGCGTCCTGGTGTTGCTGGCCTTCGGCGTGGGCGTCTTTGCGTATATCCGCCAGACCAGAGGCAATCCCTATGTGGGTGAGGCGATGTCCTTTGGCATAAAGATCGTTCTGTTCCTGGCGATCATCCTGGGCGTTGTCTACTTGATCGACCGCCGGGTTAACCAGCGGCCCCGATAGGCGATAAGGGGGAGACCGATCTTGCCGAACTTTGCACCGACACGTGTCGACCGGTTGCCCAACGGACTCCGGGTCCTGACCCGAGAACTCCATCATGCGCCGGTGGCCTGTGTCATGGTTTGGTACGGTGTGGGCAGCCGGAATGAGGCCGAAGGCCGGACTGGCCTCTCGCATTTTCTTGAACACATGATGTTCAAGGGCACCGAGCGCTTCCCGTACGGGGTCCTGGAAGAAGGGGTGAAACAGCGGGGCGGCCTCTGGAACGCGTTCACCTCGTATGATTACACGGCCTATTACGAAGTGCTGCCGGCCCGCCACGTGGCGTTCGGCCTGGAAGCCGAAGCGGACCGGATGGCCGCCATGACCTTCGACCCGGACCTCACGGTGCGGGAGCGGGGCATCATCGTCAGCGAGCGGGAAGGCCGGGAGAACAGCCCGCATTACTGGCTGTTCGAGGCGTTCATGCAGGCGGCTTACCAGGAGTTTTCCTACCGGCATCACGTGCTGGGGCACAAGGCGGACATTCAGGCGACCACGGCGGAGGCGTTAACGGAGCACTACCGGCGGTTCTACCGGCCGAACAACGCGACCCTGGTGGTGACCGGGGATGTCGACGCGGACCAGGTGGTGGTGCTGGCGAACCGCCATTTCGGTCTGCTGCTCCCCGGGGAGCCGGTAGAGCAGCCGGTTTTCCGGGAGCCGGAGCAGACGGCGGAGCGGCGGGTGCTGGTCCGGCGGCCGGGTTCCAACCCGTACCTCATGGCCGGCTACAAGATTCCGGAAGCGACCCACCCGGACCACGCGGCTCTGACGTTGCTCGCGTCGGTGCTGGCGGGCGGCCCGTCGTTCGGCAGTGGCGGCGGTGCCTCCATGGGCCGGTCCAGCCGGCTGTACCGGAACCTGGTCAACCGGTCCATCGCCACGTCGGCGGACGGGCATCCCTGGTCGCTGCAGTATCCCGGCCTCTTCCTTTGCAGCGGAACGCCGGTGACCGGCGTCGCCCTGGAGAAGCTGGAGGCGGCCCTGTTCGCCGAAGTCGACGCACTCCGCCAGGAGCGGGTGCCGGACGACGAGTTCGCCCGGGCCATGAAGCAGGTGCGGGCGCAGTATCTCTATGGCCTGGAATCGGCCGTCAGCCAGGCGACGATGCTGGGTTCCAGTGCGACCACCCGGACGGTGGAGCACTTCGACCGGGCGCTGGAGCGGTTCGAGGCCGTCACCCCGGAGGACGTGCTGCGGGTGGCCCGGACGTACCTGACGCCGGAGCGGCGGACGGTGGGCTGGTTCGAGCCGGAAGAAGGCGTGAAGCCAACCTCGGGCGCTAATGCCGCCCCGGCTGTCAATCCCGCCCCGGCCGCCAAGCCGGAACCGGCCGCCGAAGATCCGGCCGCGGCGGAGTTGCCGACGACGCCCGCCTTTCAGAAGCGCGGGCACGGAGCGCCGCCCTTGCCGGCCGCCGGCGGGCGGGCCCGGATTCTGGACCACGAGCGGGTCGTCCGGCGGGACCTGCCGGGCGGGGCGCAACTGCTGGTCTATCCGGCCGCGACCATTCCCAGCGCCTACGTCCGGGTCCAGCTGGAGGCAGGGGCGGTGCACGACCCCGAGGGCAAGGCCGGCCTGGCGCAGTTGACGGCATCCTTGCTCACCCGGGGCAGTGTGGCGTTCAGCAGCGAAGAGCTGGCGCTCAAGACCGACGCCCTGGGCATGTCGGTGCGGGTGGACATCGGCCGGGAGACGGCCGTGGGGACGCTCAAGTGCCTGCCGGAAGACCTTTCGACGGGCCTGGACATTCTGGCCGAAGTGCTGCGCCGGCCCACCTTCCCGACCGCCGAAGTCGAGCGGATGCGGGTCCGGTTCCTGGTAGGTCTCAAGGAGGCGGACACCGACACCCGGTCGGTGGCGGGCCGCCGCCTGGCGGAACTGCTCTACCCGGAGCGGCACCCCTACCGGGCGCCGGCGTCGGGGACGCCCGATTCGATCACCGGGCTGTCGGTGGCAGATTTGACGGCCTTCCACCGGAAGGCCTACGGACCCGCCGGCGCGGTGGTGACCGTGGTGGGCAGCGTGGACCCGGAGCAGGTCTGCACGGACCTCACCCGAGCGCTCGGCGGGTGGACCGGCGGCATGGGGCGGCCGACCATCGGGCCGGCACCGGCGCCGGCCGCCGGCCGGACGCACGCCTTCGTCGACGGGAAAAGCCAGACGCACATCTCCCTGGGCTGGCCGCTGGTGGACCGCAGCCACCCGGACTTTCTGGCCCTGGACTTTTTGGCCACGCTGTTCGGCGGCAACGGCACGCCGGCCAGCAGCCGGCTCTTCCGGGACGTCCGGGAGAAGTATGGCCTCAGTTACTATCAGTCGGCGGGCTTCGGCGCCCAACTGGGGCCGGCGGCCTGGGCGGTGCACATGGGCGTGAACCCGGGCCGGCTCGAGTTCGCCCTGGAGACAGTCCAGTCCGAACTGGAGCGCCTTGCCGCAGAGCCGGCGCCCCCGGACGAACTGGCCGGACTCAAGTCGTTCCTGGAGGATTACCCGGCCGTCCAGCATGAGTCGATGGAGCGGGTGGCCGCCCGGTTAGCGGAACTGGAGCGGTTCGGCCTGGGACTCGACTACCTGGAGCGCTACCCCGGCCTCATCCGGGCGCTGACGCCGGAAGACCTGCAGGCGGCAGCCCGGCGCCATCTGCGACTGGAGCAGGTGTCGATTGTGACCGCCGGGCCTGAACCCGATACGCACTGAGACGAAAACCCGCTGAACGTCACGTTCAGCGGGTTTTCGCGTCCAGCCTGGGGTCAAACGTCGGGAACTGTTCTTCGCCGCTGATTTCGCAGCAGTCCTGTAATGCTGACGGTAGGGGTTGAGAAAAGACAAGACCTCCTGGTATAAATGGTGTTGCAA
This sequence comes from Symbiobacteriaceae bacterium, assembly GCA_036504075.1. Taxonomy (GTDB): domain Bacteria; phylum Bacillota; class Sulfobacillia; order Symbiobacteriales; family Symbiobacteriaceae; genus DASXVX01. The sequence continues at coordinate 97 of DASXVX010000098.1, read as the reverse complement.
CACACCCATTACACGCAGGAGGTCGAGATCCATGAACCACAAGCGTCGAGCCGAAAAGCTCTCCATCGTCCGAGCCGTACATTCACTCATCGTCGGA
>DASXVX010000097.1:0-116803 GCA_036504075.1 Symbiobacteriaceae bacterium | reverse complement strand
TTAGGGGGGCCCCCCTCCGGTTCTGTGTACGAAGCTCAGGCCCGGGGCCGGGGGTTGGGCAGGCGGCTCATGTCGGAGCTATGCTCCCGCCGCGGCTGCCCCATTTGGGGCGCACCGCCGTTCTGCACCGGCTCCGCCGCCGACGGCAGCAACGATCGCTCGCCCGGCCGGAGTTCGCCGGCCACAGCCGGCTCCACCTGCAGGTCGCCCTGCTCCAGAATGCGCCAGCGCTCCCGCAGCACCTCCATCTGGCTGCGGAAGACTTCCCGGGGGACACGGCCCGGCTGATCGCGCTCCGACCCGGGCCGGATGCCTGGCAAAGCCGGCTCCGGGACCGGCACGGCGGTGGCCAGGATAGCACCAAAGGCCGGAATCAGCTCGGTCGGAGCCGGAACTGCGGTCCCTTCGGCCGGCGATTCGCCCCGGCGGGGCCGCAGCCATGGCAGCAGCCGCCCCTGCTCCCGTTGCTCGTTCACCAGCGTGAACGGCATCAGCCAGGCATACCGGTACTTCACGGCCAGGCCGCCCAGCGCGGCCAGCAGGATCGAGCGGAACATCCAGCCGCCTTTCGGGAAGGCATCGCCGAGCGTCTCGCTAAGAAAGAGCAGCACACCCAGCGTCGCGGCCAGCATCACCTGGCTGACCAGGACGCCCAGTACGCGGGTCAGGAACCGGTTCAGCAGCTGCATTCCGCGCCCCGGCCACCAGAGCGCCACCAGCAGCCAGACCGGCGCGAGGGCCAGGAAGAAGAGCAGCGAAAGCTGCGCCAGGATAACGGAACTGGCGAGCACCACCAGCGCCCCGGCGTACAACGCCGTCGCGAGCGCCGTCCAGATGGCCAGCAGCATCCGCTTGGGCAGGAACGAGTTCTGCCAGTATGGGCAGTAGACCCGCTCGTTCATGCCCAGGCATACGGTCTGCCGAGCTTCGACGGTCCAGATCAGGAACATTTCGCCCTCCAGGGTGCCGTAACGCTTTTCGCCGGCCTCCGACCCGAACTCGCCGGTGACCCACGGCTCGTAGACCAGGGTGCGCCAGGCGGCATCGCCGCTGCGGGCCAGGAGGGGCCATTGGGTGTCCTTCCCCTTGCCGGCCTTGTCGATGCTCCCATATACCTGGGTGGACATCTGGCGGGACAGGTTCACCACCGGTTTCGCCCAGTCGGCGCCCGCGGTGAGGACCACGGTGGCGGCCATCAGCACGAGGACGGTGCCGCCCAGCGTACTCCAGACCCGAGTAACCCGGCCCCGCACATAGAGCAGCATCGCCCAGAGCGCCGACAGGCTCAGTGCCCCCGCTATCAGGGGCGCTCCGTCAGCCGACCAGAGGGTGTCGCCGAAGGCCGAAAGTGCCCCGGCCGCCTTGTCGGCCAACGGGTCGAAGAAGCTGGAAGTCAGCGCATACTCCACCAGCCGGAGGCCGCTCTTCAGCACCCAGGCCTTGGCCACCAGCAATTCGTTCATCCAGAAGTAGACAGTGACCAGGCCGATCGAGTTGTACTGGCCGTCGCCTTCAAAGGTGTACGCCCAGGGTTCGATCCACTGGCTGTCATACAGGGGGGCCTTGTTAGCGGCATACGCAGGCGCCCCCGGCGGGCGATCCGGCACCCAGGGATCGGCCAGGGCGACGGCGGGCAGCAGCAATGCGCCCAACAGGACCACTGCTGCGATCAGTCGCCTCATGCGCCCCCCTCCTCCCTGGCTGCGGCCACTTCGGCATCCGGCACGCCGGCTGCGGCCCGCGGCCGCGTGTCAAACGCCCGTGCCAAGTGCGGGAAGACCGGGTCCAGGGTGACGATGCCCACCCGGCCCTGCAGGTCCTGGAACATAGCCTGGCCGGTCTCCAGTTGCCGGAGCGCCAGAATGTTCTCCGACTCGGCCTCCAGGTTGAGGAACTGGAGGACCTTGGTCACCTCGTCCTGGTCAAATGACCGGAAGATGAACTTCATGCCGATATTGTTCTTCACCGTCTCATCCAAAAGGTCGGCCACATTCTGGCTGACCAGGTAGACGGCGTTATTCATGGCGCGCCCGGTGCGCAGCAGGTGGGTGACCAGCGCCCGGCCCTGGGTGGAGGCCATGAGCGCCCACGCCTCGTCCAGCAGGACGATCTTGAACGTCCCCCGGTCCTGCCGGGTAAACTGCGTGGCAAAGCCGGTGACCGCGTGCATGAGCGCTACCGAGAGCAGCTCCTCCAGGCTGAATTCCTCCCGGGGCTTGCCCGCAGGCGGCATCACCAGGTGCTGAAGCTGCAGCACGTTCATCCGGTCTTTCAGGTCCAGCCCCTGCTCGTCGCCCCGGCCAAAGATCAGGTTGGCGTAAGCACGGCGGCTAAGCGCCCGGTAGTAGTCGGCCAGCGTGGCGACCTCCGGGTCGGTCCGGCCCATCGCCTCCAACTGGTCCACCACTTTCCCCAGCGCGGGTTGCGGCCGGCCGGCAACGTACTCCACGGCCTGCATGAGGGCCAGGAAGCGCCGCTCGCCGGTCTGCAGGTTCGCCAGGAAACTGAGCAGCGAGACCGCCAGGTTGCCGGTCTCCCGAAACTCGTCGTCCGCCAGGCCCCGCCACATAATGAACGGGTCCAGCTTGCCGGTATCGGCGGCCGAAGTGTTGAGGCTGACTACCCGCAAGTGGCCGTTCAACTCGGGCAGCTCCCTGACCCAGTTCGACCGCTCCCCCTTGGGGTCCAGGATCAACGCCTGAGCGCCTCCGAAGAGGACGGCCAGGTAGGCCATCAGGTTGGCTGTAAAGGACTTGCCGCCGCCCAGAGAGCCCAGAAAAGCGATCGAGGCCGACCGGTTGACCTGGGGCGGCAGTGCGGCATCCAGGAAGACCGGACGCCGGAGCACGCCGGTGCGCCCGATGTATGGCCCGGTGGCATCGCCCAGGGCGCGGGCGCCCAGGAACATAGAGCCTGCCAGCACTTCCGGCGGCACCCGGTGAATGTAGTCGCTTACGACGTCAGACGCCCCGGGCATGCAGCTTAAGAACGCCGGCAGTTGGTCGCCCGCCGGCACCTCCACGCCGATCTGGAAAGTGCCCATGTAGGAGCGAAGCTGCTGGACCCGCTCTGCGAGCCCGCGCTCGTCTGCTGCCGAGATCGCCAGGCAGATGGAGGTCAGCGCCGTCGGGAATCGACGCTGCTTCAGGTCGTGCTCCAGGGCCGCCACCTGGTCCTGGGCGTCCAGGAGGGCGATGGGGACCTCCTCGCCGGAACGGCGGGTGTGCTGATCCTGGTCGGATATTTCCAGCTTCTTGCGGCGCACCACCGCCAGCGCATCTTCGTAGCCCAGGGAGGTCCAGCGCATGCAGACCTCCACCGGGAACGGCAGATCCTCCAGCCGGTAGAGCCATTCCGAGCCGGGAAAGACCAACTCGTCGGGCAAGTCGGCCACGTAGCAGAAACTGGTCAGGCCAGTCTGATCGCCTCGTTCCGTCGCCTGGGTGATGGCGATCCGGCGGGGATGGCGCAGGTCCATTTCGCCTTCGGTCAGCGTCCGAATCTCCGACTGCTCCGGACGGAGTTCCACCCCGCCGCCGGCAGCAGGCCGGGCTACGGCGTCCGGTGCCCAGCCGGTGCGGGCCGGCGGCTCGCCGATGCCGCGCCAGAACCCCCGCTGGATCAGCCACGCGGTCTGTGCGGGCTCCAGCCGGGTTGCCTGAGCCACCCGGGAGACGCGGCCGAACAGTGCCTCCTCCTGCTGAAGGTAGGACTCCATTTCATACGCCAGCAGGCGCGGCGGGGCAAGGCCCAGCATTTCGTCCAGAAATCGCCTGGGCTCCTGCCAGATGGACTTGAGGTACGTCTTGGAGTCCAGCGGCCCGTTGCTCACTTTCGGTAGCCGGAGCGCCAGGTAGTGCTCGTACTCCACACCCTCCCGGGCGCCCTGCAGATGGGCCTCGGCCTCGTCGCAGTAACGGGCGGCTACCGGCGCCAGCGGGCCCTTCAGCTCGCTCTTCAGCTTCTGCATGTGGCGGCCAGCTGAACGGGTGTGCGGCACCAACAGCATCTGGCCGGCGCAGTCCTCTAACTCCCAGAACAGCCGGGAGAGCCGCCAGAGCAGCCCCAGGCGTGCGGAATGGCCCAGGTGCTCGTAGTGCCAGGGTGCAAGCCGGTAAAGCGCCCATACCTCGTGCGCCCGGTTCAGGACCAGATTCTGTTCAAAGTAGACCAACGGAAACTGCACTGCCTTCATCCTTTCAGCCGGTACCCGACCGCATCCCGGAAGCGGAGGTGCTCGGGGTGCTCCGCCATCGGGCGCAACCGGTTCAACCGTTTCGGACTGAAGAGATACCGAATCATGGAGAGCGCCCAGCGCAGAGGCGGCTTGCCGTCCAGCCGCTGTTTCGTAAGAAACCAGGTGACGGCGCCGGGGATGACCAGGTAGCGCAGGGCGGGCGACGTCGCGCCGATGCCCGGCAGCCGGCTCAACACGGCCATGACCACCTCGGCCACCGCAAAGACGCCCGCCTGGGCAAAACTGACGGGAAACGGTAGACGGACCCGCTCAATCTGGTAGATTACCCGCTCCTGGGACCAGACCTGGCGGTAAGTCCGCAGACGAACTTTCTCCATTTCCATGGGCTACCGACCGATGACCCATTTGGCAAGTCCGACGGCCGCATCCTTGAACTCGGAGCCGGCGAAGATGAAGAGGGCGGCGATAACGGCGAAAACGGCGAAGGAGAGAAACTGGGTGAACTGGCGCTTGGCCAGGTAGTACAAGGCCATCACGGCCAGCAGCGGTGCAAAAAGGGCCGCCACGTTGTTGTATACCCACTCACCGATGCGGACGCCGGGGTTCACCCCGCCCCCGCTGGCAGGGTTGTTCGATTCGGCAAAGGCTACACCGGCGGTCAGGGAGAGTGTGGTGATTGCGGTGATGATGCTCGCTCCGATTCGGCGCATTGGTCATTCCCCTTTCTGCAGTAGATCCTTGATGTACCAGCGCCCGTCCTTTTCGGCGAGCCCCAGGGTATACCGGTAAGTGAACCGAGCCCCGGTCACGGCATCCACGGCCCGGACGTCGGCCACGCCCAAGTAGCCGGCGCTGTCGTTCAGCAGGTTGACGTTCCCCAGCGAGTCAAACGTCCAACTCCCCGACATGGTCGGAAGCTTCGTATTCGGCATCAGGTAATAGGTCACATCGCTGCCTTCCAGATACGCCTTGAAGAAGCCGTTCAGCAGGCCCTTGACCAGGTCACCCTTGTCCGTCACCGTCTGCCCGGAGAACGGCGGCCCCGTAAACTCGCCCCTGGGCGGGGCAGGCACCAGGGACGGGTAATCGTAGACCACCCAGCCGCCGGCGCCAGTGGCACTCACCGGAACGGCCAGGAAGAGCAGCCGTGCCGGCAGGGTCTTGCGTCCGACCGGCGCCGCGGGCGCAGCCGGTGCGCTCCCCGCCGGACTGGCCGGGGCCGGCGCTGCGGCAACCCCTTCCTGGTAAGGGACGGCCCGAGCCGCTACGGTCACCAGCCAGCGGGTATCCGACAGTTGCTTGACGCCATACACCCAGGCGTTTTCCACCGCCTGGCCGGCGCCTTCCTTGCCCGTCCAGCCGGCCTGGCGGTCCAGGCTGCCGGCCAGGAACGGCTTCAGCCGCTCGGCCCGCTCATCCGGGTTCGCAGGTTGCCACGTGAGGTACTCGCGCGTGAACATCTCCGGAAAGGCCCGGAGACCGGCGGGCTCCGCCGCACTTTTCACATCGGTCTTCTGAGGCTCTGCTGCCTGGGTCCGAGAGGCCGGCAGGAACGAGACCACGCCGCGCACGAGAACCCAGGCCAGCAGAATCCAAACGCCCCAGCGCAGGACACGCAGCCCTGCGCCTCCAAGTTTCATAAATCCCCCTCCGATGCTGCGTCGTAACGATGGGTAATTCTACTAGTTCACCTTTGGTTTCCTTCAAGCGCCAAACTATTAGCTACTATGATTATTTCCATCTGACATCAAAAGGAGGTCCGGCAGGCGCTGCCGGACCTCCTCGTGAACCCCCTGACTGCCGATTAGTTCACCTTCATGAGCCGGAGGGTGAGAACAGCCGCCTGGCAGTCGGCAGGCTTCGGTGTGGTAGACCTGATGGCAGTGGTCGGTGCCACGTCGTCATAAACGATGGTGTACGTCGCTGTACACTGGTTGCCAGCCAGGTCGGTGGCCGTGACGCTCAGGGTGTTGCTGCCCGAACCCAGGCTTACCGAATGGGAGAAGCTGTCGGTGTTGGTGACGGAATAGGTCGAGCCGGGAACCGACATCTGCACGCTCGCGGCGTTCTCGTTCAGAGCGCCCGTAACGAGCAGCGTGCTGTCACCCTAACGGCCAACACGGAGACGGGGCACACCCTCAAGACCGTGAAACTCGGCTTCAACCATGCAACCAGGGGATATGACCGGGCAACGCGAAAGGACGAACCCGTACATAACTGTACAAGTTCGTCCCTAACGTTGTGAGAGTCCGGCGTTACTCCTGGTGTGGATAATCGCTTATCTTGACATGCCAACAGGTGCGAGGTGTGGGAGAAGATCCTTCCCTGGAACCACGGCACCTGTGTGTACCGAATGTCCACCGAACACTACTGCCGGTCGTCGCCGGAAGGCTTGTGTTTCTCGGGCTCCATGTGGATGTCTTCCGTGTAGATCGTGACCCGGTTCCGTCCGTTGTGCTTGGAGTGGTAGAGAGAGGCGTCGGCCCGCTTCACCAGACCGATCGGATCAAGGCCTTTCTCCCACTGGGCCACGCCCATAGAGACGGTCACCCGGAACTCGACGCCTTCGCCGGGGTCCTTGACGTATTGCTGAGAGATCTTCAGCCGAAGGCGCTCGGCAAACTCCTGAGCCCCGGCAATGCCGGTATGGGACAGGATGACGGCAATCTCTTCGCCACCGTATCGGCAGACGACGTCTGTAGTCCGAACGCTATCGGAGACCCACTTGGCCAGGCTCTTGAGCGTGATGTCGCCGGTGGCATGACCGTATGTATCATTCACCCGCTTGAAGAAATCGATGTCCATCATGACGAGCGCGGTCAGTTGCCCATATCGCTGTGCCCTGGCCACTTCCTGCTCGAGGCGCTGGTTGAAGTATTTGCGATTGTAAATGCCCATGAGGCCGTCAGTTACTGCTGTCTTCTCGAAGCCAGCGGAGAACTTATACGTTACCACACCGGCCAGGAACGGTAGGAGAAACAAAATGGCGAGCATGGCGACGTTGATCGCGGTCAGCGTTCCCTGAATTTCTGTTGCATCAATAAACAATACAAGCAATCCGACCTGCTCATTTTTCTGCATGATCGGAACCCAGCCCGCTACATAGACACCTGGACGCTCCAAGGTGGCTAAATGGTACCCAGGGGACTCCTGCAAGTATAGGCTACCCGCTAATTGTTCCTTTGTCCCTGATGGGGTATAGTCTTTTGAATTGTCGACAGGAACGTTCAAGACGTGGTCCACAGACTCTCTATGGTTCAGCCTAACTAATATGGCTCGTTTGATATATCCATAGGCCACCAATTTCTTGAACTGTCGCTGTAACCGCCCGAACTCCATGTCGGGTGCAGCGTCCAAGTTAAGTGATGTCAGCCATCCAGGGTCCACGGATTCGGCCAGCGTTTGAGCCGCAGTTAACACGCCCAACCCTGTGGCCTTATCCAGAGTATCGTTCAACCCGCGAAATGCAAACTTACCGAACGCAAAAGTACCCACGGTGACGAGAAACACCACCAGTGTTGTCAACTTGAATTTTAGCGATAATCGCGTCATCGACCCTTTCACCACCCCTTTGAATTTCTCTCATAATATAATTCGACAAGGATCATCAAAATCCTTTTTATGGTAGATCGAACTTCCTTCTTCCATGCCTCGTAATACAATGTGCGACTGGTCAATCATTTGCGTGGGGGGAGGCGGTAGCAATGATGCTCCGGCGCAGGACAAAGCGAAAGGCCCTGGTATTCCTAGTGGCGTTTGGCGTTCTTTTCGTAGTTTTGGTTGCAGGTGCTTCCGCATGGGGGATGAGCAGCGCTTGGTGGTGCGTGTGGTGCTAATCCCCTCAGAAAACGAGGCGCCCCTATCGGGGACGCCTCGTTACTCCTTCTGCAATTCTCGGACGTCTTTCTAGATTATCTCCCCATGATGTCCTGGGGCTCGGTTGAAAAGGCGGCTGCAACCCTTTGAAGGGTCGCAGCCGCCTTTAGTCCGCTTTTTAGAGGTTTAGAAGAGGCCTACGATGACACCGTTCTCATCGATATCGATCTTCTCCGCCGCTGGCACCTCCGGCAGGCCCGGCATTGTCATGATCTCACCCGTAATCGCCACCACAAACCCCGCCCCGGCGCTCGGCCGGACTTCCCGGACCGTCAGCCGCCAGCCCGTCGGGGCGCCCATCAGCTTCGGGTCATCCGAGAAGCTGTACTGCGTCTTGGCGATGCAGACCGGGGCGCTGCCGAAGCCTTCCTTCGAAAGCTTCTTCAGCATCCGCTCCGCTTCCTTGCTGAAGTCGACCCCGTCGGCCCCGTAAATGTTCTTGGCGATCTTCTCGATCTTCAGCTTGAGCGGATCGACATCCTCATACACGAACTTGAAGTTGTTCGGCTGCTCGACCAGCTGCACCAGGTGGCGGGCCAGCTCGGCGCCGCCCTCCCCGCCGTGCACGAAGACCTCCGTCAGCACAGCCTTGGCGCCCGACTCCGCCGCAATCGTCTTGATCAGCTCGATTTCCGCCATGGTGTCCGCCGGGAACCGGTTGATGGCGACCACGGCCGGCAGGCCAAACACCTGGGTGATGTTCCGCAGGTGACGCTTCATGTTCTCGGCGCCGGCCTTCAGGGCGTCCAGGTTCTCCACCGTGAGCGCGTCCTTCGCCACGCCGCCGTGCATCTTCAGGCTCCGGATGGTTGCGACCACGACGACCGCGTTGGGCTTCAGGCCACCCAGCCGGCACTTGATGTCCAGGAACTTCTCGGCGCCCAGGTCGGCGCCGAAGCCCGCTTCCGTGATTACATAATCCGCCAGCTTCAGGGCCAGCTTGGTCGCCGTCACGGTGTTGCAGCCGTGGGCGATATTGGCGAACGGGCCGCCGTGGATGATCGCCGGCGTGTGCTCCAGCGTCTGGACTAGGTTGGGCTTGATCGCATCTTTCAGCAGGACCGCCATGGCGCCCTGAGCGTTCAACTGATGGGCCCGGACCGACTGATTATCGTATGTGTACCCTACGATAATCTCACCGCAACGCCGCTTCAGGTCCATAAGGTCACTGGCGAGGCACAGCGTCGCCATGACCTCCGAGGCCGGGGTAATCGCAAACTCCTCTTCCCGCGGAACGCCCTGCGCCTTGCCGCCGAGGCCGAGGACAACCTTGCGCAGCGCCCGCTCGTTCATGTCCATGACCCGCTTGAACGTGATCTGCCGCGGGTCGATCTGAAGCTTGTTGCCCTGCTGGATGTGGTTGTCGATGAGGGCCGACAGCAGGTTGTTGGCCGACGTAATGGCGTGGAAGTCGCCCGTGAAGTGCAGGTTGATCTCGTCCATGGGTGCGACCTGGGCATAGCCGCCGCCGGCGGCGCCGCCTTTTACCCCGAAGACCGGGCCGAGGGACGGCTCACGCAGGGCGATGATCGCCTTCTTATTAATGACCTTCATGGCCTCGCCGAGGCCGACCGTTACCGTCGTCTTGCCTTCACCTGCGGGGGTGGGGCTAATAGCCGTGACCAGGATTAGCTTGCCGTCCGGATTGTTCTTCACACGCTCCCAGACTTGAGGGGCTAACTTCGCCTTATACTTACCGTAAAGCTCCAGATCGTCCGCTTCGAGTCCAATAGCTTTGGCAACTTCAGTAATCGGGGCCAGTTTCGCAGACTGGGCAATCTCGATATCCGTCAACAAAGTAGCCGCCTCCCATGTAACCTTCATGTGAGCTATTACATTGTTGCATACTAGTGCGAGGTTTCACATAACCCTAATGTTCTACTTCGAAGTGACAAATCGGGCTACCGGATCGGGGGTCAGCGCCTGGAATGCTGCGCCGATTTCGGCCCGCTCCGCCCGCAGGCGGTCGACTTCCGCCAGGACTTCCTGCTTGAACGCCTCATCTTTGATGCTGCCGAGGTTGATGGCCACATTCCAGAGCCCGCCTTCGAACGCCGCACCCGCCGTGAGATACGCCACGTTGGCGTCGCTCAGGGCGTTCTGGTTGCCCCGGCTGGCGACGCCGAGGGCGCCCCGCATCACCGCTACGGCATGCCGCATTGTATTGAGCGGCGACAAGGTCGCTTCCTGGTAGGCGGACTGTACGGCCTTCTGCCGGGCGGCCTTGTCCGGGTCCGTCCCTTTGGGCAGACCGAACGCCGCCATCACCTTGTCAAAGGCTTCGCCGTCTTCGTCGGCGCAGGTGAGCAGGGCCGCCATCTCCCGCTGGCCGGTCTCCTGCAGGGCGGTCATCTCGCCCGAAACGGCCGCATACTTCTCCCGACCGGCCGTAAGGCCCGCCACCATGGCGACCAGGGCGGCGCCCATGGCCCCCGTTACGGCCGCCGCTGCGCCGCCGCCCGGCGTGGGCGTACCGGCGGCAATCTGCGTGCAGAACTCCTGGATGGTCTGCTCTGCCGTGCGCATTACGAAACCTCCTGTCGATAAATCCGGCCCTCATCTGCCAGGAGGCGCCCCCGCTTGATGACCGTCGCTACCAGCCCCTGGCCCATCCGGTACGGGATGTGGTTGTGGCTCGGCGCGTCCAGAATCACCACATCGGCCTGCTTGCCGGCCTCCAGGCTGCCGACCTGCCGCTCCATCCCGATCGCGGCCGCTGCGTTGATCGTGACCGCCGCCAGCGCTTCGGCCGGGTCCAGCCCCATGTTCATGCAGGCCAGGGCCATAATGAACGGCAGGGAGTAGACCGGGCACGAGCCGGGGTTGTAGTCCGATGCCAGAGCGACCGTGCAGCCCAGGTCGATCATCTTCCGGGCGTTGGCGTACGGGACGTTCATGAGGCAGAATGCCGTACCCGGCAGGCAGACCGCGACCGTGCCCGCCGCGGCCATCGCCTTGAGCCCCGCCTCCGCGGCGAACAGCAGGTGATCGGCGGAAATCGCCCCCACCCCGGCCGCCAGCGCCGCTCCGCCCAGGTCGGAAAGCTCATCGGCGTGGACCTTGGGCCGCATGCCGTGCCGCTTCGCCGCCGCCAGGATGCGCTCCGACTGCGCCACCGTGAAGACGCCTTTCTCCGTGAAGACGTCGCAGAAAGTCGCCTGCACCTGGGGAATCATCTCCTCGCAGATGAGCCGGACATACTCGTCCGGGTTCTGCTTGTGCTCCGGGGGAATTTCGTGCGCGCCCATGAAGGTCGTGACGATATCGAGCGGATGGCGGACCGCCATCTGCCGGATGGCCCGGAGCATCTTCTTCTCGGCCTCGGTCGTCAGGCCATAGCCGGATTTGATCTCCACCGTGGTCGTGCCGGTGAGGGCGAGCGCGTTCAGCCGCTTCAGCCCCAGTTGCACCAGTTGGGTCTCGGTGGCCTCCCGGGTGGCTTGCACCGTGGAGAGAATGCCGCCGCCGGCAGCCGCGATTTCGACATAGGTCGCGCCCTGCAGGCGCATGGCGAACTCGTCGGCGCGGTCGCCGGCAAAGCAGAGGTGGGTGTGCGGGTCCACGAAGCCCGGCACCACGGCCCGGCCCCGGGCGTCGATCACCCGGGTGTGCTGGTCGGTCGTCACCCGGACCAGCACGTCCTCGGTGGTGCCCACATCCACGATTTTCCCCTGGGTTGCCGCCAGGGCGCCGTTCTTGATGATCGCAAGCTCCTTCAGCGCCGCGCCCTTCCGCGGGCCGCCGGCCATGGTGACCAGCTCGCCCGCATTCAGAATCAGCAGGTCCACCGCAGTGGTGAGCCCTTCGGGCGGGCGGAGGGATGCGAACGTTTCAGCCTCCGGACGAATCTCCACGGGTTAGCCCCCCATGAGTTGCTTTTCCAGCACCTGATCGGACTTGAAGTTTTCCAGCCGGAGGTAGTGCCGGGCCACGCCCACCAGAGCGTCCATGGGCACCAGACCGACAATTTCCGACCCGACGATCGGCACGCCGTACCGCTCGGCCTCCACCCGGATGAGTTCGAAGGCCCGGTGGAGCGGAGTGTCCTTGAAGTTGACCATGTTCATGGAGATCTGGACCTGGTGCCGCTCCGCCAGGGGAATGCCCAGTGCCTTGCAGCCCACCAGGCCACCGCTGGAGCCCCGGAGCGCCTTGGCGATCTTTTTGGCGATCTCCAGGTCCGGCGTGCCCAGGTTGACGTTGAAGGCGATCAGCGGCATGCGGGCACCCACGGCCGTGCAGCCCGCCGTCGGGTGGATGGCGTTCGGCCCGAAGTCCGGCGTTTTGGCCGGCTCCTTGCCGATTAGCTCCCGCAGGCCCTCGAACTCGCCCCGGCGCACGTCCGCCAGGTTCCGCCGCTCGGGCCGGGTCGCCGCCTCTTCGTACAGGAACACCGGGATGCCCAGCTTGCTGCCCAGCGCTTCGCCCACCTGGCGGGCCAGACCGACGCAGTCTTTCATGTCGCAGCCGGAAATCGGCACAAACGGGATCACATCGACGGCGCCCATGCGGGGGTGGTTGCCCCTGTGCTGGGTCAGGTCGATGAGCTTGCTCGCGGCCTCGGCCCCGCGAATGGCCGCCGCCACCACGTGATCCGGATTGCCCACGAACGTGACGACGGTCCGGTTATGGTCGGCGTCCGGCGACACGGACAGCAGCGTGACCCCGGCGGCGGTAATCGCGTTCACGATCGCTTCAATCACTTCGGGCCGGCGACCTTCGCTGAAATTCGGGATGCATTCGATGACGGCAGTCTGATCCATGGTGGTGTGTATGCCCTCCTAGAACTGATACCAGTCAATAATAAAGCGTTCCGCTACCTCATAAGGTTGGTCGGAGTCGGGGTACTCCTGGCGCAGCCAGGCCTCGGTACGTCGGCCCGCTTCAGCGACGATGTCGTCCGGCAGACTCCACGTGGACGACATGACCTTGCCCGTTTGCCGGGCCAGGGCCTCCGCCGGCGTCTCCTGCTCCGTCCAGGTGGCCACGGTGTGCTGCGAGACCTGCGCGCCCAACTCCGCGAGCAGCAGGCGGGCGGGCTGAACCAGGAAGTCACGGGGCGGCGGCCCGCCCAGGGCCTGCGCCTCTTCCTGGAACCGGGCCCGGATGCGGCGCCGGGGCGATTCGCCGTCGTGCCACTGGTAGCCCCAGATCAGCGCGCCGTGCGGCTTCAGGGCTTTGTGCACCTGCGTGAGCGCCTTGACGGCATCCACCAGGTGCAGAATGTGGACGGCGATGACGGCATCCTGGCTGCCGTCAGCCACCGGCAGGGGCTCCGTGATGTCGGCGAGCAGCAGGCGGGAGCGGTTCAGGTCGCCGCCGAGTTTCTCCCGGAGTTGGGCCATCATCTTTTCGGCGATGTCGAGGCCCGTGAACCGGACGTCCGCCCGGATGAACGGCAGGGCGATGCGGCCCGTGCCCACGCCGATCTCCGTGATCGCCGGGTCGGCGGGCAGCCGGGAGCGAACCCACCGGCAGAGATGTTCAGCAACGTGCCCCGGCAGCCCCCGGGTGGCGTCGTACTTATCGGAGATGCGGTCGAAGTTATAGCTGGTCATAACGCATCACTCCATCATGGGAATGCGGACGCCCCGCTCTTTCGCTACCCGGATGGCGATGTCGTAGCCGGCATCCACGTGCCGGACGACGCCCATGCCGGGGTCGCTGGTGAGCACCCGCTCCAGGCGCCCGGCGGCGTCAGGCGTGCCGTCTGCCACGACCACCATGCCGGCATGCTGGCTGTAGCCGATGCCCACGCCACCGCCGTTGTGGATGGAAATCCAGGTGGCGCCGGCCGCCGTGTTGACCAGCGCATTCAGCAGCGGCCAGTCGGCGATGGCGTCGGAGCCGTCCTGCATGCCCTCCGTCTCCCGATTCGGGCTGGCGACGGACCCGGCGTCCAGGTGGTCCCGCCCGATGACGATGGGCGCCTTCACGATGCCCTTGGCGACCATTTCGTTGAACTTGAGGCCCGCCAGGTGCCGCTCGCCGTAGCCCAGCCAGCAGATGCGGGAGGGCAGGCCCTGGAAGTGGACCCGCTCCCGGGCCATCTTCAGCCAGCGGTGGAGCGGAGCGTCGTTCGGGAACAGCGCCATGATCGCTTCATCGGTGCGATAGATGTCCTCCGGGTCGCCCGAGAGCGCCGCCCAGCGGAACGGACCCTTGCCTTCGCAGAACAGCGGCCGGATGAACGCCGGCACGAAGCCGGGAAAGGCGAAAGCCTCCTTGAGCCCTTCGTTGTAGGCCACCTGGCGGATGTTGTTGCCATAGTCAAAAACGACCGCTCCGGCCTTCTGCAGGTCGAGCATCGCCTGCACGTGGACCACCATCGACTTTTTCGCCCGGGCGATATACTCGTCGGGATTCGACTGGCGCAGCGCCAGCGCCGCCTCCAGGGTGAGGCCGGCCGGCACGTAGCCGTTCAGCGGGTCGTGCGCACTGGTCTGGTCGGTGACGGCGTCCGGAATGATCCCCCGCTTCACGAACTCGGGGAAAACTTCGGCAGCGTTGCCCAGCAAGCCGATGGAAAGCGGCTGCCCCTTGGCCTGCGCGTCCCGGGCCATGGCGAGGGCCTCGTCGAGGGTCGTCGCCATTTTGTCGAGGTAGCGGTGCTCCAGGCGGCGCTGGATGCGGGACTCATCCACCTCGACCACGATCGCCACGCCTTCGTTCATGGTCACGGAGAGCGGTTGAGCCCCGCCCATGCCGCCCAGGCCGGCGGTGAGCGTCAGGCGACCCCGCAGCGTGCCGCCGAACTTCTGGCGGGCTGCCTCGGCAAAGGTCTCGTAGGTGCCCTGCAAAATGCCCTGGGTGCCTATGTAGATCCAGGAGCCGGCGGTCATCTGGCCGTACATGATGAGGCCTTTCTTCTCCAACTCCCAGAAGTGCTCCCAGTCGTTCCAGTGGCCCACAAGGTTCGAATTGGCGATCAACACCCGGGGGCTGTTGGCCTGGGTCCGAAATATCGCTACCGGCTTACCCGACTGGACCAGCAGCGTCTCGTCGTTCTCCAGATTCTGCAGCGCTTTGACGATGGCGTCGAAGGCTTCCCAGGACCGGGCGGCCTTGCCGCGGCCGCCGTAGACCACCAGGTCTTCGGGCCGCTCGGCCACCTCGGGGTCCAGGTTGTTCATGAGCATGCGCAGCGCCGCTTCCTGCTGCCAGCCCTTGCACGAGATGATAGACCCGCGTGGGGCACGCACAGTACGAGCCATATCCATACCTCCCAGTACGAAATCTCTATCCGAATGTTTCCTAAGCCGACAGGAACTTGCGGGTGTCGGAGCTAATTAGATGTTACTTGGAGGGAGTCTTCAAGGAGGCTCCCTTCAGCCATTGCCAGAAGGGGTGAGTTGCCATGAAACTGCGCCTGGGCGATCATCAGATTGAGACCCAGATCGGTGCCGACCTGGCAGCCCTGCAATCGGCGGTAGCGCTACTGCGAACTGTTTTTGAGGACCACTACGTGGACCCGGATCACCAGTCTTGCCTGTTCTTTCATGGCCGTACGATCGCCGGCGCCCAGAACCAGCACTACGATTTCACGCTGGTGCACCGTGAGGACCGGGTGATGCTCTCCGACTTCACGTTTCCCTGGAAGGGGCCTGCCTATATTTCCCTGCCCCTGCACACCTATGCCCGTGAGGTCATTCGGTTCGCTGAGAATGTGGCGGCCACGGAAGTCCGGCTGGAAGGCATGCCAGCCTGGCAACGGTCCGCGGCGGAACTGCAGTCCACGTACTTAGCCGACCTGCTGGCCCTGACCCGCCGCTACATCGACGGCGAAGCCGGCTACGATGCCTGTTGTGCCGTCTTCCAGGACGTGCACGGGCGGCTGAAGCGGCCGCTGGAACTGGAGGTGCTCGCCGTTCTGGAAGCGGCCGAGCCGTTCGAGCCCTGCCAAGTTGAGGCCCGCATCACCTTCGGGCCGGTGCGCCTCGGGGAGATTCTGCCCGTTCGGATCCACCGGGGCGACATGCTGCGGGGCGTCGCCGAGGAGTTCAGCCACCAGGGCGTCCGGCTGCGGCTCGAGGGCGTGGGCTCCGGCGGAATCCGGCCAGGCGACCGCCTGTATGGGATGCAGTTGTTCTATGCCTAGATTGCCCGCCCGCCGACCATCCAGCGGATGTCCCGGACCCCCGCTTCTCCGGAAGCAGGCGGCCGGCCGACATCCGCTTTTCGTTGTGGCCCGCCGTCAGGCAATCGCCCCGATGGCCGCCTCGACCGCCTCGACGATGCGACCCGAGCGGATCAGTTCGGCACACGCCTCGATGTCCGGCGCCAGCACCCGATCCTGGGCCAGTGGCGGAACCACCGACCGGATGGCCTTATAAGCCGCTCCCGTGCCCGCCCCCGTGCCGTTCGGGTCCGTGAACTCCAGCGCCTGTGCGGCGCACATTAACTCGATGCCCAGCACCCGGGTCACATTGGCCAGGATCTTCCGGGCCTTGCGGGCGCCATGGGTGCCCATGCTCACGTGGTCTTCCTGGTTGGCGCTGGAGGGGATCGAGTCCACCGAAGCCGGGTGAGCCAGCACCTTGTTCTCGCTCACCAGTGCGGCCGCGACGTACTGCGGAATCATGAAGCCCGAGTTGAGGCCGCCCCGCGCGGTCAGGAACGCCGGCAAGCCGGAAAGCTGCGGGTTGACCAGCCGTTCGACGCGCCGCTCGGCGATATTCGCGAGTTCCGAAAGGGCGATGCCGATGTAGTCCATTGCCAGCGCCACCGGTTGCCCGTGGAAGTTGCCCCCGGAAATGACCGCGCCGTCTTCCGGGAAGAGCAGCGGATTGTCGGTCACGGCGTTCATCTCCCAGGCGACGACGTCGCGCACATGGTCGATGGCGGTCCGGCTGGCGCCGTGGACCTGCGGGATGCACCGGAGCGTGTACGGGTCCTGCGTCCGGACTTCGCCCGGCTCGGTGGTCAGGCTGCTGCCGGCCACCAGCTGCCGCAGGTTGGCGGCGGCGGTCGCCTGGCCGGGGTGGAGCCGCAGCGCCTGAATGCGCGGGTCCCACGCTGCCGGAATCGCCCCCAGGGCTTCGCCGGTAAGGGCCGCGGCGATATCGGCGGACTTCAGCAGGTTCAGGCCGTCGGACACGACCAGCGCCCCGATGGCGGTCATGCACTGGGTGCCGTTAATCAGGGCTAAACCTTCCTTGCTGGAGAGCTCCACCGGCTTCAGGCCGGCCAGAGCCAGCGCCTCGTGCCCCGGCTGCCGGACGCCTTCGTAGTACGCCTCGCCCAGGCCGATCAGCGGCAGGCACATGTGGGCCAGAGGCGCCAGGTCGCCGCTGGCGCCGAGCGAACCCTGCTCCGGCACCACCGGGTGGACGCCGGCGTTCAGCATGTCCACCAGCAGGTCCAGCGTCTCTTCCCGAATGCCCGAATGGCCTCGGGAGAGCGCCTGCGCCCGCAGCAACATCATCGCGCGGACGATCTCTTCCGCCAATGGGTCGCCCACGCCGCAGGCGTGGCTCATGAGCAGGTTTCGCTGCAGCAGTTCCGTTTCGTCCGGGGAAATGATCACGTCGCTGAACTTGCCAAAGCCGGTCGTAATGCCGTAAACCGGCAGGCGGGACGCCACGAGGTCATCGACCATCGCGCGGGCGCGCCGGACGTTCTCCCGCGCAGCCGCGCCGAAGGAGACCCGGGCCCGGTGGCGGGCCACTGCGACCAGGTCGTCCAGAGTCAGGTGACCACCGAGTTCGATGATTTGCAAGCGCGCTTCCCCCCGTATCTAGGTGGGTTTCCGCCATTATTATAAGTACCCAAAGATTGCCTCGCAAACGACTGTACTGCCACTTTACTACGGCAAAGGCCAGGTTGAACTTGCCCCAGTCGGGCCGAATGCCGTAGACTGGGCATCAGACCGACACGCTGTTCGGGCGTCTGCTGCTCTCTCCACCTGGCATCGAAGGGGTGTAAGATTCTGTCACATGCGAACGTAAGCTTCCGCGCTCTGGCGTTGGCGGGGGGCGCCTTCGTGGGCGCCATCGGGATTGTCTGGGCCGCCTGGAACGTATCGATGCAGGTAGGCGAGCCGCTGTGCGTGCTTCTATCGCTGATCCTGGTCTGGGGCGTGACCCGCCTGGAAGGGATTCGCTTCCGTGACCTGGGCTGGGGAAAGCCGTGGCTTATTTTTGCCGGGGTTGGGATCATGGCCGCCGTTCAACTGGTGGGGTGGGGCATCGCCTGGATTCCGGCCAGGGTCCAGCTGAAGTCGGACATCGGCAACGTGCTCCCCATGCTCTTCTACTTTAGCTGGTTTCACGTCATGGTGGCCTTCTGGGAGGAGATTGTGAACCGCGGGCTTATCGCCCGGCTCCTTTTCAAGGGCCTGGGCCCGCCGCTGGGGAGCCTGCTGGGGGCCGCACTCTTCGCCCTGCTGCACCTGGTAGGCGGCAAGCTCCTGGGGCACCCGACGGTTCTGTTCGCCGACTTCCTCGGCGGGTGCCTGTACATGGCCTTGTATGCCGGCAGCGGCTCCGTGTGGCTGCCAATGGGCGCACACTGGGCCTGGAACGTGCTGGCCAACCTCGCTACCGTGACCCTGGTCGCCAGGGCGCCCTTGCCGATTAACCCGCATGTGTTCGCGTTGATCCTGGCCGTGGCGCTGGCCGCCTTCTGGGCCTCCGCAAACAGCCCGTGGCTCGCCAAAAAAACGGACCAGGCCACGCCGGCCCGGCCCGCATAAGAGAAAGGCAGGCTGCATCCGGCAGCCTGCCTTTTGGACAAAAAAGGTGCCAGCACTCTTTGGGGGAAGGGTGCTGGCTGCGGCAAAGGGGAGGATCGTCCTGAACCAGTGGGGGGAGGTTCAGGACACAAAGGAGGGTGAGCGGTGGGAGATAACTGGGCCGACCGGGCAAAGAAATGTGGGGGTAAATCAATGCCCGTCCAATGAGATGGCGTACCAGTTCATTGCTGCGTCTAGGCTGCATTTGAGGGTAAACCCTGCATCGACTGGATGGCCCAACTATCACCTGCACCTTGAGGATACACCCTCGCCCTGCTAGACCGGTATCCAACCTTAGGATTCAAATAGTCTACCGGTGAGCGCGTCGAAAAGCACTATGTTTCGTCCGGCAGAGGGTCGTGCAGACAAATAGTCCTAAATTGCGACACTACTCCTGCAGTATCGGCAAAATTCGGCATTACTAGATCGGCACCGGCTGCCACCAATTCTTCCACGCCATGATAGCCGGTAGCCACGCCGACGGTCAGGCAGCGGTTGGCCTTGCCGCACTGGATGTCCAGCGGCGTGTCGCCTATGACCAGCACCCGGTCGAATGGCCGGCCATGAATCGCTTCCGCCTTGCGGATGCCCGCGGCAATAACCTCAGCGCGGGTGGCACCGTCGCCGCCGAATCCGCCGGTGGCAAAGAATCGGTTCAGGTCGTGCGCCCCCAGTTTCAGCCGGGCGCCCTCCTCCACATTGCCCGTGCCCAGGGCGACCATCCAGCCCGGCTCCCGGGCGACGGCCTCCATGAGTTCCACGACCCCCGGCAGGGTCACGCCCGGTTCGGCGTTCAGGCATTCAGCGAGTTCGCCCAGGAATTCCAACTTCCAGGCGCCAAACGTCCCCGGGTCCAGTCCGCACTGCCGGCAGATTTCTTCGTAGATCAGCGGGTCCGTCCGGCCCGCCATGGGCACCGTCCCGGCAGCGTTCTCCAGGCCGAAAACTCGCTCGAACGCCCGATTGAAGGCGCGACGCCCGGCCTTTGTCCACACCAGCGTACCATCCACGTCGAATAGTAATAAAGCCGTGGTTTTCATGATTCCTCGATGCCCATTTCCTTTCTGAGCCGTCGTTTCAGGACCGTCCGATCCTGCAGCGGCGGCTTTTGTGTACCCAGTCCTTCGTTGACCAGCGTAAGGTTTTCATCGAGCCAGGCATAGGCCGTAAACGGCGAAAAGTCGTCCGTTTCGTAGCGCATGTCGGTCCAGCGGACGCACGTGAGGCCGTTTTGCTTTTCCACCGAGACCCGCGGCAGCCGGACCCAGTCGGCAAAGAGCGAGACCACTTGCGACTTCAGGGAGGCCAGCACGGTCTGGTCCATGGCGTTGGTGGCCCGCTGCGGCTTGCCCACCCGTCCCTCAGCGATGGCCGGCACCCAGACCATGCCCAGCAGGAACTCGCCCGGCATTTGAATGATGTAATGCCAGGCTGTCAACGACAGCAAGGTTGGATGGACGGTCAGCCGGGCATTCCGATGCCGCCAGCCCGGCCCGCAGCAGGGCGCTTCGCCCAGCGGCTGAGACAAGTCGAACTGCGCGGCCACCAGCCGGAACGCCCGGGCGCGGAGCCAGAGCCGGTACCCCACGTAGAGCGCAAGTACCGCCCAGACTGCTGCAAAGACGGCCTGCCGGTGGCCGGCCCAGGCCCAATGCACCATCCAGCCGGCGCCGATGGCCCCCAGCACCCACAGGTCGACAATCGGGATAATGTCCATGGCTACCCGCCGCCCGGACAGCGGCCAGAACGCCTGCGTGCCGTAGTCGTTGCCGCAGTCGAAAAACACGTGGGAGAGGCACCCCAGCAGTGTCCAGAGCCAGACCAGCCCGAAGGAGGCCCCCGGCCAGAAGACCCCCAGCGCCGCCGCCACGACTGCTGCCTTCAGCGGCAGCATCGCCAGCCCGTGCGTCGGACCCCGGTGGTGCCGGAGGTATTTGACCTCCCCGCCAAAATACCGGACTACAAAGTCGATGTCCGGCAACTCCGATCCGATCATGACGCCCCAGACCGCGGCTGCGGCAGTGCCGGCCGGAACCATAGCCGCCACTGCCGAGCCGATTACCGCATGGGATACCGGGTCAATGGTGCAGCACCTCCAATAGGGAGCGGTGGGCCGTTAATTTTAGTGGGGAGCGTCCGGGGAGCCCACCGGATGGCGGGCTCCCGGTTGTTCCTCAGCATCACTTTGGCTCGATAATCGAAACCGCCGACTGCTCCGGGTCGAAGTGGGCCTTGAGCCGCTCGTTCGCGGCCTCCAGCTTCAGTTCCCGGGCCACCGGAATCAGGTCGAACAGGCCGATGCCCTTGAAGAACCCGTCGGTGAACATGTAGGCTGCCGAGTCCAGGTCGTTCATGAGGCTGACCACGCGCCCGATGGTCTTCTTCCGGGCCCGCTCAAAGTCCGCCTCCGCCAGCCCCTTTTGCCGGGCGGCATCCAGCCCTGCCAGCAGCCGTGCCTGCAACTCCTTGGCGTCGCGAGTCGGGCCGGCGAAGTAGCTGTAGCTGTACGCCTCTTCCGGCGAGAACTCGAAACCGAAGCGGTGGTCGATCAGCCCGGACTCGTAAAGGCTGGTGTACAGCTCAGACCCGCGGCCAACTACCGCGTCCATGATGATCGCCGTCGTGAGGTCCAGCTCCAGCAGCTCCTTGCCCCGGCGTCCCACCTGCTTGTCCTTGAAGCCCAGCCGGAAGATGGGCTGGTTGACCACCAGTTGCTGCGACCGCTGCTTCTCGTTGACCTGGGGCGGCTCCTCCGGCATGATCCGCCGGATCTCCGGCTGCTTGCTGTAACCCTTCTTGGCAAAGGAGGCCCGGGTCGTTTCGATCACCTTCGCCGGGTCCACGTCGCCGGCCACGAAGACCACCATGTTGGACGGATGGTAGAAGATCTTGTGGCACAGGTAGAGCGTGTCCTTGTTGATCTGGTGGATCGACTCCACCGTGCCGGCGATGTCGATGCGCACCGGGTTCTTCACGTACAGTGCTTCCAGCAGGTTCGCACTGGACCGCCAGCCCGGGTCGTCCAGGTACATCCGGATTTCCTGCTCGATAATCCCCTGTTCCTTGGCGATCGACTCGTCGGTGAAGTACGGGTTCTGGACAAAGCCCAGCAGGATATCGAAGCACTCATCGAATTTCTGCGTCGTGGAGAAGTAGTACGTGGTGTTGGTGTACGTGGTGTAGGCGTTGGACTCGGCGCCCAGCTCGGAGAATTTGTCGGAAACGTTGCCGTCCTCTTCTTCGAAGAGCTTGTGCTCCAGGAAGTGGGCGATACCGTCGGGCACCTGGATCTCCTCGCCGTTCTGCGGGTTGACAAAGCGGCTGTCGATGGAGCCGTAACGGGTCGCCACCCGTCCGGTCGTCGTTTTGTAGCCCGGCTTTACCAGCACAGCCACCGTGAGGCCGTTCTCCAACTGTTCCGTGAAGAGCGTGTCCTTCAACAGGGGATCGTAGTGCTTTTCCATGCTACTTCCCCCCTTCCGTCTTATTCAGGAAGTAGGCCGTATCCGGCACAAACTTCCGGACCACCGCTGTAACCTGGTCCTTGGTGACACCCTGGTAGGCCTTGACCCGATCCTCGATCGAAGTCTCCCGGCCCGAAAAGACCCGGTCCACCGCCAGGTCAGCCATGGCGGCGGGGCTGTCCGCCGCGCCGAGAATGTCGTTCACCATGGTCGTGATTGTCGTCCCGAACTCATCGTCGTCAATGTGGCCTTCCTGCATCGCCTTGAGCTGCGCTAACATGATCTCCTTGCACTTGGCCATGTTCTCAAATTCGATGCCGGCGTACATGAAGCCGACGCCCTTGACCGTTTCCAAAGCCGAGTAAGCGAAGTAGGCCAGGGAATTCTTCTCCCGCACCTGTTGGAACAGCTTCGAGTGCTGAAAGCCGCCCAGCACACCGTTGGCCACCAACATCGGGAAGTAGTCCTCGTCGCGGATGGTGGTGCCGGTCCGCAGGCTTACGACCAGCACGCCCTGGTTCACGTCCAGCCGGTCCTCCACGTCCTTGAGCGGATGCCCCGGCTCCCGCTTGACCTGCGTGGTCGGCATGACCCGCCCGCCCGGCCCGGCGGCCGGCAGTTCCAGCGTCTTCGCGACCATGGCCTTGATTGCCTCCGGTTCCACGTTGCCCATGATGAAGATGTCCACCGGCGCCGTCGACAGCACCCGCTGATGATGCCGGCGGAGCGTCTGCGACGTGATGTTGGGCAGGTCCTCAACCCGGCCCAGCCGGTAAAGCGCAAACGGCTCCCCCTCGCACATTGCCTGGGTGCAGCGCACCATGGCGTAGCGCCGCTTGTCGTTGATCAGACCCTCGATGGTCTGCTTCAGGTTGGCCGACTCCTGGCTGAAGTAGTCCGCCTTGAAGCCGTCGCCCTCCAGCAACGGGCGGGTGATGACGCCCGCCAGGGTCTCCATTCCCTTCTGCAGGAGGTGCTCCTCGCCCGGAATGTGCTGCTCGCCGGCCACTTCAATCCGGAAGACGATGGAGTGCACTTCGCCCCGCCGGACGACGTCCACCCCGAAAGAGGCGCCGTACAGCTCATCCAGGTGTCGGGAGAAGGCGGCCGTGGTGGGAAAGTCGGCCGACCCGCGGGAAAGTACCATGGGCAGCAACGCGTTGTTGGTCACGGTGTCCGGGGCCAACGGCATATGAAAGTACACGTACATGACAGTCGTCTTGAACTTGGCGGTCGACTGGACGTACAGGTTAACCCCGTCCGCCAGGCCATATCTGGTAAAGCTATCGGTCAAGCCGTGATCGCCTCCTTGTCGAAGTTGGGGCACCTCGCAAAGCGCCTGAGGCGGCTGGTAGAGGCACCCCGTACTGCTTGCGACTTGTGGACGTTACTTGAGCAGGTCCCGCGGGTACTGAGTCAGCGTGCGGGCGCCGCCCGGTTCCAGCACGATGTCGTCCTCAATCCGGACGCCCCCGAGCCCCGGGATGTAGATGCCCGGCTCGATGGTAAACGTGTTGCCCACTTCCAGCGGACGCTGATTGCTGCCGACAATATAGGGTTCTTCATGGACCTCCACGCCGATGCCGTGGCCGGTCCGGTGCGTGAAGTATGGGCCGTAACCCTTGGCCGCTATGTAATCCCGGGCGAGGGCGTCCACCTGAGCGCCAGTCATGCCCGGCTTCGCCTCGGCGCGCGCCTTGGCCTGGGCATCAAGGCACACCTGGAAAATTTCCGCCAGCTTGCCGGTCACCTTGCCCACCGGGAACGTGCGGGTGATATCGCCCCAGTAGTCCGGCTGCGGGCTGTAGAAGTCGACCCAGCAGAGTTCGCCTTCCTGCATGACCCGATCCGTCGTGCCGTTATGCGGAACCGCCGTGCGTGGCCCCGACGCGATGGACATGTCCAGGGTGGGTACGGCTCCTAGCTTTCGCAATTCCTGCTCGATGTACTCCGCCACCGCCTGCTCACTGACACCGGGTTTGATGAATTCATGAGCCGCCTTGACGGCGGCGTCGGCAACGGCCGCAGCCTTCTCCATCAGCGCCAGTTCGGCCTGGTCTTTCACCATGCGCAGTTCGGCCAGCAACGGGCCGGCGTCCTGGTACCTCAGTTCCGTGCCGGTGGCCGATTTGACAGCCCCGGCCAGCAGTTCGCGCTCCAACACCCGCATGTAGCGATACTCGATGCCCAGCGTGCCCGACCCGATGCCCATCGCGCTGATGGCCTTGGCAAGCACCGGCGCCGGCCCTTCCTCCTCGCCCCACGCGAAGACCTGCTGCGTCTGGGCTCCCGTTCCCACGCGTTCGGCCTCAAAGGCCGGGCAGAAAGCGAACGGTTCGCCGCTCACCGGAAAGAAGAGCAGCGCCGGGCGCTCGGAGAGGTGCATATGTAACCCCGTCAGGTAGAACAGGTCGGGCCCCGGCATAATCACCACGGCCTCCAACCCCTGGGCTCTGGCCCGCTCCAAAAGGCGGGCGACACGGTGCTCATTCATGGGATCATTCCTCCTATGCCAACTTGCGGCTCACCGCCGTCCACCCACGCCAGGCACCGCCGGACGGAATCGCTCAACAGTTCGCGATCGCATTCTGACCGGGTCATCCAGCGGACCCGAGCGGCATCATCTCCCGACTGCAGATTGCCGCCCACGACTTCCGCTTCGAAGTAGAGAATCACATAGTGATATCGGACACGCTGCTCCTCATCCCGCTCGATGGCGTCGGCGTAGCCCAAGAATCGGGAGACTGCCACGTTTAGCCCCGTCTCTTCCTGCACTTCGCGCATAACCGCCTCGACCGCGGTCTCTCCCAGTTCCATGCCCCCGCCCGGCAGACTCCAGTAGCCCTGAAGCGGCGGGCGGCCACGCTGCACCAGCAGAATCTCATCGCCCCTTCGCACCAGGGCGTGACAGGACGGCAGCGGTTGGGTCGGGTACGCTCGGGCCATGGTTGTTCTCCCCTTGTTCACTCCTTGTCATAATGCGTTCCCTGTGCAGTACCAATTTCCTCCTCTGCGCATACCCGAATAAGCCACTCCGAACACTAGTGTTACCGTGAAGCGGCTTTGTTTGCGAGGGGGCGAAATTTTTGCGCGAAGTCCTCAAAGAGGGGCTGGACATTGCCGGCCAGCTGGCGGCCTTTCCGTTCAAGGCGGCCCGCCGCTCCATTCATGACTGGGCGGTCGGGGACCGGCCGCTGGGTGAAGTAATCGATGACTCGCTTCAGGTGGGCGAAACCCTGGCGCGACTTCCGTTTAAGGCTGCGGCCGCTCTGCTGGGCGAGCTGGGCGGGCGGGACTAAGACAAAACCTCGCCTTCCCGGTTCGGGAAGACGAGGTCTTCTTGCCTAGAACGCCGGCTGGACCTGCGGGCCGGGGCCGGGGACGTGCGTCCCGTTCCCGTTGCTCTTGGGCTCAGGCCTTGCCGGGAGCATCTGCTGGAGCAGAGCCTCCAGCTCCTTGCCCTCCAGTGTCTCCTTCTCCAGGAGTGTATGGGAGAGCTTATC
The DNA here is from genome assembly GCA_036504075.1 of Symbiobacteriaceae bacterium. Classification (GTDB taxonomy): domain Bacteria; phylum Bacillota; class Sulfobacillia; order Symbiobacteriales; family Symbiobacteriaceae; genus DASXVX01. The sequence goes on along the minus strand of DASXVX010000097.1, from coordinate 91,030 downwards.
CAGGGCCGTCTGATGGGTCGTAAGGATGTCCAGAGCCCGTTGGTGGGCCGTGGCGACGAGGCTTCTGACCTCTTCGTCGATCATGGCGGCCACGTCTTCCGAGTAGTTCCGCTGGCGGGCGATGTCCCGGCCGAGGAAGACTTCGTCTTGCTTGGTGCCGTAGGTCAGCGGGCCGAGCTTATCGCTCATGCCCCACTCCATGACCATCCGCCGGGCCATGTTGGTGGTCCGCTCCAGGTCGTCGGAAGCACCGCTGGTGATCTCCCCGAAAGTGAGTTCCTCAGCCGTCCGACCGCCCAGGGCCATGGCCATCCGGTCCAGAATCTCGGACTTGGAGATGTTATACCGGTCTTCCACGGGAAGGAACATGGTGTAGCCCATGGCCCGGCCCCGGGGGACGATGGTGATCTTATGCAGCGGATCCATGTGCGCCAGCATGTGGCCGACGACGGCGTGACCTGCTTCGTGCCAGGCAGTGGTCCGCTTCTCCTTTTCAGAGATGATCCGGGACTTCTTCTCCGGACCGCCGGCCAGCACCCGGTCGATGGCGTTTTCCAGGTCTTCCATGTCGATCTTCTTCTTGCGCCGCCGCGCAGCCAACAGGGCCGCCTCGTTCATCAGGTTGGCGATGTCGGCGCCCGTGAAACCGGGGGTCCGCTTGGCCAGCACTTCGAGGTCCACATCGGATGCCAGGGGCTTGCCCTTGATATGGACGTTGTAAATCGCAATCCGGCCCTTGAGGTCCGGACGGTCGATCACAACCTGCCGGTCAAACCGGCCGGGACGGAGCAGCGCCGGGTCGAGGACGTCGGGCCGGTTGGTGGCCGCGATGATAATGATACCCTCGTTGACACCGAAGCCGTCCATTTCCACGAGCAACTGGTTCAACGTCTGCTCACGCTCGTCGTGACCACCGCCGTAGCCGGCACCACGCTGGCGTCCGACCGCGTCGATTTCGTCGATGAAAACGATGCACGGCGAGTTCTTCTTGGCCTGCTCGAACAGGTCGCGGACACGGCTGGCGCCCACGCCGACGAACATTTCCACGAAGTCGGAGCCCGAAATGCTGAAGAACGGCACGCCGGCCTCACCGGCGACGGCCCGGGCCAGCAAGGTCTTGCCGGTACCAGGAGCGCCGAAGAGCAGCACGCCCTTGGGAATCCGGGCACCCAGCTCCATGTACCGCTTGGGATGCTTCAGGAAGTCGACAATCTCGACGAGTTCTTCCTTCACTTCGTCGATGCCGGCCACGTCGTCAAACGTGATCCGCTTGCGCTCGTCCGTATGGAGTTTGGCCCGGCTGCGCCCGAACTGCATGACCCGGTTCCCCGAGCCCTGCGTCTGCTGCATGATGAAGAAGAACGCCAGTAGCACAAGTGCCACCGGGAACAGCGTCTGCAGTAGCAGGGACCAGATCGTGGGCGAATTGTTGGGCTTGATCTCGGTGGTGGTCTCAGCAGTGTGCTTCTGCAACAGCTGAACGAGAGAGTCGCTCGGCCCCTGGTCGCCGACAACAACTGTGTAGTCCTTGCCACTTGCCAATTTGCCGGTGGCGTTCGGGCCGGTAAAGACCACCGTTTTGACCTGGCCGCTCTCCACCATTTGCACGAAGTCCGAGTACTTGAGTTCTTCCTTGGTCGTGGTACTGCCACTCAGCTGGACAGCGATCGCAACCGAGATGACGAGCAAGAGCAACCAGAACGCCAAGTTGCGCAATAGTTTATTCAAGTTACTAGAGCCCTCCTTCCGACGGGGCCAGCTTTATAAAACCGACACTAATACTGGTTATCGTTAAGTCGAGTGGACTCAGCCCGAAGATACTCGTAGAGTGTACCATATTTTATAAGCCCAGACAACCAAAGTGGGGTGCCGTAACCGTTCGCCGAGTCCTTCAAACGCCTGAATCCCGCGTTTCTGCCTTCAAAAACAAAATCCGATCGGACTCCGCCGTCGCCAGGAAGCGACGGTCCAGCCGATGACCGATCACCCACACAACGTCCGACCCCGAAACGAGGAGCGGAATCCGGTCCCGCAGCGGGCGGGGCACTTTCGCATCCACCAGAATATCCTGGAGCTTTTTGGAGCCGTTCACCCCGACCGGCCAGATGCGGTCCCCCGGCCGGCGCAGACGCACCGCCAGTGGACCCGGCAGGAGTTGCATGTCGAACGCCGCTTCCAGCGGTCCCCGAGGTTCTCCCGTCGTCCGGGCTTCCATCCGCAGCCCGAGTTCCGGAATTGTATTCTCCCCCGGAATCGCCAACGGCCATTCGCCGGACGACATGTCATCATAAGGTTCAGACACAGCGAACCGGCAGATACCATACGCCACCGTCACCTGCAGCCCACCCGGAAGGTCCAGCCGTTGCGACCCGCGGGGGTTGGCCGCCGCCTCCAGCACCCGTGTAACCGGCTCCAGCCCCAGGTCGAACTCCGGGCCGACCGTCTCGCGGGCGGCCAGGCGTACCACGCGGCGGGACACCGCGAGTGGTTCACGCGTTAGGACGCTGCCTGACAGGGATACCCCTTCACCAGCCGCCCGACACCGGTCCAACGCCGCTGCCGCCAGTTCCTCAAGGAACTGGTCCTCCACTCGGAGTACGCCGGCCGTTTGGGCCAGATTGGCGACAATGGCCGGGTTGTAAGCCTCGGCCAGATGCGGCAGCAACTCCAGCCGGAGCCGGTTGCGGTAGTAGTCCGGCTTCAGATTAGATGCGTCGAGACGGGGATAGAGTTCATTCTGCTTGCAGTATGCCTCAATTTCGCGCCGCGACGTCTCCAGCAGCGGCCGGACGTACACCAGCCCTCCTTGCGCCCGGATGGGCGGAATACCGGCCAGGCCCCTTGTTCCGGCCCCCCGCAGGAACCGCATGAGCACCGTTTCAGCCTGATCGTCGCGGTTATGGCCCAGGGCGACCCGGTTCGCCCCGATTCGCTCCCCCATAGCCGCCAATTCCCGGTACCGAACTGCCCGGGCACCTGCCTGCAGGGAGCCGCCCAGACGCTTGAGCCACCCCGGTTCCAGTCGAACGACCGTGCAGGGTACACCGAGGCGGCCCGCCAGTTGCTCCACGAACCGGGAGTCTTCCGCCGACGCCTCGCCCCGGAGTCCGTGGTCCATGTGAAACACATGCAGGCGAATCGCCAGTTCCCCGGAAAGCCGGTGCAGAAGATGGAACAGAGCGACGGAGTCAGGGCCGCCGGAAACGGAGACGATGACGCAATCGCCGGGGGTGATCATGCCCGACTTCCGGATGAACAACCCGGCATGTTCCAATAGGCCCGACGTCCCTTCAGCTTGCTCCATCACGCATCTCTCCCCCCACGGCGCGTCGATAGGTTCGACGGCTGGCGGGGATTCCCTGCCTACCGCTTCGGCCGGGCCGACGGCTTTTCGCTAAACTTGGGCGCCCGCCGGGCCGGCACCCAGCTGTCTACCACGGGTCGCTTGGCTTCCGGCTCCAGCCGACCGTTAGCGTCGACCCGAGCGACCAGCACAGTCATGTCGTCCCCGGCGTCCGGCATCAGGTCCAGGGCACGCGCCAGCAGGTTCTCCGCGATCTCCTCCGGGTCGGTGGCGGTTTGCCGGCTCAGGTGATGCAGAATCCAGCGCTCCTTGTCGATATCGTCCTTGGAAACGTCCCAGATACCGTCGGTGACCATGACGATGATATCGCCGGGACGGAGCAGCCGGAACTCCGGCTCCACCACCACCTGATCGATGATGCCCACCGGGACGGTCGATTGCTGGATAATGGTCACGTCGCGGCCGCGCTTCAGAAAGCTGGGGGCCGCTCCGATTTTCACGAACTCCACCCGCCCGGTACCCAGGTCCACCAGGGACAAGTCGACTGTGACGAAAGACTCCTCGCCGGAGCGAAGCAGCATGACGGAATTCACCGTGTTGACCGCCAGTTCGGTGTTGAACCCGGCGCTCAGGACCTCTTGCAGCAGTTGAACGCACTGGCGGGACTCGGAGGCGGCGTCGCTGCCGACGCCCATACCGTCGCTGAGCGCCATGAGGTACCGTTGCTCGCCCAGCGGCGACGCTGCGTATGAATCCCCGGAAACCTGACTGCCCCGCTTCGGCAGCCGAGCCACCCCACACACTACCTTCAGCACCGGCGGCAGGGCCGTCTGGTCGCCGGTCCCTCCGGTCTCGTCGGCGAATCGCTCCAAAATGCGGGCTGCGTTCTTGACGTAGTCCCCGGCCACAATCCGCCCTTGGGCCAAGCGCCGCTCCCACTGATGGCGGGACCGGTGCAGATCGTGGAGGTAATTGAGTGTTGAGGCGACTTCCGCCGGATAAATACAGAACTCCAGGCCTTCCGGAGGCGGCTGCACGGTCAGCGGGCCTTCGGCATCGACCTGCGCCCAGAGGTCGCTGAACGCCTGGTGGGTTCGGTGGAACTCCTTGTCCCAGCATCGCCGATTGAGCGAACAGGCGTGGCAGACCCGCTCGGCGGCCTGGTCGAACACCCGCCCTTCGTCCTCATCGGCGGGAGTCTCCACCGTCGCGACGTGCAGAAAGGCGCGGCTGACCTCCCGCAGCACTCGGGAGAGGCTGCGAACCCGGCCGACGACCGTAAGCGACTCAGTTGCAGTACCCTCCTCCCGAGATGTGGGGCCAAAGAGGCCCTGCGAGGCAAAGGCTGCCGGCATTCGAGCCATCCAGCGCCGGGGAATGAGCAGGAAGAGCGCCGTGGCCGCGGCACCGCCATAGATTACGGGAACCAGGCCGGTCGCCTGCTGGGCCGTCACCAACAAGAATGTCACCAGCCCCAGGTAAAAGGCGACGCCGACGCCGCTCTTGCTCAGGTCCCGGAAGGTGCCCGCCAGGAGGCCGGCCATGACGTAGGCCATACTGTGGGCGGCCGGCGGGATGTCGGGGGCCATCGGAACCATGGAGCCGCCGACCAGAAAGCTGATGCCCAACACCGCCCCGGCGGCCGTACCCAGAGCCGGCCCGCCAATGTAGGCGAATGTGAGCACCATGAGTCCAGCCGCCGCATCCTGCAGGGGGATGATATGCATGAGCACCAGCCGGTCCAGCCCGCAGACTGCCGCTGCGATGATAATGACCACCGGCACCGGCGAGTCGGCTACCGCCCCCCGGAACAAGCCGCCGGAGGCGACGTCCAAAATACCGAGGGTGAAAATCGGGGCAAGCAGGCAGGCCACGCCGACCCAGAGCGCGGGCTGCACCGTGGAGCCGATGTAAACCGCAACCGTGGGAATGGCTACCGCCAGAGCGGCTACGAGGCCCGCCCCCAACGGCGACGACCCTTTAGCACCGACCCCCAGAGCCGTAGCGGCGAAGTGGGCCGCCCAAAGGGCTGCGCCGATCCAGAGCACGCTGTGCAGCGGCAGTGCCGTAGCGCTGCCGGCGACGACCGCCAGCCCTACCGGAATGGCCGCCAGCGGACCGAATCCTGCTCCCCGCACTGCCGCATAGAAGGCGATACCCAGTGGACCGACCTGAGCTTCGGGCAAGGCCCGGCCCAGGAGAAAGCCAACGAGCATGCCGGCATAGAAGTTCGGCTTCCACAGCCGACCAAACCGCCGGAACGTTTCCAATTTGGCCTGCGTCCACGGGGACCGCTTTAAGCCGGGAACTGAAGGCGATGACACGCTGACTCACCACCGGGCATAGAATTCCTGCGTTTCCCATGTTACCCGACGGTGAATATAAGATTTTGTCGCTTTTTCTTCAATCTCCCAGGAAATAATACGACAAAAATCGCCTCCGCTTGACGGGAGGCGATTCTGTAGTGGTGACGCTAACGGGATTCGAACCCGTGTGTCCACCTTGAAAGGGTGGTGTCCTAGGCCTCTAGACGATAGCGCCATGAATGACAAAACGCCCGGTGATCTAAGCTTGTGGCTCTTTCAAGGGTGGCTTTGTCATGAGTAGAGTGGTGGACCGCGAAAGACTCGAACTTTCAACCGTCCGATTAAGAGTCGGATGCTCTACCATTGAGCTAGCGGTCCATGCTGGGAAAGAATGCTGGGGGTGCGGCAAGGGGGTTTGGGCCCCTTGCCGCAGTGGTAGCGGTGGGTGGATTTGAACCGCCGACACTACGGGTATGAACCGTATGCTCTGACCAACTGAGCTACACCGCCGTGTTGCTCGGCACAGTTTCTCATTATACGGTTTTCCTCGGCTACGTCAAGCTATTTCGGGCAGGAATCAGTTCCCGGGTGTGCGAAATCCTGACCAAGGGCCGACTCAAAGGAGAGGATGACATGCGAGACCCGCGGATCGCCGCCTACGCGGCGCTGTTGGTCCGGCACTCCATGAAGGTGCGGGAAGGCGACAAGGTCCTGGTCCGGGGCGGTATCGCCGCCGCGCCGCTGATGGAAGAACTGACCCGGTATGTGCTTAAGGCCGGGGGCATTCCCTACGTCTGGCCGTCCTGGGACTCGCTCAACCGGCTGCGGATAGCCGAAGCCTCAGATCAGCAGCTTTCGACAGTGACCGACATTGACCGGGTGCTGATGACCGGCATCGACTGCATGGCCGTCATCAAAGCGCCGGACAACACCAAGGCCATGACCGGAATCGATCCCGCCCGGCCGGCAGTGCAGGCCCGGGCACTTCAACCATACATGCGCCATCTCATCAACCATGTGCGCTGGGTGACCTGCAACTACCCCTGCAACGCTCTCGCCCAGGATGCGGAGATATCGCTGGACGAGTACACCGACTTCCTCTTTAAAGCGTGTCTGATCGACTGGCTGGAGACCGAAGCCTATATGAACCAGGTGAAGGCCGTTTTCGACGCCGGCGAAAAGGTCCGGATCATCGGCCCCGGCACCGACCTGACCTTTCGTGTGAATGACCGGCTGGGCATCGTCTGCGCAGGCGATAAAAACATGCCGGACGGCGAAGTCTTTTATTCTCCGGTGGAGGATTCGGCCGATGGCTGCATTACCTACGACTTTCCGGCGATTTACCAGGGGCGGGAAGTGGACGGCATCCGGCTCGAATTTGCGGCCGGGCAGGTGACCCGCGCCTCGGCAAGGAAAGGCGAGGATTTTCTCCTGAAGATGCTGGACACCGACCCCGGCGCACGCCGGCTGGGCGAGTTTGGCATCGGCTGCAACTTCGGCATCGATCGGTTCAGCAAGGACATCCTCTTCGATGAAAAAATTGGCGGAACGGTCCATCTGGCCCTGGGACGCAGTTACGACGAGGCCGGAGGCACCAACCAGAGCGCCATTCACTGGGACATGATCAAGGATCTCCGCGGGGCCGGGAGAATAGAACTTGATGGTCAGGTAGTCCAGGAGTGCGGAAAGTTTATCGGAATTTAATAAGTGTGAAGTACTTCCTCCACATCATTCGTCTATCCTGGTAGTGCGGGCCCGAAGGGAGAGACAGATGATGTGGGCAGCGGTGGTACTAAGCAAAAGCGGGCTGGCCGGAATGCTCTCGGGATTTTTGGAAGGAATCGGCGTACCGTGGCCCGGCGCGGTAGTGCTGGCAGCCGCAGGCACTGGTGCCGGCGCACTTGCCGCGGCCGTGCTGCTGGGAACGCTGTTCGCCTTGACATACACGGCCGGCTCGGCCGCGCAGTACCTCATCGGGCGCTACTGCCGAGACCTGCTGGATCGCCTGCTCTCACCCAAGACTCGGGATAAGCTGGATCGGGTGATTGAAAAGTACGGCCAGGCGGCCGTCCTCTGGACCCGCCCGTTCGCGATCGGCAACTACGTCTCCTTGCCGGCGGGCATCATGCGGATGCCGCCGGGCAAGTTCCTCGTCTACACCTTCCTGGGCATCTGGCCCTGGGCCGTCGGCATGACCGCCGCCGGTAGCTGGATCAGCGCCCAGTTCCAAGCCGTGGCTGCCGGACTCCCGCTTCTGGCCGCTCTGCTGGCTGGCGTCGGTGCAATCGCCGGCGTCTGGAAACTGTGGCAGTCCCGCCACGCATCGTCATCGTTTAGCGACTGATTTTCGCATGCTGTGTGCAGCCTCGCCTACCGGCCGTGAAAAAGCCGCCCGTGTACCTGCACGGGTGGCTTCTCGTTTAGTCGGCGGCGCAGTCCGCCGTCATGAAATGGCGCTCGGCATTGTCCACCGTGTTCTCCAGGATCGTCAGGGTCGTGAGTGGGCCGACCCCGCCCGGGACAGGGGTAAGGGCTCCGGCAACGGCCGAGACCGACTCGAAGTCCACATCGCCCACCGTTTTGCCGTCGACCACGTTGATTCCCACATCCACGACCGTGGCGCCCGGCCGGATCATGTCACCCCGGATCAAGCCGGGCACGCCGGCGGCCACGACCACGATGTCGGCCTGCCGGGTATGGGTCACCAGGTCCCGCGTCAGCTTGTGGCAGACGGTCACGGTCGCATCGGCGTGAAGCATCAGCATGGCCAGCGGCTTGCCCACCACATCGCTGTGCCCGACGATGACGACATGGGCACCGGCCAACCGGATGCCGTAGTGACGGAGGAGCCGCATGACCGCCTTCGGCGTGGCCGGGGTCCGCCCGTCCACGTCTTTTGCCCATTCGATGGCCGCCAGCACTTTCTCCTTCCGGACAGAACGGGGCAAGGGCTGCTCCACGAGGATCCCATCGACATCGGGCCGCTGGCCAAGTTCCCTGAGCAGCGAGGCCAGTTCGGTTTCGGAGGCAGACGGAATGCGATGCTCCTCCACGGTAATCCCCAGTTCCCGACCCAGCTTGGCCTTGCGCCGGAGGTACAAGTCAGAAGCCTTGTCTCCGCCGACCAGAACCGCAGCCAGGCAGGATGCATGGCCGGTTGCCGCCAGGGCGGCGGCACGGGAACGCAACTCCTCACGCAGCAGGCCGGCGGGGGTCTTTCCTTCGAGCAGAATCACGAAAGAGACACCTCCAATAATTAAAGGCACCGCATGAAAATGCGATGCCAGGCCCAGGCGTGCGGCTCTTATTCTCCGGTGCTCCCCGGTGGTTACCCACCTTTACGCCAGTCACAGCCGGAGTTTGTGGTTTTTGTACAACCGCTATTCTGCCACCATTCGGCGCACGCGTCAAGTCAAAACCCAAGTTCAGGAAATAACTTGCAAATAGTGCTCGATCGACCCAAGCAACAATTTTCCTAGCGGGAGCCGGCCGGGGGCCCGACCGAGCGACTTGGAGACCGAGCTTAGGGGCGCTCGGCTACAAAAAGTCAGCCGATATCGGCGGTGCGTCCCCGAAGGCGTATACCCCAACAGCGGTTCCGATATCGGCGCACCAGACGGAAGCCTAGCGCCCCTTGGCGAGCGTCTCCCGGAGCGAAGGAGGGTCCCCGGCTGGCGAATCTCACCAGGGCACCTTCCCCCCATCCACGTTCATCGCCGTTCCCGTGATGTAGGCCGCCTCCGGCGAGCACAGGAACGCGACCAGTCCCGCCACCTCTTCCGGCCGGCCCAGCCGCTTTGCCGGAATCTCCCGCATCCACTTCTCCATCATGGCCGGGTTGGCCCGGGCTGCCGCCGTCATATGCGTCTCAATGACGCCCGGACAAACGGCGTTTACCGTAATGTCATATTCAGCGAGTTCCCGGGCCGCCTCCCTGGTGAACCCGATGACGCCTGCCTTGGTGGCGCAGTAGTTCGCACCGTTCATCAGAAAGTTTTTGCCCGCGATGGATGAGATCTGAATGATTCGCCCGCCGCCGCCCCGGCTGACCATGTGCCGGGCCGCGATTTGCGTGCAGAGGAAGACCCCGTTCAGGTTGACTTCCACCGCCGCGCCCCACTGGGCATCCGTCATTTCCAGCAAGGACGCCTTCGGCTCGACCCCCGCGTTGTTGACCATGACGTCCAGCCGGCCGTACTTCGCCACGACCTCGTCAATCATGCGCTGGACTTCGGCCCGCTTCGATACATCGGCCACCGTGGCCTCGCAGCCGGCTCCTGCCCGCACTGCGGCCGCCAGTTCGTCCAGGAGAATGTCGTTCACGATGACCCGGGCGCCCGCCGCCTGCAGCCTTTGGGCGATGGCCAGGCCGATGCCCCGTGCGGCGCCGGTTACCAGCGCTACCTGCCCTTCCAACATCTTCGATCGCCTCCGCCAGTTCTTTCGACAGTGAGCGTACCGCATCATCCGCCGGATAATTCTGACTACAAACCAGGGAGCCGTCCCGTCGGGCCACGAACTCTTCCGCAGAAGGACTGATTCTGAGGAGGAGATACCATGAGCAATATTCACCTGGGCTCCCTGTTTACTGCGGCGCTGGTCGGGTCCGCCGCGATCCTGGCCTCGATGTACATTCTGCTCCCGGCCCTCGGGCTGCCGAAGTTGGACTTCACGGGCGTCACCGGCGGCTGGGTCGGCGCCAACGGACGCTACTCCAAGCTGATCGGGGCGGCCGTGTTCGTTGCGGGCGGCGTCGCCTGGGCTTTCCTCTATGCCCGGCTCTGGCCCTGGCATAGCGTGCCCGGCGCCATCGGGTTCGTGGCAATTCCCTTTGCGTTCTCCTGCTTGACCGTACTGCCCTCACTCAACCAGTTCCACGTAATGGTCACCCCGATGCCGGGTTTCGTCTGGCTGAAGCTGGGCGGACCTCCCTCCATGATCGCCAATACTGTCGAACACCTGATTTTCGCCCTTTGCCTTGGCTTCCTTTACCGGTGAGGAGCACGCGCAAGCCCCGGGACCGTTCTGGTCCCGGGGCTTCGTTTTGTGACTCGTTATTGGACGAGCAACGCCGCCGGTATCTGCACATCGGCGTCATCCTGTAGCAGCACCTTCACCCGCGTGCCCGCAGGCAGCGGTCCGATGTGGTCGGGGACCACGGCGTAACCGTTGGCGAACATCATGGAACTGAGTACACCGGCCCGCTGGGCAAGGTCAGTATCCACATGCAGGTCCCCGTCGGGGCCGTTGTAAACCCGGGCCCGCAGGAACCGGGTTAGCGCCAGGGACCGTAGCACCGGCTGATCCAGCACCGCCTCACCCTCCCGGAGACCCAGTCGCTCCCGCCCGCACAGCGAGTTGAGCAGCGGCCGCACCAGCAAGTCGAAGTTCGTGATCGCCGCGGCCGGATTTCCCGACAGCCCGATGACGAGCCGCCCTTCCACCACGGCGGCGCAAACCGGTGTGCCAGGCTTGATCGCCACCCGCCAGAAAAGCTGCTCCGCCCCGATGACGGTGAGTGCTTCCCGGACCACGTCAAAGTCGCCGACGGAGACGCCGCCGGTCGTGAGAATCAGGTCGCAGCCCACCGCGTGGCCAATGGCTCCGGCAATGACGTCGGTCACGTCCCGCGCCAGGCCCAGGTCCACCGGCGTGCAGCCGCAGGAGCGCACCAGAGCGGCGAGTCCCGGCCCGTTGGAATTGCGGATTTGGCCCGGCCCCGGCACCGTGCCGGCGGGGACCAGTTCGTCGCCGGTGGTCAGAATGCCAACCCGCGGCGGAATGTAGGCCGGCACTTCCATAATGCCAACGGCGGCCAGCAGGTTGACTTCGGGCGGCCGGATTTTGTGGCCTGCTTTGAGCACGACCTGCCCCAGGGCGACATCTTCACCCACCGGCGAGACGTTCTCCGCCCGGTTAACCGGCCGGTAGATGGCGATGCCTTCCGGCGTCACCCGGACCTCTTCCAGCCGGATGACCGCATCGGCCCCGTCCGGAATGGCGCCCCCGGTCATAATGGAGGCACAACTGCCAGGCGTCAGCGACGCCGACAGCGGGTGCCCCGCGGGAATCACGCCCGAGAGCGGCAGCACCACCGGCGCCTCCCGGCTCGCCGTCTGCGTCGCGCCGGAATGTAGGGCGTACCCGTCCATGCCCGAGCGCGGAAAGGACGGCAGCGGCTCCGGCGCCACCAGGTCCTCGGCCAGAATCAGTCCCAGTGCCTGCTCCAGGGGCAGACGCATGACCCGGCGTGCTCCGGCGCGCCGCAGGACCAATTCCCGCGCTTCCTCCACCCGCAGCATGGTCGTCCCCCCTTAGGCTTTCTTCTCAGGTTCTTTCTGCTCGGCCGACTCCCCGGTGCCGCTTATGGACTTCTTGAACTCGCGCATGCCTTCGCCAATCGACTTACCCAACGCAGGCAGCTTCGACGGTCCGAAAATCAAGAGCACGGCCACCAGAATCAGCAGAATCTCGCCCACGCCCAGCCGCTCAAACATAAAAATTTCCCTCCTACTTTAACAAGCGGGCTTCCACAAAATCCGCAATCGCGCCCGCGTCATTCCAGTCGAACACCGGCACGCTTGTCTCCACCGGCAGGTCGCCGGCCACCGCCAACAGGTGGGGGTCCTGGCCACACAGCAGCGCCCCTTCGTTCCGTACGCTGCTAAAAATCTCGATCTTGGGGAACGGCGCCCGCTTGAACCCTTCCGTCACCACCAGGTCCACGGGACCCAGAAGGGCGATGGCCTCCGCCGTCGAAAACTCCCCCAGGGGCGTACTGCGAACCACGGCCACCTGGTCCGGCCCGATAATGGCGACGGCCCGGGCCCCCGCCTGCTTGTGCCGCCACGTGTCCTTGCCTTCGTGGTCCATGGCGAACCCATGGACGTCGTGCTTCAGCGTCCCGATTACATAGCCGCGCCGGGTCAGCTCGGCCACCAGTTTCTCAACCATGGTGGTCTTGCCGCATTTGCCACACCCGGTAATGGACAAAATAGGTGGCATGACGACCTCCCCTGAGCCTGAATTCCTTCTTTACCATGATACCCGTCAGGCGGTTTCCTTGGAATCGGTCGCGGGCCTAGAGGTTCGTAGACTAATGCACCGACTTCGCGTGACGTACGTCACGGTAAATATCGTGCAAAGTGATACCCTTGGGGGTACAAATTGGGCCATGGAAGGAGGCGAATGCAGAATGTCCCGAGAGCATCTTCTTTATGTGGAAGGCATGTGATGAGGCGGCTGCCCCAAGGCGATCGTGAATCGCCTTTCAGCGGACCCGCGCTTCACCCTCGAGTTCGACTACCAGGGCGATTTCATTCCGAACCCCTGTAAGGTCACTATTTTGGACGACAGCATTACCATCGGAGAGATTGCTGAACGCATTTATGGCGTCTCGCAGCACGCCGTCCTGCTGGACGGCAAGTACCTGGTCGGATCGGAAGCGGACCGGGATCGGCATCGCAAGAAGTAGGGTACAGAGGCCCTGTGGCGCGCAAGCTAGGATACCAGAGGGGGGAACCCAGGTGTCCAAGAAAGGCGAGCGCAACCAGGAACTGCAGCCCGGCAAGGCCGAGAAGGCGTACGGCGGCTACCTGCCCAGTGTCCAGACGGAAATCGAGGCGGACGAAGGCGAGCGGCCTGCCGACGCCAACACCATTCAGCGAGCCGAGCAGACCGTCCGGAATCCGGAACACGGGGCGACCTGACCGAAAGGCAAGCCGGGGAGTATTCCCCGGCTTGCTTCATTCCTGTTCGTCCGGCAGGTCCAGGTACTTGATGAGGTCCCGCAGCAGCTTCCGGACCGCCGCCGGTTTCAACGTGTGGCGGGCTTCCCGACCTTCCTGGCGGGTCTCGATCAGCCCGGCCTCCCGCAGCACTTTGGCGTGAATGGAGACCGTGGGCCGGGCCAGGCCCAGGTAGTCGGCCATTTGCGTGTTGTCCATGCCCCGGTGCCGGATGATTCGCAGAACCATGAGGCGAGTCGGGTCGGCCAGCGCCCTGGCCTGCTGGGCAATTTCCCCGGCTCGGGCGCGGAAATTCGCGAAGAGGGCGCCGGGCTCGGCAAAGGACAGAACGATGCGCCGGGGCACGAGCGTCCAGGTGTCAAACAGGCCGAAAGGCTCGACCCAGAAGCAGGCCTGAAACTGACCACCGGCTACCGCCGACTGCAGTTCCAAGTACCGCAAGGGAGACTGGGGATGCAGCCAATCGGTCCGCGGTGGCTGCCCGATCATCGCCGGAGCGCCGAGGGCCGTCACTGCCCGTTCTTCCAGGGTCGCCATCGCCTCCGCCCGGGTTTTGCGCCAGGGCTGGTAGCACTCGTAATAAAAGCGGTCGAGCCAGTGCCAAAAGCGGTCGTGCAAGTCGCCGTCTTTCAGGATGCGCACGGTCCGCCGGAACTCATCGGCCGCGCACTCGCCGGGCGGCCAAAGCCCCACGGCGGTACGCAGAGCCCGGTCTACCCGCAGGGTGAGGTCCGCCAGCCGTTCAGCCGGAGGCAGGGCCGGGTCCGGCAAAAGCCCCTGACCCTCGACCCTGGCGGCCAACCCCGCCAGGGCGTCTGCCTGCGTCAACTCCCGAATGGCAAGGGTTGCCCGGCTGTAATCCTCCTCCAGCAGCACGCCTGCCAGATCAGCCGCGTTGGAAAGAACGGAAACGGAATCCCTGGGCTCACCAAGAAATCCCGGCCACTGCTCCAGCCAGTCCGCGGGGACCGTCCGGGCCAAGGCCGCAATCTCTTCCGGAAGAGCGGCGTCGGGGTGGAACATGCTGGCGCCCATGAGCGCTGCGTCCAGTTCCAGGGGCATCGATCGGCAAATCGTCCAACCGGGGACCGGGTGTTCCGACATGTCTTTCAACCTCGTTATGGCGCCGCCGCCCGGGGGGCCAGCCCGGCCGCCCGTACGGCGGTCATGAGGACGACCAGGAGCAGCGCCGCGGACATAATGCCAAAGTACGGTCCCAATGATAACACACCCGGCACCACTAGCGGGGTGAAGAGGAGTCCGCCCAACTGACCGCCCACGACCGCAGTCTCGATGAGCCCGGCCACCTGCCCCAGGACGTTAGAAGGGCAGATAGTCTAAACAAGCGTAGTAGCCTGGACGGCGGTGACACCACTCCCGACACCCCCTACCAGCGCCCCGGCCATCAGCGCGGCGTGGCCGACAAGCGTGCCCCCCGCCCAGACCGCCAACCCCGCTCCGGCTGGAAAAGCGACGAGCAGCAGCGCCCCGAGCAGCGTTTCCCGCAACAGGTCAGGCTTGCCCCGCCGGACCATGAGCACCAGTGCCCCGGCCATGGTGCCCAGGCCCACCAGCCCCACCTGGAGCCCGAATTGCCCCTCCCGGCCTCGGAGCACATCCCGGACCAGGGCTGGCATAGCGGCTTCGAGGCTGATGATCACGAACGCGAACAGGAAGTGGATGGGCACCATGAGCCGGAGCAACGGGACCTCCCGCAGAACAGAGGTGGGGGAGCGCCCCGGCCGGTCCTGGCGCACAGCCACGGCCTGACGCCCCCGCAGTGGCGGCAGCAGCGAAAGAACGGCCGCAGAGACGGCAAAAGAGATGACGTCCAGCACCATCGCCTGCCGGGGGCTGACCAGGGCCAGCAGCCCGCCCGCCAGGACCGGCGCCCCGATCTTCACCAGGCCTGCCAACTGCTGCAAAACCGCATTCACACGGGAAAGGTCGGCGGGGTCGACCAGCAGCGGCACTACCGTCCGGCGGGCAGGGGTCATAACGGCGCCGACCGCCGACTGGACAGCCACCAGCAGGTAAATCAGGGGGAGGCGGGTGGTCAGGATCAGCCCCGCCACCGCCAGCCCTGAGAGCAGTTCGCTCCCGATCATGAGCCCCCTGCGGTCGAACCGATCGCATAGCCACCCCGCCACCGGGCTGCAGAGCAACAACGGCACAAGCGCAGCAAGCAGAAAGCCGCTGGTCTGGCTCACCCCGCCGCCACCGCGGAAGATCAGCAGCGAGTATATCGCCACGGTCGAAATCCAGTTGCCCACGGCGCTCACCGTCTCCGCTGCCACCAGAATGAGCAGGGAACGGTTCCTGAACGCCGTCTTAATCGTAGCCATATACCTACCTCTAATGCGTAGTCGTTTAACTACGGTTAGTGTAGCTCCATGCCAACTCTTCTGTCAACAGTCACGTTTGCCCTCGGGGACGCATTCCCTGAGGGGAGAGGTGACTGATGATGTACATTGCCGTCGTCCGGGCGGGCGAGACCCTGGACGCAGTGGCCGCCCGCACGGGGGTGACCGTCGACCAGTTGGTGACCGCCAACGGGCTGAAATACCGGGACGTTACGACCGGGCAGGCGCTGCTGGTGCCCGCCAACCGGTACGTGGCCGAAAAAGGCACCACGCTCTGGCGCCTCGCCGAACTGAGCGGCGTACCGCTGGAGGCGCTGAAGCGCGCCAACCCCGGGGCCGACCGAGCGCTCTACCCCGGCCGTCCCCTCCGGATTCCGGAACCCGTCAAGCAGCGGGCCGAGGTGATTGGCTACCTGCCCATTACCGACCCCGGCGTCAACGCCGCCGACATCCAGCCCTGGGCCCGGGACCTGACTTACGTGGCGATCTTCTCGCACCTGATCACACCGGAGGGCGACCTGCCCCCCATTAGCGACACCGAGCCGATTCGCGCTACATACGCCGCCGGGGCCAGGCCGCTCATGTCCATCGCCAACATGCGGGCCGGCGGGGCGTTCGACCCCGAAATCGCCCGCGCGATCATTACGAACTCGGGTGTGCGGGAGCGGGTCATGAGCACAATCCTGCACCGGGTCGACGAGAAGGGCTACGCCGGCGTGGACTCGGACATCGAGAACATCCCCCGGGACCTGCGGTCCGGGTACGTGGACTTCTTGCGGGAGCTAAAGGCCCGGCTGGGGCAGCGCCCACTCAACGTGGCCGTGCCGCCGAAGTACGACGAGACCACGTTCGCCTACGCCCGGGGCCACGACTACCAGGGCATCGGGCGGGTGGCCGACCGGGTTTACATCATGGACTACGAGTTCCACTGGGTGGGCGGCCCGCCCGGCCCCGTGGCGCCGCTGCCACAGTACCGGCGGGTGTTGCAGTATGCCGCCTCGCTGATGCCCAAGGAAAAGATCCTGGCCGGCATCTCGACCACCGCCTACGACTGGCCCCTGCCGGACACGCCGGACAACAAGGCCCGCCCCTGGCCGGACGACGACGCCGTGCAGCTGGCCGTGCGCAGCAAGGCGACCATTCGCTACGACGAGCGGGCCGAGACGCCCTGGTTCCGCTACACCGAGGAGGGCACGCAGCGGGAGGTCTGGTTCGAAGACGCCCGCAGCATCATGGCAAAGTTTCGCGTCAACCGGGACCTGAACATCGGCGGCATCGGGATCTGGCAGCTGGGGGCGCTCAATTCCCAGTTGGTCCGCCTGATTCCCTACTTCTACGCCGTGCAACGCTGAAACCGGGCAGGGTCACCTGCCCGGTTTCACTGTCTCCAGAATGACCGTACGGAACCCTTCCGACATTTGCAGGCTGGGGCCGGCCTGGAGAACCCCCGTGTCGTACCAGTAAGCCCTGGTCGACGCGGTACCGTCCATAAAGTGAAAGGTCAAGAAGCACAGGTCCACGCCGCTCGTGGCCGACCCGCCCCGCTGGCCAGGCGGAAAGACCGGTGTCGACAGCACTGTGGCCACCAGGTTCTGCACCTGTCCGGCATCGGTGACGGCCGCCAGGAGATGTCCGTCTTCGGGGCTCCCGATGCTGATGCGGGTAACCTTGTCCGCCAGATCGAGCAGGTCCGCCCCGGTTTTCGCCTTCGGGTTCGTGCCCGCCTCGTATAGCGTTACCTGGTCGCCCCAGTTCGCAGCCAGGCGGAACCGCGGGTTGTAGCCATTCACCGCATGCAACTTGGTGCCCGGCGCCAGGAAGGCGGCATCGCCGTCTTTCACCCGGTATTCCGGGTCCGACACGTTATCGCTCACCCGAAAGCGAACGGTGCCGTAGTGCGGCCCAAGGTCCGCCAACGTGAGCGGGCGCCCCTGGTCTAAATGGTTCGCCACATAGGTGATGCCGTCGAGCCTCACAAAATCCATCCAGTCGATCATCGACCGCGGCCGAGAAAGGGTCCACAGGGCAACACCTGCCAGGGCCAACACCGCCGTCAATCCCACCAGGATCGCTCGTTTCATTCGACCACCTCAACACACTAGACGGAGAAAAGCCCATACCCGTTTCACCCATACAAAACCGGGCAGGGTCACCTGCCCGGTTTCGCGCTCAACTCCCCGTCCCGGTGTAGTACCGGGTGCCCCAGTTCCAAAACATGTAGGCCCCCGTAATCGCCAGCAGCCCCACCAGCGGCGTCGACCAGGCCAGGACCGGGTAGGCCAGCCGGTTCGTCCGGTCCAGCAGCACGTGCGCCGGGTAGTAGTTGATAAACGCAAACGGCACTCCCACCGTCAGCACGATCTGCAACGCCCGGTTGTAGATCGAAACCGGGTAGTTCACCAACTGCCGCGACGGGTAGATGATCGACCAGTAGAACGCATACGTCCGGGTCGTCCAGAACGCGGCCGCCGCGACAATCACCATGGCCCCGCCCAGGATCATCCCGCCGCCCATGGCCGTCAACACCAGGTAAATCAGCTTCAGCGGCGTCAGGCTCACCCCGGCGGCCCGGAAGGCAAACACGAACGCCAGAATGCTGAAGACGAACTGCCCCAGGCCACTGATCGGCGACTGGCTCCCGAGCACGTGCAGCAGGGGGTTCATGGGCCGCAGCAGCGCCCGGTCGAACGTGCCGTTGCGCACCTGGTCCTCAAACCCGTGCAGGCTGAAGAAAAAGCTAACACAAACGCCCCACGCCAGGATCGCCAGGGCGTACAGCAGAACGATCTCCTCCAGCCGCCAGCCGTCGATCGCCTGGAAGCGTTGGGTGATCCAGTAGAGCGAGACGAACTGCCCGCCGTAAGTCAGGACCATGGAAACCAGGTTGGCGGCGAAGTTCAGGCGGTATTGCATCTGGGAGCGGGCTTGCGCCCGGATCATCCGCAGGTAGCAGCTGAAGTTGTGCCTGAGCATGCCTTACCCTCCCTGCATGACCAGTTTGCGGCTGCCGGCCGCCCACATGGCGGCCAGAACCCCGGCGCTGAACAGCGCCCAGAACGCCTGCAGCACCAGCGCCCGGACCAGTTCGGCCCCGGCGAGGCCGCCCGTGAGCAGGGCCGCCGGCACGAAAAAGACGCCGGCGAACGGCAGATACCGGGCGAAACTCTGCACCCAGCCTGGCAGGTAGTACAGCGGAATGAACGCCCCGGAAAACAGGCTGTTGGCAATGCCGAAAAGCTGCTCCACCTCTTCGAACTGCACGGTCCAGAGGGCGATCAGCGTCAGGGACAGTTGCAGCGAGGCCATGATGACCCAGCCCAGCAAGCCCGAGCCGACGAACAGCAGGAGCAGGCCGGCCGGCGGCACCGGCAGCCGGAAGAACACCCAGATGGCCACGTAAATTGGCAGCGACCGGAGCAGCCGGAAGCAGGACCGTCCGAAGAAGTCCGCCAGCACCCGAATCGGCAGAGCGACCGGCTTCACCAACTCCAGCCCTACATCCCCCTGCCGGAATTTCGACGTGACCTCCCAGGTGGGCAGGAAATTCAACTCCGACAGAATCCGGGTCGCGACTACGTATCCCATCTGCCGCTGAAGCGCCTCGGGATTGCCGCGCAAGAGGGCCGTCCAGATGCCGGCGTACAGCACGAACCAGATCACACTTGAAATCATGCCCATCCAGCCTTCGACTTTGTAAGCCGATTCCTGGCGAAAGCCTTGAATCACAAATGCATAAAAGGTCCTCATCTCACGCGTCACCGCCTCTATAATTGGTATATTTAGGATCACTGGCAAAAGGATTTCCGGCTTTCAGGTAGAATTAGTATTGGCACATCCCTGATGGGTGGTCAAGACAGATTATGAGAGCTGACATTTTGAATGCTTTCCTGACCGGGGCGTTGGGGACCCTCACGGCCGAGACCAAAGGCCCGGTCATCCGTACCGGTTTAAAGATGGAGTCCGGGGAAGCTGTCACCGACGAAGTAACCGTTCTGGTTTCCCTGGTCGGTGAACTGCGGGGCATGCTGCTGGTGGGCATGTCCATGAAAACCGCGCGCCAGATTGCCGCCAAAATGGTCGACGACCCCGATGGCGGACTCACGGAGATGGGCTTCAGCGCCCTGGCTGAGTTGGGCAACCTCATCGCCGGCAAGGCGATGGGGGCATTGGAACAGTCGGGACTCAGTGCCGATATCACGCCGCCCACGATTATGATGGGCAAACGGACCCGCATTTCCACCCTGGGACTGCCCCGGTTCGTCATTCCCCTGGACACCGCGCTGGGGTCGATCAACGTTCACGTCGCGGCGGATGTAATCAAAATGTAGCCAGGCCATGAAAAGGCCCTCCCCGGCGGGGAGGGCTTTTTGTCGTTACACCTGCCGGACCGTGCCGACCGTTGCCTGGTCCCGCTGCTGGGCCAGGACCGCCCCGGTCACCACCACCACGATGCCCAGGGTCTGCAGGAGGGCCAGCCGTTCGCCCAGGAGCACAGCGGCCATGAGCACCGTGAAGCCCGGCTCCAGGGTGCTGATGATGGAAGCCCGGGTCGGCCCCACCCGGGCCATGCCGGCGAAGAAGGTGATCAGCGCCAGCACGGTAGAGCAGGCCGCCAGCCCGGTGCCGGCAAGGTAGGCCCCCGGCGACGGCGCCGATTGGTGGGTCAGAAACGACAGCACCAGGAAAACGGCCGCAGAACCGGATGTCACGTGGGCCGTGGCCACCTCGGGTGGAATGTCGCGAGTCCAGCGCTCGCCGACCAGGATGTACGCGGTGTAGAGCGAGCACGAGGAGAGAATCAGCACGACGCCCTGCCAGGTGAAGCCGCCCAGGCGGCCAAGGAGCATCCACGTCCCCGCCGCGGTGAGCATAAGCCCCATCCAGCCCCACTTGCTGATGCCCTCGCCCCGCACAAAACCTACGACGGCCACAAGGGCCGGATATGTGTAGAAGAGGCCGGTAGCCAGGCTGGCATTGATACTCTGCACAGCCGTGAAGTAGAGCAGGGAGACGACGGCAAAGCCGAAAACCCCCATCCCCACCAGTTGCAGCCGCTGGCGGACCGAAAGCCCACCGCCGTTCCCCCGCCAGAGAATCGCCAGCCAGAGCCCCAGGGAAGCCACCACAAACCGGATGGCCATGAGTGTGATCGGCGTGGCGCCGTACATGTAGCCGATTTTGGCGAAGATGGGATTCGTCGCATACCCCAGGGCGGAAAGCGCCACCAGCAGACCGCCCAGGGTCAAATCGGATCTCACAGGGCCTCCACCTCCGACAGGCGGCCGACCGCCAGGAGTATACCATGGATGATCGCTTCCGGACGGGGCGGGCAGCCCGGCACGTAGACCGTGACGGGAGCGACTTTGTCGACGCCGCCGTGGTGGGCGTACGTCTCGCCCAGCATGTTGCCGCCGATGGCGCAAGTGCCCACAGCCACGACGAGCTTGGGCTCGCCGGCGGCCGCGTAAGTCCGGCGCAGCGCATCCTCCAGGTGCCGGGTCACGCCGCCGGTCACCAGCAGCATGTCGGCGTGCCGGGGCGAGGCCACGAAGTCGACGCCGAACCGCTGCAAGTCGTAGACCGGGTTGAGCATGTGTGCCATTTCCCAGTCGCAGCCGTTGCATGAGCCGGAATCCACATGCCGGATGTGCAGGGACCGGCCCAGCATGGACCGGACAGCCTCCTGCAGCTTGCGGGCCTCCACGGTAAACGCGTCGGGCTCCTCGCCCACCAGTCGCTCCTTATCCCGGGTAGCCAGGGCGAAAATGCCAGTCTGGGTGATGGCGTGCGACGGGCAGACCTCGGCGCAGACGCCGCAGAAGTTGCAGCGGTTCAGGTCCAAGCGCCAGCCGGCGTCCTTGCCCCAGGCGATGGCATTCGCCGGACAAGCCGCCACGCAGGCCTGGCTGCCGCAGCACTTGGCCGGGTCCACCACCGGCAGACCCCGGGAGCCCGCGGGGGCAGGCGTCAGGTCCAGCGGCTTCGTCGCCGGCGGGATGCGACGAATCTTATCGAATAGCTTAAACACAACTCATCGCCTCCCCTTTAGCGGTCCAGGCAGGAATAGCAGAGCTCGAAGCTCTTGTTAATCAACGGGAAGTCGGCCACCAGGTTGCCCGGCACGGCGTAGGGCACCACCGCCCAGTTCGGATAAGAAGCCGAGCGAACCATGTACCGGTAGATGTCGCCGGCGGCACCCGTCATCAGGAAATGCAGGTCGGCGCCCCGGGGCGATTCCACGTACCCGATGGCCCGGCCGTACGCCGGCACCGGCGGGAGCTTGGCCACAATCGGCCCGGACGGCAAGTTTGTAAGCAGATGGCGCACCATGTCGAACGACTCGAAGGACTCCACCAGCCGCACCTGCATGCGAGTAGCCACATCGCCCGCCTCGTAGACCGGCACCTGGAAGTTCAGGTCGCCGTATGCGGCGTACGGCAGGTCCCGCCGCAGGTCGGCGTCCACGCCCGACGCCCGGGCCGTCACGCCCACGGCGCCCAGCCCGAGGGCCACTTCATTCGGCAAAATGCCCGTCTTGCGCACCCGGTCCATGAAAATGCCGTCGCCCAGAATGATCTCGATGATCTCCTGCCACTCGTGCTCAACCTTGTCCAGCGTCCGGTTGATGTCGCTGATGAGCGGGCCGTCCAGGTCCCGGCGGACGCCGCCCAGAGCGACGATGCCCCGCAGCCAGCGATGGCCCCAGACCCGGTCGTTCAGCCGCATCAGTTCTTCCTTCAGCCGCATGCCCTGGGTGTTGCCAAACGCGAACGCCGCCCCGGCGCAGAGGTTGCCCACGTCGCCGATGTGGTTGTACAGCCGCTCCATCTCCAGCGCCACGGTCCGAAGCGCCAGCGCCCGCTTGGGCACGGCGCACCCCGTCAGCCGCTCCACCGCCTGGGCGTATGCCACGGCGTGCGAGAGCGCGCAGGCCCCGCAGACCCGCTCCGCCATGAACAGCCCGTGCTCCAGGCTCAGGCCCTCCGCCCGCTTCTCCAGACCCCGGTGGGTGTAGAACAACTGTGCCTCCAGGCGAATGACGTTCTCGCCCATGGTGCTGAACCGGAAATGGCCCGGTTCGATGATGCCCGCGTGAATCGGGCCGACCGGGACTTCCGCCACGCCGCCACCTTCGACGCCGTGGAACGCGAACGGCGCTTCCGCCTCCCGCTCCGGCCAGGAGGCCACGTCGAAGTCCTTGCGCAGGGGGTGCAGGTGCCGGGGCCAGCCGGCGTGGAGCACGAGCGGCGCCGGGTGGGGATGGTCCACCGGCTTCAGTCCGAGCATGTCCTGAATCTCCCGCTCGTACCAGTGGGCCGACGGGACCTCCCGGGTAATCGACGGGAATTCGTGTTCGACAGCCACTCGCAAAATGAGCAGTTGCCCGGAAACCTGGAATACGTAGTACAGCCGCATGGTCCCGTCGAGCGGCGTTTCGTCCACGCCCACCAGCTGGACCAGGCCGGCCTTCAGTTCCCGGTGGAGCCAGGTCGCCACGGCCCGCACGTCGCTAACGGGCACTTCAAACGTCGTCTCATTCGGCGCCGGCCCGGCCACCGGGGCTCCGAGGTCCGGAAACTGAGCCGTTAGCAGCATCACCGGATCCGCCATTTAGACCCCACCTCCCAGCAGTCCGGCCACCTGCCGCAAGACCGCGGCAAACGGCGCCGGAATCCAGATGCCCAGGATCACGACCGCGATCAGCGGCAGCAGCAGGGGCACCGAGCCCCAGGAAAACCGCTCGCCGGTATGAATGCCGTGGGGAACATCGCCCAGAATCATCTCCCGCAGGTGCAGCGCCATGCCGGCAAAAGCCAGGGCGATGCCCAGGAGCACCACTGCCGACACCCAGATTCGGCCGGTGTTAAAGCCGGCGGCGACGATGGAGAACTCGCTCAGAAACAGCGCCGTGGGCGGCATGCCGGTAATCGCCATCGCGCCGATGACCATCAGCGGCCCGGTGAACGGCAGCGCCCGCAACGCCCCCTGCACCCGCTCCATCCGGTACGTGTGGTACCGATGGCCGATGTTGCCGGCCGTCATGAAGAGCAGCGCCTTGCCCATGGTATGGCCCACCATGTGCAGCACGGCGCCGAACAGGCCCACCGGCCCGCCCAGCCCAATGCCCACGCAGATGAGTCCCATGTGCTCAACGCTGGAGTAAGCCAGCAGCCGCTTGAAGTCCTTCTGCACCAGAATGAACAGCACCGACATGCCCAGGGAGATGAGTCCGAACACCAGCAAGATGTTGCCGGAGAACGCCGGTCCCAGCACCCGCACCGAGATGACGTGGAACCGCAGCACGGCGTAGAGCGCCGTGTTGGTGAGTGCGCCGCTGAGAATCGCCACCGGGGTGGGCGCCTGCGAATAGGCGTCCGGCATCCAGGAGTGCATGGGCGCCAGGCCGGCCTTGGTCCCGAAGCCTAGCAGCACCAGGGCGAAGGCCATGCGCACGGCCGCCGGGTCAAGCTTTTTGGCCGAAGCCGCCAGGTCGGTCCAGTTCAGCGCGGTCGCCGGGTCCATGCCCGCCCGCACCGCCGCCGAGTACAGCAGAATGAGGCCCAGCAGCGCAAAAGCGATGCCGGCGCCGCAGAGGATGACATATTTCCAGGCCGCTTCCAGAGAGGTCTTGCGGTTGTAGAAGCCCACCAGCACCGCCGAGACCAGCGTCGTCGCCTCAATCGTGATCCAGAGGAAACCCAGGTTCTCCACCACGACGGCGGCGATCATGATCAGCACGAATAAATGAAAGAGGACGTAGTAGCCCAGCACCTGCCATTCCGTTAACTGGCCCTTCTCCACCTCGTGCCGGATGTACCCGGCCGAATACAGGGCGGCGGTGAGGGCCACGAACGAAATCAGCCCCAGCATAAGCACCGCGAGCAGATCCACGTAGACCATGCCGTAAAACCCGTGCCAGGGGCCGTTCAGATATACGGACCGGCCCAGCACAAGCGAGACGACCAGCAGCAAGGCAGACCACAGGCCGCCGATCCAGGTGGCGAGTTTCATCCCCGTAGCCTCCTGAGTTGCACCGTATCGATTGATTCAAAGGTCGCGTTAATGCGCCAGACGAAGAGGCCCGTTACCACGGCGGTAACCAGCACATCGAAGATGATGCCGGCATCCACCAGCACCGGCAGCCCATCGGCCGTCGCCAGTGCCGCCAGGAAGAGTCCATTCTCGATGACCAGCAGGCCGATGACTTGCGTAAGCGCCACCCGCCGGCTGACCATGAGGAAGACGCCGATCAGCACCAGTGCCAGCGCCACCGGCAGCGTCTCCGCCGAAGCCCCGCCCAGGGCGGACAGGGAGCCGGTGGCCCAGTGAGCCAGCAGCACCAGCACGACGGCGATCAGCAGTTGCACCTTCGTAGTCATGGTGCTGTCCACGACCCGCATCACCTTGATGCGCCGGATGATATACCGCAGGAATAGCGGAATGACCGCGCCCTTGATGGCGAACGTGAGGCCCGCCGCCCAGAACAGGGCGGGGTCGCCGGTGTTCCAGCCCATGACCAGCGCCTGGCCCCCCAGCAGAACGGCCTGCACGGCCGCCAGCGTGACGAACAGGATGAGGTTTTGCACCGTCACCATGGCCAGGGCAGTAGCCAGGAGCCCGTATGAGAGCATTTGCATGGCTTACCCTCCGATCCTGAGATCGCTGATCGCGGCCAGAATGGCCAGCGCTGCAGCCGTGGTGAGTAGGTCGGGAATCTTGAGAATGCGGACTTTGGCCATAGCCGTTTCGATGAAGGCCATCAGCACGCCGAGCACCAACGTTTTGCCCAGGTAAACCGGAATAGTCAGCCAGAGCGGCCCGGTCACCCAGAACGGCAGGGCGAGGTCGGCCAGCAGCGAGAGCATGATCAGCTGCTTCATGTCGTGCGACCAGACGATCATGGCAAGGTACGGGCCGGAGTACTCCAGCACCATGCCCTCGTGGATCATGGTCAGTTCGAGGTGGGTGTCCGGGTTGTCCACCGGTACCCGGCCCGTCTCCGCCACGGCGATGATCAGCAGCGCCACCATCGCCAGCAGATGTCCCGGCACGACGGAGGCCCAGCCCAGTTTCTCCAACCCCGCCGCCATGCCGGCCAGCCCGGTCGTTCCGGCCCGCAGGGTGAAGACCCCGAGCGTGAGCAGCAGTGCCGGCTCGATGAAGCAGGACACAGCCATTTCGCGGCTGGAGCCCATGCCGCCGAACGCCGAGCCCGACTCCAGGGCGGCAAGCGCCAGCACGAACCGGCCCAAAGCCAGCAGACCCGCCAGCAGCACCATGTCGCCGAACCCCGGCACCGCCGCGCCCGTAAGCCACCCCGCCGGCGCCAAAACGGCAGGCGCCAGGAGCGCCGCACCGATAACGGCCGCCATATGCACAACGGGCGCAGCATGGAAAATCCAAGTAGCGCTCTGCGAGATTACCATCTGCTTGCGGAAATACTTCCGCAGGTCATAGTAGGTCTGCCAGACCGGCGGACCCACCCGCCGCTGCAGCCGGGCTTTGGTCTTCTTGACGATGCCATTGACCAGCGGCGCCCAGAGCAGGAACAGCGCAAGCTGGAAAAGGAGCTTTATCAGGAGAAACACCCCCAAGGTGTCGGCCAGTATGAGCGTAAGATTTGGAGCCCAGAGCGCCGGACGACAAGCAAGCACGGTTCGAGCGCCCGAGCCAAGCACGGCTCACCGGTCTACTAAGCACGGTCCGCCTGGCGGCAAGCACAGCCCGCCGGTCTGCCAAGCACGGTTCGCCTGGCGCCGAGGTGCATCGGGCGGTGAGTTCAAGATTCGCAGCCGTGGGCGAGCCCGCAGCGGTAACGACATACTTCGCCTGCCAGTGAGCGAGGAGCCGCCCAAGGCGAGAATCATTTCAAAGGTAGGCCGCCCGCAGCGCCGAAGTGCGCCGGGCGCAACCGTGCGACCCCCGCCCGCAGCGCCGAAGTGCGCTGGGCGCAACCGTGCGACGTAAGAGCCCGACGTTCGGCCAAACAAGGCTAACGTGCCGCCACGATGAGACCCACCGCAGCAAGCAAGAGGTAGAGCAAATAAGTCTGAAGCGACCCCGTCTGGAGGCGCCGAAGCTGCGACGCCACCTCCATCACCGCGTGCGTAACCGGCCGATAAAGCTGCAGTTCAAACACTGCCGCCAGTTCGCTCTCGTAGTGCACGCGACCCGGAAACAGCGGGTGGGCCGTTTTGTCCACCTCCAGCGTCCGGACCGGCTGCAGTAGCCCCTTGAACATGAGCAGAATCACCTTGGTGTAACCCTGACCGCTGTACTCCATGCGGGCGTTCGGCTCGATGCCGCACGTCCAGGTAATGTCCCGGCGGTACCGCACCCAGCCCTTGCCGAGCCACACGGTCAGCAGAAGCGTGAGGCCCGCCAGCAGCACCACCGCGGCGGGAGCCGCCAGGGAGGAGAGGCTCGCCGCCACGCCGTCTGCGGTCCCCGGTGCGATCGACAGGACAGACAGCAGCGTGCCGCCGCCCAGCGTCAGGCCGGCCCCGGCGGCACCTGTGCCCGGCAGCAGCGTGGCCGCCACAGCCGAGGCAGGCCGCAAAATGAGGCCGGGGAAGAAGCCCAGGGCCACGACCACCGCGGCCAGCAGCCCCATGCCGGCAAGCATCATCGGACCCGCATCGTGCGCGTGCTCGGCCTTTTCGGACCGGGGCAGCGCCAAGAAGGTAATGCCGAACGCCTTGACCGCTGCCGCTGCCGCGAGGCCCGCCGCCAGCGCAATCGCCGCCACGCCCGCCAACGCGACCATGCGGTCGACGAACCCCTGCCCGGCCCGGGCAAGCTGGAAGAAGGTCTGAAGCGAAAGCCACTCGCCGATGAAGCCGGAGAGCGGCGGAAGACCGGCCACGGCCATCGCCGCCACCAGGAAGAAGGCGGCCGCTTTCGGCATGCGCCGAATCAACCCGCCCAATTTTTCAATGTCAACCGTGCCTGCGCCGTGCAGCACCGCACCGGCCCCCATGAAGGCCAGCCCCTTGAACGCCGCATGGCTCATGGCATGGAACAGCACGGCCCCCAGCGCTAGCAACGCGATTGCCGGATGGCCGACCGCCTTCGCCCAGAGCGCCGCACCGGTACCCATAAAGAGAAAGCCGACGTTTTCCACGGTGGAATAGGCCAGCAACCGCTTCAGGTGGCTTTGCTGGGTCGCGTATGCCACACCGGTGACGGCGGAGAGCAGGCCGGCCACAATCAGCAGGCTCCCCCACCAGGACGGGCCGCCGCCCAGTACGTCGAAGCTGAAGCGGAGCATCCCATAGACCGCCGTCTTGACCATGGCGCCCGACATGAGCGCCGAGACGTGACTGGGCGCCGCCGGGTGCGCCCGCGGCAACCACACGTGCAGCGGCACCAGGCCGGCCTTGGTGCCGAAGCCCACGACCAGGGCCACAAACAGCCCGTTCCGAAGGCCGCCGGACAGGCCGGGGGCCGCAGCCTTGAATGCCGCGAAGTCCAGCGAGCCCGTCTTCGCGAATAGCGCCAGGAAGGCGCCCACCAGGAAGGCCGTCCCCAGGTGGGTCATTACGACATAGAAATAGCCGGCCTGCCGCACCTCGGGGTCCCGGTGTTCGGCCATGACCAGCATAAAAGAGACTACGGACATCAATTCCCAGCCAAACAGGAAGCTGAGTCCGTCGCCCGCCAGTACCACCGCAGCCATACTGGCGATAAATAGGTTCCAGAGACCGCCCAGAAGCGGCGCATAACGCTCGCCCGATGTCCCGTGTCCGGCTGTATAACCGATGGCATAAATGGATCCAGCAACGCCGAGTCCGCCGATAAGCAAAACGAAAAATGCTGATAGGGAATCCAAACGGAAGTGCATCTCACCGAGGCTCGGCAAGAGCGACAGCGATATCAATTCCTGCGACCCGCCCGCCAACAGTGCGCCCACCGCTGCCACCACCATAAACGCCCCGCCCAGGGCGGCAAGGCCGTGGGTAAGCCGCAGACCCAGGCCGGACCGGCCACTTGGGAACACCGACAACCCGACCCCCAGTGTGCAGGCGGCAAACCCGCACGCCAGGAGCCAGGCCAAGTGACCCACTTCCACTGGTAACACCTCCGCAATGTCGAACGGATTACCGAGTCAATAAGTTCGTATAAGTCGCGATTTTTAATCATGTTTACCAACAATGTACGGATGAGCACAAATACAAATTACAGTCTAGAGGACACGCTTTTTTCCGTCAACCTGCGCCGACCCCGCCCGGCCTCCATTCCCGTGGATTCTGGGGCTTATCCGGGCATCCTGCGGACATTCCGGCGTCTTGCGGGGCATTTTGCGCCTGGCTGGAACCCTTCCATGGTCTTCAATGCCTGGTGCGTTCTACCTCGGCCAGCAGGCGCACGCCCTGGTGAATGGCCGGCTCGGGCAGGGAGCCATAACCCAGGAACAGATGGCAGCCCGACGGAATGCCGGGTCCCTCCCAATAGATCTCCAGCGGGTAGACGCCGACTCCCGCCCGCTTGGCGGCCGAGGCCAGCGCCCGGCCCGTCCAGGCAGTCTCAAGTTTCAGCCCAACGTGCAATCCGGTCTGGTCGCCGTGGACGACGGCCCGGCCCCTGAACGCCGCGGTCAGGGCGGCGGTCAGCGCCTGACGCCGGGCCTGATATGTGTGCCGGACCCGGTGCAGATGCCGCTCCAGGTGGCCCTCCGTCATGAAAGCCGCCATGGCCTCCTGCTCGATACCTGGGCTGTGGTAGTCGGACAACTGCTTGAACCGGACGAACGGGCGGGCCAGGGCCCGGGGCAGCACCGCGTAGCCCAGCCGCAAAGTCGGGGCCAGCAACTTGCTGAAGCTGCCCACGTAGGCCACCGATTCAGGGGCCAGCCCCTGCAGTGCCGGCACGGGACTCCCCGAGTGGCGGATTTCGCTGTCGTAGTCATCTTCAATAACGATGGCCCCGGTCCGCCGGGCCAGGTCGATCAGCGCCGTCCGCCGGGCCAGGCTCATGACGCTCGCCCAGGGGAACTGGTGGGACGGCGTCACGTAAATCACCCGGGGCGCCACCCCCGCCGCCGCGAGGTCGGCCACCCGGATGCCTTCCTCATCCACCGGTATGGGCAGCAGCCGGGCGCCCCGCCGCCGGAAAACCAGCCGGGCGGCAATATGCGACGGATTCTCCACCGCCACCACATCGCCCGGCGACACCAGCATCTCGGCCAAAATGGCCAGGGCTTGCGTCGAGCCGGACGTCACGGCGACTTGCGCCGGTGCGGTCCGCACGCCCCGGTTCCGGCCCAGGTGGCCAGCCAGCGCCTCCCGCAGGGCCGGGCTGCCGGCGATGGGCCCGTAGCCCAGCGCCTGGTCGGGCATCGCCTGGAGGGCGCTCTGCAGAAGCCGGCCCCAGAGCGCCCGCGGAAAGGCGGCCACGTCGGGCAGCCCGGTCTTGAAGTCATACGCCAGCGGCACCGCCGGGTGTAGCGGGGGCAGAAAGACCCGCCCCGGGGGCGGCCCGGGCCGGGCCGCAGCGCCCGCCGGCAGTTCGGCCACGTATGTGCCGGAGCCGTGCCGCCCGCTGAGGTACCCGTCCGACTCCAGCTGGTCGTAAGCCAGAACGACCACGTTCCGGGCGGTGCCCAATTCCTCCGCAAGCCGCCGGGTGGCGGGCATGCGGTGGCCTGACGGCAGTGTCCCGTTCAGAATCTGGTCCCGCAGAGCCCGGTAGAGTTGCAGGTACAGCGGTGCACCGTCGGCCCGGTCCAGTTGGATGAGCATGCTGCCACCCCTCGCAAAAGTGGTCTCAATTAGTCGCCGCCGAGTGGTTCTGGACGAGGACCACTTATTCCTTTAGATTCAAGGCAGTCAAGCAGAAAGGGGGGCGGCACCATGAAACGCGGGCTGCTCGACGCACTGCCGTTCAGCATTTACGTGGGGGCCCTGGGGATTATTTTCGGGGCCAGCGCCCGGCCGGTAGGCATGAGCGGCCTGACGGCCTCGCTCATGTCGCTGCTGGTCTTTTCCGGCTCGGCGCAATTCGTAGCGCTGGGCCTCTGGGGGCAAGGGCTCTGGACGATTGTGCTCTCCACTGTGCTGCTCAGCAGCCGGTTCCTGCTCATGAGCGCTTCCATGGCTATGCGGCTCTCCGGGACCCCCCTGTGGCAACGGGCGCTCCTCGGCTTTTCCGTTTCCGACGAGGCGTATGCGCTGTTTACCACCGAAGGGGCGGTTCGGGGCATTCCGTACCTGACGGGCGCCACCGTGATGCTCTATGGGCCGTGGCTCATCGGCACGCTGATTGGCGTGGCCGTGGGGCCGCTGGTCCCGCTGACCTGGCAGCAGCCGCTCATGGGGCTCTTCCCGCTGACCTTCGCCGTGCTCACGGTGCTGACCGCCGGCACCCGATCCAAGGCGCTGGTGGCCGTGGCCGGAGCCGTGCTCTCGCTCGCGTTTGTCGCCTGCCTGCCGAAGGGCTGGAATGTCCCGGCGGCCGGCCTGCTGGCCAGCGCCCTCGGACCCGTCCTGGAACGGGCCGGCGTAGCCGCAAAGGAGGTCCAGGCATGACGCAGGCGCTCACCGTGGGGGCCATGGCCCTGACCGTTTACCTCTGCCGCACCGTCCCGCTGTTCACGCTGACCGACCCGGAGCGGCTGCCGGCCTGGGTCCGGCGCTGGCTGGACTACGTTCCGCCCGCCGTATTGGCGGCCATGGTCGCTCCGGCCATTCTGGTCCCGCAGGGCGGCGGTTCGGTCCTGCGGCCCGAACTGGGGGCCTACGCCCTCTGCCTGGTGGTCGCAATCCGAACCCGCCGCCTGTTCCCACCGCTCCTGACCGGCCTGGCGGGGCTGGTCATCGCTCACTTTCTCTAGCAAAACGGGGGGCACTTCCTGGCGAAGTGCCCCCCTCTACTATTCGCCGACCGTCGGCGCCACCGGCGCCGTCGCCAGGACATCGATCAGCACCGGCCCGTCGGCCGCCAGGGCCGCCGGGAGTGCCAGCTGCAACTCCCGCCCGGTCCGGGCCATGAAGGACGACAACCCGCAGGCCGCCGCCAGCCGGGCGAAATCCGGGTTGCGCGGCGTGGTGCCCAGCGTGCTGTAGCCGTTGGCCACCGCCCGGTTTCGCTCCATGGCCATCATGCCGTTGTTGACCACGACTACGACCACGTGCAGCCCCAACTCCGCCGCCGTCACCAGTTCGCCCATCAGCGACATGAGGCCGGTGTCGCCCACCAGGGCCACTACCGTCCGCCCCGGCCGGGCCAGCTTGGCGGCCATGGCCGCCGGGAGTCCGAAACCCAGCGACCGCCACGTGCCTGAGACCAGCACCTCCTGCCGCTCCCCGGCGAAAATCCGGTTGAACCAGACCGTGTGGTCGCCCGTGTCCAGCGCCACGATGGCGTCCGGCGGCAGCACCCGCTCCAGCGTCCGCACGATGAACTGCGGGCTGGGCAACGTGCCGCTGTCGGCCGTCTCCATCTCCAACCGGGTCTCCCAGGCATCGCGGAGCGCCGTCAGCCGCCCGCGCCACTCCGGCCGGGCCTGCAGGTCCACCCCGGCCGCCAGGAGCGGCAACACGGTCCGGGTGTCCCCGGCGATGCCGTAGACGACCGCCATTTTCCCGCCGATGTTGGCTGGCGACCGGTCCAGCTTGATGACCGGCAAGGCCGCCGGCACGTATTTCTCCGGCCACCAGTTGACGCCCGCCGCCAGCAGCAGGTCCGCCTCCGGCAAGGCCGTATGGGTCGCATCGGTCCCGCCGTCGCCCAGGCCGCCCAGCAGCAGCGGGTGCGACCAGGGGACTGCCCCTTTGGCCGGCAGCGACTGAATGATGCCCGCCCCCCACCGCTCCGCCAGCGCCACCACTTCGTCCGCCGCACACCGGGCGCCCTGACCCATTAGAATCAGCGGGCGCCGGGCGCTCGCCATGAGGTCAAGGGCGCCGCGGACCACCGCCGGGGCCGGCACCGGCGGCGTATCGAGATACGGCTCGTACGGCACGACCACGGCCCCGCAGTCCATGGCGAAGAGGTCCTTCGGCACCGACAGATGTGCGACCAGCCGCTCGCCTACCGCCATCCGGAGGGCGGTAGGCAGTATGTGCCCCACCGCTTCCGGGTCCGCCAGGAGCGCCGTGTAGCCCGCCAGCGGCCGCACGAACGACTGCTGGTCCACGTACTGCTTGCTTTCGGTGCCGATTTTCGCCCGTTCGACCTGTCCGGTGATGGCGATGACCCCCACCCGGTCGGCGTACGCGTCGCCCAGGCCGTTCAGCAGGTTGGCGATGCCCGGCCCGCTCGTGGCCAGGCAACAGGTGGGCCGGCCGGTCAGCTTGGCCTCCGCCGACGCCATGAACCCCGCCGCCGCCTCATGTCGCACCGGAATAAATCGGACGCCCGGGTGGCGGTCGATGGCATCCATCAGCGGAAAGAGCGTGTCGCCCACCACGCCGTAGACCCGCTCGGCGCCCCAGGCCGCCAGTTGATTCACCATGTAATCTGCTACTGTAGTCACGTGTCGCTGATCCCTCCGGCTATTAGTAGTGACCAGCCCGAGCGCCGGGAATACTAACGCTAACCCGCCCAGAGGAGGTTGCCCGGTTGGATCAACTCACCCAGATGGAGTTTCTGCAGGTTCGGGAGCTTCTGTCCACGGAAGCCCTGGCAGTTAAAAAGTGCAAGCTCTACGCCAACGACGCCGGCGACGAGCAGCTACGGAACATCTTTAGGGAAGCCGCCCAGGTGCACGAGCGCAACCTGGACGCCCTTCTGAACCAGGTCCGGAACCACCAGGGCAAGCCCGCCCGCGAACAGCAGGCCCGGGAGCAGCCGGCTGCCCCGGCGGAACGGGTCTCGGAGCAACACTGAGGAGGCGACCGCCGTGGAAATCCAGAAGGCCGATATGACGCTCACCGACCAGGAACGGACGCAGGACATGCTGCTCATGGAAAAGCACCTCGGAACGGCCTACTTCATGGCCGAACAGGAATGCGCGAACCAGGACCTGCGGAAGGCGCTGCACAACCTGCACGAGCAAGTGGAAACGCTCCACCATCGCGTCTTTCACGCCATGCACGAGCGGAACTGGTACCAGACGCCGGTGGCCGGGCAGCAGGCGATTGAAGGCGAACTGATCAAGTGGGAGCAGAAGCAGGTCCGCCGGCCCGAGTTAAGCACCTGAAGGCCGGGAAGGGGGATCTGACATGTTTGCCGGTCTGATGCGCAGGCTGACGAACGGGATGGTCGACAGCCTGCTGTCCCGGATGATGCAGGACCCGTACACCGAAAATATCACCGCCATGGTCAGCGTCTTTCAAAAACTGGGGCTGCGGCAAGTCGTCGAGGCCGGCATGCGGGCCGAGACCGGCAAGCCCATCAACCGGCCGCTGGGCAGCCCGGTCGTGCTCTCCGAATGGTCGAAGCTGCTGCTGAACCCGGTGACCCTGCACAAGTTGCCGACCCAGGACGGCGTGGAGATTAACGCCACCACCGTCATCGGCCCCCGGGCGAAGCGCCCGCTCGAACTGGAGATTCCGATTCTGATCACCGGCATGTCTTTCGGGTCGGCACTCAGCCTGAAGGCGAAGGTCGCCCTGGCCAAAGGCGCCACCATGGCCGGCACCGCCACCAACTCCGGCGAGGCACCGCTGGTGCCCGAGGAGCGGGCGGCGGCCAGGTATTTCATCGGGCAGTACAACCGGGGCGGTTGGATGAACGACCCCGCCTCGCTCAGCCAGCTGGATGCCATCGAAATCCAGCTGGGCCAGGGCGCCCAGGCGGCCGCCCCCATGGGCACCGCCTCCGTGCAAATCGGGGAGTACTCGCGCAAGCTGCACGGCCTCCAACCCGGCCAGGACTCCCAGATTCACACCCGGCTGCCGGGCGTGGACACCCCGGCCGACTTCATCGCCCTGGTCCGCAAGCTCAAGGACGGGTATGGCGTGCCGGTGGGCCTCAAGTTTGCCGCCAGCCACTGGCTGGAGCGGGAACTGGCCGTCGCCCTGGAGGCCCCGGTCGACTTCGTGGTGATCGACGGCGCCGAGGCCGGCACCCACGGCGGCCCGCCCACCCTGCAGGACGACGTCGGCCTGCCGACGCTCCACGCCCTGTCACGGGCCGCCCAGTTTCTTGAGCGGCGGGGGCAAAAGCGCGACGTCTCGATCATCGCGGCGGGCGGCCTCACCACCCCCGGCCACTTCCTCAAAGCCATGGCTCTGGGGGCAGATGCCGTCTACATTGGCTCCATCGCCCTGGTGGGCATGATGCAGGCGCAAATGACCAAAGCCGGCCCCTGGGAGCCGGCTACGCAGATGGTGCTTTACCTGGGCAAGTTCAAGGAAGACCTGCACGTGGAGAAGGCCGCCGAGCACCTGGCCAAGTTCCTCAAGTCCTGCACCGACGAGATGAAACTGGTGGCCTACGCCCTGGGCAAAACCGACTTGGCCCAGTTCGACCGGTCCGACCTGGTTTGCGTGGACGCCGGCTTGGCCCGGGTGCTGGGCGTAGACTATGCCGGCTTGCCGCCCGAACAGCAGAAGACGGGCGTTCCGGCCCCGTGGGCCGTGGAGCCGGCGGCCCGGGAGATTCCGGCGGACCAGTTGTTCCACTGAAGACGCGCAAACGCCGCCGGCCTGTCTCAGGTCAGCGGCGTTTCGTTTACCGTCCGGCACCCGGCCCGGGACGCTCGGACCGCTACCGCACTTTCGCCACCACCGGGGCAGGACCGCCCCAGTGGAACCCTTGTGCGAACGCCAGCACTGCCGCCCGGTTCGCCTCCAAAATGTGCCCGTCCGGATGGATGAACAGCACGATGTCCCGCGTATTTTCTGACAGCAATTCGTAGCGCCGCAACGCACTTGGCTCAAATCCCCGCCCCGCCATCGAACCGGCCATTTCCCCCACCCTTCCGTCAGAGCCACACTCCGTTCCTCAAAGCGTCCAATAACTATCTGTGCCTTTTCGTTTTTGTATTGGAACTATTCACTTCCTATGCAAGAATAGAGTCAGTACTCCATACGGGGGTTGCACCATGCGCCATACCACTTTTCGCTCCGCCCGACTGTTAGTTACTGCAGCCGCCATGGAGATCTTCACCGGACTCAGTATTTACTTCTTCCCGGAGGAGTTCCCTGCTGCGCTGTACGGCGCACTGATTCCCTGGTTTCCCTACCTTTCTGCCGGCTTCGTGGCCGGTGGCATCGCGCTGCTGCTGATGGTCCGCTACCCGCTGCCGCCCTGGGTCCAGCGGGCCATTCCCCTGCTGCCGGCGACGCCGCTCCTCATTTTTGCCCGACATCTCTGGTCCTTCGGCGGCTTGAGCGGCATGATCAACTATGCCGTCACCGCCGCCGCGCTCCTGGTGCTGCCCTGGGTGAACGCCCGGGAGGAACTTTTGGCACCGGCCCTGGCCATGATTCAGGCGGCTACCGGTGCGGTCATGCTGGTTCTGCCGGAGCGGTTCAATTCGCTGGCCTTTGCCCCGATTAAAGAGATTCTCCCCTTAGTCGGCATTTTCGGCATAATCGGTGCGCTTGCGCTCATGGTTCCGTACTTTGGTTTTCGCACCCACGGCTGGGCGGAATGGGCGCGACGGGGTGTGGCCGTACTGCTGCCTGTGGTTCTGACGGTTACCTTCATTCGCACCGCGGCTTGGAACGGCGTGGCCGGCTGGTCGGTCTGGATTTTCGCCGTCTTGACCCAGGGCCGTTCTATTTTCGGTGCGCTCCACCCTTCGGGAGAGCATGCCCCGCAGGCGGGCGAAGCAGACCCCTGGCCCGCTGAAATGGAGCGGGTGCTGGAGACCTGGCTTTGGGTGATGACCCTGGTGGTCGTGGCGCTGACCGCCCTGGGCGGCGACGCCGCCGTCCATTCGCCGTTGCGGTCAAACCTGTTTGTGCTGGTGATCACGGTCTACAATGTGATCGTCCACTGGTCCTTCCCAAACGCCGGCACCCCACCACGGCGGCTGACGATACACCTGCTTTTCCTCACGGTGGCCTCCAGTATCATCATGTCGGACTCGGGCTCCATCCACCTGGCCATTCTGCCGCTGTTGACGCTCATTCCCCTGGCGGCGGCTCGCACCAACGGCGAACAATCGGGGCGTTACTTGCTGGCGCTGGTCGTCGCCATCGCCTGCCTGAGCGGCCTTGACACCTGGCTTAGTGGCCGAGAGCTCACGCTGGTGCTGGGAAACACCGGCGTGATGGTGCTGGTGCTCACCGGGACCGGCATAGCCGGTGTGAGGGCGGCCGGCGCTCAACGCCTGCAGGTGCACGAACTGGCCGCCGCCCATCGGGAAGTGGCCTCCCGGCACGTGGAACTCCAGCTGGCCAACGCCATCCTGCTTTCCCAGAGCGAAGAGTTAACGGCTCAACAGGAGGAGCTTACCTCTCAGCACGAGGCGCTCATCCAGCAAAGCGATATTCTCATGGCCCAGCGAGACGAGCTGGAGGCCAGCGAAGGCCGCTTTCGCATGGCTTTTGACGATGCCCCTATCGGCATGACGCTAGGGGGTCCGGATGACCGGATCTGGCGGGTCAATCGGGCATTTTGCAGCATGCTCGGCTACACCGAAAGCGAATTGGTCGGCGCCGGCAGGGCGAAGACCACCCATCCGGATGATCTGGCTACGGAAGGGGCCTTCCTGGACCAAATGTGGGATGGCAAGCTGGACTCGTTCCAAACGGACAAGCGCTACTATCACCAGTCCGGGCAGATCGTCTGGACCCAGGTGAACGTTTCGGCGGTCCGGGGTCCGGACGGCAAACCCGTGCAGTTCATCACCCATGTGCAAGACATTACGGAGCGGCGGCGGGACGAGGAGCAGTTGCTCCACCTCGCCGATTATGACCCCCTCACGGACCTGTACAACCGGCGTCGCTTTCGGGAAGAGCTGGAGCAGCAACTGGCCTTGTCCCGCCGGTATGAGACCGCCGGCGCCCTGCTCTTCCTCGACCTGGATCAGTTCAAGTATATAAACGACAGCCTGGGCCACCGGACCGGCGACCAGTTGCTCGAGAGCCTGAGTTCCTTGCTGCGGCGGCGCCTCCGCCAGACCGATACCGTCGCCCGGCTCGGCGGCGACGAGTTTGCCATTCTGCTGCCGCAAACGGATGCCCCCAGCGCCGAAAAAGTGGCTGGCGACTTGCTCCGGGCGATCCGGGACCACGTCCAAATCGTTAATGGCTACCCCGTGGGCATTACCGCCTCCATCGGCGTTGCCCTGTTCCCGGATCACGGTACCACGGCTGAGGAGCTGCTGTCCCGGGCAGACCTGGCGATGTACCAGGCCAAGGAGTCCGGGCGCAACGGCGTCTGCGTCTACACGCCCGACGGGGGCCGCCTCGCCCAGGTGGAGCACAAGCTCAACTGGGAGACCCGGATCCGGGAGGCCCTTGAGCACGACCGGTTCCTGCTCCACTTTCAGCCCCTGCTCTCGCTCAAGGAGAACCGGGTGGAGCAGTACGAGCTGTTGCTCCGGCTGCCGGGCGACGACGGTTCGCTGATTTACCCCGGGGTTTTCCTGCCGATCGCGGAACAGTTCGGCCTCATCGGCGCCATCGACCGGTGGGTGGTCAAGGAGGCCATCCGGTTGATCGCGGCGAGCCAGGAGACCGGTACGGAACTCCGGCTGAACGTAAACCTCTCCGGTAAAACCCTGGGCGACCAGGAGTTCCCGGTCATGGTCCGGGACGAACTGGCCCGCACCGGGATCGACCCATCGCTGCTGATCCTGGAAGTGACTGAGACCGCAGCGATCGCCGACATGGCACAGGCCCGCCTGTTCGTGGAGACCCTGCAGAACCTGGGCTGCTCCTTCGCCCTGGACGATTTCGGCTCCGCCTGGTCATCCTTTTATTACCTCAAACATTTACCGGTGAACTCCCTGAAGATCGACGGCAGCTTCATCGAGCGATTGCCGCACGACCCTGTGGACCAGGAGTTGGTGAAGGCCATGGTGGAAGTGGCCCGCCGGCTGGGCAAGACGGCGGTGGCCGAATTCGTTCAGGATGAACAGACGGTGGCGCTGCTCAGATCGTACGGCGTCGATTTCGCCCAGGGCTACCACATTGGCCGCCCAGCCCCACATCCCACTTCTGACGTCAGGTCTCAACGCTCATGACAGGTCACGGAAGAAGGCTACAGGGTTTGCGCCCCTGTAGCCTTTTGCGCGCCCTGGAACGTTGCTCAGTCCTGTCGGGCCGCTGCCACCTCGGCCAACGCCGGTATCGCCGCCGGCCCCCGGTAAACGGCCACGGTCTCAGCCGCGATTGCCGGCCAGCCGAACCGCCCGGCCGCCCGGTCCCGCCCGGCCCAGCCCAGCCCCCGGGCCTGCTCCGGGTGGAACAGCAGCCAGTCCATGGCCGTCGCCAGCGCCCCGGCATCGCCCGGCGGCACTTTGATGCCGTCGACGCCGGAGGTCACGATTTCCGCCAGCCCGCCGGTGTCGCCCACCACTGCCGGCACGCCGGCGGCCATTACCTCCAGGGCGACGATGCCGAACGGTTCGTACAGGCTCGGCACCAGCCCGGCCGCCGCGTAGTGCAGCCAGGCGTCTTTCTCCCGGTCGGAGACCCGGCCCACCAAGTGGACCCGGCCAGCTACGCCACGCTGCGTGGCCAGCCGCTTCAACTCGCCTTCCATGGGTCCCCTGCCGGCCACCACCAGGTGCGCCCGGCTTTCCATCCGGCTCAATGCTTCAATCGCCACCTGCACGCCTTTCTCCGGCACCAGCCGCCCGATGTAGAAGAAGTACGGAGCGTCCAGCGGCTGGGGCGGCGGCCCGGCAGGCGTGGCATCCGGCAGGTCGACCCCATTGTAAATGACCGTCGGCGTGACCCGAAAAGATTCAGAGACCTCGCGCGCCATGGCCTGGGAAACCGTGATCACCCGGTCGGCGGCGGTGGTGAGCAGCCACTCCTCATCGTGAATCGCCTGCTGAATGGGCTCCCGAATGGTCCCGTTACGGCCTTTCTCCGTGGCGTGAATCGTCGCGATAAACTCGGAACCCCAGCGGGCCTTGAGCGCCATGCCCGCCTGGCCCACCAGCCAGTCGTGGCTATGGACCACGTCGAACGGCCCGTGCGCATCGGCCAGCTTCAAGGCCGCGGCGACCATGCTCTGATTGAGCCGGTAAGTCCAGGCCAGGAAGTTCCCTTCCTCGGGCGGGCGCGCCACCCGGTGGACCGTCATGCCCTTGGTTTTGCTGGTGCCGGGTGCGCCGTTCGGGCCGTCGGCCACGGTGACCACGTGGACCCGGTGGCCCGCCGCCGCCAGGGCTGCGCCCAGGTCATGCACATGGACGCCCAGCCCGCCCACATGGTTGGGCGGGAACTCCCAGGCGAGCATCAGCACCCGGAGCGGGCCGGCCGCCGGGACCGGCGGGCGCTTGCGGAAGAGCGTCCGGGCGTTCAGCCCCGGGAAAATGCCGTCCTCCCCCTGGTATCGGCTGGGGATCGCCCGGCCGGCGGCCAGCGAGCGGAACCGGTCCAAATGCCGCCGGACCCGGCCTTTGGCGTACTCGGTCGCCGTGTGGAAATAGAGAATGAACGGCCAGTCGGAAGCCTCGGCCAGCAACAGTTCCCGCGCCATCTGGTCCAGCGCGGCCTGCGAAATGTCGCCCCGGTCGATCAGTGCCAGCATCCGCCGCTCGGCGTCGTGCACCTGCGGCCAGAGCCAGTCGTTGTCGGCAGAAACCCAAACCCGGTAGTCGCCCCCGTCGCCCCAGGACCCGGCCGGCAGGCGGGCGATGGGCAGGTCGGAATGCGCACCCAGCCACTCCGAGGGCGTCACCGGTCGGACGCCGCCGGCTCCGGCCCCAGCCCCGGCCCCGGCGGCCAGCTCCCGGTAGAGTGCCTCAATCCAGAGCGGCCCTTCAAACCACCAGTGGCCGAAGAGTTCGGCGTCAAAAGGCGCCACCACCAGGCCGCTGC
Organism: Symbiobacteriaceae bacterium; assembly: GCA_036504075.1. Classification (GTDB taxonomy): domain Bacteria; phylum Bacillota; class Sulfobacillia; order Symbiobacteriales; family Symbiobacteriaceae; genus DASXVX01. Next base: position 50,413 of record DASXVX010000097.1, on the reverse strand, counting down.
GGTCCTGAAGCAGGCGGGCAAAGTGGCGGGCGTGCTCCTGCGTCCGGTCCAGCGCCGTCTCCGGGTCGTACGGCTGCTTCGCCCCCAGGTCAAGCCCGGCGCCGGTAATCCGGTAATACTTCAGCCCCGTGTCACCGCGAATCCCCTCCACCAGCCAGGGAGCCACTTCCGCCAGGGGCAGTTCGTACCCGACGTCTTTGTAGAATTCCCGGTAGGCCGGGTCGCCGGGGTAGCCGCTCTTGCGGTCCCACACCTGGCGGGAGGCGGCGGTATCGCGGGCAAAGGCGGCCACGCCGGCGGGCGTTAGCACGACCGCTCCGTCCACCGGCGGGTAGGCGGCCGCGACGGTCGAAGCCTCGGCGACAAACCAACCCAGACCCGCCGCCGCGAGCAGGTGGTCGAGTCCCGGCGCATAGGCGCACTCCGGGAGCCAGACGCCCGCCGGCCGCTGCCCGAAGTGGCGCGCGTACTCAGCCGCCGCCGCCTCCAGGTGGGCGGCCCGGGCGGCGTCCGAGCCAAGCAGTGGCAAACAGGCATGCGTGCCCGCCGCCGTAATCAGTTCCACCACGCCCGCGTCCTGCAACGACCGGAAGGCGGCCAGCAGGTCGCCCCCACGAAAATCCAAGTCGTCCACCAGCGCCTTGAACCGGTACCGGTGGTATGTCGCCGCCGCCGCGAACGGCCCGCCCTGGGCCTTCGCGGCTTCGCGCTCGGCCAGCTCCAGGCGGTGGGCCAGGTGCGTCCGGCAGCGGGCCATGAGCCCCCGGTCGGCCAGCATGGAGAGCAGCGGGCCGGAAAGCGAAATCGTCACCCGGGCCGGAATCGTATCGTTCTGCAATCGTTCCAGCGCCCACACCAGCGGCAGATAACTCTCTGCCACCGCCTCGTAGAGCCAGCGCTCCTCCAGAATCTCCCGCCCCGACGGACGTATGTACGGCAAGTGGGCATGCAACACCAACGCAAACTCTGCCGGCACGTGCATCCCTCCGTTCAGGAGCGGCTATATGGCGCCGGAAACACCGCGGCGTCGGCGACGGGCAGCCAGGGCGTCTGCACCGGACCGGCCCCTATGAGCCCGCGGAATCCGCCCCCGGCCTGCTCGCCCAGTTCCACGAAGTACAGATGTCCGGGCAGCAAATTCCGAACGTAAACAGAGGACGGCCCCGCCTGCCCCGGGATATCCCGATAGCCCAGTCCGTCCAGCGATTGAGCTGCGGGCCGGCCCGACAGGTCGGCAACCCGGATGGTAAGCGGAGGGGCCTGACCCGTCTCCCAGTAAATAAAAAGCTCTTCCGGCGTCCGCACCATCACCCCCAGGCGCCCGCAGGCGTTTTCCGTCAGTGCCGTGGCGGCGCTCATGAATGGTGCACCTCCCTCAGGGTGTCCGTGAGAATGGCCGACAGGTGCTCCTGGCTGTCCGCTTCGCCGTACACCCGGACCATCGGTTCGGTGCCGCTGAAGCGGAGCAGGGTCCAGGCGCCGCCGTCCAGCAAGAACTGGTAACCGTCGGACCGGCCCAGGGAGACCACCCGGCGCCCGCCGATCTCATGCGGGAACTGCTCCTGCCTCAACCTCGCCTCCACCCGCTCCCGGTCGCCCGGGTGCAGGTGCACGTCCACCCGGCGGGTGGCTGTAACGCCGTAGGTGCGGTAAATCTCCTGCAGGGTTTGGCTCAAAGGCCGGCCCGTCTCCGCCCGAATCTGGGCCAGCAGCAGGCAGGCCAGAATGCCGTCTTTCTCAGGAATGTGTCCGCCAATGGAGAGTCCCCCGGACTCCTCGCCCGCCAGCAGCACGTCGTGCTCCAGCATGGCCTGCGCCAGGTGCTTGAAGCCCACAGGCGTCTCCAGCGTGGTGCAGCCCCCCGCTTCGGCGATGCGGTCCAGCAGGTGGGTGGTGGCCAGCGTCCGGACCACCATGCCCTTGCGCCCCTTGACCGCCGTCAGGTACCAGAGCATGAGCGTCAGGACCTGGTTGGCGTTCAGGTAGCCCCACTTGGGGTCCACGCAGCCAAACCGGTCGGCGTCGCCGTCGGTGGCCAGCCCCAGGGCAGCCCCGGCGGCCTCCATGGCATCCACCAGCGGCTGCAGGAATTCGCCGGTCGGCTCCGGGGTAATGCCGCCAAACAGCGGGTCCCGCCCGCGGTGCAGGAAAACCTGCGGCTTCAGCCTGGCCATGTACTCGGCGCCCACGCCATACATGGCGTCGTAGGCAAAGATCAGGCCCGACTCCCGCAGCGCCCGGATGTCCACCAGGTTCTTCAGGTGTTCCCAGTAGGTCGGGGCCGGGTCAAAGATCGGCACATCCTTCGGCAGGTGCGCGTCGCTCCGTTCGTGCGGGGCGAACAGATTCGCCGCCGTCTGCAGTTCTGCCGTGATCGCCGGCGAAGCCGGCCCTGCATACGACGGGATGAACTTCATGCCCTGGTACATGGGCGGATTGTGGCTGGCGGTGAACATGATCGCACCGCCCGCACAGCGGTGCTGCACGGCGTGGGCTAACACCGGCGTGGGCGTCGGCCGGTCGGTCATGATCGCCTCCACGCCCTCCTCCGCCAGCACCGCGCAGGCCGCCTTGGCCATTTCCGCCGCGAGGAAGCGGTTGTCGTACCCGATCAGGCAACCCTTGCCAGGCTCGCTCTTGACCAGATACTGGGCTACGGCCCGCGCCACGGCCCGGACATTCTGGAACGTGAAGTCTGCTGCCAGGACGCCCCGCCAGCCGTCAGTGCCAAATGTAATCACGACATCCCCTCCTACGCCTTTGTTTAGTCGTCGGTATGGGCCAGTTCCGGTTCCAGCTCCCGGACCGCCATCTCCACCACCGCCCGATACTCTCCCACCAGTTCCCGGGCCGCTTCGGCCGGCTCCGAATAGATGTGCATCACCGGCGCCACCGCGTCGGGAATCAAGGCCACCCACGCCCCGTCGCGCCGTACCTTGACGCCGTCGACCAGCACCACTTCCTGCCCCATCGTCGCCTCGGTCAGCAAGCGCATGGCCCGGCCTTTGGCCTCCAGCGGGCAGGCCACGTTCTCAAGCTCCACGTCCGCCGGCGGCAGGGCGTCCACCAGCCGGTCCAGCGGCCGGCCCGACAGCGCCAACATCTGCAGCAGTTGAGCCGTGGCGAAAAGCCCGTCAAGCCCGGCCGAAAAGCCCGGGAAAATGAACCCGCCGTGCTCGTCCCCGCAAAGGACCACCTGGTGGCCCAACGCCGCCTGCATGAGCGCCCGGGGACCCGTCTTCGTCCGGACGACTGCGCCGCCATGCTCACCGGCCACCCGGTCCACGGCGTCGGTAGCCGTCACCGGCACGGCGATGCGGGCGCCCCGCTCGCGGTCCAGCGCCAGGTAGGCAAACAGCGCCAGCGTCTGCTGACCGTTCAGCACCCGCCCCCGGTTGTCCACCAGCCGGATGCGCTGCCCCGTGGCATCAAACAGCACGCCCAGGTCTGCCTGAATGGCGTCCACCATGCCCGCCAGGAAGTCCAGCCCCTGCCGGATCTCCATGTCCGTGCGGGAGAGCCGCCGCGGGTCGTAGGCCGTGTTAATCGCCATGTCCTGGCAGCCCAGTTCGCCCAACAGCGAGGGCATGATCTGCGCGGCCACCCCATTGCCGTAATCCAGTACAGTGCGGAACTGCCGCTTGCGCACAGTGGGCACATCCAGCCGGCCCAGGAAGTCGCTGCGGTAGTAATCCGGCACCTTGGGCGGATACGACACCGTGCCGATCTCCTCCACCGGCGCCTTCCGGGTATCCTCCCGAACCATCATCGTTTCGATTTTTCGCTCCGTGGCTGTGTCAATGTCCGTGCCGCGGGCGTCCAGCAGCTGAATCACCACGGACCCCGGGCTGAACGGATTGGCCATGACAAAGACGCCGCCCTTGGCGCCCAGCGACGGTACGGCATGCCGCATGAGCGGCAGCGGCGACGATTCGAGGTTGAAGACCCGGATACCGGCCGACGCCAGCCCCGCCATGAGCGCCCGCTTCAGCATCACCGAAGCCGGATACCCGTCCCGGCTGACGCAGACCGCATCGCCCCGGTTCAAGGCCGAACCGAACGCCTCGCCCAGCCGCACGGCCACCACCGGGGTAATTTCGATGTTCCCCAGCCCGCTGACCCCGCCCGGTCCGAAGACCGCTTTGGAATGCCGCGCACCCCAGACTATGGTAGAATTTACCTGTACACCGGCGTCAATGGTCTTGAACGGCCAGACCTTCACGCCCGGCTTCACGATCGTCCCTTCGCCGATTTGCGTGTCGTCGCCGATCACGGCCCCCTGGCCGACCGCAGCCAGCCGGGCAAGGGTGGCGCCCTTGGCCAGGAACCCCGCACGCAGGCCGGCCCCCTGCCCCACGTAGGCCCCCGGCATGGTCACGGACCGCAGCACCTCGGCCGATTCGTCCACGACCGTGTTCGGCCCGATCACCGAGAGCGGACCGATGCGGGCGCCCCGGCGGATGACGGCACCGTCCCCGATTACGACCGGGCCTTCGAGCCGGGCGGTCGGGTCGATGTCGACGTTCCGGCCGATCCAGACCCCCCGGCGCACCTCCTCGCCCGGAATATCGACCCGGACCCTGCCCGACAGGCAGTCCACCTGCGCCTGCAGCGTCTGGTCCAGCGAACCGATGTCGCACCAGTAATCCCGGCTAATGTAGCCGTACATGGGCCGGCCCGCCGCCAGCAGCTGCGGGAAAATGTCCTTGCTAAAGTCGTAAGCCTTGCCTTCTTCCATCAGTTCCAGGACTTCCGGCTCCAGCACGTAAATCCCGGTGTTGATCGTATCGCTGAAGACCTCCGACCACGATGGCTTCTCCAGGAACCGCACGATGCGCCCCGCCCCGTCGGTGATCACCACGCCAAACTCCAACGGGTTCTCGACCCGCGTCAGCGCCAGGGTGGCTACCGATTTCTTCTCCTTGTGGAACCGGATGAGATCGGTCAGATCCATGTCGGTCAGCGCGTCGCCGGAAATGACCAGGGCAGAGTCCCCTGACTCCGCCATCGCCTGCCTGACGCTGCCGGCCGTCCCCAACGGCTGGACCTCGACCGAATAGTTCATGTGCACCCCAAAGTCCTGACCATCGCCAAAGTAGTCCCGGATTACGTCCGGCAAGTAGAAGAGCGTGGCGATCACATCACGGATCTCATGCTGCCGCAAAAGCCCCACAATGTGCTCCATGACCGGGCGATTCACCACCGGGACCATCGGTTTGGGCCGGTTCACCGTCAAGGGACGCAACCGGGTCCCCTCCCCACCAGCCATCACCACGGCCTTTACCCCACCAGCCATCCAGCCGCCCCCCTTTACATTTTATGGGTTTATTTCCTAATGCTTCGATCCTTTATGCTCAAACATCCGTAGATTATATTATAAAAGCTCTTGGCGCATTCAAACAGCCCAGTTTTATCAATAAATTCAGAAGGATGATACGGGTGGCCAAATTTCGTGGTGACCGAAATGCATTCGGATGGCCCGGCAGAGAACCCCGGTGGACCCACGGCAGCAAGGAAGGCATGGGAACGGCACACTCCCACGCCAGCCATGTCTGGTTTACGCTGTGTCACGGCGCCCTGACGGAAGTGTATTTCCCGACGGTGGACCGGCCGCAACTGCGGGACCTGCAGTTCGTAGTCACCGACGGGAAAAGCTTCTGCCATACGGAGCGGCACCACATGCGCTCCGTCATGAAACCCCTGGCCCCGCACGTGTTGGGCTACCGTGTCACCAATTCCCACCCGGACGAGCACTACGCCATTGTGAAAGAAGTCATCGCCGACCCGTTGCTGCCCTGCGTGCTCCAGCACACGCGGTTGGAATCCGACCGGCCGCTGCACCTGTATGCCCTGTGCGCCCCCCGGCTGAACGTAGCCGGCTGGGGCAACAACGGGTACGTGGTCGAAGTGCAGGGCCGGCAGGTGCTGGTGGCCGAAAAGGACGGCATCTGGCTGGCCATGGCGGCCACGGTACCTTTCCGCCGGCTGTCGGTGGGTTACGCCGGCACAAGCGACGGCCTGACCGACCTGGCCGGCAATTATCAGCTGGACTGGGAATTCGATCGCGCCCTCGAAGGCAACATCCTCCTGACCGCTGAACTCGATTTATCCACCAGCAAAGAATTCACCCTGGGCATGGCGTTTGGCCACGGCATGCAAAGCGCCATCGTTGCGCTCTTTCAGTCGCTGGCCATGCCATTTGGCGACCTCAAGCGCAACTTCATGCGGCAGTGGGACTGGCGCAACGAGCGGCTCTTACCGCTGGAACCCTACGCCGGCGACGGCGGCAACCTGTACCACACCAGCCACAGCCTGCTCCTGGCGCACGAAGACAAGACCTATCGGGGCGCGCTCATTGCCTCCCTGTCGATCCCCTGGGGCGAGGCCGTGGCGGATGACGGCATCGGCGGATACCACCTGGTCTGGACCCGGGACATGGTCAACAGCGCCCTCGGCCTCCTGGCCGCCGGCGACCTGGACGCCCCCCTGCGGGCGCTGATTTACCTGGCCTCCAGCCAACAAGCCGACGGCGGCTTCCCGCAAAACTTCTGGATCAACGGCGAACCCCACTGGCGCGGCATCCAGTTGGACGAAGTCGCCTTCCCGATTCTGCTCGCCTGGCGGCTGAAGCAAGAGGGGGCGTTGCGGGACTTCGATCCTTACACCATGGTCCTCCGGGCGGCCGGCTACCTGATCGATCACGGCCCGGCCACCCAGCAGGAGCGGTGGGAGGAAAACAGCGGCTACTCCCCCTCCACCCTCGCGGTTACCATCGCGGCGCTGATCTGTGCGGCGGACATCGTCCGCGATCAGGGCGACGATGCCACCGCCACCTTCCTGGAGGAGTACGCCGACTTCCTGGAAGGGCACGTCGAACAGTGGACCGTAACGACCGAAGGCGAACTGGTGCCCGGCATCCGGCGCCACCTGGTCCGGATTCATCCGGTAGACGTGGACGAGGTCAGCCCGGACGAGGACCCCAACCACGGGGCGCTCTGGATTGCCAACCGGCCGCCGGGGGCGCAACGGGCCTTTCCGGCCAGGGCCGTCGTCGATGCGGGATTCCTGGAGCTGGTGCGCTACGGCATCCGCCGGCCCGACGACCCACTGATCTGGGACTCGCTGGCGGTGGTAGACGCCGTACTCAAAGTGGACACCCCCAACGGCCCGGCCTGGCGGCGCTACAACCACGACGGATACGGCCAGCGGCCCGACGGCGGCCCCTACGCCGGCTGGGGCCAGGGCCGAGCCTGGCCGCTTCTGACCGGCGAGCGGGGCCACTACGAACTTGCCGCCGGGCAGGACCCGACCCCGTTCATTCGGGCCATGGAGCGCTTCGCGAACGGGACCGGACTGCTCCCTGAGCAGGTCTGGGACGAACCGGACCGCCCCGAACTGGGACTCCGTCTGGGCGGGCCCACCGGTGCGGCCATGCCGCTCATGTGGGCGCACGCCGAGTACATCAAGCTCCTGCGGTCGGCCCGGGACGGGCGGGTCTTCGACCTGATCGAACCCGTCCGGGTCCGCTACCTGGGCAACCGGCGGACGGTCCGGCAACTGGAAATCTGGAAGCCCAACCGCCGGCCCCGCGTCATGCAAAGCGACATGACGCTGCGGGTGCAGGCCCCGGCGCCCTTCCGGCTGGTCTGGTCGAACGACAACTGGCAGACGGTCCACGACACCATCTCTGCGACGACCGCCTTGGGCATTGCGTTTGCCGACCTCAAGCCCGCGCCCGGGCAAGGCGGGTCGATCAAGTTCACGTTCCACTGGACGGCCGATGAACGGTGGGAAGGGGAAGACTACGCGGTCGCCGTTACCAGGGACGGCATGCCCGAGGCCGGCGAGCAGTTGCGGGACGGCACCGGGTTTGGCGAATAGCAAACGGGCTTCGGGGAAACTCCCCTGAAGCCCGTTTTTTCTGCGACGTACACGGCGCGAACAGCCGAACATTCGTAGTATTATTAGTAAAAGCGAGACACCTTTCAGAGGTGAGGCGAATGTCCACATTCCGCGGGGTACGCACTGCCTTCGGCTGGCCCGGAACCGAGCCGCGCTGGACCCACGGCAACAAAGACGGTGTCGGCACGGCCCGCTCCACGTCCAGCCATATCTGGTTTACGCTCGCCCGGGGCGTGCTGACGGAGGTGTACTTCCCCACCGTCGACCGCCCTCAATTGCGCGAACTGCAGTACCTGATCACCGACGGCGAGACCTTCTGCCACCAGGAGCGCGATTTAGAATCGCAGGTAGCGCCCATCGCCCGGCACGTGCTGGGCTATCAGGTCAATAATGCCGACCCCAAAGGGCGCTATCGCATTAGCAAGGAGATCATCGCTCACCCGCAGTTGCCCTGCGTGCTGCAGCATACGCGGCTGGAGTCCGCCATGCCGCTGCAGCTCTACGCCACCTGCGAGCCCCGCCTGGGCGGCGGCGGCTGGGGGAACAACGGTTACGTGATCGAAGTGCACGGGCGGCAAGTGCTGGTGGCGGAAAAAGGCGGCCTCTGGCTGGCCATGGGCGCCACGGTGCCCTTCAGCCGGCTCTCCTGCGGGTACATCGGCTACAGCGACGGTGCGGAGGATCTCCGGGACAACTACAAACTGGACTGGGAGTTCGACCAGGCGCTGGAGGGCAATATCCTCCTGACCGGTCAGTTGGACCTGACGAGCACCCGCGAGTTTACCATGGGGCTGGCCTTTGGCTCAGGCCGCCAGAGCGCGGTCACGGCCCTGCTTCAGGCCCTGAGCATGCCGTATCACAAGCTCCGGACCAAGTTCGTAAACCAGTGGGACTACCACCGGGAGCGCATCCATCCGCTGGGGGACATTTCGCATGACAACGGCGCGCTCTACCATACCAGCCACAGCCTGCTGATCGCCCACCAGGACAAGACCTACCTCGGCGCCATGATCGCCTCCCTGTCGATCCCCTGGGGCGAAAACCTGGGCGACGACGGGAGCGGGGGCTACCACCTGGTCTGGACCCGGGACATGATCAACAGCGCCACCGGGCTGCTGGCGGCCGGCGACGAGGCCACGCCGCTCAAAGCGCTGGTCTACCTGGCGGCCAGCCAGCAAGCCGACGGCGGCTTTCCGCAGAACTTCTGGATCAACGGCGACGCCCACTGGCCGGGCATCCAGCTTGACGAGGTGGCCTTCCCGATCCTGCTGGCCTGGCGGCTGAAAGAAGCCGGCGCCCTCTGGGATTTCGACCCGTACACACTGGTGATGCGGGCCGCCGCCTACCTGATCAACCACGGCCCGGCCACCCAGCAGGAGCGGTGGGAAGAGAACAGCGGTTACTCCCCGTCCACGCTGGCGGTCAACATCGCGGCGCTGATCTGCGCGGCCGCGTTTGCCTACGACCGGGGCGACATGACGACGGCGACGTTCCTGGAGGGGTACGCCGATTTCCTCGAGAGCCACGTGGATGCCTGGACCGTCACAACCGAAGGCACCCTGGTGCCCGGCATCCCCCGGCATTACATCCGGATTCTGCCGGTGGACATCAACGATCCGTCCCCGAACGAGAACCCCAACCAGGGCATTCTGTTCGTCGCCAACCGGAAGCCGGGCACGCCCCAGGGCTTCCCGGCGAAGGATATCGTGGACGCCGGCTTCCTGGAGCTGGTCCGCTACGGCATCCGGAAGCCGGACGACCCGCTGATCGTCGACTCGCTGAAGGTGGTCGACGCCGTGCTCAAGGCGGAGACCCCGTTCGGCCCGGCCTGGCGCCGCTACAACCACGACGGCTACGGCGAGCAGCCGGACGGCAAGCCGTACGTGGGCTGGGGCCAGGGCCGCGCCTGGCCGCTGCTAGCCGGCGAGCGAGGCCATTACGAGCTGGCCGCCGGCCACGACGTCACCCCGTTCATCCGGGCGATGGAGCGGTTCGCCAGCCCGGCCGGCATGTTGCCGGAGCAAGTCTGGGACGAGTCCGACCTGCCGGATGCGGACCTCCGGCTCGGCAAGCCGACCGGTTCGGCCATGCCGCTCATGTGGGCGCACGCCGAGTACATCAAACTGCTGCGGTCCGCCCGCGACTGCCTCGTCTTCGACCTGATCGAACCGGTGGCACAGCGGTATCGGTATGGCCGGCAGGCCCTGCACCAACTGGAGGTCTGGAAGCTCAACCGCCAGCCGAAGGACATGCGGAAAGACGCGCTCCTCCGGGTCCAGGCCATGGTGCCGTTCCGCCTCCGCTGGTCGGAAGACGACTGGCTGACCATTCAGGACACCAACTCCACGCCGACGTCACTTGGCATCCACTTCGTGGACCTGAAGCCCAACCTGGAACGGTGGTCGCCCATCCGCTTCACGTTCTACTGGACGGGCGAGAGCCGCTGGGAAGGGCGCGACTACGAAGTGGCCATCCGCCACTGAGCTGTTTTCCCCAGCCGCTCCGCATCGCGAATATTGACATCGCCGGCCAGGACGCCCAGGGCACGCCCGGTCCGGCAGCGGGCAGGAGGCCGTAAAGCAGAAGTGGTGTGGCTGACCTGCTCCTTCACCTGCTCCGTGCGCGACAGCATCTGCGCCACCTGTTCATGCAACTGCTCCACTGCGCCGGCCTGGTTGCCCAGGGACACATCCATGGCGGCGGTCGCCGCCAGCCAGTCCTGGTATGTAGCGGCCACATCGGTCAGGTCTTTCTGTGCGGCCGCTGTGCTGCCGGCGGCCTTTACCATTTCCCGCTGGTTAGCGCCGGCGGCTTCCACCACCTGATGGATGGAGTTCAACAGACCACCGGTAACCGAATCCACCCGGACCATCGCCTGGGACGTCTGCTCCGACAGCCTGCCCATCTCCTGGGCGACCACGGCAAACCCCCGCCCCTGGACCCCGGCACGGGCCGCCTCAATCGAAGCGTTGATGGCCAAAATCTTGAGTTGCATCGCGAGCCGCCGCACCAGTTCCGTGATCTTTTGGATCGCGGATGCGCCCTGTTCCAGGTGCGTGGCGGCCCGGAGAGTCTCACCGGCGCGTTGATTGCTGCTGCCCACCTGCGCCAGCAGCGTGTCAATCGCCGTCAGAACCCCTTGTACCCGAGTCAGCGACGTTTCCGAGGTCGCCGACAACTGCCGGCTGCCCGCTTTCAGATTCAGCAGTTCCCCGGCAAGCGCGGAAGTAGCGGCGGAGACAGTCTGCCCGGCCTGCCACTAGGCCTCGACGCCAGCGGCCAGGCTGTGGACGACGTCGTCCAGGGCAAAGGCGGTGTTGGACGTCTCAATGGCCATGCTGAGGGCGCCTTTAAGTGTTTCCTGCAGGTCTGATCCGGGCGTCGCATCGGTAGGAATCGGCGGATTACGTGTGCTCGTCCGAGGTGAGGAAAACCAGCGGCCTGGTCACTCTGATGAGTAGCCGGGCCGCTCGCTGTTGATTCGCGTCGGGGATTGGCCGCCCGCGACTTCGATCAATCAACAACGGCGGCCGCGCCTAGCGCGTGCAGAGCCGCCAAGGTGGTATTGCCACCGCTGGCAATGCTCACAACGGGACCCTCGGGCAGGTTCCCCCGGTACGCCAAGGCCGCTGCCAGGCCTACCCCTCCTGCCGGCTCGACTACCAGATGGGCCACTGATGCGATCAGTAGTGTCGAGGCGGCGATTTCCGCCTCGCTGACGGTCACGATCTCATCGACGTACCGACTAATCACGGGGTACGTCAGGTCGCCGAGCGATTGCACCCGGATGGCATCGGCGATACTGCCTGAAGCGGCAGGCAGGGCAACCTGGTGTCCGAGCCGGAAGGACTGCCAGGCGTCATTCTCCCACTCGGGTTCCACCCCGATGACTCGTACTGCTGGCGTTGCCTGCTTGACGGCGGCAGCGATCCCGGCAAGCAGGCCGCCGCCACCAACGGGCACAAATATGGCTGCGGGTGTTGTCTGCTCCAAGATTTCCAGGCCAATCGTCCCCTGGCCCGCCATGACGTCAAAGTGGTCATAGGGGGGAATGAGCGAGAGCCCCTCGGCCCGAGCGAGTTCCTCGGCCAGGTCCCGCCGTGCCTGAGATGATGGCGCCGCCATGACCACCACCGCCCCCTGTTCATGAACGGCTGCGATTTTGTGCGCCGGCACGTCCGGGGACATTACGATTTTGGCCCTAATCCCCATCTGCCGGGCAGCAATGGCTACGGCCCGGGCATGGTTGCCCGTGGAATAAGCAATGACGCCCGCTGCCCGCTGGGTTAGGGTCAGGCACGCCAGGGAATGGATGGCACCGCGGATTTTGAAGGAGCCGCCCGGCTGGAGGTTTTCCGCCTTGAGCAGGAGCGGATTGCCTGCCGGGGTCGTTACGGCGCCGACCGGGACGAGGGGCGTCAGCAACGCCTGTCCGGCAATGCTGGCGCGTGCGGCCTGGAAGTGCTCCTGGCGCAGGTGCTGGGTCTCAGACATTGTTCTCCTCCTCTTCCAGGCGTGCAGCAGGCGTGATGTTTCCGACCAGGTACGACAACAGCGGTTCCCCTGGCGCTGCACCGGCAAGGGCAATGCGGCTGCTCAGGTCCGTAAGCTGTTTGCGAATCTGATCCCGGACTGAATCCGGCAGCAGATCCCAGAGGCGAATGAGGAACCGCTCGTGGGCAACATAGAGCCCCACGGCACTGGCCAGGTAGCGATTCCAGGACCAGATGCCGGCACATGTTGCAGAGCTGTCCAGCACGGCCACCAGCCCCTCCGGCGCGGCGGACAACATGAAGAGGCGGCCGCCCTGCGCGGTCCGGATGTCGTCAGCGGCGGCGTGGCAGGCGGCTTCCGCCCACGCCGCCGGCGGTACCCCGAAAGATAGTGCCTCAATGGGAAGTCCTCGCTCCCGCGCTGCCCCCAGGTCGGGGGCCAGCGCCGCCAACTCTTCCGGGAAGCTGGCTATGAACACCGCCGAGCGAGCCGCCTGCAGAATGGTCCGCGCTCGCTCCAGGATCGCCTCGGTGCCGATCACGGTGAGAACCTGGGCCTGCCCGCCGTTGTGCTGCAGTCGCTCTGTCTCTGCCAGGGCAGCGGCGGCGGCGCTGCGAATCGACTCCTCGCGCACACGGGCGAACTGCTCCAGCGGCACTGGCGCAAACTGGTCCTCGCTGGTGCGCACTACGGCCTGCTTGTCCACCAGCCGCGCCAGACAGGCGTAGACATTCCCGCGGGCGATGCTGCTGCGCCGCGCCACCTCGTAGCCGGTCATGGCGCCCTCCAACAGCAAAACCGCGTAAGCACGAGCCTCATTGTCGCTTAACCCAAGCTCAATCAGTCTCTGAACAAGAGTCACCACAAGTGGCGCCTACTCTCACATTTTATAGTATATCTAGTTAGATATACTATCAGGAGTCGGGCCTGTTTAGCAAGTGCTGCCGTCCCCCCTGATTGGCCGCATGATTTTGGTCAAATCGCCCATAACGGACGACAAGGGCTCCAGGGAAAACCCCTGGAGCCCTTGCTGTAGTTGGTGCCCGAGGCCGGACTCGAACCGGCACGGCCGTTTAAGACCGCAAGATTTTAAGTCTCGTGCGTCTGCCATTCCGCCACTCGGGCGATTACCGTTCTTATGATAGTACGCCGGGGTGCTAAAAACAAGGCCACAAAAAGCGGGCGCCCTGCCAGGGCGCCCGTTTCCCTCTAATCGCCGAAGCTCTGCTTCGTCCCGCGCCCGCCGCGCTTGGAATCGATCCGCTTCAGATCCGAGGCCTTATCCTCGCTGTCCTTCAGAAACTTGGAGATCTTGTCCTCCAGGCTCTGGCTCGGGCGGCGGTCCCGGGGCCGGGCCTGACGGAAGTTAGGGTCGGCCTGCTTGATGGACAAGGCGAGGCGGCCCCGCTCATCGAGCGTCAGGATCTTGACCTGGACCTTGTCCTGCTCCTTGAGGAACTCATTCACGTCCCGGACGAAGACGTCCGCCACTTCGGAGATGTGTACCAGGCCCGTTCTGCCGTCCGGCAGCAGAACGAATGCGCCAAAGTTCGTGATCCCCGTGACGGTCCCCTCGACTATGCTCCCTACCGCAAGTGATGCATCGCCAGTCAAGCCGTCCTGCCGTCCCTTCATGATATAAATTGATACGCGGCCACATTGTACAGAGACGGCGGCTGTTCGTCAAGTACAAATTGGGAAACTATTTGCCCTTCTGGTAAACAGTCTCATCTGGGTGGATAAACCCGAGCTGCTTGGCCCTGACCTCCAGGTTGGCCGCGCTGCCGGCGCGATCCAGTTCCGCCTGCAGAGTCGCGCCCCGTTGGCGGGCTTCATCGATCCGTGCGTCCAGTTCCTTGTGCTGTACCCGTACATCTTGCAGCTTGGTTTCCGTCTGATACAATTGGGCGCTGCTGCGCCCCATAATCACCACAACCCCACAAATAAACGCGCCCGTCAGCCAGTGTCGCCTGAGCAAGTTTCGCTTGCGGCGCTGCACTGGGACGGGCGCGTCCTCGTAAAACTCCCGTGGTGGTCGTTGGGGAGCGTTCATTCGTCTTCCTCCCTGTCGGCGCTGTCGAAGAGGCCGAGCGTATCGCCCGGCAAGATGATGACGACCTGGTAGCCCTTCGATTTCGCACGATTATACAGTGTTGCCACGGTGCCCGGTGCGAGACTGAGCCGCTTGGCCACCGCATCGCTACTCATACCCATTTCCTTGAGCACAACGACCTGTCGCTCACGAAAGCTGAGTCGCTCCGCCCCCCGGATTTCAATATTCATGGCAGCGACCCGCCTTCAACTTGTGCACAGCATGTGGATATACTGTGTACAACATGAGTACAGACTGTGTACAAGGTTGGTACGTTTTTTATACATTCTTGCCCAACGCGGAAAATCCTTCCGGCGACTTGGCAAAAGTTCTACGGCCAAGCGCGCTTGAAGGATTTTGTGCGTTCTTATCGCCAGTGGCGGAAGAACCGCCGCCATTTCCGTTTTGTCAGGAGGTAGTGCAGCCTGAGAAGTCGCGACGGCCCCCGGAGCAGTCGCGCCACCCCGCCGCCCAGCCAGCAGAGGATTCGCCAGAGCATCCGCCCCAGCGTCATGAAGATCGCGATGAGCAAGTTGGCGAGCGCCACCAGTGGTGCCCAGATCAGTTTCAAGAACAGCCACTCCACGACGTGGACCAGCCACCCGATAAACCGGAGCACCAGGTCGATTAACCAGCTGACCACGGGACTGGCCAGCCATCCGTAAAGCGAGACGCCGGCCAGCAGCCCCACCAGGACGTACAACCGCCGGTCGCCCCAGTTTCCGTAGAACAGCGCCGCCGAAATGGCCACCGTCGCGGCTGCCCAGAAAAGCAAGTCAGCAGCCGCGCTCATCACCAGGCCCAGTCGCCACCGCCGGACCACCACGCGCAGGAAGTCGAACAGCAGCCCCAAAACGGCGCCGCAGAGCACGACCGCGAAAAACGCATAGAACTGCAGGTCCAGCCGCTGCAAGGCGACGCCTCCTTACTCTTCGCGCTCCGCGCCGGGTTTCCTGCCGGCATTGCGCGCCTATTTGAGCAATCGTTCCAGGAAGCTCCGGCTTTTGGTCGGCCGCCCGCCCGGGCGCTGCCGCGGCGTCGAATACAAACACGACATGATGAACCCTTCCACCGCGAACTTTGCCGAATCCAGGTCCAACTGCTTGATATGCAGTTCCTCCCCGCGCAGGGTCAACGTTCCCATATCAGTTTCCAGAATGATCTCTTCGTCGTCAAAACTATCAACCGAGAGCACTCCCTGGATCGTCACCTGCTCGCGGTTCGAAATGTTCAGAATGTGCTCCCGGGACCCCCCTGCGGGATGCTCGCTGCCCGTCATACCTGCCCCCAGGATGCGCGCCTCGCCACGAATGCCCTTGTTGTCCATACCGGATCGCTTCCTCCTCGCAGTGGGGACTCCCGGCACCCCAGCTTGGAACCTGTCCTATGGCTATGGGCCGGTCCACCGGATTATGACACCGCCAGGACCCCAAACATTTCCTTGGACATCGAACTTTCGACTATTGATTAACGTATTTGTGTGTAATCAAGGAATGGCACCCCCAATATTGTCAGACTAGTTTTCACAATATAATGTACATTAAGCTGCAGGAAACATTCTCCGTGTGTCGAATTTTAGTTCTTAGGAACCTTTAGTAGCTACCCCTGTTTTCCACTTAGCTGGTAGGATAAAGAAATTTGTCGACAACTGATGACACTTGGTTCGCATCAACCCATCGACTGATGAAAGTCCAGGAGGAGGTCGGCCATATGCATAACCTGTTGAAGCGCCTGGAAGAGCATCGCCTTACGGAGAGTAGGCTCACCTGGGAGGGGACCTTTGCCGACTACCTGGAGATGGTCGCGAAGAACCCCGCCAATGCTCAGTTCGCCCACGCCCGTATCTACAACATGATCGTGTCGGCCGGGGTCAAAGAGGTTAACGGTGTCCGCAAGTATGCCTTCTTCGAGAAAGAGTTGTTCGGGCTGGATCGGTCACTCGAACGGCTGGTGGAAGAATACTTTCACCCGGCGGCTCGCCGGCTGGATGTGCGCAAGCGCATTCTGCTGCTCATGGGACCGGTCAGCGGTGGCAAGTCCACGCTGGTCACCATGCTGAAGCACGGCCTGGAAGCCTACAGCAAGACCGAAGATGGCGCCCTGTTCGGCATCAAGAGCTGTCCCATGCACGAGGAGCCCCTGCATCTGGTGCC
This sequence comes from Symbiobacteriaceae bacterium, assembly GCA_036504075.1. GTDB lineage: Bacteria > Bacillota > Sulfobacillia > Symbiobacteriales > Symbiobacteriaceae > DASXVX01. Next base: position 33,772 of record DASXVX010000097.1, on the reverse strand, counting down.
CAAGGAGCTCCGGGCGGAAGTCGAGGAACAACTGGGCGTCGTGATCGAAGGCGACCTCTGCCCGTCCTGCCGGATGATGCTCAAGGAGCAGTACGGCGGCCAGGTTGAGAAGGTACCCGTGGAGCGGGTTGTCCTCTCCGAGTCCGACCGTGTCGGCATCGGCACCTTCAGCCCGTCCGACCCCAAGTCTCAGGATATTGCCGACCTGACCGGGTCGATTGACTTCTCTACGATCGGCGAGTACGGCTCCGAGTCCGACCCGCGGGCCTACCGCTTCGACGGCGAACTGAACAAGGCGAACCGGGGCATCATGGAGTTCCAGGAGATGCTGAAGCTGGATGAGAAGTTCCTCTGGAACCTCCTCAGCCTTAGCCAGGAAGGGAACTTCAAGGCCGGGCGTTTCGCCCTCATCTCCGCTGACGAAATGGTCATCGCCCACACCAACGAGACGGAATACCGGACCTTCATCTCCAACAAGAAGAACGAGGCCCTTCAGAGCCGCATTATCGTGATGCCGGTTCCCTATAACCTCAAGGTCACCGAAGAGGTCCGAATCTACGACAAGTTGATCCGCCAGGGCGACTCGAAGCACGTTCACATCGCACCACACGCCCTCTACTCGGCCGGCGTCTTCACGGTCCTTTCGCGGATGAAGGAATCCAAAAAGGCCGGCATGGACCTGGTCAAGAAGATGAAGCTGTACGATGGCATCGAAGTTGAGGGCTTCAAGCTGAAGGACGTCCACGAGCTGCAGCAGGAGTATGAGGGCGTCGAGGGCATGAGCGGCGTCGACCCCCGTTACGTCATCAACCGGATTTCGTCCGTGCTCATCCAGAAGGGCGAGAACCACGAGAAGTCCTGCATCAACGCCCTGGACGTGCTCCGGACCCTGAAGGACGGCCTCGACCAGCACCCCTCCATTACCAAGGAGGAGCGCGACCGGCTGCTGACCTTCATCTCCCTGGCCCGTCAGGAGTACGACGAGCTGGCCAAGAAGGAAGTCCAAAAGGCGTTCGTTTATTCGTATGAAGAGAGCGCCAGGAGCTTGCTCAATAACTACCTCGACAACGTCGAGAACTATTGCAACGGCTCCCGAATCAAGGATCCGATTACCGACGAACTGCACGACCCGGACGAGAAGCTGATGCGCTCGATCGAAGAGCAGATCGGTGTCTCGGATAACGCCAAGAAGGCCTTCCGTGAGGAGATCATGATCCGGATCTCCACTTATGCCCGCCGTGGCATGTCGTTCGAGTATCACAGCCATGAGCGCCTCAAGGAGGCCATCGAGAAGAAGCTGTTCGCCGACCTGAAGGACGTGGTCAAAATCACCACTTCCTCCAAGACGCCGGATGCCGAACAGCTCAGGCGGATCAACGAAGTGGTCGCCCGCTTGATGAAGGAACACGGCTACTGCGTTTCCTGCGCCAACGAACTGCTCCGTTACACCGGCTCCTTGCTCAACCGTTAACCAGCAACGGGGGCGGCTTGCCCGCCCCTTCTTGCACAACTCCAGGGGAGGGGATTGGGATGTCATCCCGGTTCAGCATCTCCAGGGAGGACTGGTCTCTGCATCGCCAGGGGCAGATGGATCAGGAACGACACCTGGAGAAAGTGCGCGAGGCGATCAAGAAGAACCTGGCCGATATCATCAGTGATGAGTCGATCATCACCAGCGATGGCCAGCGGCAGGTCAAAGTCCCCATTCGCTCCATGAACGAATACCGCTTCCGGTACAACTGGGACAAGCAGGAGCACTCCGGCCAGGGCGACGGCGACAGCCAGGAAGGCCAGGTCATCGCCAAGGACGGCTCCGCAGCCAAGAAAGGCCCGGGCAAGGGCAAGGGCGCCGGCGAGGATGAAGGCGAGGATTACTACGAGGCCGCCCTTTCGGTGGACGAACTCGGCGAACTCCTCTTCGAAGACCTCGGCCTGCCGCATCTCGACCCGAAGAAACAGCCCGACCTTACGGCCAAGAAGTACCAGTGGGAAGATGTCCGCAAGACCGGCCTGCAGTCGAATATCGACAAGAAGCGCACGATCATGGAGGCCATGAAGCGAAATCTGCTGGCCGGCAAACCCACCCTGGACGGGTTCAACCGGCAGGACCTCCGCTACAAGACCTGGGAAGAGAAGTTCCAGCCGCAGACCAGCGCCGTGGTGCTGGCCATGATGGACACGTCGGGCTCCATGGGCGACTTCGAGAAGTATATCGCCCGGGGCTTCTTCTTCTGGATGGTGCGGTTCCTGCGGACCAAGTACGACAACGTGATCATCCACTTCCTGGCGCACTCCACGGAAGCCAAAGAGGTCACGGAGGAAGAGTTCTTCACCAAGGGTGAGAGCGGCGGCACCCGCTGCTCCTCGGTCTATGAGCTGGCGCTCAAAATGATCGGGGAGAAGTACCCGCCGGACCTCTACAACCTGTACCCGTTCCACTTCAGCGACGGCGACAACCTGAGTTCCGACAATCAGCGGGCGTCCGAACTGGTGCTCAAGCTGCTGGAGACGTGCAATCTCTTCGGTTACGGCGAGATCGACTCCACCGGCGGCAGCCCGGCCTACTACCGCTCGAGCACGCTCATGAGCCTGTTCAAGCGGGAGATCGAACACCCCCGCTTCATGTCGGCCACCATCAAGGACAAGTCGGAAGTCTACCAGGCGCTCCGGACGTTCTTCGGCCCGGAGCAGCTGCCCGAACGGGGGGTGAGCTGAATGGCCCAGCCCCTGAAGATCCTGCCGCCGGGCGGCGAAAGCGACCTGTCGATGAGCGACGCCGACGTGGTGGCACTGGAGTCGGCCATCGAGCGGATCGTCGAATTGGCCCACGGCTTCGGCCTGGACTTCTTCGAAATGCGCTACGAGGTCTGCCCGGCGGATATCATCTACACGTTCGGCGCGTATGGCATGCCGAACCGGTTCTCACACTGGTCTTTCGGCAAGTCGTTCCACCAGATGAAGACCCAGTACGACTACGGCATGTCCAAGATCTACGAGCTGGTGATCAACTCCGACCCGTGCTACGCCTTTTTGCTGGACAGCAACTCGGTGCTGCAGAACAAGCTGATCGCCGCCCACGTTCTGGCGCACTGCGACTTCTTCAAGAACAACTACCGGTTCAAGACCACGAACCGGCAAATGGTCCACTCCATGGCCGCTTTCGCCAACCGGGTCATCCAGTACGAGCATGACCTGGGGCGGGGGAAAGTGGAGCACTTCCTGGACGCCGTGCTCGCGATCAACGAGCACGTGGACCCGTTCCACAAGGTTGCCACGTACGCCGGGGAGGGCGCCTCGCCCCAGGCTGCGGCTGCTTCATCGCCCTACGACGACCTCTGGGCTTTGGATGAACTCGGAAAACCGAATCACCCCGGCATGGTGGAGGAACGCCCGCAAGTCAAGCCGCAGGCGACCCGGGACATTCTGCTGTTCCTGCAGGAGCACTGCCCGGACCTGGCGGAGTGGCAGCGGGACATTCTCTCCGCTCTGCGGAACGAAATGCTCTATTTCCGCCCGCAGATGGAGACCAAGATCATGAACGAGGGCTGGGCTTCGACCTGGCACGCCCGGATCATGCGGGAGCTGGACCTGACGCCCGATGAGTCGTTCGAATTTGCCCGGATGCACGCCGGCGTCCTGGCGCCGAGCCGGTATCACCTGAACCCGTACCACCTGGGTTACCACATTTTCGACGATATCGAGAAGCGGTTTGGCCGTGCGAAGATCTTCGAAGTGCGGGAGGTAGAGACCGACGTCTCGTTCATTCGGAACTACCTGACCAAGGAACTGTGCGAGAAGCTGGACCTGTACCTGTTTGCGAAGGACGGCGACGAGTACAAGATCAGTGCGACCGGCTGGGAGAAAGTCCGGGACGGCATCGTCCAGCAAATCAGCAACGGCGGGTATCCCTACATTTACGCCGAGGATTACGACTACCAGCGGCGTGGGGAACTCTACCTGCGGCATAGCTTTGAGGGCGTCGAGCTGGACCCGGTCTATCTGAAGAAAACGCTGCCGCACGTGTATCACATCTGGCAGCGGCCGGTGAACCTGGAAACCATGGAAGACGGCGTCCGTGTGCTGTACACCTACACCGGCGAGCAAATCGACCGGAAAATGCTCTGACCCTTTGGCCATACTCCGTTCGGAGTATGGCCTTTTCCATTGCTGAAAGTATATTGAGACCGAGACCTTCTGGGTTACGTACCTCCTCCTCATGGCCGTCCGTCCATATGACGGAAGGATATTACGGGGGAGGCAATACACTCATGTCGATCGTTGGTACGAAGGCTCCGGATTTCGCCATGCTGACCACGAAGAACCTCGAGACGCTGGACCACGCTGCCACGCTGGCGAGCTACAAGGGCAAGTGGCTGGTGCTCTTCTTTTACCCACTGGACTTCACGTTCGTCTGCCCGACGGAAATCACCGGGTTCAGCGAGTGGGCCGGCGAGTTTGCCAAGCTGAATGCCGAAATCCTGGGCGTCTCCACTGACTCCGTTTACTCCCACCGGGCGTGGATCAAGACGGCGAAGGCCGAAGGCGGCCTGGGTGGGAGCCTCAATTACCCCTTGGCGTCGGACATCACAAAGCAGGTGTCCCGAGACTTCGGCGTGCTGATCGAAGACCGGGGCATCGCGCTGCGGGGCCTGTTTGTCATCGACCCGGAGGGCGTCGTGAAGTACCAGGTGGTGCATGACCTGAACGTGGGCCGGTCGGTCGACGAAGTGCTCCGGGTGCTGCAGGCCCTGCAGTCCGGCGGCCTCTGCCCGATGAACTGGAAGCCCGGGGACAAGCATCTGTAGGATTGACTCTGCATCCGCAACGGCGACCAGGGGGCCCACCGGCCGGCCTGGTCGCCGTCTGATTTATTCCCGGAGTCCAAAGGCAAAAACGGCAGCCGCAAAGGCCGCCGAATTAGGCACCCGGTCACTCCGGATCGTCTTCCAGATGCGGCAACGCACTCTCGGTCTTGTACGTTTCAGCCTTGACCTCATACAACTCCCTGGCCTCAGCCGCCCGCACCTGCTCCCGCACCTCCAGGATCTCAACGGTCAGCTGCCGGCGCCCAAAGTCGATAAGAATGACGTCCCCGGGCTTCACTTCAGCCCCGGCCTTGGCCCGCCGCCCGTTGATCGAAACCCGCTCACCATCGCATACTTCCTTGGCCAGCGTCCTACGCTTGATGATGCGTGACACTTTCAGGTACTTATCGAGCCGCATAAACACTTCACTCCCCAAAACAGAAACAGAAAGCCAGCCGTACTACCCCCCATCCCCCCGCAAGACAAGAGGCCGGCGGCCGAAGGCCAAGGCCGGCGGCAATCGGAATAGGGCGCCCAGCGGACGGGGGCCGAGGAGCATCGGGCGGTTAGTTGAAAGATTCGCAGCCAGGGCGGCGCGCCCTTGCGGACGACGACATCCATCGCGAACCCGAGGCAAGGGTGCCCGCCCTGGCGAGAATCATTACAAAGGTAAGCCGCCCGCCGCGACGAGAGACCACGACCGAAGGGCGCCGCGAGAGGAAGGCCCACCACCCGACGACGGCCGACGACCAAAGGACGCCCGCCACCCGGAACACGAGAAAAGCCGGACCCAAATGGCCCGGCTTTCGGAGAGATTCAACTTAGACGCTCTCCTTGAGCTCCTTGCCAGGACGGAAGGCGGGGACCTTGCCGGCCGGAATCTTGATGGTAGCGCCGGTCTGCGGGTTACGGCCCGAACGGGCAGCGCGGGTCCGGACTTCAAACGTCCCAAAGCCGACGAGAGACACCTTGTCACCCTTGTTCAGAGCGCCCTTGATGCTGTCGATAACGGCGTTGATGGCCTTCTCGGCGTCCTTCTTGGTCAGACCAGCCTTTTCCGCGACGCTAGCGACTAGTTCCTGCTTGTTCAAGAATCAGTCTCCCCTTTCAAGGATCTTGCTGTGTGCTGATTACCCGCTGAGCCGTATTCTCCAAGGGTTTGACGAATTCCTCCTGTATCTTCTATGCAAGTACCTATTTTTTCCCGTAATTTTAGTCTAATTCGGCCTCCTTCGCTTCCTCCCACAGACTATCCATTTCAGCAAGTGTCATTGCTGACAATTCTCGATTCATTTCCGCCGCCCGCCGCTCGATATGGCGGAACCGGCGGGCGAACTTGCCCGTGGCACGGGTGAGTGCCACTTCCGGGTCCACCCCGGCCCGGCGGGCCAGATTGACCGCCGCAAAGAGCAGGTCGCCGGCCTCCTCCTCCACCTCGTTCGGCCCGGCTGCCAATACCTCGTCCACCTCTTCCCGGACCTTGGCAGCCGGACCAGCCAGGTCATCCCAGTCGAACCCGACCTTGGCCGCCTTCTTCTGCACGCCGGCCGCCCGGGAGAGCGCCGGCTGGCCCATGGCGACGCCGTCCAGCAGCGACTTCGGAGCCGCCTGGTCACCCTTCTCGGCCCGCTTGATCGCTTCCCAGTTCCGAACCACGTCCGACGCGGTTGCCACCGATACATCGCCAAAGATGTGGGGATGCCGCCGCACCAGCTTGGCCGTAATCCCCTGCACGATGTCGTGCATGTCGAAGTCGCCCCGCTCACGGGCCACCTGGGCGTGGAAGGCCACCTGGAGCAGCACGTCCCCAAGCTCCTCGCAGAGGTGCTCCATGTCGCCCGCATCCATCGCCTCCACAGCCTCGTAGGCTTCCTCGAGCAGGTACTGCCGGAGAGTCTGGTGGGTCTGCTCCCGATCCCACGGGCAGCCCTGCGGCTCCCGTAGCCGGGACATCACTTCCACCAGCGGATCCAGCGGCCACCGGGCCGGAGCCCAGCGGCGCGGATCAGCATCGCCGACCTTAGACTGTACCAGCGCCGGAACATACAGCGTTGTCAGATAGTCTACCCAGTCCTGACGATCCAACTCATACAGCGGAATGGCCGCCCGGCGCTCCTCGCCGGGTACGCCGGCCGCCCGCACCAGCACCACCGCGTGGTCGTCCGGGTACTTGTCCATCAAGGCCAGTTTGGTGTCGGACGCCACGGACCGGCTATGTACCTGCATGATCACGGCGGGCAGGTCCCCGGAGGGCATTCGCCGGTCCAGTTGGAGGGCGTCCAGTAGTTCCAGCCCGTCCACCGGGTCCAGTCCGAGCGTCACCAGCAGCGTGTCCAGGAACGATGGCCCGGCGACGATTTCCACCCGCTCCGGCGCCCGTTCCCGGATGATTTTGACGGCGGACTCGCCCACCAGCGGATGTCCCGGCACGGCGAACACCACGTCGTCGTAGCCCAGCACCCGCTCGGCGACGGCAGCGTAGACCGCCTCGAACGACTCGCCACGCTCGTACAGGTCATCGCAGGATGCAAACGCGATCCCCATGGCCTGCAAGGCGCTCACGGTGGGATGAATCGCTGTCCGCAGCAGCACGGGTCGCCCGGAGCGCAGCGCCTCCAGGGCCCCGACGGTCAGGAGACCGGGACTGCCCGGCCCCAGGCCAACAATGGTAATGCGCATATGCAGGCACCTCCGGCTAGTTTCGCAGCAACCGGTAGCGTGAGAGCTTGTCAAGCATGCCGGCTGAAACACCGGGAATCAGCCCCAGGTCGGCCTTCGTGACGCCACCCAGAACGAAGATGGCCACGGCGTAAATCGCACCGGCGAAGCCCACGACAATCAACGCGGCCAGCCGGTTGAAGTGGATGAAGTGATGCACGACCGGGCTCGCCAGCCAGATGCTCAGGCCCATAACGGCAGACGCAAGCGCCGGGCGCAGCACGTCTCCCTTCAGGTCGACCTTCAGGCCCAGGTGCCGCCAGAGCGCCCACAGGTTGAGCCCCGCCGTCACGCCAATGCCCACGCTGGTGGCGTAGGCGGCGCCCCGGACGCCCAGGGCCGGCAGCCCGGTCCACCAGTAGGTGAGGGCCACCTTGACCAACAGGCCGGCCACCAGGTTCCGCACGGAGACCATGATCCGACCCATGCCCTGAAGCGTGCCCGAGGAGACGTACTGGATCATGAGGAAGAACGCCGACCAGGCCAGCGGCTCCATGACGATCCAACCCGGACCGGTCAGCAATATGCCGTAGACGTCTTGGGCGCCTACCGCCAGCCCGACGGTGGCCGGAACGGCGATCAGAAACGTGATCCGGAAGGCCGTGGACGCCCGGTAGCGGGCCTGGTCCAGCCTGCCGGTGGCGAACGATTCGGCGATCGCGGGCACGAGGCTCACGTAGAGGGCGTTCGTCAGAATGGTCGGCAGGTCCCGGAAAGTGCTGGCGTTCCCCAGCCAGGCCACCGCGTCGTGCACCTGGCCGGACATGCCCAGCATGGTCAGCCGGTTCGTCACGATCTTCGTGTCCAGGAAGCCCATCAGCGGCTGGGCGGCGCCAATCAGGGACAGCGGCAGTGCGATCGCGAGGATTTTGCCCATCAGGGTCGTTACTGACTCATGCTCCCAGCTTTGCACGCCGGGCGCCACCGTCGTCCAGCCATCGGTGGCCTTCGTCCGGTACGTTAGCCAGGCGAAGTAGAGCACCGCCGAGAACGTGCCCACGGTGTTGCCCGCGTTAAAACCCGCCGCCCCGAGCGGCAGCGAGATGCGGGCCAGCACCGCCATCAGCGGGATGGACAGACCCACGCGCACGATTTGCTCAACCACCTGGGAGACGGCCGAAGGTTGCATCTGCTGCATGCCCTGGTAGAGGCCCCGGTAGCCGCAGAGCAGCGAGACGAACAGCACCGCCGGCGCCAGGGCGAGGAAGCCCGGCCACGCCTCCGGCATCTCCACCAGCCGGGCCAGCCATTTGGCCCCCAGTCCGAACAAGAGTGCAAAGGCTACGCCGGACACGATCAGCATGGCGGAGGCCACTTTGTAGACCCGCCGGGCGCCTCGGAGGTCAGACAAGGCCAACCGCTCGGCGACCAGCCGGGAGATGGCCACGTTGAGTCCGATCGAAGAGATCGCCAGCATTACGTAGTACGCGTAACTGGGACCGGCCGCGAGTCCGAGTCCGCGATCGCCGATGAGCCACTGGCCGAAGGGGCGGTGCACCGCCCCCATAATTTTCGTTACGAACTGCGCCAGGGTAACGAGAAACGCCCCACGCATGAAGTTCTGGGAATGACTCTTCTCAAGCAAAATTGGACAGCCCCCTTGCCTCTCCTAATAGTACGGCAAGGGGGCTTGTTCGTCTAGCGCAGCAACCCGACCGCTGCAACCCTACCGCAGCAGTCCGACCCGTTCCAGCAGGCCCGCCAGCGGGCGGCCCACACCGGGCACGAGGGTCAGTTCCTCCCGCTTGATACCGCCGATCAGCAGCATCACCACGCCATACACCCCGCCGCCCACCACGATCAGCGCCAGGGTCACCACTGTCGGATGCGTGGGCTTGGCCGCCAGCGTCTTGCGGGCTAGTTCGATTACGCCGACCATGACCAAGCTCGCCGCCGCGGGCTTGAAGAGCATGCTGCGGGTCTTGAACGTCCGACCCAACAGCTTTTCCACGTAGTATACATTCAAACTCGCCGCCAGCAGGAAACCAACCGCCGTGGCGTAAGCCGCACCGTTGATCCCCCAGAGCATCGTCCACCAGGGCGTCAGGGCCGCCTTCACCAGCGCGCCAACCACGAAGTTCCGCACCGGCAGCACAATCCTGCCGATGCCCTGCAGCACGCCCGAAGTCGTCTGCTGAAGCATGATCGGGAAGACCGCCCAGGACATGGCGGCCATGACCACCCCGCCCGCCGACTGCCGGAACAGCAGCGCGTAAACGCCGGCGGCCAGCGCAAAGAGTCCGGCCTGGGCCGGGATTGCCATCAGCATGGTCACCCGATAGGCCTGTCCCGCTTTCCGGCGGGCCTCGGCAACCTGGTTCAGCGCCATGGCCTTCGTGATCGCCGGCAAGATGCTGGTGTAAATGGCGGTGGTAAAGACCGCCGGCAGGGACGCAATCATAAAGACGTTCGTCAGCCGGCCATATTGGGCTTGGATGTCGCCACCTTCCATCCCGGTGTGGGCCAGGCTCCGGAACACGAAGAAGGTGTCCGACCACATCATAATCGGCACCACGGCGCCGGCAATGGCAATCGGCGCCGCCACGGCGAAAATCCGCTTGACCAGCAACCACGGCGTCTCCGCAGTGCCCGCAGCCGACGGTGGCTCTGCCGTGGCCGCCACGCCGGGTTCCCAGAGGCCGCCCCCGGCCTTCCGGACCAGCAGGAGCAAGTAGCCAAGGGCCACCACCGCCCCCAGCACGTCGCCCATGTTAAAGCCTGCAGCACCCATCGGCACGCTCTTCTGGACGAGAATGTACGTCAGCACCAGGCCCGAACTGACCCGGACCACCTGCTCAATAATCTGCGAGTAAGCGTTGGGCGTCATCTGCTGGAAGCCCTGGAACAGGCCCCGGTATGCCGCCATCACCGATGTGATGAGCAGCGCCGGCGCCGTGGCCCGGAAGCCGGGAATCGTCTCGACCGCTTCCTTGCCGATCAACTTGACAATCCACGGGGCGCCAAACCACAGCGCGAACGATGAGATCAGGCCCAGGACCGCCATCATCGTCAGCGAGACCCGGAAGACCCGCCGGGCGCCCCGGACGTCGCCCAGGGCCATCGCCTCCGCCACCAGGCGCGAAATGCCCACATTCAGGCCGACCGACGTAAACGAGAAAATCACCTGATACGTTGTCAGGGGCACCTGCGTAAGGGCGATGCCGATTTCGCCGGAATGCCCGTCGAACGGGGCGAAAATCCGGGCGACCGCAGGCTTGTACAAGGCGCCCAGAAGCCGGGAAATCAGCGCTGCCAGAGAGAGCATGAGCGCTCCCCGCATAAAGCTTTCCGTTTTGCCTTTCGTCATGTCCTGGTTGCCCACTCCGGCTGGTTCAGACTCCCGCCTGAACGCGGGGTACCGCTCCCAACAATAATACAAAAAAGAGTAGCGGGCAACCAGTGTCCGCTACTGCTTCGACGGAGTCCGGGCCTTCGACGTTACTGCTCCATCTGTTTGGCCAGGAAGCCCGCCGCCGTCTCAGCCAGTTTGATCTCCGTTTCGCTCATCTGTGAATCCGGCTCTCGTGAACAGATGATGACAGCCCCGATGGGATCGCCGCCGGAGATGATCGGAGCGACAACGTAAGCCGTGAAGCGGGTGTCGTCCTCATCCTCGGCGAGCAGCGGGCCACGGGTCTTATTCTCGCCAGGCTTGTTCACCACAAGCGCCTTACGCTCTTCCATAACCCGCTCCAGTAGCGAGCCGACGGCCTTGTTGAGGAACTCCTTCTTTGGGGCGCCGGAAACAGCGATGATGGTATCGCGGTCGGCGATCAGCGCGGTGTGACCGATAGCCTCGTAGAGAGAGTCGGCGTACTCCTTGGCGAAGTCCCCCAGTTCCCCGATGGGCGAGTACTTTTTGAGAATGACTTCACCATCCCGGTCGACGAAAATCTCCAGAGGGTCGCCTTCCCGAATCCGCAGTGTGCGGCGGATCTCCTTGGGGATGACAACCCGGCCCAGGTCGTCAATTCGCCTGACTATGCCTGTGGCCTTCAAGCACAACCCTCCTCTTGTAGGCTGCGACTCCGGCTCGGTTGCTGATAGTATACGGCAGGGCTTGCAACTTCTATTCATTTTTGCCAGCGGCAGCGGACCGCTCGATGCGGGCCGTCCGCTCCAGGTCGTCGAGCCATTGCTGCGTCGCCTTCTCCTGCTTGTCCGGCAAGAGGCGGTTTACGATATCTTCCCGCGCCTTTTCGAAGGGCAGCACGCCCGGACCCTGCTTGTCGACCACCCGGACCACGTGCCAGCCAAACTGGCTCTTGACCGGGGCGCCGATTTCGCCGGGCGCCAGGGTGAAGGCAACATCCGCCAACTCTTTGACCATCGAGCCCCGTGTGAAGTACCCCAGGTCGCCGCCGAGGCGGGCGCTGCCCGGGTCGACACTATATAGGTTAGCCAACTCCGCAAAATTACCACCGGCCTTCGCCTTGGCAACCACTTCCTGTGCCCGGGCCTCCTGGTCCAGCGGCACCAGGATGTGTGCGGCCCGCACCACGGGTTCCTTGAAGTTGTAAACCGTATCCTTGTTCTGGTCATAGTATGCCCGGACTTCATCTTCCGTGACAGCAATTTCGGCTCGCTTCTTCTCCAGCACATTCTGGCCGACCAGGTAGTCCTTCATGAACGCGGCCAATTGATCGTTCGTCAGGCCAAGTTTCAGGAACTCCTGGTTCACCTCATCCCGGCTCTTGTATTGCTTGTCCAGCGCCCCGTAAAACTTTGCACTCTCGGCCTCAACCTGGGCATCAGAAATCGCAACGCCCAGTTTCCCGGCCTGCGCCTTCATCAGCCGTTCCCGCACCATTTGCTCCAGGAGCTGGTTGCGGCTGTTGGGGTTGTCCATGGACTGCTTGAAGAAGAGTTCGTAGAGCTTCAGCCGGACATCGAGGTCTTCCTTGGTCAGGGCGTGGCCTTCAACCACCGCCAGCCGATCGCTGCCGCTCATCGACAGCTTGCTGCACCCGGCCAAACCAGCCCCGATCAAAATGGCGGAAAGCAGCACCGCCCCAATTACACGCTTCACGTGGGTTCAGCCTCCTTTGTTTAGACATCAGTCGTACCATGCGGAAGCCCGACCAGGGGGCACCCGGCCGGGCATCATCAGGCACGTATTATTTGCACATGTTGATTGTATCACCGCACGGCGACTGCCGACAACTCCTGCAAGTTTCCAGCCAGGCTGATCAACAGCGCCAGTTCGGACCGCGGCGTCAGCTCCTTGACGTTGACCGTAACATGCTGGACTTTCGGCCCCTTGGCGGTAATCCGGCCCTTGAATGGACCCTGCCGGCTCAGTTGCATGAACCGCTCCAGCGGAATCAAGCCGGCGAACGAAGGCAGGAACTTCACGGTCACCTGGTCCTTGATCTGGCTCATGGCCGTAATGCCAAGACCGCTGCAGAGCACTTTCAGCCGGGCGATGTCCAGCAGGTTCTTGACCGGGTCCGGCATGGCGCCGAACCGGTCCACCAGTTCGTCGGCCACATCGTTGGCGTCGGCCGCGCTGCGAATGGCGATAATCCGCTTGTACGCGTCGATCTTCTGCCGGGCATCGGCGACGTACTGGTCGGAGATGAACGCATCCACGTGCAACTCCATATTCGGCTGAATCTCTTTGACCGCCGGTCGTTCGCCTTTGAGTTCCATGATCGCTTCTTCCAGCAGCTGCGTGTACAGGTCGAAACCCACGGTGATGATGAACCCGTGCTGCTCCGGCCCCAGAATGTTGCCGGCGCCCCGAATCTCCAGGTCGCGCATCGCGATCTTGAACCCGGCGCCCAACTCCGTAAAGTCCTTGATCGCCCGCAGCCGCTTTTCAGCCACTTCGGTCATCACTTTCTCCCGCCGGTAAAGGAAGTAGGCGTAGGCCAGCCGGTTGGACCGGCCCACCCGGCCCCGCAACTGGTATAGCTGGGAGAGGCCGAGCCGGTCGGCATCGTCCACGAGGATCGTGTTCACCTGCGGAATATCGACGCCGTTTTCGATAATGGTGGTCGCCACGAGGACATCGTACTCGCCTTCCATGAAGTCCAGCACGATCTGTTCCAGCTTATCTTCCCGCATTTGCCCGTGGGCGACGACGACCCGTGCCTCCGGGACCAGCTGCTGGATGCGGGCGGCGACTTTATCGATGGTTTGCACACGGTTGTGCACGAAGAAGACCTGCCCGCCCCGGGCCAACTCCCGCCCGATGGAATCCCGGATGAGTTCCTCGTCGTACTCCACGACAAAGGTCTCGACCGGGTACCGGTCTTCCGGCGGGCTGGTGATGACGGACATCTCCCGCATGCCGACCATGGCCATGTGGAGCGTGCGCGGAATGGGCGTCGCCGATAGCGTCAGCACGTCGACGTTGGCCTTCAGTTGCTTGATGCGCTCCTTGTGCTGCACGCCGAAGCGCTGCTCCTCGTCGACGACGAGCAGGGCCAGGTCCTTGAACCGCACGTCGTCCGCCAGCAGCCGGTGCGTGCCGATGACCAGCTCGATGGTGCCGTCGTTCAGGCCCTTGAGAATCTGGGCCTGCTCCTTCGGGCTCTTGAAGCGGTTGAGCACCGCCAGGTTGATCGGGAAGCCCTCCATGCGGCTCTTGCAGGTCCCGTAGTGCTGCTGGGCCAGAATGGTGGTCGGGACGAGAATCGCCACCTGCTTGCCGTCGGCCGCGGCCTTGAAGGCGGCCCGCAGTGCGACTTCCGTCTTGCCGTAGCCGACGTCGCCCAGCAGGAGCCGGTCCATGGGCCGGCCCTTCTCCATGTCGGCCTTGATCTCCGTAACGGCCTTGAGCTGGTCCGGCGTTTCCTCGTAAGGGAATGCGTCTTCGAACTCTTTCTGCCAGACGGTGTCCGGCGGGCTGGCATAGCCGGCCACCGCCTCCCGCATGGCGGCGAGTTTGAGCAGTTCGGCCGCCATCTCCCGGATGGACTCCTTGACCCGGTTCTTGACCTTGGCCCACTCGGTGCCGCCCAGCTTGTTCAGCTTGGGCTCATGCCCTTCGGAGCCGACGTATTTCTGAATCTGGTCGACCTGCTCGGTGGGGATTTTGAGCCGGTCGGTGCCTTCGTATTTGATGACGAGATAATCCCGGGTAACGCCGAGGATGGTCTCGGACTGGACGCCCAGGTACTTGCCGATGCCGTGGTTGGCATGCACGACATAATCGCCGATTTTCAGGTCCTGGTAAGAGGCGATGCGGACCACGTCCCGGCTCGACGGCCCGCCTGGCCCGGTCTCGCCCGCCGGCCCCGCCACCGGTCGCCGCCGCTTCTTGGGCCGCCCGTAGATTTCCCCGTCGGAGACGACCACCAGCCGCAAACCGGGCCACTGGAACCCGCCTTCCAGCGAACCCACGCCCACCCAGGCCGCGCTCGGTATGGGCGCGGGAATCTCCCCGCCGTTTGGGGAACCGGCGCCGGACTCAATGTCGGCATCGCGCATGACCTCACGCAGCCGCTGCTGCCGGTCGGGCGTGCCGGTCAGAATGATGATCCGGTAGTTCTGCTTCTTCCAGCGCATGACTTCATCGTGGAAGATGGGCCACTGGCCATGGAACTCCTGCATGGGCGTGGCCGAAACGGAGACCTCGTTCTGCGGCCGGATGCCCGGCACGCCCCGCCCCAGCGCGCTGAAGTGCACAGCCGCCGACTGCAGCCGGAAGCGGTGAAACAGGTCCACAAAGTTGAGGTAAAGCCCGAACTGGCCGGGCAGGAGGCCGCCTTTTTCCATCATGTCGACCTGCCGGTCGGCATCGCGGGTTTCCGCCTCGGCGCTGGTGTCCCGGATGCGGGCAGGCTCGTCGACGAGAATCAGCGGTTTGGCCGGGAAGTAGTCCAACAGCGTTTCGAGGTGCTCGTAGAAGAAGTTGGCGTACTGCTCCAGACCTTCGAAATAGATGCCTTCCTCCAGCCGGGCCAGGTGGTTTTCCACCCGCTCCGTGAGCCGCTGGGCGGCATCGCCGGCATCGAAGAGTACAGCCGGTATCGGTTTCTTTTTGCCTTTCACGGAAGCGAGCGGTTCGTCGAGCTCTTGTGCCCGGGCCGCTTGTTTTTCCCGGAGCTTGCGCAGCCGGGTCACCGTCTGGTCCAGGTCCCGGCGAATCCGTTCGGCCACCCAGGTCAGGTCGCCCGGCGGCAGAATGAACTCCCGGGCCGGCCCCAGGTAGACTTCGCGCACTTTTTCCATGGTCCGCTGCGATGCCGGGTCGAACCGGCGGATTTCGTCCACGGTGTCGCCCCAGAAAGCGAAGCGCAGCGGCGAGTCATCGGCCAGGGGGAAAACGTCCACGATTTCGCCGCGCACGGCGAAGTGGCCCTTGGACTCCACCATGTCAACCCGCTCGTAACCCTGGCGGGTGAGCCGGGCCACCAGGTCGTCTCGCCCGATGGTCTGGCCGGCTTTCACGTCCAGCAGGGCGCCCGCGAACACGTCGTGGGGCGTCAGGGCGCGGTAAAGCGCCGCCGCAGGCGCCACGACCACCAGGTCGTCCCCCCGGGCGAGCCGTTCCAGCACGTATAGCCGCTGCCCCACCACTTCCGGCGAGTGCGCCACCACTTCGAATGGCATGTACTCGATCGGCGGAAAGACCGCCACAGCCTGCTCCGGCAGCCAGGTGTTCAGGTCCTCCCGGAGCCGGTCGGCCTGCTGCATGGTGCTGGTGACGATCAGGCAGGGACGCCCGGTCCTCGCCCGCAGGCCGGCCATGAGATAGGTCTTGAGCGAGGCCGATACCCCGTAGATCATCTGCTCCGGGTACCCGCGTTTGAAGCCATCCAGAAGCGAGGTGAATTCGGTCGTGTTATACAGCAGTCCGATCAGGTTTTCGGTCGCCATACGCCCCTCCTGTCCGGGAAACGGCGTAAAGGGCTCTAGCCCCGGTACAGGGGGGCTACAGCCCGTATCCGATTCACGTAACTGGTATCTCTTGGCAATAGGTTCTGCGCTCATTATACCGATGCGCCGCGGGCAGGGTCAACAGCCATACACGAAAGTCTGTCGTAATTTCACCCGGAAGATACGCGGGCTCACCGAGGTAAAGAGTACGGTCTCCTCGAGGACCGCATGACAGGTCCGGAAAGACACAGGCCACTGGCAATTCGTTCCCGGGCCGACATCTGCTAGAATTATCATTAAGTACTTTCGACTGGAGGAATGCCTGTTGACGGCAAAAACTCTCGCCCTTCTGCTGATGCTCACGTCACTCCTGGTGGCGTGCACCGGCAGCCGGCACCCCACCCCCGCCGCCAGTCAAGCCGTGCCGGAAGCCGGGGCCAACAGTCAGGCAAGCTCCCCGCAGCCGGCGCCCGCACCACAACCGGTCGCTCCGGCACCATCAGGGGAAAACGCTCCCCTGGCAAATGTCATCCGGGCGGCGCTGATCGACCAGGGCTTCCCCCCTGACGCGGTCAGCTACCAAGTCGTTCCACTTCCTTTGACCCCCGTGCCGGAGGGCTACACCCAATTGGTGGCGACTGCCGCCGACTACAAGCTGTTCCTGTTCGCCGCCAACGCCGACGGCGCCAAGTTGAAACTGCTGGACAAGCTGGACGACGCCATGATTAACATGGCCAAGCTGCAAATCAGCGTGCAGGGCGGCCAGATTTCCATGTGGAGCCAACAGCCTGTCAGCGCGTTCGAAGTCCGCACAATCGCGAGCTGGGACGGCAGCAAGCTGAAGTTGGTCCGAAAGACCACGGCCGATCCGTCCCAGGACTTGTTCACCCGGAAAGCCGAACTCGTCAAAAAAGGCGATCTGGAAGCGCTCATGCCCCTGGGGAAGGACATCCTCTACCCCGACCGTTACCGGGAGTACTACACCTTGCCGAAGCCCATTTTGGAGCTGGCCCATCAGAAGGCCCTGGAACGTTACCGGGCGGGGAACGCCGCTGAAGCCCTGCGCCTCATGCGCTTCGGCGTGGACCAGTACACCTTGGTCTACGGTGACTTGTTGAGTGACACGCCCAGGTACGCGGACCACAAACCGGACATGCCGGCTCGCGATGAGCAGGCGGAAATGCTGAACGACTTCGCGTTTTTCCTGGCCGAGACCGGCGATGACAAGGCGGCCGAGCCCTTGTTGCTCCGGGTCGTCCCGGCGGCGCCCGACCGTGCGGTCGCGTACCTCAACCTGGGCGACGTGAGCTGGAACCTGGGCAAGCTGGACGAGGCCAGGCGCTACTACCAGCGCTACCTCAACCTGCTGGGCGCCAACCGGAGTGCCGCACCGCAGCGGGTCTCCGAGCGTCTGAAGTGACCAGTCTTACAGCGCCTCCGCCCAGCTTCGCAGGCACTCCTGTAGGCAATGGTCCATCCACGGAGAGAACCTGCCTCCTTGCTGACCGGCCCGTTCCACGGCCTTGACAATCCGCGGCATGAAAACCCCCCAGCCCAGAAGGTCGGCAAACCGGCACCGCTCCCGAAACTCGGCATGGTCCGGCAGAACCCTGCTTTCCTGAGCCAGTAACTCCAGGTAATAGTCCAGCAGGCCCTCACGGTCGACTCCTGCGAAGGCGGCATCCCGTCCAGTGAGCCCGATATTGCAGATGTCCATGTGCAGCGGTCCCCGGCCCACCAGTTGCCAGTCGAACAGCCTCGCCGGGCCGCCGTCCCGCGGCAGGGCCACGTTCGACGGGTAAAAGTCGTTGTACAGCACGACCGACGGCTCGTGATCCAGCGCCCGCGCGACCTCCCGGACCAGAGCGGCGAGACCCCTGGCCGTGCGGAGCGGTTCCGCCCGGTCGCAGGTCAGGTCGTTCCCGGTCAGCCTGCCGAGGCATGCCAATACCAGGTCGGGGTCATACTCCCGCCGGGGATCTGCTTGCAGCCATGCGGGAGGCGGCTCACGCTGAAACAGCCGCAGCGACCGGCCGTGCAGCAGGGCGTAGGTCGCCAGCACTGACCGCAGTTCCGCGTCCGTCCAGCAATGATCCGCCGACGGAATCCAATGGGCGACGGTCAGGTCCTGCATAAGCAGGCATGAGCCGCCGCCCGGCAATCGCTCCGCCGCCAGAATCCGGGGTCCCGGCAGTCCCAGCCTGGGCATCAGTTCCCGGTAGAACCGGAATTCGCTGCTCCCGATGCCGGGGTAATCTTCCGCCAGGTGGGCCGGCACCCGGTTCGGGTCCAGCACCTTGAGAATGAGGGGCTCCCCGGCGGGTGGGCTCAACCGGTATACCTGGCTGCCACTTTGCCCGCCGTGAATCTCCGCCATATCCCAGCCGTCGCCGCTGCCACCCGTGACCCGTGCCACCAACTCCGTAACAGAGGCCGGTAGATCCATGGCCGAAGCCACCCCCGCCTGCGGTCAGCCGTTAAACCTGGTCATCGCCTGCAGGAGGCCCTCGGACAGCCAGCACTCCACGGCCTCCACCGCTTTGGGCAGCGCCCCGGCGATGGCGGCTTCGTCATCGCCCTTGAAAGAGGTCAGCACCCAGTCCACGACCTCCCAGCCCGGCGCCGGTCGGCCGATACCGAGGCGCAGGCGGGGAAACTCCTGCGTCCCCAGGTCCTGAATAATCGATTTCATGCCGTTGTGCCCGCCGGCGCTACCCTTCTCCCGCATGCGCAGCTTTCCTGGTGCCAGGTCCAGGTCGTCGTAGATCACCAGCAGATCCGCCTGGGCAACCTTAAAGAAGCGGGCAGCAGCCGCCACGGCCTGCCCGCTCAGGTTCATATAGGTCAGGGGCTTGAGGAGAATCACCCGCTCATCCGGCGTGGCGCCCCTGATTTCCCCGTAGACACCGTGAAAGCCGTTTTTGTCCGTAGTCACGCCGCGCTTTTTGGCGAACGCGTCCAGCGCCATCCAGCCCACGTTGTGGCGGGTGTTGGCATACTTGGCACCCGGATTCCCGAGACCGACAATCAGCTTCATCCCACTTGCTCCATTCCACGGATAGTTAACACCCTTTACTGTACCACAGCACCCAGCCCCCGGAAAACGGGGGGCTACGGCGGGGGCCTGCTTGCTCCCCGGAGGCTGCGCCTCCGAATGTCGCAGCGCAAACCCCCGCCTTCGCCACGAGTAGAAAGGAAGGCCGCCCCGCTGTCGGGACGGCCTGTATATCGCTATAAGATTAGTCCTCAGTCTGCGGCCGGATCTCCTCTTCAAAGATCTTGGAGACGCTCAGGTCCTCGTGGATGCGGATCATGGCCTTCGCCAGCAGCGAAGCCATGGAGACGACCTTCAGCTTGTCCCCCAGCTTGCTCCCGTCGGCCGGCGTTGTGTCCGTGATGACGATTTCCTTGAAAGGACTGTTGGCCAGCCGATCGTAAGCCGACCCGCTGAACACCGCATGCGTACAGGCGGCGTAGACTTCCGTCGCACCCCGGGCCAGAACCGCTTCTGCACCCTGGACGATGGTACCGGCGGTGTCGATCAAGTCGTCGATCATGATCGCCTGCTTGCCCGCCACGTCGCCGATGATGTTCATAACCTCGAGCACATTCGGCTCCGGACGCCGCTTGTCGATGATCGCCAGGCTCACGCCCAGCCGCTCGGCCAACTCCCGAGCCCTGGGCACGCCGCCGCTGTCCGGCGAAACGACCACGGCGTTAGGCAGGTGCTTCTTCTTAAAGTATTCGGCCAGGAGCGGACCCGCCTTGAGGTGATCCACCGGCACATCGAAGAAGCCCATGATCTGCGCCGCATGCAGGTCGATCGTCAGAAGCCGCCGGAACCCCGCCGTGCCGATAATATTCGCCACCAGCTTGGCCGTGATCGGCTCCCGGCCCCGGGCCTTGCGGTCCTGGCGGGCATAGAAGAAGTTCGGCACAACCGCCGTAATCCGCCGGGCACTGGCCCGGCGCAGGGCATCACCGATGATCAGCAACTCCATCAGGTTTTCGTTCACCGGATGTGCACTGGTCTGGAGCACGAAACAGTCGGCCCCGCGAACACTCTCGTTGATGTCCACCCGGATCTCGCCGTTAGAGAAACGGCTCACGTTCATGTCACCAAGCCGGATCCCCATCTGCTCCACGATTGCTTGGGCCAAGGGGAGGTTTGCGTTGCCCGAGAAGATTTTCAGCTTACGGTCCGGATACGGTACCACTTTCAGACGCCCTCCCTGCTTTTGGCCTCTTTGCGGGCCCGGTATCGCGCCTTGAGCCGCGCTGCTCCGCCCTCTTTAACGATCGGTTCGGCCCGTTCGACTGCCAGTGCATCCGGCGGGACACTCCGACCGATTGAAGAGCCGGCTGCCACCAGGGCGCCGTCTCCAATTGTGATGGGGGCGATCAGGTTGACGTTGGTACCCACAAACGCCTGTACCCCGATCGTCGTTGCGAACTTCTCGTAGCCGTTGTAATTGGCGGTGATGGCGCCGGCGCCAATGTTGGCTCGCTCGCCAATGGTCACATCGCCCATATAGGAGTGGTGGTGGCATTTTACGCCACGCCCGACTTTTGCTTTTTTGAGTTCGGCGTAGTTGCCGATCTCCACGTCGCCTTCCAGATCGCAGCCCGGCCGCAAGTGGGCCATGGGCCCGATTACACAGCCCGGCCCGATCGCCGATTGCTCCACCACCGACTGATGGATTTTCACCTTATCGGCGATGCGGCAGGAGACGACGGTGGACCCGGGCCCGATAACGCAGTCGGTGCCAATGACCGTGTGACCGTGAATGAACGTGTTCGGCCAGATGACCGTGTCCTGCCCGATCTGGACGTCCTCGTCGATAAAGGTCGACCTGGGATCGATGATCGTGACGCCTTCGAGCATATGCCGCTCCAGGATGTCCCAGCGGATGCGCGCCTCCGCCTCCGCCCACTTGACCCGGTCGTTGGGCGCGATCGCCTCGGCTTCGGAGGCTTCCAGCGCCGCCTCCACCCGCCGGCCGTCCCGGGATAAAATCTCAAAGGTCTGGGGGAGGTAGTACTCCCGCTGGGCGTTGTTGTTGTCCAGCCGCTTGAGCACGTCTACCAGGCCCTGCCGGCGGAAGACGGCCACCCCCGGCCAGATTTCCTGGATTTTCTTCTGTTCCGGTGTGGCGTCCTTCTCCTCCACGGTCCCGAGGTATTGTCCGGTTGCCGAATCCCGGATGATCCGGCCCAGCCCCGTGGGGTCACTGACCCTGGCGGTCAGGAGCGTGGCGCTGGCACCGGATTCGTGGTGCTGTTTGAACAACCGGTGAATGGTCTCCGCCTTCAGGAATGGATTATCGCCGAGCATGACAAAGACATCGCCGTCCGGCTTGGCATCAATAAAGGGCTCGGCCTGCAGCATCGCATGACCGGTCCCCAACTGTTCCGTCTGCACGGCGTATTTAACGGAATCCCCCAGGTAGGCACGCAGGCGTTCCTGCTGAAAGCCCACCACCACAACGATATCGTTGAAACCGGCGCGGCGGGCGTTGTCGACTACATGCCCGATCATGGGCTTCCCGGCGAGCGGGTGCATGACCTTAATCAAGTTCGACTTCATGCGCTTACCGTGTCCGGCGGCCAGAATGACAACCGTGGTGTTCGACATGGAACCCCCCCCTGGGTTTAGTCCGCAGACATTATACCATAGTCATTTAGCCTGACAAAGCAAAAGGACTACGAAGGACTCCGTCAGTTTCAAGCTCGATTGAGAGAACAAAGTGGACCCCCCGGGCTGCCTTGCAGCCTGGGGGGTCCAACGGCCAGGTTACGCGATCACCGTCTCCTTGCGCTCAGCCTCAAAGTAAGCGTCGAGCACGGCCCGCTGGATCATCTCACGGGCCTCGGCGGTAATGGGATGAGCGAGGTCCTTGAACTCACCTTCATTCGTCTTGCGCCGTGGCATGGAAACAAACATCCCGTTGACGCCCTCCACCACGCGAACGTCGTGCACGACAAACATGCCGTCGAGCACCACGGAACAATAGGCCTTGAGCTTGCTCTCTGTACCGGTGGCTTTCCGGACACGGACATCGGTAACCTGCACAGGCAAAACCTCCTCAACGGTTGTATAAGATGATTTCCATCTTTTGCCAGGTTTTTCCTGCCAGGATAATCAAGTTTTAGAACTTGTTCGCCTACAGTTCCACGGGCGCAAGGGCTCAGGCTATCAGGTTTGACACCCGTAAGTCCGTGCAGCCTGCTCCAACAGTTGGGTCAATGCATCCGGGCCCGGTACTCGCAGAATGCCACGCCGGCCACCATGGCCCCGCCGCCCATGATTGTGAGCACCAGCAACGTCAGCGGAAGGTGCAGCCACAGGGCCAGATTTGCCCCCTGCAGGCCCTCCATGCCTCCCACCATCAGCACCGCCAACACTCCGGCCCCCACGGCCAGATTCCGGAACCAGTTCGCCGGTCGCTTGTCCATACGTGTCCCCCCGATCGCAAGTTTCATGGCTGCAGGGCCGGAACGATTTCCACCACGCGCTCGTCTTCGTTCACCTTTACGAGCGTGAGCAGTGAGACATACTCATCGACCCGCTTTTTCTGCGGTTCTGCCGTGGCCACAAAAATGCCCACCCCCGCCACCGTGGCGCCCAGTTCGGTCACCAGGTCCACCATGCCACGGGCCGTGGCGCCCGCCTTCATGAAGTCGTCGATGATCAGGACCCGGGAGTCGCGCTTGAGCGCCCGCAGCCCCACGGTCATGGTACTGATGCGCCGGGAAGACCCGGAAATGTAGTGGACGGTAAAGGACGCCCCTTCGGTGACCCGCCCTTCCCGGCGGGCATAGACCATGGGCACTCCCAGCGCTCGGGCCACCATCAGCGCCAGCGGGATGCCCTTGGTCTCCACCGTCAGCACCACGTCGGGTGCCGCGCCGATGAACCGGGCCGCCATAATCTCACCGATGCGGGCGCTCCAGACCGGATGCGTGACCACATCCGTCATGTACACAAAGCCGCCCGGCAACACCCGAGACGGATTGCCCAGCATCCGGCAGAGTTCGTCCAACGTGGAACGGACCTCATCCGCCGAAGGGACAGGCCAGTACTGAACTCCGCCGATGGCCCCGGGGTGGGTCTTTACAAGACCCGAGCCGCCGGCCTCCAGCGTCTCCTTGACCAGCGCCAGGTCCTCCGAAATGGTGGACTTGGCTGCTTCGAACCGTTCCGTAAAGTAATTCAGGGGAATCAATTCCCCCGGCCGTTCGACCAGCACCTTTATGATGTGCACCAGGCGCTGGCTCCGATTCAGTTTCTCCGTGGACCTCGCCCCCGTAGAAATGCCCCGACTCTCAGGTCGGGGCATACTCACCGATTTTAGGAAAGGACAGCCCGGGCCAGTTGCAGGTCGCTGGGCTTGTCGACGTCAATGCCCACTTCAGGCCACGGGCAGATAATGACGGCGCCATGAATTGCCCACATGCTGGAGACCTTGGCCTCCAGTTCTTTCAGCGTCAGATTCTTGAGCACCATGTACCGGAGGAGGAACGACAGCCCGAGCAGCGTCACCATCTTCGCCGGATTTTTCCGGTAATCCAGGAACTTGCGGGCCCTGGGCGCCACGCCTTCCACGATCTCCGGGTTCACCAGGAACAGGTTGCCACCGGTGAAGACGCCTTCCCTCAGGTTTACGTAAGTACGCTTCACGTTCGGATACTTGTGCTCGCCCATGGTCCTCTCGACAATGGGGTAGTAGAGGTCCGCCGGCTTCTGGCGGCAAAGGGCAACCAGGCCGTCGATCATGTCGCCGGTGATCAGCGGAATGTCACTGGTGGCGAGGAGCAGTTGCACGTCCCGGGGCAGGGTACGGGCAGCGACGAGAACGTTGTCGATAATGTGTCCGGCACTGGGCACGAACTCCAGGCGATCGCCTTTTACATGTGGCTCCAGTTCGCCGGGGGGCGCAACGATGACGATGCGATCGACTTCTTTTGATTGCCTTAGTGCGTCAACGACGTACTGCACCATAGGCTTCCCGCCGATCTCGATCAGCGCCTCGTTAGTGGCAGTGCTGACCTCTTTGAGAGGACCCGTATTGGCTGCGCCGGCTAGTAAGATGACATTAACCGCCACGCCCGTTCACTCCTTCCGGGAGGGGAAATCAGCCAGTTCCTTCGTGTCGTGCAAGCAAAACTCCTCTTTTTCGGGGGCCGGATGTCCTCACACCCTGATGCTTCCGGGGAGGTTTTCCGGCAGGGTTCCGTTTTGCCTGAGGCGAATTCAAAGTGCCAGCGATTCACAGTGACCCTGTGGACTCGTTTCCACAATGGGACCCGTGTGTCGTTTAGCACTCCCGGATGGAGGAGTTGCTCCCTTGGACAAGAAGGTTGTGACGGGAGCGGCAGCGACGCTTTTGTGGCTTGCTGTCGCCCTGCCCGCCCTGGCCGGCAGCCCCGTTACCCACGCGCGCGGCGTACTGCTGCTGGACGGCGTATCCGGCCAGGTCCTCTACCAGCAAAACGGCTACGTAAAAGCCTATCCCGCAAGTACTACCAAACTTCTTACCGCCCTGGTCGCAGTGGAGCACGGCAAGCTGGACCAGGTGATCGAGATCAGCGGCAAGGCCGTGGACTTGCCCCTCGATTCCTCTTCCTGCTACCTGGAGCGAGGCGAAAAGCAGAAGCTGGAATACCTGCTGTACGGTCTCCTGCTTTCGTCGGGCAACGACTGCGCCCAGGCCATCGCTGAAGGCGTGGGGGGCGGCAAGCCGGACCAGTTCGTCGCCTGGATGAACGAGACGGCCAGGCGCATCGGTGCCACCCACAGTAACTTCACCAATCCGCACGGTCTCCATGACGCCGGCCACTACACGACGCCGCTGGACCTGGCGCTCATCGCCCGGACTGCGCTGGCCAACCCCACACTGCTTAAGATTGCCGGAACCAAGGAGTTTTACTGGCCCGGCAAGAGCGATCGGAACGGCCCGTACTACAATCACGACGCCATGCTCTCCCGTTACGACGGCACCATGGGCGGCAAGACCGGCTTTACGGAAGAGGCCGGCCTGACCCTGGTCGTGGAGGCCAAACGGGGCAACCGCCTGCTGGTAGGCGTCGTAATGGGCGAAAATCTGGCCGCCACGCAGTACAACGACATGATCGCCCTCCTGGACTACGGCTACGGCGAGTTCGAACAGAAACCGCTGTTTGCGAAAGGCACCCCGTTCGGTACCGTTCCGGTCACAGGCGGCAAGGCGCCGGGCGTGTCGGCGTTAGCCGGTGCCGATTTCCTGGTTTCGGTGCCCAGGGGCGGGCAGCCGGCGGTGACGATTCAACCCAAGTTGCCGCCGAATGTGGCCGCTCCGGTCACTGCCGGCCAGCAAGTGGGTGCGCTGGAAGTCCGGGAGGGCGACCGCCTCCTGGCCACCGTGCCGGTGTTGCCTTCGCAGGCCGTTCTGGCGTCGCCGTTAACCGGGATCCTTCACTGGGCCGGCCTGGCGCTCAAGTGGCTGGCGCTTGCGTTCCTGGGCCTTCTGGTCTTCCGGGCGGTGGTCAGGGCTGTCCGCCGGGCACTCCGGCGGCGCCGGTCCCGCAGGCGTGCCGACAGCTTCGACGGACGGACTTTCAGCTCCCGCAACTCCGCCACTTCGGCCTACCGGAGCCGGAACCGGTACTAGGCATGGCCGTTCCACCAATTCGTCAATCCAGCCCGTATAGCCGTTCTACCAATTCGTCAATTTCCTGCTCAAGCAGGGCCGCCTCTTCAGGGGCGGCCTTTTCCCGTGTCCGCACCAGACCGGCCAGCCGGTCCCGCTCCACGCCGGGTAACGGCGGCACGGGAATGGTCGCCAGCAGATCCAGGTCGACCTGCGGGTAGAGCCTTCCCGCCTCCATCGTTAACGCTCGGTAATACCGGTTAAACGGCCCCGAGTTGATCAGCCCCAGCATCACCCGCAAGTCCGGCTCGGGTCCGCCGCCGGCCGGTACCAGCAGGTGGATGTTGTTCAGGCAAAAGTACCCCTGGTCGTCGTACACCGCCCGAAGCGAGTCCGCAGTCTGCCGGAGCATCAGCTTCGGGTTCCGGTAATAGGCCAGGTTGCCGCCGCTCTTGATGCGGTCCGGGGCAAGGCAGACCTCCTCCCCCGCCCAGTTCAGACGGTAGCGGTCGATTTCCCGGCCGGATCGCAGCAGAAGGCCCCAGGGACCCGCCAGGCCGGGGTTGAGGGTCCGGAGCAGGGTATCCTGCCCCCGCCTGCCAATAAGGCCACTGTAGGTCGTCAGGAAGCGCCCCAGGGGCATGCTGCCGTGCATACCTTCTATGCGTCGGACGAATCCACGCATATCCGGATCCGGTAACAGTCTGAGCCGCTGTAATGGCCCCCAAACCACCTCGTCCAGCGGTACAGCCACGCCGTTCGACCGGTCCAGGTCATCCACCCGGGCGCAGACCTTGACGCAGATCGTATGGTCGGGCGGAGCCGGCGACTTCCGGACGATGAGGATAACCGACTGCCCCACCCGCCCGTGCTCCCAGAAGTCCTCGCAGATCAGCGCCAGTTCCTGAATGGCGTAATTCAGCAGCAGCCGCCGGGTACCGGCAAAGTAGCGCCCGGACAGAAACGAATCCGGAAGAATGAACCCGAGCACCCCGCCGTCGCGCAAGAGTTCCAACCCGCGCTCCACGAACAGCGGGTAGGTGTTCAGCTTATACTCCGCCGTCCGGGGGTACCGCCGCCGCAATTCGGTAAGCCGTTCCCGCTGGTGGTTCGGTGCTCCCCGCAGCCCGGAACTGATATACGGGGGGTTGCCCACGCACAGATCATAGCCCCCCGGAAAGGGGTCCAACAGGGCGTCCGCGACATGCAGCGCGGCCTCCGGCACCCGCGACCGACATATTTCGATGGCCGTGGGATCGGCATCCAGCCCGACGAGGCGCGCAAAGCGGCCCCGGGCAGCCTCCAGAAAGGCCCCGGAGCCGCAGGCCGGGTCAATGAGGCTGACCGCCCCGGGCAAAAGCGCCCCGACCCGGTCCAGGAGGTACCGCACGACCAGATCGCCCGTGTAGTAGGCGCCGGTGGCCCGGTGAGCCCGCCGCTGCCGTTGCACGGCCAGCGTCCCCGCCTTGTCCCGCACGACCGCACGGCCGAGCATCTGCTGGTAGAGGGCTCCGGCCGGGTCGGCCCGGCCGGCCTGCTCCCGGGCCAGCCAATCCCGCAGTGCGGCCGCCTCCGAGTCAGGGATGCCCGCGGGCAGGCGGCCCGTCAGCCCCTCCAGCAGGACCGTGCGGACCGCCTCTGTCAGGCGTTCGTCAGTATGGCCGGGCGACAGCGCACGGGCCAGCACGAGCATGGCTTGCTCAATCTCCATCCCCGTCGCCTCCGATGGTCCGGACCAGGCTCGTCCGGGCGTTCAGCGAGCCCAGACCGGCCTCCAGAATCCGGCCCGCCGTTTCGTCTTCCACGATGCCGAAGACGGTTGGGCCTGCGCCCGACATGAGTGCTCCCAGCGCCCCGAGATCGAGCATGGCCCGCTTCAGCATCCCGATTTCGGGGTGCCGGGGGAGCATGACCGCCTCGAACACGTTTCCGAGCGCTGCGGCAACGGCCACCAGGTCGCCGCCAGCCAGGGCGGCCTCCAGTGCGGCCATGTCAGGCCGGTCGACGTGCCGCAGTTCGTCAAACAGCCGAAAGACGTTGCCGGTGGACTTGGCCACGTCGGGCGTCGCCAGCACCAGCCAGAGCGGCCGCTTGACAACGATGGGTGTCAGCCGCTCACCAATGCCTTCCACCCGGGCCGGTCGGGACGGCACAAAAAACGGCACGTCTGAGCCAAGCTGGATCGCCAGTGCAATCAGCTCCGGCTGGGTAAGCCCGGTCCCCCAGAGCCGGTTCAGCCCCGTAAGCGCCGCCGCGGCGTTGGTCGAGCCGCCGGCCAGCCCCCCGGCCACCGGAATCGCCTTCTCGACGTGAATCGATGCCCCGCCGGCGTATCCGGTGGTGTCCCGGAGCAACTGCGCCGCCCGGAACGCCAGGTTCGCCTCCGCCGGACCCTCGATGGCCGGACTCATGGTCACAGAGATCTCCGGGGACTCATGGAGCACCACCCGGTCGGCCAGGCTAATGGGCACCATGACCGTCCGGATATAGTGGTACCCGTCCTCGGGGCGCTTCTCCAGCACGTCGAGGCTCAGGTTGACTTTCGCATGGCTGTACACCGTGAGTTGTTCCACAGCAACCGCCCCTCACCCCAGATTGGAACAGTGTCGACATTCCGTGCCATCGCTCACTTTTCCTCCATGGGCAAAAGAAAGAGCCTGGGCTTGTCCCAGGCCGGGCTGCGGTGTATGTTAACGGGAATGTGCCTCAATTTTCGTCTCCTGTCCGCCCGAGGAGCAGACCACCAGTTCAACGGCCTCCGTAAGCAGATCGGCGTAGCTATAGCTAACTCGGCGTTCGCTATCGGCTTCCTCGAGCTTAACGATGAAGATGTTGGGATACGTGCTCTCCAGAACACCTTCCCGCTCGAGTATCTTCTTGCGGCCCTTATTTGCCTTCAAGCGAATTTTTTCACCGACATAGGAATCGAGGTCCTTCTTGATATCCGCAAGAATACTCTTGGGAGCCAAGTGAACACCACACCCTTCCAGCGAACTGGGGCCGACAGGCAGATTCTCCCACGGGCAAAAACCTGCACTGCCCTCATTATACCAGTTCCGGAGGGCTGAGTCAAGGAAATTATAATTTTAAGCGTGGTCAGGCTTTCTTGTCAAGCACCCAGTCAAACAAATTTCGACAATTACTTGGTGTATCTGTCAGCAACTTTGGACGCGCCGTAGGAATTGGGTTTGATTTCGGCGTGGAAGCCACTCCCGGTGACCATTCCAACGACGTCGCGGATCAGGTCTTTCGTTTCGCCGTTCTCACCCACGTCCAGGTGGATCTCGACGTTCAGGGCAGCCGCCCCGGCCTCGGCCAGACTGCCGGCCAGCTTTTCCGCCAGGGCCAGAGAGATGGCCGTCTCGTAGAAGATCTTCTGCCTGAGGCTGCGAATCTTGGCCTGGTGGCGCCGGCGGTAGTAGTACCGGGCCCCCTTGCCCTGGCGATGCACCACGACAGCCGTGACAAAGCACAGATCGGTCCGGGTGTGTGAATCGGTTCCCACGATCAGCTTGTACTTGTTATCCGGTTGTTCAGCCACGTATTCCAGAATGTCTTTCACCAGACGCTCGTAACTGAGTGGTCCACGGGTTGGGCTATGAAATGGTAAGTCCTGCAAGACGACTCCCTCCTCACAGACCTGGCTAGACACGCCTTATTAGTAATTATAGCACTGTTAAACCTTGTCGGTTACACCTGTTTCCGGGGCGTTGCTGATATTTTCCCCAATGTTGGACAGGTTGCGCGCGACCGCCGCAAATTCGGCAAGCGAAAGCGTTTCTCCCCGGCGGGTGGGCACGATGCCGGCGGCCTCCAGCGCCTGCTGGACAACCGGCTTCTCGATCCCCAGCCCGGAAGCCAGAGCATTCAGCAGGACCTTGCGGCGCTGTCCGAAGGCCGCTCGGACGACCCGGAAAAACCGGTCGGCGGGAACGTCCACCGGCGGGCTCTGTCGGACCCGCATCGCGACGACCGCCGAATCCACATCGGGCGGCGGCAGAAAGGCCCCCCGGCTCACCTTGACCACGATGCGAGGCTCCGTGTAGTACTGTACGGCCACGCTGAGGGCGCCGTAATCCTTGGAGCCCGGCGGCGAGATCATGCGATCCGCCACCTCTCTCTGCACCATTACGACGATTTCGGCAAGCGGGAGACGCTCCTCCAGGAGCCGCATGACCAACGGCGTCGTAATGTAGTAGGGCAGGTTCGCCAGAACCTTGGCCCGCTGCCCGGACACCAGCCGTTCCGCCAACAGACTGCGCAGGTCAATCCGGTTGGCATCGCCCTGCACGACCTCCAAGTTGGCATGCTGCGGCACCAGATTTTCCTGGAGGATCTGTACCAGAGTCCGGTCCAACTCAACCGCAACTACCCGGCCGGCCGCCCGGGCCAGCCGCTGGGTCAGGGTGCCCAGCCCCGGACCGATCTCCAGGATTACATCCTCAGGGCCAACCTCCCCGGCCGCCACGATGGCGTCCAGGACGCGGGAATCGGTCAGGAAGTTCTGCCCCAGCTTGTGCTGAGGCCGGATGCCGCGGGCCGTCATAATCGCCTTCAGGGTCGTCGGATTCGACAAGTCCAAACGGATCGCTCCTTCAACGATAGCCTAAAGGCCAGAGGCCGGCTATTCACCGGCATCTGGCCGTTTGATCAATCAGTCGTTCAGCACGTAGACTGTAACCGTGCGCCGGCCCCAACTCAGGGCTTCGGCCAGGGAGTCAAAGCAAAGGTCAATGCGGTTGCCCTTGATCGCTCCCCCGATGTCCGCCGCCACAGCGGGGCCATAGCCCTCGATGTAGAGGCGGGTGTACAGGGGAATGACGTTGGGATCCACGGCCACCACCCCGTGCACCGCTTTCATCCCGGTATAGGTGTACCCATTTCCGTTGGGATTACTCTCTTTGCCAGCGGTGTAACCCGTGGCGGACAATTCAAGCTCCCTGGAGTAGCGGTAATCCCGGCCACCACGGGAGACCACCGCGACCGTGCCATAGGCGACGACCTGCGACACGGGCTCCTTGGCGACCTTCTCCTCGACGACTTCCGTCTTCACCGGCCGGCCGTCTTCCAGGTACGTGATGTTCTTGATCTCCTTGATACCGGACTCGCCCGCCTGGAGTTCCTCAGTCCGGCCCGCGTCCATGGTGCGGTCTTCCTGACGAACCGTCTCAAAGGGAATTTCGACCTGGGCGACGGAGATCGTTTCTGTATGGCGAACGACTTTGACCTGCATGCCGGCCACCAGGGCTGCCGCAAGGTCGAAAGAGACGGTGTCTTTCGGGTTCAGCTGAACGGAAAGCTCTTGAAGGAGACCGGCAACGTTCGCCGCGACGCTTTCCGTCTGCAGGTTCTTGCCGTCCACCGCTACCGTAACCGGCAGGGCTTTCTTGATCTGGACGGCCACTTCACGCTTGCCCTTAAGAGGCATGGTCAGGGACGGGGAAACCTGATCCTTGGGACCCAATTCGACGCCACCGGACCGAAGTGCCGCACCCAGATCCTTCGCGGCGCTCCAGAAAACGACAGCGTGATCCAGACCTTCGACCGAAATGTGGTGGCGTTCGGGCTTCAGTGCCCATGCAAAAAAGCCACTTGCACCCACGAAAATCACCATGAACAGGACGATGAGCCGGCGCTCAAATCTCGCTTCGGTAGGGCGGGCTTGTTGCCAACGCTGCTTCACCGGTCGCCTCCTTTCGGCGCTGCCCCCCGAATGGGGATGGGGGCTTCAGGCGCCTTGAGTGATGCATCCGTTCCGTGCAGGCAGAAACGTAACGCTCCGTCGCAATAAAGTTCGATTTTCGGCACGGCAATGCCTGCTCCGGATGGATGCCAAAAAGCAGTACATCCTTATTGATATGCGGCGGGTGCCCAATCATGACATAACCCCGGTAGCCAACCGGCTACCGGGGTTATGCCACATATTGGAGTTGGTGACGCCAACGGGATTCGAACCCGTGTGTCCACCTTGAAAGGGTGGTGTCCTGGGCCTCTAGACGATGGCGCCATTATCGGGTGGCGAGAATTAATTCTACCAGTTCCCGTCACCGGCAGCAACGTACAGATTCTGGGGTACAGTGGGGTTGAGGGGGAAAAGCGGCAGGCGCGTGCCCGCCGCTCCCGCTAGCGCTCTGGCCGGGGCTTTGGCTTCTCGCTGACACCGTCGTGCACCCGGCACATCTCTTCGGCCATCGCTTCCGCTTGATCCGGCGAATCGGCGGAGACCCGGCCGCCGGTACCGTCGCCACATTTGACAACATAGCCCGCCGGATTCGTCTTTTGCTCGCTCATACCGCTCACCTCGTATACAGTATGTCCGTCTCCCCTTCACGGCTTCCCCGTCCTGGGCTATGCTATGGCTTACCGATAGCCGTCACCCAAGGAAGTGATCAAATATGGCTTCCGCCGCTGAAGTCTTGCCGGTAGTGGCCGCTGCAGGCGAAGTGCTGTTGAGTTCCGGAGCCGAAGTGACCCGCGTTGAGGATACCGTCACCCGAATTGCCCAGGCCTACGGCATGAGCGAGGTCGGCATCCTGGCCATGCCCACCGGCCTGATGGTGAGCCTCGGCGCTGACCACCATCTGACCGTAGTCCGACGCATCCGGCATCGCACCGTGGCCCTGGACCGCGTCAGCGCCGTGAACGCCTTGTCCCGCGAACTTGTCGCCAGCCCAATCCCCCCAGCTGAGGCACTGGGACGGATTCGAGCCATCGGTGAGCAGCCGGGACCGCTTCCACCCTGGTCCGATGTAGCTCTTAGCGGGCTGGCCGCGGCCGCTGCCACCATGTTGGTGGGCGGCACCCGGATTGACCTGGGGCCGGCTCTCCTCGCCAATATCCTGGTGCAGGGAGTGCAGCGGCTGGTCGGGTGGATGCGGTTTCCTGACGCGATCGGTGACTTCATGGCCGGAGGTACCGCCGTCTTCTGCGCACTGGCCCTGAACGCCTGGGTCGGCAGCGAGTTCGCGGTAGTGGTCGCCGGCGGCATCATGATTCTCCTGCCCGGTCTGGCTTTCACGTCGTCAGTCCGGGACGCCATGGCGGGCGACCTGTTAAGCGCCGGGGCCCGTGCCCTCGAGGCGACCATGAAAGCCGCCGCTCTGGCGGCTGGTGTGGCTTCAGGGCTGTATTTGACGGGGAGGCTGTGAACATGTTGAACTTCCTTGCCGCCTTCACCACATCAGCGGCGGCGGCCGCCGCGTTCCGGGGACCCCTGCGGGCCGTGTGGGCCTCCGGCCTCACGGGCCTTCTTGGGTACATAACCTACGAGCTGGCTCGCGCGCTACATGCACCTCAGGTGCTGGCGGCGTTTGTCGGTGCCCTCACGATCGGAGCCGCCGGGGAACTCCTGGCCCGCTACCTCCGGCAGCCCACGCTGCTGTTCATCGTTCCAGGGTTGTTCCCACTGGCGCCCGGTTTTATGGCGTACACGGGTATGCTGGAGCTGGCACGTGGCCAGGTGGCCTCAGCCGGGCACGAACTTACGCAGACCATGTTTTATGCGGGCTCCCTGGCGGCGGGGTTGGCCCTCCCGCCTGCCTTGCTGCGCCGGAACCGGGGCTAGCGGGCGGTGCCGGGGTCCCGCTTTGCTGCCGTGGGCACATCGTCATAATGTGCTCAAGGGCCACTGCTTGTGCAGTGGCCCTTGATGTAAATAGTTTGGGCGGCGACCTACTCTCCCACGTTCAAGACGTAGTACCATCGGCCCTGAGAGGCTTAACGGCCGTGTTCGGAATGGGAACGGGTGATCCCTCTCGGCATAGCCACCCTAAAACATGTGCTCTCGTGATT
>DASXVX010000096.1:0-92925 GCA_036504075.1 Symbiobacteriaceae bacterium | reverse complement strand
GACTGACTTCGTCAGTCGCGGAACGGCCCTTTCTCCGATCGTCAGGCGCTCTTCATTCGCACCGGTCTCGCCACTTTCGCACCATACTTCAAGTAACCCGCCCGCCCGAGCGCAGCGCCCACCACGGCCAGCACGATCGCGGCGACGACCACTTCCGGTGTGCCTTGCACAAGGCCGATGGTCACAGCTACGCCTGCCGCCAGGTAGCCCCGGAACACAATCATGGAGAGCACCAGCACCGTGTTGGTGAGCGTCCCGACCACCCCGGCGGTGATCAATGCCCCCACCAGGCTCCACCGTCGGACCAACGCAAAGGCATAGGCCGCCGTCACGCCAATAAAAATCCGGGGCAGGACCGAAATGAGCGGGTCCACGAAAAACTGGGCCGGCGCCGTGGCCCTGAGCATGCTGACCAGGCCGAAAATCAACCCCACCAGCGCCCCCACCACCGGTCCTTCGGCGACCCCGGCGATAATCGCCGGCACATGCAGAATCGTCGCGTGACCGGCAGGGGTCGGAACCGGAATCAACCCGAGACCCGGAACGTAACCCATCACGATGCTGACGGCGCCGAGAATGCCGGCTACCGCCAATTGCCGAACCGAAATCTTCACGGTGCATCCCTCTCCTTGGGGAAAAGTGGTGACGCCCGTTATGAGGTTTCGATCGTACTCCATAACGTTCCTGCTACAAATTTCGATAAACCCCGCGGTATTCGGGGGGAAGCAGTGACGCGACTTTACGCATCATGGCATCAGCCAGCAGTTGCCGCTCGTCCTCCCCGTCTGCGGGGGCGCAAGCCAGGTCGGCCGCGGCAAACGGCGGGCCGACGCGGACGGTAATCGTCGCCCGCCGCAGGCCCTCCCCGCCCATATCCTGCTCGTTAATGGGCATGAACTTTTCCGAGCCGGTCAGCCCGATGGGGACGATGGGTACGCCGGCCCGCCGGGCGATCAGCGCTGCGCCTTTCTTGGCCCGGATCAGACAGCCGGTGCGGCTGCGGGTTCCCTCCGGGAAAATCAGCACCGAGCGACCGGACTTGAGCGTCTCCACGGCCCGCTTCAGCGCCTCCACGTCCGGCGAGTTCGGCCGGATGGGGATCGTATCCACCGCATCCGAACCGATGCGGGTCAGCAGGACGTCCTGAAGCTTGACGCCCGCCAGGAAGAACACCTGCTTGGGCCGGAGCGCGCGATAGAGCGCCAGGGCGTCGGCATTGGAGAGATGATTGCAGACAAAAAGGCAGGGGCCGTCCGGGATCTGGCTTTTCCCGGAGATCTCCTCGGTGACCAGGCGCCGAAACACCACTTCCACCAGCAAGCGGATCAGGCGCCGCCGCAGACCACGGGGCAGGATGCTGAGTGCGGCGAATAGAAAGCGAAGCATGGACACCCTCCCACGAAAATCGGTTGCCGTGGCAATCGGTTACAAGGCAAGCGGTTACAAGGCAAGCCGCTACGAGGCAAGCCGTTACAAGGCAAGCCGCTACAAGGAGAACTCTAGCACAAGCGGTAGGCGCAGGGAATCCTCCAAAGGGTGCTTGACAAGTCGATAGTCCGCTTGCTAATCTGTCCACAAGCCCATATGCTCACACCCTTACAAGGGGAGTAGCCAGCCCACGCCGATCAAGCGTGAGCGGTCCAGTCGTCAAGACGGGGAATACCCCGGCTGGACCTGCCTCTCAGAGGCACGGCAAGACCTTGGTTCATCCGAACCAGGTCTTGCCGTGCCTTTTTCTGTTGCCTGGGAGTCCCATATTTTTACAACGGAGGTTTCATCATGATGCCATGGGTACTCTGGGGCGTATTCCCACTGGTCGTGCTTGGGTTACTGGCTCTTGATCTCGGGGTCTTCCACAAGGACTCGCACGAAGTCCGTCCCCGCGAAGCACTTATGTGGACCGGCGTCTGGGTAGCGCTGGCGCTCACTTTCGGCATCCTGGTCTACTACATGAAGGGTCCCACGGCCGGTCTGGAATACCTCACCGGCTACCTGATCGAAGAGTCCCTGAGCATGGACAACATCTTCGTCTTTGTGATGATCCTCGGCTTCTTTAAAGTGCCCCGGGCGTACCAGCACCGCGTGCTCTTCTGGGGCGTCATCGGCGCTCTGATTCTGCGGGCAATCATGATCGGTCTTGGCGCCTCGCTGGTTCACCAGTTCCACTGGATTCTCTATATTTTCGGTGCCTTCCTGGTCTACACCGGCATAAAGATGGCCTTCAAAGACGACGAGGAGGTCAACCCCGAAGACAACCCCCTGATCAAGTACGTCCGCAAAGTGGTGCCGGTGACGCACGACTATCACCGGGAGAAGTTCCTGCTCAAAGAACACGGAAAGTGGATGGCTACTCCGCTCCTGCTGGTGCTGGTGATGATCGAAACCAGCGACGTCATCTTCGCGCTGGACTCGATTCCCGCCATCTTCTCGGTGACCACCGACGGGTTCATCGTCTACACGTCCAATATCTTTGCCATTATGGGCCTCCGGTCGCTCTACTTCTTGTTGGCATCGGTGCTGGAACAGTTCCGGTTCCTCAAGTACGGCATCTGCCTGATCCTGACCTTTGTCGGCGCCAAAATGCTGGTGGTGCTGGTCGACATCCAGGTGCCCATCTCGGTCTCGCTGGGCGTGATTATCGGTGCGCTGGCGCTCTCGATCATCGCTTCCCTGCTCATTCCCGCGGGCAAGCCGGACCCCAAAACGCACGCCCACTAACGATCCCGCGGCTCCGGATCACAATCAGAAACCCGGCCCTCCCTCAGGAGAGCCGGGTTCGCGGCAGACGGGCACTCAGCGGGCGCGATCCACAAAGGCCAGCGTGCAGCGGGAGAGGCAGATCAGTCGCTCATCCTCGTCGCTGATCCGGATCTCCCAGACCGTGGTGGCCTTGCCGACATGGCTGGGCGTGGCGACGGCCCGCACCGTCCCGGATTGCTTCGGGCGAATGTGGTTGGCGTTGATCTCCATGCCCACCGCGACCCGGTTCGGACCGGCGTTCAGGGTGGCGCCAATGCTGGCCACCGTTTCGGCCAGGGCCACCGAAGCCCCGCCGTGCAATATGCCGAACGGCTGGTGCGTCCGGGCGTCCACCGGCATGGTGGCGACCACCCGCTGGGGTGTGGCCTCTTCCAGTTCAATGCCCAGGACCTCCATCATCGTGCCTTTCCCGCTCAGTTCCAATCCAATCGCCCCTTCCCGGTTTAGTCCGCCACCAGCGGCATCTCCGTATCTACGTCCCCGCCCAGGTCCAACGACTGCTTCTTCAGGCTGACGTTGCCCAGGAACTGGACCGCCAGCAGGCCAACGATCACGACGGCGAATCCCGTCCAGAAGACCACATGCAGCGAGTCGGACATCATGACTTTGATGCCGCCGATGAACGGCGCCCGCAGCGCACTCGGAATGGCCCGCTGCATCTCCGGCGTCAGCAGAATGCGCACCAGCAGTTGCGGCTCCTGCTGCGCCTGCTGGAAGAACTTCGCCGCCTCCGGCGGCAACTGCGCCAGGAGTGGCGCTGCCTTGGCAAAAGTCGGCGCCAACTTCTCGGTGAACTGGCCGGACATCTGCCGGTTGAAAATGATGCCGAACACCGTGATGCCCACCGTGGAGCCCATCGACCGGAAGAAGGAGGTCGCCGACGTCACCACGCCCCGCCGGTTGGCCGGGAAGGCGTTCTGCACCGCCAGCGTCAGAATCGGCATCATGAGGCCCAGTCCAACGCCGACGACCATCGTGGACAGCGTCGCCTGCAGCAGGGTGGTTTGGGGCGTCCAGCCGCTCATGAGCCAGAAGCCGGCGGCGATAATGGCGAACCCGGCGCCCATCTGGTACCGGTACGGCACCTTCAGCGCCAGCCGTCCGGCCACCACCGAGAAGACCACCATGGTCAGCATGGTCGGGGTCATCACATTGCCCGCCTGGTTCGGATCGACGCCCACCACGCCCTGGATGAACCACGGCACGAAGAAGATCGCCCCAAACATCCCGGCGCCCATGATGAAGCCGGCGATTGACATGACCGCGAACGTCCGGTTCTGGAACAGCTTCAAGTCCAGCACCGGCTCCGGCACCCTGGTTTCAATGAAGAGGAAGGCGAGCAGCAGTACGCCCGCGCCCCCCAGCAGGGCGATGGACTGCCACGAACTCCAGGCCCAGGCGTTGCCGCCCTGTTCCAGGCCGAGCAGCAGCGCCGTAATGGCGGCCACGACGGTGACGGAACCCAGCCAGTCGATCGGACGTCGCATGCCCCGGGACTCCCGGTAGAAGAAGAACATCAAGAGCCCCGCGGCGAGGCCGATCGGCAGATTAATGTAGAAGATATACCGCCAGGTGTAGTTGTTGGTGATCCAGCCGCCCAACTTGGGCCCGATCACAGCCGCCAGGCCCCAGACCGAGCCGAAAAGCCCCTGCATTTTCGCCCGCTGCTCCCCGGGGTAGACATCGCCGACGATGGTAAAGGCGATCGGCATGAGCATACCGCCACCGATGCCCTGCAGCCCCCGGAACACGATCAGCTGAACCATGTTTTGCGACTGCCCGCAGAGCATGGAACCGCCGATGAAGAGCCCCATGCCCAGCAGGTAGAAGATCTTCCGCCCGTAAATATCCGCCAGCTTGCCCACCACGGGCACAATGGCCGTGGAAGCCAGCAGGTAGGTCGTGACGACCCACGTGAAGATGTCCTCCCCGTGCAGATCCCGGATCATCCGGGGAAAGGCGGTGTCCACGATCGTTTGGTCCAGGGCCGCTACCAGCAGGCCGATCATGAGGCCGGCCGTTACCAACGTTTTGGTGCGCTTATCCATGTAGTCGCTTACTCCTTTACGCTTCCCGAGTCCACCGTGGCCCGGGTCAG
Source organism: Symbiobacteriaceae bacterium (assembly GCA_036504075.1). GTDB lineage: Bacteria > Bacillota > Sulfobacillia > Symbiobacteriales > Symbiobacteriaceae > DASXVX01. The sequence continues at coordinate 88,067 of DASXVX010000096.1, read as the reverse complement.
TTTTTCTAGCACCGAGACGAAAGATTCGACCTCGTCCTGAGTCAGGGGCGCCATGCATCCGGCCATAATCGCCCGGCGCCGCCCGATCTCAGCCGCCAGCGCCTGCTTGCCTTCCTCGCTCAGGGCGGTGTGCACCACCCGCCGGTCGGTTTCGTCGCGGCGGCGGACCACCAGGTTCGCCCGGACCAGCCGGTCGATCAGACCCGTGGCGCCAGCCACTGTCATGTCCAGCCGCTGGGCGATATCGGAAACGGTGCAGGTGGGAACCGACCCCAGGATTTTTAGCAGGCAGAACTGGCTGGGTCCCATGCCCCCTTCGTCGGCGATGCGCCCATGGAGTTGCCGGAAGAAGTGGCGGGATGCCACCTCCATACGGTCCAGGTATGGCTCAATCCAACGTTGATTGATGAAATCAGCCCCTTTGTTTAACCAAACTAGTAGTTAGCAATGTTAACAAACTTGGTCAATCATACCTCGGGCAGCCCATTCGTGTCAATCCGTTTGCGCCAGGAGCGTAAGCAAAAAGATTCACGCCACGTTCCGTTCGGAAGCGCGGGCGATATTTTTGGCCGCAGATGGCGCAGATGGCGCAGATTTCCGGACAACACGAGAACGAGTACAGATACTTCGTATTAACATATCATGAATACCGCATTTACTAGAAACCTTAGTTGTTGTGTCCCTATCTGCGAAATCTGCGTCATCTGCGGCTAAAAACGCTCGAAAAACGCACCGGCCCCCGCCTGGTCGCCGGCTTCGTGGCGCGGAGCAATACTGCCGATAACACAAGCGCTTTATCGGCCGCAGATGGCGCAGATGGCGCAGATGGCGCAGATTTCCGATTTCGATTGGGATCTCGAACATCCGGAGTCTTTTCACCGTAATGGACATGGACATCTTCTTTTAGGGACGTGGTGCGGTGAGTGAGTTTCTTCATACCGATGTCACGGAGGCAGTCATTGGCGCAGCCTTTGAAGTGCATAACACACTGGGTCCCGGCTTTCTGGAGTCCGTGTACGAGGAGGCGTTGAGCCAGGAACTAAAGCAGCGCGGGATTCTCGCTACGCGCCAAGTCGAGGTTCCGATCCGCTACAAGGGAGTCGTTGTCGGAACGCACATTCTGGACCTGGTCGTCGACCAAAAGGTGGTTGTGGAACTCAAGGCCGTCAAGGACTTGGCCGAAATTCACACTGCCGTTGTGCTTTCATATTTGGCAGCGACAAAACACCCCGTAGCTCTTCTCCTGAACTTCAACAGACTGCGGCTTCAGTATAAGCGGCTAGCCTTCACGCCCTGACCGGGAATCTGCGAAATCTGCGTCATCTGCGGCCCCAAATGCTCCATATTCCCAACCGCATTACCGATCAGCCGGTGGGCACCCTTCCCGGATCGATGGGCACTCCTGCCCGGATCGATGGGCACCCATCCCGGACCGATGGGCACTCCTGCCCGGATCGATGGGCACTCTTGCCCGGATCGATGGGCACCCATCCCGGATCGATGGGCACCCGTCCCAGATCGTTGGGCACTCCTGCCCGAATCGTTGGGCACTCTTGCCCGGATCGTTGGGCACCCTTCCCCGGATCGATGGGCATCCTTCCCGGACCGATGGGCACTCTTGCCCGGATCGACCGGCACTCTTGCCCGGATCGACCGGCACCCTTCCCCGGATCGATGGGCACCCTTCCCGGAACCGGGCCAAAATGAAAGCGCCCGCCCTTCAACGAAGGCGGGCGTTAAACCGTTAGTTAAGCCGCTACTCCTTGACCAGCGGGAAGCGATCGGTAAAGGCGGTGACCTCCGCCTTCACCGCCGCCAGCTTCGCCTCGTCGTCCCGGGCGGCGATCGCCCGGTCCATGAGGTCCGCGATGATCAGCATGTCCGACTCCACGGCGCCGCGGGTGGTGACCGCCGGGGTGCCGACCCGAATGCCGGACGTGACCATGGGCTTTTCCGGATCGTTGGGGATGGCGTTCTTGTTCACCGTGATGCCCACGGTGTCCAGCAGGTGCTCCGCCTTCTTGCCGGTAATCCCCTTCGGCCGCAGGTCCACCAGCATCAGGTGGTTGTCCGTGCCGCCCGTCACCAGCCGGAAGCCCTTCGCGGTCAGCGCCTCAGCCAGCACTTTTGCGTTCTTAACCACCTGGCCGCAGTACGCCTTGTAGTTCGGGTCGGAAAGCTGCTTGAAGGCCACAGCTTTCGCCGCAATAATGTGCATGAGCGGGCCGCCCTGCATGCCGGGGAAGACCGCCTTGTCAATCGCCTGTGCGAATTCCGCCCGGCACAAAATGGCGCCGCCCCGGGGTCCCCGCAGCGTCTTATGCGTCGTGGTCGTAACAATGTGGGCGTGCTCCATGGGGTTCGGGTAGAACCCGGTCGCGGCCAGGCCGGCAAAGTGCGCCATGTCCACCATGAGCAGCGCCCCGACCTCGTCGGCGATCTCCCGGAACCGCTTGAAGTCCAGCACCCGCGGGTAGGCCGAGTAGCCCGCCACGATCAACTTCGGCTGGTGGCGCCGGGCCAGGTCCGCCACATCGTCCATGTTGACCCGCTCCGTCTCCGGGTCGAGCCCGTACGGGACGAAGTGATAGGTCTTGCCGCTGAAGTTGACCGGGGAGCCGTGGGTCAGATGGCCGCCCTGGGCCAGGTTCATGCCCAGAACCGTGTCGCCGGGCTGCAGGAACGCAAAGTAAACCGCCGTATTCGCGTTGGCGCCGGAGTGCGGCTGCACGTTGACGTGGTCGGCCCCGAAAGCCGCCTTCAGCCGCTCCCGGGCGATCTCTTCGACGATGTCCACGTACTGGCACCCGCCGTAGTAACGCTTCCCCGGATACCCTTCCGCGTACTTGTTGGTGAGGACGCTGCCGGCCGCCTCCAGCACTGCCTGCGGAACGAAGTTCTCCGAGGCGATGAGCTCAATGTTATTTAGCTGCCGTCGGGCTTCCTGTTGAACCGCTGCGTACACTTCCGGATCATAACTCCGCAAATCTGCCATGCGAGCTTTCGCCTCCCAGGGTGTTTTCGCCATGCAAAAAGGAGGTACGGGGGCGCACTTGTGACTGACAAAGCCACCCTTGGCATTCCGCTTGGCGCACAGCGCCGGGCGTTTTGTCAGTCATTCCGCTCCCCATACCTCCAGCCCAGGCGAACGGCCAATTGTCTTTCGCAGCGCTCCCCCGGGGTGCCCCCCTGGATTCGCCAGTCACGCTGCGCTGGCATGGTTTTCTCTTACTTTACGAGATGCCATACCGGGCTGTCAATGTTCGACAAGGCTATTTCTTGAGGTTCCAGGTGTCGCTGCCGTATTTCTCGGTCACCAGCGTGGTGGCTCCCACTTGTTCGGCAGCGGTCAGCGGGCCTGGGGTCAACTGAAGCCCCAGTCCGGCGGCAAAGCCACGGGTAAAGGCGTCCCGCGCCTCGGCGTAACCAACCTCCCGCGCGAGCACTTCCCGGATGTGGGTCGCCTTGGCGCGGAACCGGTCCATCAGGCGCGGTTTCAGTTCCGCCGGCACTTTCATGAGCCGGAACAGCAAGTCTGCGTCCAGGTCCAGCAGAATCGAGCCGTGCTGCAAAATGACGCCGTCCTTGCGGGTCTGGGCCGAGCCGGCCACTTTCTTCCCGCCGACGGTCAATTCGTAAGCCGAGGCCGTGTCGAAGCAGGCCGTGTTAAACCCGCCGGGATTCACGCGCCGGGGGTCCTCCTCCCCGCCGGACAGCGTCCCGGCGGCCCCGAGCAGATTCAGCCCGTCCAACAGCCCGCGGCTGAGTTCCCGGTATGTCTCCACGACGCCGCCCGGCAGCAGTTCCTCCCGAATGGCGACGCTGTATGTCAATTCGATATGATGAAAGATCATCCGCCCGCCCGTGGCCCGGCGCACGTAGCTAAACCCCCCGGCCTTCACCGCGTCCAGGTCGATCTCGCCCGCCATCGACTGAAAGTAGCCGATGGAGACCGCCGCCGGCGCCCAGCCGTAGAACCGGAGTGTCGGTGGCACCTCCCGGCGCCCGTGTGCGCGCATGATTGCTTCATCGATCGCCATGTTCTCCGGTCCGGTCCGGTACCCCGTGTCCAGCAACCGCCAGTTCAGATCCAGTACAGGCATGATGCGCAAATCCTCCGAAAACACCCGGATAAAAACGGAGGCCGGGGAGAGGCCTGACCCGGTCGCCCGGGAACACCCACCTCTCCTCGGCTTCCACGCAGGCTGCGTTACAGGTCCTTCTTAAAGCGCAGGTTCGGCTTGCGTGCCGCCAGCGCTTCATCCAGACGGCCGACCACGGTCAGGTGCGGCGCCGACTTCACCCGCTCCGGGTCTTCCTTCGCTTCCTTATAGATCTGAACCATCGAGGCGATGAACCGGTCCAGCGTCGCTTTGTCTTCCGTTTCGGTGGGCTCGATCATCATCGCTTCCTCGACGATCATCGGGAAGTAGATGGTGGGCGGATGGATGCCTTCATCCAGCAGCCGCTTCGCAATGTCCAGCGTCTTGACGCCCACTTCGTGCTTGAGCGTCTTGGCCGAGATCACGCACTCGTGCATGCAGTACCGGTCCACGGCCAGGTCGTAGTACTTGCGGAGGTGCGCCTGGATGTAGTTGGCATTCAGCACCGCATACTCCGAGACTTCCTTCAGTTCCGGCCCATAAGCCAGCGTGTAGGCAAACGCCCGGGCCACGACGCCGAAGTTGCCGTAGAAGCCCATCATTTTGCCGATCGACAGCGGCCGCTCCCAGTCGAGCAGATACTTGTCGCCCGCCAGTTCGACCACCGGCACCGGCAGGAACGGCGCCAGGAACTGCTTGACGCCCACCGGCCCGCTGCCCGGGCCGCCGCCGCCGTGCGGGGTGGAGAACGTCTTGTGCAGATTCAGGTGGACCACGTCGAAGCCCATGTCGCCCGGCCGGGCATAGCCCATAATGGCGTTCATGTTCGCCCCGTCGTAGTAGACCAGGCCGCCCGCCGCGTGAACGATCTCCGCCACGTCCTTGACGTGCGGATCAAAAATGCCCAGCGTCGACGGGTTGGTCATCATCAGTGCGGCGGTGTCCGGACCCACGACCGCCCGCAGGGCGTCCAGGTCCACGGAACCGTCGTGCTTGCTGGGAATCGAGACCACATCGAAGCCTGCCATGGCGGCGGTCGCCGGGTTGGTGCCGTGCGCCGAGTCCGGTACGATCACCTTGCGCCGGTCCGTGTCCTTGCGGGACTCGTGATACGCCTTGATGATCAGAATGCCGGTCAGTTCACCGTGGGCGCCGGCCGCCGGCTGGAACGTCATCCGGTCCATGCCGGTCACTTCGCAGAGCCAGCCTTCGAGCGTGTGGAGCAGCTTCAGGTTGCCCTGCACGGTCTCCACGGGCTGCTGCGGGTGGGCCAGGGCGATGCCGGGAAGCCGGGCGGCCTCCTCGTTCACCTTCGGGTTGTACTTCATGGTGCAGGAGCCCAGCGGATAGAAATCGACATCCACGCCGTGGTTCCGGCGGGAGAGCTGCGTGAAGTGACGTACCGCTTCGATTTCGGAGACCTCGGGCAGTTCGGCCGGCTTTTGCCGGAGCAGTTCGGCCGGAATGACTGCAGACGGATCCACCTCAGGCACATCGCAAGCCGGGAAGGTGACCGCCCGCTTGCCGGGTGTGGACTTTTCGAAAATCAGCGCGAGGGTGGACATCTACTTCACCTCCCCGAGCGCAGCGACCAGCTGGTCGATCTGCGCCTTGGTACGCTTCTCGGTTACGGCAATCGTCATGGCGTTGGGCAGCAACGGGTAGTCCGGCGAAGAGGCGTAACCGCCCAGGATCCCCTTCTGCAGCAGCATCCGGTTGATCTCTTCCGCCGGTTTCGGGCAGTTGATCGTGAACTCCTTGAAGAAGCTGGACTTGCAGGCGATCTTGTAGCCGGGCAGCTTCTGAATCTGCGTGGCGGCGTAGTGCGCCTTTTGCAGCGAGAGGTTGGCGACTTCCCGCAACCCTTCCTTGCCCACCAGCGTCATGTAGACGGTAGCGGCCAGGGCGTTCAGCGCCTGGTTGGAGCAAATGTTCGAGGTCGCCTTCTCCCGGCGAATGTGCTGCTCGCGGGTCTGCAGCGTCAGCACGAAGGCCCGCTGCCCCCGGTTGTCGAGCGTGGCACCCACGATGCGGCCCGGAATGCGGCGGGAGAACTTGTCGCGCGTGGCGATGATACCCAGCCACGGACCGCCGTACGAGACGGCGTTGCCCAGCGACTGGCCTTCCATGACGACGATGTCCGCACCGTAGTTCCCCGGCGCCTCCAGGACGGCCAGCGAAATCGGGTCGGCCGCGACGACAAAGAGGGCGCCTTTGGCGTGCGCCATTTTCTCGATGGTCCTGACCTGCTCGATGTGGCCCAGGAAGTTCGGCATCTGCACGATGACGCCGGCCACCTCGTCGGTCACCAGGGTCTCCAGCTTGTTGAGATCAAGCTCGCAGTTGACCAGCGGCGCCTCGATCACTTCCACGCCGATGCCGTGCATGTAGGTCTTCACCACACGCCGCCAGTTCGGGTGGACCGAGGACGCGACGACGACCTTTTTGCGGCCCGTCTGCTGGACGACCATGCCGGCGGCTTCGGCCATGGCCGAGCCGCCGTCGTACATGGAGGCGTTGGACAGGTCCATGCCGGTCAGTTCGCAGACCAGCGACTGATACTCATAGATCACCTGCAGCACGCCCTGCGAAATCTCAGGCTGGTAGGGCGTGTAGGCGGTGAGGAACTCACCCCGGCGGACGAACGCGTCCACCGCGGCGGGAATGTAGTGGTCATACGCGCCGGCGCCGAGGAAGCAGGTATAGTCGGCGAGCGTGACGTTCTGCCGGGTCAGGTCGCTCATCGTCGCCAGAATCTCCATCTCCGACAGTGCCGGCGGGAGGTTGAGCGGCCGGTTCAGGCGTACATCTGCAGGGATGTTGGCAGCGAAAAGTTCCTGCGTGGAACTGACGCCGATATCCCGCAGCATGGCCGCCTTATCGGCCTGCGTGATCGGGATGTAGCGCATGATTAGTGGCCGGCCTCCTTCACGTGCGCCTCATAAGCCGAAGCCTCCAGCAGGCCGTTCAGTTCGCCGGGGTTGGTCAGTTCGATCTTGATCATCCAACCCTTGTCGTACGGGCCGGCGTTGACCGCTTCGGGAGACGCTTCCAGTTCGGCGTTGACGGCGACAACCTTGCCGGAGACCGGGGAATACAGGTCGGACACGGTCTTGACCGACTCGACGACGCCAAACTGCTCGCCCTGCTTCAGCACCCGGCCTACGGTCGGAACTTCCACGAAGACGACATCGCCCAGGGAATCCTGCGCGAAATCGGTGATGCCCACGGTGCCGACATTGCCCTCGACCTTGATCCACTCATGTTCCTTGGTATACTTCAGCCCGGCCGGAATGGTCATGGAAGTGATTCCTCCTTACCAAATGTGGGTTCCTGTGTCGCGGGATCTACCGCTTATAGCGGGGGTGGTAGAACGGTGTCTCACAAACCCTGGCCTTTACCGCCTTGCCCCGGATGATCACGTCGAACTCGCTGCCCAGCTCGGAGAGTTCCACGGGCACGTAGCCCAGGCCAATGTTCTTCTCCAGCGTCGGTGCGAAGGAGCCGGTGGTGACGAAGCCCACCACGTTTCCGTCTTTGGACAGCTCGTAGCCGCCGCGGGGGATGCCGCGTTCGATCATTTCGAAGCCGACCAGCTTCCGCTTCAGCCCTTCCGCCTTCAAGGCTTCCAGCGCCGACCGCCCGATGAAATCCACGCCCTTCTTCATTTTCACGAAGAAGCCCAGGCCCGCCTCCAGCGGCGTCAGCTGATCGTTGATCTCGTGGCCGTAGAGCGGCAGCTTCGCCTCAAACCGCAAGGTGTCCCGGGCGCCCAGACCGGCCGGCGCGATATCTAACTCCTCGCCCGCCTCCATGAGCGCTTCCCACATGGGGATCGCGTCTTCCCGCTTGCAGTAGATCTCAAAGCCGTCCTCGCCGGTGTAGCCGGTCCGGGAGAGCACCAGCGTCTTCATGCTCGCTACGGTCTGGCCGGTCTTGGCCCAGTAAAAGTTCAGTTCGCTCAACACGACGTTCGGCACCAGCGGCTGCAGAATCTGCTCGGCCAGCGGTCCCTGCACGGCGATCTGAGCGACATCGAACGAGATGTTCTTCAGTTCCAAATTCTTGAGGCCGGACCGGGCGTGAGCCGTGGTGACCCAGTTCCAGTCCTTGTCGATGTTGCCGGCGTTCACCACCAGCCAGTAGTGGTTCTCGCCCAGCCGGTAGGTGAGAATGTCGTCCACGATGGTGCCGTTCTCGTAGCACATGAGGCTGTACTGCACCTGGCCGATCTCCAGCTTGGCCGCGTTGTTGACGCTGACCAGTTGAATCAGCGCCAGTGCGTCCGGACCCTTGATCTCAAACTCGCCCATGTGGGACACGTCGAACAGGCCACACTGGTTCCGGACCGCCTTGTGCTCCTCAATCACGCCACTGTACTGCACCGGCATCTCCCAGCCACCGAACGGGACCATGCGGGCACCCAGTTTCAAATGCATTTCATACAGCGGTGTCCGCTTCAGAATCTCTTCCACGACGCTACACCTCCGGATCTGTCTCGCAGATAGTCTTTACAGGGAAGGGAAAAAAAAGAAGGACAGAGGTACACCGGGGCCGTTATGCCCGCAGTGCCTCTGTCCGCTTACCTGAGAGTTTAGATCCGCAGGTCCGGCCGCGCCGGCCCCCGCCAGAATCGTTCCCCTTTGGTGTCCCCGGGTAATCACCCCGGGAAACTCTCCAGAAGTCCGTCCGACCCCGGTCGCTTGTGCCTGAGAGATTCAGCCCGGCTTTGGCGAAGCCTGGTCTTGCTCCTTCGGCGCCCGCCTGGCCCCTGGGGGCGCCGGCCGGGTCTCTTCCGGGGGTCATCATCCGTCCATATGAAATTGACTCATACACGTTCCGTTATTCAAGATAGCCGGGACTGATTCCTTCTGTCACCGCTACCTGCCGCCGGGGTCTGGTTATTTTTTACGAATCCATGGCGTTCCGGCGCCGGTACCAGCGGACGGTCAACTGCACGAGCAGGAAGATCGCGACCACGCCTACAATGTAAATCGCCGTCCGGGCGACCGTCGGATGTGTAATGCGCGGCAAATGGCGGCCGAACCTGTAGGCTACGAAGGCCCAGGCCCCATTCCAGATCAGTGTGGCTGCCAGCATGTACGCGGCAAATTTCCAGGGCGCCATGCGTGCCGCCCCGGCAGAGTAAATGGTCGCGGCCCGGATGACCCCAACGAACCGCGACAGGAAGACGGTGACCGCCCCGTACCGCTTGAAGAACTCTTCGTATTTGTGGGTGGACTCTGCCTTGATGCCCACAAGCCGGGAGACGCGACTGATTAGCCGCTTCCCACCGAGGTAGGCGAGGGCGAAGCCGGTCATCGTGCCCAGCATATTGCCGCCGGCAGCAACGAGAATGAGGTTCGGGAGCGTCGCGGTCCCCTTGTGCACCAGCACGGCCGCTGCGAGAAACAGCGCTTCGGCCGGCAGCGGAAGCCCCAGGCCTTCCATGATCGTGGCTACCAGGACCGCCAGGTAAAAATGATGGCGAAACCACTCTTGCACGGCGAACGGCATAGCCGCCCTCCCCAATTAGCAGAATCGAGACGATCCACCGGCCATCGGCATCAGCCAGGAAAGACGGGAACCTTGGGCCACAGGAGCAGCAAGCTCTTCCGGCAGGGAAAGCCGGCGTCCGTCCAGAAGCAGCGCCGGCTGGGCGCCATCTGCCAGCGCCTGCAGCAAATCGACGCCGGCCGCGGCTCCCGCCGCCTTCAGCGCACGGCCCACGTCGGCCGGACCCCGGAGCCGGACCTCGCCATTGAAACGGACGACCCGCTCGCCTACCGTTCCCAAAATGGTGATTGCTACCACCAGCCTTGGTCCGAACCAGCGCTCAATCATCGCCGGCGACGGCCGCCGCGGGCGGGCGGATGCCCCGGTAGAGTTCGTCGGCCACGTACCCCAGCCCCAGGGTCCGGAGTTTCGGCTCCGAAGGCCGTCCGGTCACCGGGTCGAAATCCATGGCGGCATAGTACCCGTTCGCCATGGCCGCCACGTCCACGCTTACCCCGGCCGTCGGCCCGGTCTCCAGCGGCGGGTTGCCCACCGCCCGGTCCGGCAGCCGCCAGTGGTCCGGCCGGAGCCCTTCCCGGCAGTTAAAGGCCTGCCGCATGGTCTGAATCCGGTCGCCGATCTCCAGCAGTTCGCTGGTGGTCACCGTCCACCCGCACGCGCCTTTCAGCATCATTTCGTAGGGGAACGTGCCCACGAAATCCGAGAACTCGCAAAGACCAACGGCCATCTGCACCTGCTTCGTCTTCACCATGACGGCCTGGGCCGGCCCTTTTCCGGCATAGTCGTACCGCTTCACTTTCGGCGTCGCCACGGGGAAAGGCACGTAGCCGCTGGCGTACTCCAGCACGTGGGCCCCGCCGGCCGTATGGCGCCCCGGTGTCGGGTCGGTCAGGTAGGTGGTGGCGTAGCTGGGCGTCAGCCGCGGGTCGTGAAACGGGAGTTCCTGCCCGCCCGCGTGCATGGCGAACGCCTCCGCCCCCCGGCCGATCCGCTCCGCCGCCCGCTTGACGCCGTCAGCGAGCACATCGCCGATGTGCGTCCGCCGGGCGATCTGGTGAAGTACCTCTAGCATAGCCCGATGATCACCCCAGCGCAAGGTGACGCCCCCGGTCTCCTGCTCGGTGATCAGCCCCCGCTCGAAGCACTCGAACGCAAAGGCGATCACGTTGGCGGTGGAGATCACGTCGAGTCCGTACAAGTTGCAGAGGTGATGGGCATACTGCACGGGCCGGATCTCGTCGATCAGCAGGTTCGCGCCGAACCCCGCCACCGACTCGTATTCCACCCGGTGCCCCTCTTCGATGTGGAACTCCGGATCGTCCAGCTTGATTTCGCCGCCGCAATGCAGCGGGCAGGCGGAGCAGGCGTAGGTCGACGTGTTGAACTGGGCTGCATTCGCATCGCTGATTTTCTTGGCGCGCTCAAACGGAAAGTCCCGCATGCCCACCCCGGCCCAGTTCCGGATGGGCGAATCCCCCGCCTCGGTGGAGAGCGCCAGGCCCGAGGGCGTCCCCTGGTTGGCCATGGCCCAGACCACGGTCGGCTGCGGAATCTTCATATGAATGCCCAGCCGCCCGATCCACTTGGCGAACCGCGGCGGCACTTTGACCAGCACCTGGTTCAGCAGCCCTTTCGGCTCCGGATCCATGGACTTCATCCGGTCGAGAATGGCCCGGGTCGAAGCCTTGAAGGCGTCGATGTCCGCCTTGACCACCGGCAAATGCCCCTTGACCGCGATCGCCTTCAGCTTCTTGGCACCCATGACGGCGCCGACGCCCGAACGGGCCGCCACCCGGCCCCGGTCGTTGACGATGCCCGAGATCAGCGACAGGTTCTCGCCCGCCTGCCCGATCTCCGCGACCTGCCAGTTGGCCCCGTGCCGCCGCTGCAGTTCCGCCTCGCACGACGGGGCGTCCGTACCCCAGAGATCAGCGGCGTCATGGAACGCCACCTCCCCCTTGAAAATCGTCAGGTAGACCGGCTCGGCAGACGCGCCCGTAATGAACAACCCGTCGTAGCCGCACCGGCGCAGTTCCGGCCCGAAGAAACCGCCGCAGTTGGCGTCTCCCCAGCCGCCGGTCAGCGGACTCTTGCAGACGACGGAAAACCGGCCCGAAAATGGCGTCCCCGTGCCGGTCAGAATCCCCGGCACGAACCCGAGAATGTTTTCCGGCGAAAGCGGATCGACCCCCGGCGCCATGCGGTCGTACAGGACCTTGACGCCCAGCCCATAACCGCCCAGGAACTGCCGGTAAACCGGCTCGTCCAGCGCCTCCTCCCGCACGGTCCGGGAGGTCAGATCTGCCCAGAGAATCTTCCCCATAATCCCTTTTGGCACCGGATTCACTCCTATCCCCATCTGGTCCCTCATGTTCGCCGGAAGCGAGCAAACTCCCTGCTCACCGGCAAGACAGATGTTCGTCCTTCTGCGACAGGATATGCTTACCGCTGCAAGAACCAGACCCAGAAGGAAACGCTGACCAGCGAAAGCAAGGTCGTCACCAGCACGGTGCCGGAAACCTGGTCCGGCTCCGTGCCGAACTCGGTCGCCAGCAGGGAGGCATTCACCGACACCGGCATGGCGGACTCCAGCACCAGGATCTTTGCCGTCAGGGGATCGGGCTTAAAAAGCGCCACCAGGCCCAGCCCGATCACCGGGGAAACCACCAGGCGCAGGAGGGTGGCGACCCCAATTTTGACGCGGGCGCCCTTCAGCTTGATCGACGCCACCTGCATGCCCAGCAGCAGCACGACCGTCACCACCGCCCCGTTGGCCAGCAGGCCGATGGGCTTGAGCACGAACTCCGGCAGCGGAATGCCGAGCAGGCGGATCGCCAGCGCAACCAGCGCCGACCAGAGCAGCGGCAGCCTGACCACCGCCCGCGCCGCTTCCCCGAGCCCCCGCTGCCCGCTGGCGGCAATATAGGCCGCCACTGAGTAAACCAAAATCGACTGGAGCACGACAAAAATTGCCGCCCGGTCGAATCCGGCTTGCCCGAAGGCCAGCAGGATCACCGGCAGCCCATAGTTCGCACAGTTCATAAACCCGGCCGACAGCATGGCCGCGGCCCGCTCGGTGGGCTTCCAGCCCAGGAGGCGAACGATGAGAAACGTCAGCCCGATCATCAGAAACGTCAGCAACAACTCATAGCCCAGGATCTTGTTGATTTCCCCGGCCTGCAGCTTCGACGTGAGGATGGAGTTCATGATCAGGCCCGGCGTCATGATGTAGATCGTCAGCCGCGACGGGTCACGCACCTCCGCCTTCAAATAGACCCGGGCGACCCAGCCTAGTCCTGCCAGCATGAAGACCGGCAATACGGTGTTGATCAGCGCCTGGAAGAGGTTCATCGTGGTTCACTCCAAGGATTGGTGCTGCAAAATGCGCCTATCCTGGGTTCTGCTTAGGTTCTTACGACTCCTCTCCCATTGCGGCAAAAACCAAAACGGGGGCAAACGCGTTGCGGTCGCTTCCCCTGTGCCGGGCCTCTGAACCCACCCGCTTATTGCTCCATGACCAGCAGGTCTCCCGGCGCCGTGGCGCCGGCCGCCCCGGCTGCCAGTTCCAGCACCGCCACCGCACCCCGGACAAACGGGCTTTGCTTCCAGGGCCGCATGGCGGGCATCACGTGCACCACCCGGCCGCCCCGGTCCAAAAACAGCACGTCGATCGGAAACCGCATGAAGTGCGAATGCACCGAGTTGCAAGGCCGGATCACCAGGCCCTCCCCCGGCGCCAGCTCCTTGCGGAACATGAGCCCCCGCAGCCGCTGGGAAAACGTACCCGCATTCGCCACGCACGTGCCCAGGATCAGGTCCCGGGAGGCGTTTCTGACGATCATTGCCGCTCACCCCTCCTGCGCCGTCCCGGCGGCCGCCTTACAGCCCTAGTCCGCCCATTAATGTGAGTAAGACCGGTCCCAGGACGATGATGAAAATCGTCGGGAAGATAAAGATAATCATCGGGAAGAGCATTTTAATCGGCAGGGCCATGGCCTTTTCTTCGGCCTTTTGCTTCCGCTTGATCCGGAGCGCCTCCGATTGCGCCCGGAGCACCCGGGAGATCGCGACACCCAACTGGTCTGCCTGGATGACCGCGGCGGTAAACGTCCGCATGTCCGGCAGTCCCGACCGGTCCGCCAGCGCCCGGAGCGCGTCGACCCGGGGCGTTCCCAGCCGAACCGCCTTCAGGAGTTCCCGGAACTCGCCGGCGGTGGGTTCCGGAAACTTTTCGCCCACTTTCTGAATCGCCCCGTCCAGCCCGAGTCCCGCTTCCACGGAGACTGAGAGCAGGTCCAGCACGTCCGGCAACGCCTTGTCGATCAGCCGCCGCCGGTGTGCGATCTGCTTCGAGAGCCAGAACTCCGGCCCCCGCCAGCCCAGCAGCAACGGGACGAAAAGCAGAACCACGCCCATGAGCGGGTTGTGCGCCATGGACTTGGTGGCCATGGCCAGCCCCGCCAGACCCATGCCGGCGGCCGCCATCACCTGCACCAGCAGGAAGCGGCTCGGGGTCAGAGGATTCCCTGCCTGGACTAACTTCTGCTGAATCCCTGCCTGCACCTTGTGGGGAGCGTTTTTCAGCAGCAGTCCGGAAAGCATCTCCAGCACCGGACCCAACACCCGCTGGACGAACGGCAGCGCCATCTCTTCGTCCATCAGCGTCCCGTCGTCCTGGACGATGAACCCGCCCTGCCGGCGGATCGCCAGCGCCCGCTGCTTCACCAGCACAGATTGGGTCGAAGGCGCCAGCACGAGGTAAGCCGCCGTGGCCACGAAAGCGAAGATGAACACGAGCAGCAGCGTCGTCACGGCTTACACCTCCATGTTGATCATGTTCCGGATGATCAGGATGCCGATGATCTGGCTGACCGCACCGGCGCCGAGCAGGGCATAGCCGACGGGCGTGGTGAACAACGGCTTCATATACCCCGGCGACATCAACTGCATGAGCAGTCCCAAACCCAGCGGCAGCAGCGAAACCACATAGCCGGAGAACCGGCCCTGGGCCGTCAGCGCCCGAATCTCCCCGTGCAGCTTGATCCGGTCCCGGATGGTGCCGCTAATTTTGTCGAGCACTTCGGAGAGGTTGCCGCCGACTTGCCGCTGGACCAGCACCGCCGTTACCACCAGGTCCAGGTCCGGGCTTTTCACGCGCCGCACGAGATTCGTCAGCGACTCCTCCAGCGGAATGTTCACCCGGGCTTCCCGGAGCACGATGCCGAACTCCTTGCAGATCGGTGCCGGCATCTCCCGGCTGACCACGTCCATGGCTTGCAGGAAGGAGTATCCGGAGCGCAGCGCGTTGGCGATCATCGCCAGGGCATCGGGCAGTTGCTGCCCGAAGGTCTTCAGCCGGGCCTTCTCCGCCCGGGCCAGGAGCAGGTAGGGCGCCAGCCAGCCCGCTACCAGCAAGAGCCACCAGAGCGACCGGGCGAAAATCACGCCGGCGCCGAGCGCCAGGCTCGCGGTCAGCCCCTGGGCCACCAGGAACTCTGCCGGCCGCCACTTCCAGTCCGCCCGCTGCAGCCTGTCGGCCATGTGGGCGGTGAACGGCCGGCCTTTGGTCGCGCGCTCCACCAGGGTGACCAACCGGTCCTTGGCGGAGACTTTAGGCGCCTTGGCAACCGCGTCTACATCGGGGTCGACCGGGGCTCCCGGCAGGTCTCGGGTGGAAAACCCCTCCAGCGCCTTGCGCTGGGCGATCAGGCGTTTGAGCCGCTCGTCCGTGGTCTCACGCCGCGGCCGCTCCACGAGCGACATGACCAGGTACACGATGACGACAATCAACCCGAAGAGCAGCAGCCACATGACAGTCACCCCTCAAAAACCTCATCAGGCAGTCCACACCCATGCTCCACGAGCTTGTCGTAAAACTTGGGCCTGATTCCGGTCGACGTGAAGCGCCCGATCACCTTGCCGTCCGGTCCGACGCCGGCCTGCTTGTACAGGAAGATGTCCTGCAGCACCACCACGTCCCCCTCCATGCCCTGCACCTCAGTCACCTGCGTGATCTTGCGGGTGCCGTCCTTCAGACGAGTCACCTGCACGATCACATCCACCGCCGAAGCGATCTGCTCCCGAATGGCCTTCACCGGCAGTTCCATGCCGGCCATGAGCACCATGGTTTCCAGGCGGGAGATCATGTCACGGGGGGTATTGGCGTGGCCGGTGGTCAGGGAGCCGTCGTGGCCGGTATTCATGGCCTGCAGCATGTCCAGCGCCTCACCGCCGCGGCACTCGCCGACGACGATGCGGTCCGGCCGCATCCGCAGGGAGTTTTTGACCAGGTGCCGGATCGAGATTTCGCCTTTGCCTTCGATGTTCGCCGGCCGGGTCTCCAGCGACACCACATGCTCCTGCCGCATCTGGAGTTCGGCGGCATCTTCAATCGTCACGATGCGCTCGTCATCGGGTATAAAGGAAGACAAGATGTTCAGCGTGGTCGTCTTACCGGAACCGGTGCCACCGGAGACGACAATATTCAGCCGCCCTTTGACACAGCCCTCCAGGAACAGGGCCATGGGCTTATTCAGCGTCCCCCAGTCCACCAACTGGTCGATGGTGATGGGGGTCTTGGCGAATTTTCGAATGGTGATGGACGGACCCTTCAGGGCCAGCGGCGGGATGATGGCGTTGACACGGCTGCCGTCCGGGAGCCGGGCGTCCACCATGGGACTGGATTCGTCGATGCGCCGGCCCAGGGGCGCCACGATCTTCTCGATCACTTGATGGACCTGCTCGTCCGAAGCGAAAGTCACATCGGTCAGAATCAGCTTGCCCTTGCGCTCCACGTAAACTTGATTCGGCCCGTTTACCATGACTTCGCTGACGGTCGGGTCATCCAGGAGCGCCTGAATCGGCCCGAAGCCGATGATTTCCGCATACAGGTCGGCGGCAATGGCGTCCCGTTCCAGCGGGGGAACGCCCTCTTCCTTGGCCAGGGCCTCGAAGATTTTCTGCTGAACGTCGGCCCGCTGCTGGTCGGTCATCTCCCGGGTGTTGGTCAGCGTCTCGGAGGAAATCTCCTGGATCAACCGCTGCTGCACCCGGTTCTTCAGTTCCCGGCGGGCCTTGGATTCCGGGCTCTCCACCGCCGCGACCGGCGCCCGGGCGACGTTCGTGACACCGGCCGGCGAACCGGGGTGCATTTCTAGCACCCGACCCGGCCGGGCGGTCTCCTGCTTCTTGATCCGGTCATACAGAGACATTGTGGGTCACCTCTTCCCCCGGCCCTAAAGGAAGCCGAACAGGCGCCGGCCCCCGGTCGCTGCGGCCGGTTTCAGGACCACTTGCGGCGCTGTGGACGGTTTCTCGCCGGTGGCGATGGCGCCGGCCAGTTTCAGGAACGCATCGCCGATCGGGGTGCGGGCCCGCTTGGTGACGATCGGAATGCCGGCGTTCGCCGCCATGACCGTGGTGTTACCATCGCTGGGGACCACGTAGGAAATCGGTACGCCCAGGCTCTCGGCGATGTCGGAAAGCGCGAGTCCGTAGGTGTTGTCGGACCGGTTGAGCACCACCCGGACTTTGTCCCGGGAGTACTCCAGCCGTTCCAGGAGCACGTCCAGCCCTTTGGCCGTGGACTCCAGCGCCGTGATCTCCGGCTGGGTTACCATGAGCACCACGTCCGCCTTGTCGAGCGCGATCAGGTTGGCTTCCCGGAACGAGACCGAAGTGTCGATGACCACGAAATCGTGGGTGGTCCGCAGCGCCTCGATGATCTCCACCACGTAGCTCCGGTTCCGATCCGCCCGGCCGTCGCCGTCCACTTCCGGCGCCAGGTGCGGCAGGGGCGGGGCCGCCAGAACGCCCACGCCGCTGGGCTGCTGCTTCGCCAGCACCCGGTTCACGTGGTCCGGCGTAATCGCCGCATCCAGCCGGCACAGGTCGATAATCGTCGCCTTCGGCCGGGTGCCCATCATGGTGGAGAGGACGCCGAACTCCAGGTCCAGGTCCAACGCCGCCACTTTCACCTTGCCCGACATGGAAAGCCCGCAGGCGAGGTTGGTGACCAGGGTCGTTTTGCCGACACCGCCTTTGGTGGAGAAGACGGTAATCACCTTGCCGAGCTTTTGGGGCGGGGGGGCCACGGGAGGGGTGATCAGCGGGTTTACGCCTTTGACCACCGCACTCCGAAGGGCGCTTACCAGTTCGTCACAGGTGAAAGGTTTCAGGAGGTAGTCCCGAGCGCCGGCTTTCATCGCCCGCCGCAGGTATTCCTGCTCGCCCTGCACGGAGATGATCACCACGGGCACCGGGTTCTCTTCCATGATTTTGACGCAGGCAGATATGCCGTCCATATTCGGCATGTTGATGTCCATCATCACGACGTCCGGATGCAGGGCGGCGACTTTTTCCACCGCCTCGGCCCCGTTTTCGGCCTCGCCGACCACGGCAAACTCCCCGGCCTCGAACTCCAGCATGGCCTTGATCGACTGGCGAACCAGGTAAGAGTCGTCCACCAACAAAACTCGCACCTCATCGGACATGGGTGACTCCTCCCCGTCTACTTATAGAGGGCCTCACTGGTGATGACCCGGCCGGTGTTGCCTTCCTTGAGCGCCGGGCGCAGGAGCACTTTAATGAAGCCAATTTGCTCGGCCAGGGCCACTTCCACAGCGGCCTCCGGCTTCAATGCAAGCGTGATCGACGTGATCTTCGGTGCGTTCTCGTTGGCGGGTTTGGCGGCTCCGGCCCCGGCGGCGTTGGGCGCCGGTCCTTTGGCCAGCACCGGCACTCCTTCGTACAGCAGCCGGGCTGTGGCCAACGGCCGTTCCGGCGTCTTGGCCGGGAGTGTCAGGATCAGGTCTACCAGATCGCCGGGCTCAGGATACCCGGCCACACCGTTCAACTCATCGATCCGAATGGTCTCCGCCCGCATGCCCGGCGGAATCCGGAACGGGAGGGCGCCCTTGCCCTCGGTCACCAGCCGGCTCGGCAGAACCACTTCGCCGGGCGCCAGCTCGATCAGCGTGACCTGTCCGACCAGGTCCTTGACGTTGGTGTACTCCGTGCCCGTAAGCGCCGCCTTGGGCAGCGGCTTCAGAACGAGTTGGGTATCGATCAGCTTGGTGCGGGCCGGGACCGGATCCTTGCCCGCCACCGTCACGACCGAGACCATCTCCACCACTGCGGTCGTGGGCGTCTGCGAGGGCGTCATTAACTGGCGGGCGAGCAGGGTCGCCACCAGACCGATCAGCACTGGAATCAGGATGAGGCGGATCACTTTCCCTTTGTCCACAGCCGCACCTCCCAGTCGACTCTCCTTGGGGCGCACCCCCGGTGTCGTCAGTTGCTCAGCTTCGTCACGTAAACGCCGTAGTCCCCGGCCGTTTCGCTGGTCTCACCTTCGCTAACCGTCCGAAGAAACCGGCCGATCACTTCGCCCTTGTCGTTACCCTTGTCGATCGCCTGCTCCAGGAAGAAGACCCCGAAGCCGACGACGTGGACCTCGCCCCGGCCGTTGACCTCGTAATCCTCCAGAATGGGGGCGGTCACGAGGCGGGCTGAACCTTTCTTCACGGTGTTCCACGTGGCGTACGGGTCCTGGTTCACCCGGAAGTTGACCGCCGCGATGGTCGGGCCGGCCATGTTGCCGGGCTTGGTGTCGAGCCAGTCGCCGGCCCGGATGAAGCCCGAGTAGCCATACATGAAGTTTTGTTGATAATCCGATGCGCCGGAGTTACCCAGCGCCAGCGCCTGGTAGTCACCGGGGGCCACATAGCCGTCGTGCGGGGAGAGCTTGAGGTCGACCGACTCGCCCACCGTCCAGGAACTGGCGGGGACCCCCAGCGGCACGATTCCGGCGGCGCCGCTCAAGTTGCCCGTCCAACCCGTTGAACCGCCGGACACGTTCTCCTGTCTGATGCCCAGCACCTGGGCGAAGGTCATCGGGACGTTCTTGGCCAATGCGACCGTCATATGATGATGATCCGGTGCGACCGTAATAGTCGCGGCGGCCGGATCGATTCCATTCTTCTGGAGATACTGCTGGGCCATCGTTACGGCGCCGCTCGGGCTGCCCGGCAGTTGCGACACGGCGGACAACACGGTGGCGTCGGCCACGCTCTGAATGTGCTGCCGCTCCAGGTAGAGCCGCCCGACATCCAGGGCCAGTCCCATCATCCCCAGCAGGACGGTCATGAACACGGCCACCGTAGCGCTGACGGAACCACGTTCGGCTCGGAGCATTTGCGCTCCCTCCTGTGTGGGTCGTTATTCCATTCTGGCAGTCAGCGATCCTTGCAGCGGCACACTGGTGCCAAGAAAGTGGAAGAGCGGAAGCAACTGGTAGTTGTAGGTAATGTTCACCGTCAGGTCGGTGCCGGAAGCACGGGTGCCCGCCGGGGTAATGGTCACGGTCATGTTCGCACTGCTGAGACTTGGTACAAGGGTGGTAACCCGTGATTGAATCTGGGTGTCGGTGGCTCCTGTAATGCCGAGACGGAGGGCCTCACGGGTCACGTGCTCAACCGTCAGGAAGGTGGTCATCATCCGGCCGACTTCTACGATCGCTACCAGGATGAAAATCAGGACAGGAACCATCATGGCCATTTCCACGGTGGCCTGTCCCCTGGCACCGCGTAGATGCCTTCTCACGGGATCACCTCCCTTTCGGGGTCTGACCTGGGAAAAGGGGCCGTCCGGCATACTTGCCGGCCGGCCCCTGGCGATTCGACCATTCAGCGTGATGTATGGATGGATGGCGTGCGGGGATTTTAGGCGATACCGTGCAGCATGGCGGTCAGGCGGCCAATCAGGGCGGTCAGTTCACCCGTGAACGTTGCGATGACAGCCAGGATTGCAACAGCGATGAGACCGACGATCATGGCGTACTCGGTCATGCCCTGGCCCTCTTCACGGCGAACCCAGTTCTGGATCTTGACGAAAGTCTTCAGCATTTGAAATCCTCCTCTTGGCTGCGGGTGCAAAAGGGCTCCCTTCGGCCTGTTTTCCGAAGGGAGCCTCTTTCCGTTGCCAGGGGGAGTTGGCACGGTCCGAGCTATTCCCATTCGGTAGCCCGGCTGCCTTGTGCTTTCCCGGGGGGTGGAAAGCCGTCAGGCCCGTGGCTTTGCGTCCACAACTTTCGTTGCGTTTGCCTTTATCGTGGGCGTCAGGGGAACCTCATCTGCGGGAGCACCGGTTGGGTTTGTATTTGGTGCGCCGCCCGCTTGCTTGTTTATAATGTACCACCCGGCCGGGGGGATGACATCGGGCTACAGTCCCTATTTTACAGC
Source organism: Symbiobacteriaceae bacterium (assembly GCA_036504075.1). Classification (GTDB taxonomy): domain Bacteria; phylum Bacillota; class Sulfobacillia; order Symbiobacteriales; family Symbiobacteriaceae; genus DASXVX01. The sequence continues at coordinate 67,207 of DASXVX010000096.1, read as the reverse complement.
TTCTGGAATAGGACCACAGACCCATCGCACATGGGATGATGAAGGCCCAATCCCGCAGGGGACTGGGCCTTCAGTGCTCGTATGCGGTTTCGCCTAGCCTTGTCCGTCACCGGAAAGCAGGATCACGTGCGGACTTTGCTCCTCGGGGTGCAGCATCACCTGCACGCGGCTGCCGTAGACAGCGCGGACGCTCTCCTCGGTAACGGTGTCGCCCGGCCGCCCTTCGGCAAAGCGCCGGCCGTCTTTGAGCATGAGCAGCCGGTGTGCATACTGGGCAGCCAGGTTCAGGTCGTGCAGGACCGCGAGGATGGTCAGTCCCTGCTCCCGGTTGAGCCGCCGGGTCAGGTCCAGCAGTTCCACCTGGTGCGCGATGTCCAGATGCGCAGTGGGTTCGTCCAGAATGAGCAGGCTCGGTTCCTGAGCCAGCGCCCGGGCGACCCGCACCCGCTGCCGCTCCCCGCCGGAGAGGCCCGTCACGGGCCGTTCGGCCAGGTGGAGCGTGTGGGTCTGTGCCATGGCCTGCCGAACCACGCTGTGATCCCGGACGGTCTCGCTGCGGAACCTTTGCAGGTGCGGCAGGCGGCCCAGGAGGACCATCTCCGCCACGGTAAAGTCGAAGTCCCAGGGTTCGTCCTGGGCCACCACAGCGATGACCGCCGCCCGCTCCCGGGCGGGCATGCGGGCGATGTCGGTGTCGTTCAGGAGAATTCGGCCGGCCGTTGGCGCAAGCGTGCGGGCGATGGCCCGGACCAGGGTGGACTTGCCCGAACCGTTGGGTCCCACCACCGCCAGGTAGTCGCCCTGGTCCAGGTCCAGCGAGAAATCCGCCAGCACCGGGCGGGTGCCGTAGCCGCAGGTGAGGTGTTCAATGCGCAGATACGTCACGTTCGCCCCCCCTTACGCTCCGGCTGCCGCTTTCAACTTCAGCCGGAGCAGCCACAGGAAGAACGGGCCGCCCGCCAGCGCCATGACCAGACCCACCGGGACTTCGGTGGCGCCGAAGGCGCTGCGGGCCGCCGTGTCGGCCGCCACCAGCACAGTCGCTCCCACCAGGGCCGAGACGGGCAGCATCAACCGGTGATCGGGGCCTACCAGCAGGCGGACCATGTGGGGCACGATCAGCCCCACGAAGCCGATCGCTCCGGAAAAAGCCACGGCCCCGGCCGTGAGCAGCGAGCCGACAATCAAGATCATCCGCTTCAGACGCTCAACGTCGACCCCCAGGTGGGCGGCCGTCTCCTCGCCCATGAGCAGGGCGTTCAGTTCCCGGCCGTAGCAGAGCAGCGCGGCCAGCCCGGCGGCCAGGTAGGGCAGCATCCACCCGACCTTGGTCCAGTTGGCGCCGGAGAGGCCGCCCATCAGCCAGAAAATGATGATGTCCCGCTCCAGCGGCCGGGTGATGACGAGAATCAGGGAGACGAGCGAGATCATGAGCGACCCCACGGCCACGCCGGCGAGCAGCAGGGCCACCACCGTCACTCGCCGGCCGACGGAAGCCAGCCGGTAGACCACGGTCACCGCCAGGAGGCCGCCGGCAAAGGCAAGCAGGGGTACCGGTCCCAGGGTCTTCAGGTGCATGCGGTCCAAAAAGGCAATGGCCAGAGCACCGCCCACGGCGGCGCCCCCGGAGACGCCCAGCACGTACGGGTCGGCCAGCGGGTTCTTGAAGAGGCCCTGGTAGGCCCCGCCCGCCACCGACAGCGCCATTCCCACCAGTGCGCCCAGGACCACCCGGGGCAGCCGGATTTGCCAGAGAATGGTCTCGTGCGGCTCCGGCCACGTCCGGGCCAGGTGAGCGCCCGGCAGGTGGGAAAGGAGGATGCGCAGCCCTTCGCCCACCGGAATCCGCACGGCCCCGATGCCTGCAGCGAGCAGCAGGGTGGCGAGCAGCACGAGCGCAGCGATAACCAGGACCACCCGCCCGCGGTGTGCCCGCACACGCTCACCCCCTGCCTGAAATTACTTTCCGCCTTTCAGCGGCGTCCCGCTTACTTGGAGAAGAGTTCCGGATGAATGGTCTCGGCGAGCCACTTCAGCCCCTGGGTGAGCCGGGGGCCGGGCCGGGTCATCAGGTTCCAGTCGCTGATGCCGTAGACTTTGCCTGTTTTGATCGCCTGGAGTCCATCCCAGCCCTTCTTGGCCTTGAGCTGATCCACCGACGTCGCGTTGTCGGCGATCAGGATCGCCGGGTTCTTGGCCACCAGCTGCTCCAGGTTGTACTGGGCCCAGCCCTTGACGTCCCCGCCGACGTTGGTGCCGCCGGCCATCGTGATCAGGGCGTCGATAAAGGTGCCGCTGCCGGCGGTAAAGATCGGGTCGTCGCTGGCAACGTAGAAGGCGGCAGGCTTGGCAGTAGCCTTGGCGGTCTTGTCGGTGATCTCCTTGACCGCGGCTTGCATGTCCGCCACGATTTTATCCGCCTGGGGCTGGGCGTTGACGGCGGCGCCTAGGAGCTTGATGTCGTTGTAAAGCTCGTCGAAATTCTTGGGCTCCAGGGTCAGGATCGGCAGCTTGTACTCGTCGGCCAACTTCTTTTTGACGTCGGCTGAGCCGCCCATCATGAGGATCAGGTCCGGCTTTGCGGCGACGATCTTCTCATAGCTGGGCGGGAAGAGGCTGCCCACGGAGGGCACGTTCTTGACGTCGGCGGGGTAGTCGCAGAAGTCGGTCCGGCCGACCAGCAAAGGGCCCTTGCCCAGGGCGAAGAGCAACTCGGTGTTGGATGGGGCCAGCGACACGATATGCTTGGGCTCCTGGGCGATGGTGACGCTGTTGCCGGCATCGTCCTTGAGGGTGACCGGGTAGGTGGTCACCTTGGCGGTCGGGGCCGGGGTCGAGGCCGGGGTCGGGGTGGTCTGGGTCGCAGAACCGGTGCAGCCGGCGAGCACAGAAACGGTAAGTACAAGGGCGAGTGCCATCGCCCGGACTTTACGGATGCCGATCATATCAGTCAGGTCCCCCTCCATGGTTTATGGGAACGGCCGCTGTCACAGAATCCTCCGGATGTGGGCGGCGACATGCGCTGCAAAGATAAACCCCTGGCCAGGCGGCCAGGGGAAGCAACTGTGCGCAGGGCGAAGTCAGGACCCACGCGCCGGCTCCCCCTTTCCTTCGAAGGTGAAGTAGCGATCCTGACCAGGCAGGTTTCCTGACTTTCGGGTCACTGTCTGCCCCCCAACCTTCCCGGCTGTGCGCCAGTGGCTGGACGTGCCAAGGGGGACAGGCTACCCGATTACAGTGGCGGGACCGTGCCGGATTTCCACCGGCTTCCCTTTTTCCTCCCGGTCATTGCCGGGAGCACCTGATCAGTTGCCTATGCGGTTGTCTTTCACAGTATAGGTTTCCTGCCGCAATCTGGCAAGCAGGTTTAGGGAACGGTTAGCTCCGGGTCTTCTCCAGCTTGACCAGCCCGGAGCGAACGGCATAGAGTGCCGCCTGCGTCCGGTCGGAGACGCCCAGCTTTTCGAAGATGTGGGTCAGGTGGTTCTTGGCCGTCTTTTCGCTGATGAAGAGGGCCTGGGCAATATCCCGGTTGGACGCGCCCTGGCCGACCAGCCGCAGCACCTCGATTTCCCGCTCGGTCAGGCCGGCATCGCTGCCGCCCCGGTTGCGGGAGTCGCCGCCCCGGGCAACTTCCATGAGCGCCAGCCCGGCCAGCTTCGGATGCAGGTACGGGCGCCCATCCCGGGCGGCCCGGATCGCTTCGGCGAAGTTGGAGGAGTCGACATCTTTCACGAGGTAGCTGTTGGCGCCCGCCTTCAGGGCCCGCATGAGGTACTCCTGGTCTTCGTGCATGGTCAGGATCACCACGCCGATGTTCGGAAACGACTGCTTGATCCGGGCGCAGGCCTCCATCCCCCCGCCGGGCATGGAGACGTCGAGAACCACCACATCGGGCATCAGCGTGCGCGTCGATTGAAACGCCTCTTCACCGCTGCCCACTTCGGCGACCACCGTGAAATCCTTCTCGAGTTCCAGAAGCTGCTTGAGCCCCTGGCGGAACAGCGTATGGTCATCAGCGATTACGATGCGTACCTGACTTGACTGCACGGCGGACCCTCCTGTCATTCAGGTAGCGGGAAGATGAAACCGAGCCGGGTGCCCTGGCCTGGCGTGCTCTGGACGTCCATGGCGCCACCCAGCAGTTCCGCACGCTCCCGCATGGCCACGAGTCCGAAATGTGTGCCGGCAACGCCCGGTTGCACCTGTGCGGGGTCAAACCCAACGCCGTCGTCCTTGACGGTAACCTTGACTTCCTTGCCGCCGGAGGTGTCGATTTTGACCCAGACCCGGGTGCCGTCGGCATGTTTGTACACATTGGTCAGCGCTTCCTGCACGATCCGGAAGATCGCGATCTCAAACGCCTGATCGTACCGGCGGTCGTTGCCGAAAACCGCAAAATCGGTCTCAATGCCGGTCTTGGACTGGAAGTCCTTCAGATACGTGCGGAGCGCCGGGACGACGCCCAGATCGTCCAGCGTCATCGGCCGGAGATCGAAGATGATCTTCCGCACATCCTGCAAGGAGAGCCGGACCAGTTCCTTCAACTGGTGCAACTCCTCCTTGAGGCGGGGCAGGTCGGAGTCGAAGAATCGCTGACAGACGTCGATCCGAAGCACAACGCTGTTGAGCAGTTGGGTCGGCCCGTCGTGGATCTCTCGGGCCAGCCGGCGCCGTTCCTCTTCCTGGGCCCGGATCACATGCAGGCCCAGCGCTTTCGTTTGCTTGGCGTTCTCCAGCCGGGAACCGATTTCCCGGAAGTTGCCGGTCAGGAACCCGATGGAATTGGCCACCTCTTCGGCCAGGTTCGTCCCATCGGCGGCTACCGGCTCGAGCCCCTTGATCCAGTTCTGGAGGAACTCGATCTGGTCGCGCAGGAGCGTCTCCCGGTACTTGCCGGTCCGGAGTTCCACCGTGGCTTCGACCAGGCGGTCAACGGTTTCTAACAGGGCCGGGGAGTCCTTCAGTTCCGCCGCCGCGAGCCGGTCCAGATCCCGGCGGGCCGCTGTAACGCGCTGCTGTACAGCTTCACTCTCGGCACTGAGCCCCCACTGCTGGTGCTGCAGCTGGTTGATTTCCCGGGAGAGCCGTTCGTACTGTGCACGGGTGGTCGCGGCGATACGAGCAATTCGCTCCTTGTCGCGCTCCAGCCCATCGATCATTCGTTTGACTTCCTCATCGAGCACACCCGGGCCGTGATTGGGTTGCGACATAGGCATCCTCCTAGGCGAGGGCAGCAGAACTTTATGTGATCCGCCATTCACATGGCTCTACTTTCCGCAGACCGCTGGGAAAATCCTGCGGGGACTTGGCGAAAACAGGCAGTTTATCTATGACTTTGGTCAACTGCTTATGTCAACTAGTGAGACAGGCGCATACCGTATATCAACCCTTTGCTAGGAGGATCAATATGCCTCAGGCTGTCCTTCCGCTCTTTGTCGGCGAGGGTTCAGGCCAAGTGCTGGAAGATGTAGAGGTAACCTTCCCGACACAGGCCCTGGAGATTGAGACGCCCACCAAGCGTGTGGAAGTCACCCGCTGTGAAGTGATCCCCGGCAAGGTGATTATCGTGGGCCGGGTGATAAAGAATATCCCCTTCAAGACTGCAGCTTCTGAATCCACTATAGGTGACGGCCGCCGGCCGATTCGCATCGTGTGCGGGGATATCCGGCACTGCACCGCTTTCATCCCGTTCCGGCTGTTTATTCCGATCGAGGGCGCCATGGTCGGGGACAGGTGCCACGTGGTTGAGGCCTGCGTGCTGGGCGAGGTCGACACCCTGGTGGACTGCAACGATGACGGACTCTTTGAGCGGCTGATCGAGACCCTGGACATTCACGTAACGGTCCGGGTCACCAGGGACGGGGTCGTAAACGTGTGTGGCGCCCGCAGACCCATGACGACGCACACGGTGCCTTTTTCGCGGTGACGTTCTTATGTGACCTTCCGCGGCGGGATTGAATAGGCTGTTGCTGAACCGTTCCGCCAAAGGAGGGCTGTGAGCGTGCACAAGCAGCACGTTATCCAGGTCCCGGTAGTGGTCAACAGCAACACGGCGCAAGTCCTGGTCGTCACGGAGATTCCGCTCTCGCCGCCTGCGTTCAAGATCGACGAGATTCAGAAACTGATTGAGATCGATGACTGCACCACCGGCTGTGACAAGGTCATCATCAACGGTCGGCTCATCAAAAACATCACCTTCAAGACCGCCAAGGAGCGGGACTGCCACCACGAAATGTACCGGGTGTGCGGCGACGTCCGCCACTGCACGGTGGAGATTCCTTTCCACTTGTTCGTGGAAATCAAGGGCGCCAAGCCGGGCGACAAGTGCGAAGTCGAGGACGCCATCATCGCAGCGGAGTTCGACAAGCTGATCGACCCGTGCGAGGACGGTACCTTCAACAAGCTACTTGAGAAGGTCGTCATCAAGGTGCGGGCCAAGGTCGTACGGACCCGGCACCTCAAGGTGGACGCCCAGGATGTTACTCCGCCCAAGCTGCGGTGCGAGATCGAAGAGGGGCACGAAGTGCTGGAGATCCCGGGGCTTGATATCCCCGAGGAGAAGGAAGATTACTAGTCCGCTCGTGCAACAGCCCGGAGACATTGTCTCCGGGCTGTTGGTTTGCCAACGTAAGCAGTCGCCGTTACCGCAACACCGGCAAGCCGAAGTGGCTCGTGCCCGTGCCTGCCTGGCCGCTTCCACGAACCGGCGGGCCAGGTCGGTCACGGCCGCATAGTCGCCCCGGGCGCCCGGCCTGGTCAGCTCGCCGCCCCGCCTTGAGCCAGGGACCGACGGCGTCGAGGCCGACGCCGTCGGTCGGCATGCACGGCGCGTACGGCAAGGGACCCCTCAGCGCTTTGAGGAACTCCGGCCCCAGGTGCCCCGCCGGGAACAGTTTGACGATATCCGCCCCCTGCTCCAGCGCCCGGGTCACCTCCGTCACGGTCTGGCAACCCACCAGTACCGGGTTCTGGTAGCGATGGCCCATGGCGATCACTTCGGGGTGGGGGCCGGGAGTGACCAGAAACTCGGCGCCGTGGAGCAGTCAGAGCCGGGCGGTTTCGGCATCCAGGACCATCCCCGCGCCGGTCAGTCCACCCGTGCCCGCCGCCGCTTTCAGGACCGACAGGGCGCCGGGCACGGTCATGGTCACTTCACGGCGTCAATGCCGCCGGGTAAGAATCTCCCATTTGTGCATGAGGTGAATGCTCCTATCGTGTGACGGGCGCCCTGCCCCCGGCCAACCGCTCCAGGTCGGCCCGGAGCGGCAGGCCTTCGATATCGCCCAGGACCTGCGTTGCCAGGGCGCCCGCTGCACAGCCCATGGCGGCCGCCGCCACGGCCGGCGCCCCTTCCAGGGTGAACGCCAGGAAGGCAGCGGCAAAGGCGTCGCCGGCGCCCACGGTATCGACAGGCGTGAGCGGCGTGCCGGGAACGTGCGTGGGCCTGCCGCCGCCCCGTACGCCGACCAGGGCGCCATCGGGTCCCAGCTTCAGGGCGACAATTTGCGGCCCCAGTTCCAGCAGCCGCTCCACGATTGCTTCCGGCGTACCCGGGCCGGCCAGCAACTCGCCTTCGTCCAGCCCGGGAAGCAGAATGTCGGCCCGGGCGGCCAGCTCCCGCATGACCGGGCGGGCCTCCGCCTCCGTCCAGAGCTTGCGCCGCATGTTCGGATCGAATGAAATGGCCAGACCCCGAGCCTTCGCCTCCCGGAACACCAGCCGGCTGGTTGCCAGACAGTTCGGGGACAACGCCGGGAAAATCCCGGTGGCGTGCAGAATCCGCACCCCGTCCAGGGCCACGAGGGGAAACTCTGCGGGCTGCATGGTCGAGGCGGCCGCCCCTTTGCGGTAGAAGAAGACGTTGGGGTCGCCCAAACCGGGCCGCTCCTTGAGAATCAGCCCGGTGAATCCGTCGGTCTGTACGACGTGGGTCACGTCCACGCCCTCGCCGCGAATTGTGGTGAGCACGTAGTCGCCAACAGGGTCCGCACTCGCCTTGCTGACCCAGGCCGCGGTGTGGCCGAGCCGGCAAAGGCCGACGGCCACGTTCGATTCGGCCCCGCCGATCGACTTGCGGAACGCCGGCACGTGGCGCAGCGGTCCGGTGGTCTCCGGATTCAGTACCATCATGGTCTCCCCGAACGTGAGCACCTCTGCCATGGCCACCATCCTACTTTAAAAAATCCTGCCGCTGGGGCGTGAAAACGCCCCGTTGACCGCCAGAGTGATGTCCGGGCAGCGTCGCAGTCAGGGACCCGCAAAGTTCTTGCTTCGCCAGATCAGCGGCTACCAGCGGGGCGCCACTCCATGGCGTAATGCAGGTCGGTTTCACCGATCACCACAAACCCGAGACGTTCATAAAGGCGACGGGCCGGGTTCGCTTTCGCAACCTGGAGGCCGAGTGGTTTTCCCACCCGCTCCGCCTGCGCCTGAAGCTCCCGGATCAAAGTGGCTCCGATCCCGGTACCCCGGAACTCCGGCAGGAGCGCAATGTCCACCAGACGGACTTCGTCCCCGGTCTGCGCCGCAATTAGCCGTCCGGCAAGCCGGCCGTCCTGCACGATCACCCGCTGGGCCAGGTCCGGAAAGCGCATCTCGTAAGACCGATTCTGAGCCATGAACTGCATCTGTAAGAAGGCGTTCTGCTGTTCGGGACTCCAGCCCCAGGCTGCAACTTCGTCCTGGCGGGTGGAAGGGTACACCTCCAGCAGAAACGGTGCGTCGTCAAGGCAAGCCGGTCTGGTTGTTAGCATGATGCTCCTCGCATACCCAACGGATGTCTCTTCTGGCGCATGACATCTTCCCCTCCGGCGGTCTCGCCATGACGGCCCGCAGGCCGGGCCAAACACCAAATTCAATCATAGGCCAGGCCCATTTAAAGAGCAATCAGATTTGTCTCGGCGCGTATCTGGGGTTAGATCTTCGGCACTTCCGAAAAGCCGGTTGACGGCAATTGGGTCCCCTGCTATAGTGAACAACGGTGCTCCGCCTTAGAGCAGGCGGAACAACTACACCCCGGAAAGGAGGCGACACCATGCTCTGTACTGCAAACTACTGCACCAACTCGCAGGCGTGGCTGGGTTACGCCTCCGCGTCTGTTTTGCACAAGCGCATACTGTCCGGGCGCCGTCTCGGGTGAGTTGACATTGTCTTTTCACCCCGTGGGCGCCCGGCGCCCACGGGGTTTTCGCGTCTCTTCGACTACGAAGGGGAGCACCCGTGTATTCGGGTGCTCCACTTTTTCGCGCAATTTAGCAGGAGGTTACGAGATTTTGCCTTTCCGAATCCGTGAAAGTTTCCCTGTTTGGGGCGAACATGAAACTGGAACCATCCAGCAACTGCTCCGCTGCGTCCGGGCCGGCGATGCGCCGGCGGCCGCACTGATGGCGGATGGCCACATGGGCTACAGCCAGCCCATCGGCGGCGTGGTGGGCTATGACCGGTACGTCTCGCCGTCCGGCGTGGGGTACGACATCGCCTGCGGCAACAAGGCCGTGCGCACCGATCTCTGCTGGGGCGACATTCGCCGGCACCTGCCTCGCCTCATGGACCGCATCTGGGCCACCATTCCTTTCGGCACGGCCCGCAAGCGGGTCCGACCCGTGGATCACGAACTGTTTGACGACCCGATCTGGCGCGACATCCCCCAGGGCGCCCAACTGCATACCCTGGCCCGCAAGCAGTTCGGAACCGTGGGCGGCGGGAACCATTTCGTGGACCTGCTCGTCGAGATAACCGGCGGCGATCAGCGCTCGCTCCTGCGCCGGGCCGGCGCGCTGCCAGAGCGGGCGCCCGTGTGGGTGGCCGTCCACTTTGGCAGCCGGGGACTCGGGCACCAGATTGCCACCAACTTTCTCGGCCTGGCGACCGGGCGCCCGGCTGAAGACCAGGTCCCGGCCGGAAGCATGGAGAACGGCCCGACCCTGATTCCGGTGGACTCGGACCTGGGCCAGGCCTACCTGGCGGCCATGCACCTGGCCGGCCGGTATGCCTATGCCGGGCGGGACCAGGTGGTCGATCAGGTGCTGGACGCACTGGGCGCCCGGGCCACCTTTACCGTGCACAACCACCACAACTTTGCCTGGCTGGAGGAGCATGGCGGACGTAAGCTGTGGGTCATCCGCAAGGGGGCCACCCCCCTCTGGCCGGGCCAGCTGGGCTTCATCGGCGGCTCCATGGGCGATATCTCGGTCGTGGTGCGGGGCGTGGAGGGTCCCGAGAGCGCGCTTGCGCTCTACAGCACCATGCACGGGGCCGGGCGGGTGATGAGCCGGACCCGGGCCGCCGGGAGGTGGAAGCACCGGGGTCCAAAGCTGGTGCGGGCCGGCGGCGCCGTCCACATGAAGTCGGTGCTCAAGGACCTGGAGTCCCAGGGTATCGAACTGCGGGGCGGCGGCCCGGATGAAGCGCCGGCCGTTTACCGGCGCCTGGGCAAGGTGCTGCCCTTCCATTCCCCCACCTTCGATGTCCTTGCCGTGCTGCGTCCCGTAGGCGTGGCCATGGCCCCACCGGAAGCGGAAGACCCTTACCGCGACTAGCTAGAGGAGGTTTGACACTGCATACCGTCGTTTCCCTGACCCAGAGTGAATTGACCGATCTTCTGCTGCACGTTGCGCCCGTCCGGCCGGTCTTCGTCTGGGGGCCGCCCGGCATCGGCAAATCCAGCATCATCGCCGCGTTCTCCCGGTCCGTCGGCCTGGAGTGCGTGACGCTCCTCGGCAGCCAGTTGGCGCCCGAGGACCTCATCGGCGTGCCCCGGATCGACGGCAACGTGAGCCGCTTCTGCCCGCCGTCGCTGATCGTGCGGGAGGAGCCGTTCTGCCTCTTCCTGGACGAACTCAACCTGGCCGGCGATGAAGTCAAAAAGGCGTTCTACAGCTTGATCCAGGAGCAGCGCCTCGGTGAGTACCACCTGCCCCCGGGCAGTATCGTCATCGGGGCGGGCAACCGGGCCCAGGATACGGCCCTGGTCCGGCCGCTGCCGTCGGCGTTGATCAACCGCCATGTGCATATCCAGTTGAAAGTCTCGGTCCGGGAGTGGCTGCAGTGGGCCTATGCCAACGCCCTGCACCCCTGGGTGTGCGGTTTTATCGAGCAACGGCCGGACGCCCTGCAGGTTGACCCGCCGAAAACGGAGGAACCTTTCTCCACGCCCCGTTCCTGGCACATGCTCAGCGATGCGCTGGGCGAGTATCGGGAGGCGGACCTCTCCCCCCGTTGGATTGAGGCGCTGGCCTTCGGCTGCGTCACCGCCGAACACGCCCGGCTCTTCGTCGGTTACGTGAAGCAGCTGAAGGGCAAGTACCAGCTGAGGCACATCCTGTCCGGCGAAGCGAAGTGGCCACGCCGGCCCGAGGAACAAGATGAACTCTACTACCTGGTCCAGGCCCTGCGGGGCCGGCTGGTCAAAGAACTGCCGGCCGAACGGGAGCAACTGACGGAGACCGGGCGCGACCTGGCCTTTCAGGCCAAGGCCCGCCTGAAAGAACTGGCGGAGGTCAAGCTGGAGTATGCACAACTGGTGGTCAGCGGCACCGATCGGGATCACATGCCCGACTGGTTCCTGGTGGACGTGGTCAAGGACCTGCCCCGGCTGGCTGCCCGGAAAGGGTGATTTCATGGCCCGCAAGTCGCGCACACACCGGGCGGACGATCCCGCCACCGCCAACTTTCAGGCCGCTTTGGATTACGTCCAAAATTACCCCCTGCTGGCCCCGCTCGAGCACTGGGCCCACATCACCCGTCCGCACCCGGGCGGGCCGGGAGACGTCTGCCCGGCCCCGGGGTGGGCCGTGGTCAGGCCGGACGGTTGGATTACGGTCCACCCCATTCGGCTCGGAACGCCCGACGAATGGATTTACGTTTTGGCCCACTGCCTGCTGCACCTGGGCTTCGGCCACTTTCGCACGGGTCGGGGCGGCCCGGCCTGGTCCGCCGCCTGCGACTGCGCCGTGGCCTCGTTCCTGGAGCAGGTAAAGCTCGGGCGCCCGCCCGCCGGGTTCGCCCTGCCGGACCAGTACGCCCGGCGTCAGGAGGGAGAGCTTTTTCAGGAGTTCTCCCTGCGGTCCATCCCGGAAAGTCTCAACGGAATCAGCATGGCGGGACCCCGGCTCTCCGACATGATCGGCGAAGGCGAACCCCGGGCGGTGACTCACCGCAAACGCTGGCCGGCGCTGTTTGCCGACGGCCTGCGGGCTGCGGCGGCCGCGGCTGTGGATGTGGCCGGCGGGCGGCGCTCCTCCATGGTGGACGCCACCGACTCGGTCTCCCCCATCCGCTCCGCCTACCAGTGGGTGATTGCCGATTTCCCGCTCATCGGGGCCGTGGCGGCGGCTTTCACCCTGATCGAAGACCGGTCCGTCTGCCAGCGGGAGCAAGTCTCGATCGCCGCAGTGGATGCGACCGTCCGGGAGATTTACGCCAACCCCACCGCCGGCCTGACGGAAGAAGAGTGGCGTTTCGTCATGGCCCATGAGTTTCTCCACCCGGCCCTGCGGCATGAAACGCGGCTGCAGTGGCGGGACCCCTACCTGTGGAACGTCGCCTGCGACTTCATTATTAACGCCTGGCTGGTCGAAATGAAGATCGGTCGCATGCCGGCGGGTGTGCTGTACGACCCCGCCCTGGCAGCGGAGTCGGCAGAAGGCGTGTACGATCGCATCGCGACCGACGCCCGCCGGTTCCGCAAACTGGCCACGCTGCGTGGCACTGGCCTGGGCGACATCCTGGGCGACCGACCGCCGCACTGGTGGTCCGCCGGTGAGGGTATGGACCTGGATGAGTTTTACCGCCGCTGCCTGTCCCAGGGCTACCAATGCCACCTGGAGAACGGGCGGGGCCTGCTGCCGTCGGGGTTGGTGCAAGAGATCCGGACTCTGGAGCACCGGCCGATCCCCTGGGACGTGGCGCTGGCCCGCTGGTTCGCCGAGCGCTTTCCGCTGCTTGAGCCGGTCCGGACCTACGCCCGGTTGAGCAGGCGTCACGCCGCCACCCCGGACATCCCCCGCCCGGCTCGGGTGTTGCCCGAGCGGGAGCGGGAAAGCCGGACGTTCGGCGTGGTGCTCGACACGTCCGGTTCCATGAACCGGCGGATGCTCGGCCGGGCACTTGGCGCCATTGCCAGCTACGCTCGCTCCCGTGAGGTCCCCCTGGTGCGCATCGTCTATTGCGACGCGGCTCCGTACGACCAGGGGTACGTGCGACCGGAGGACCTGTCCGGGCGGGTATCGGTGCGAGGCGGCGGCGGCACAGTGCTGCAGCCGGCGATCGACCTCCTGGACCGTGCACCTGACTTCCCCCGGGAGGCGCCGGTCCTGATCATCACCGATGGCTGCAGTGACCACCTGGTGGTCCGGCGGGACCACGCCTACCTGTTGCCGGCAGGCCGGCAGTTGCCGTTCTCCGAGCGCGGACCCATCTTCCGGATCGACGACTGACCACGGTCGGGACGGCACTCCCCGTCTCTGCTACACCTGTGCTACAATGGATACCACAAGGAGGTTATCAGCATGAAGAAGGCCCACTCACGGAAAGAGCAGGCGATTGTGCTCGCCCGGGTAGCCGCCGCCGTGCGGCTGCAGCACCACCGGCCCAAAGTTCACGACGACACAAAGCAATACGACCGTACCAAGGCGAAGCGCCGCTGGCAAAACGACCAGGGGCGCTTTCCTTTTGTCTGTCGCGCCGGACCATCTGCCCCTCGCGCCGGACCATCGCCCAAAGCTCTGGATAGTTATGTCCATCACGTACATAGATATTTTGTAAAGCGAAGCAGGAATCTGCAGGGTACATCTATAACTTATTAGTCAAAGATGGTGCTCATCACTGATGAGGAGCCGATACAGAAACAAAGGAGGGCTTTCATATGACACGTGTAGCGGTAATCGGGGGCGGCTGGGCCGGCTGTGGGGCAGCGGTGGCGGCAGCAAAGGCCGGCGCCGATGAGGTAATCCTGTTCGAGAAGACCGACCTCCTGTTGGGTACCGGCCTGGTGGGCGGCATCATGCGGAACAACGGACGGTTCACGGCCACGGAAGAGATGATCGCCCTCGGAATCGGCGACCTGCTGCTGGCTTCCGACGCCGTCGCCCGGCACACCAACGTCTCGTTCCCGGGCCACCGTAACGCCTCGCTCTACGACGTCACGAAAATCGAGCCGGCGGTGAAGCGGGTGCTGCAGAGCTACGGCATCAAGATCAAGATGGTCTCCCGGGTCACCAACGTGGCCCTGGAGGAGCTGCCGGCACCGGGGCCGCAGGCCTCCGGTTTCTGGACGATACTGGGCAACCGCATCCCCAAGCCGAAGACGCTGAAGCGGATCAAAGCGATTGAGTACTACGAGAAGCACGGCGCCGATTTCGGCGCCCCACACTGGCTGGAGGCCGACGTCTTCGTCGAGACCACCGGCTCGGTGGGACCCCAGTCCGAGTGCGCCCGGTACGGCAACGGCTGCGTCATGTGCATCATCCGCTGCCCAACGTTTGGCGGGCGGGTGAGTATTGCGGAGTTGTGTGGGGTGCCGGAGATGATCGGCGGTTCGGCCGAAGACAAGCTGGGGGCCTTCAGCGGCTCCTGCAAGCTGGTCAAGGACTCGCTCGCCCCGCACATCGTAAAGGAGCTGGAGGAGACGGGCGTGGCGCTGGTGCCGCTGCCGGCCGAAATGGTCGAGCTGGACAAGCTCTCCAAGAAAGCCTGCCAGCAGTATGCCTCCAGGGAGTTCGCCGAGAACATCATTCTGCTGGACACCGGCCACGCCAAGCTGATGACCGCGTACTTCCCGCTCGAGCAGCTGCGCTCGGTCCCCGGGTTCGAAAACGCCCGGTACGACGACCCGTACTCCGGCGGCATCGGCAACTCGGTGCGGTACCTCGCCCTGTCGCCCCGGGACAACGCCCTGCGGGTGGGCGGCATGGCCAACCTGCTCTGTGGCGGCGAGAAGGCCGGCCCGCTGGTCGGCCACACCGAGGCCTGTCTGACCGGGAGTCTGGCCGGGCACAACGCCGTCAAGTCGGCGCTCGGATTGCCGCTGCTGGAACTGCCGACCGCCCTCGCCGTGGGCGACGCCATCGCCCATGTCAACGACATGATCACCAGCGGCGGGCTTTTCAAGAAGTACACCTTCTCCGGGGCCGGCTATTTCAAACGGATGCAGGAACTCGGTCTGTATACGACTGACATTGATGAGATTCGCCGCCGGGTTGCCGCCACCGGCCTGACCGGGGTCATGGCAAACGACGTTCGCACGGCGGCCCCCGCAGATATGGCTGCGGCGGTCGGACAGTAGGAGGCGATACAGAATGGCCCACAAAATTACGGAGGCCTGCATCGGCTGTACCGCTTGCGTGCTGGCCTGCCCGGTTGACTGCATCAGCGGGACCTGGAAGGGGCAGCACGAGATCGACCGGGGCCGCTGCATTGACTGCAGCGCCTGCGCCGCCATCTGCCCAGTAGATGCGATCACCGGCTGGTGGGTCAAGGAGAAGGTGCCCAAGCGTTCCCACTGGTGGGAGCCGGTGATCGACCCGGACCACTGCACCGGCTGCGACTTCTGCGTGGACATCTGTCCGCGGGAATGCCTGGAGCTGATTGGAGCGGGCGCCTTTGCGGGCACGGCCCAGTTGGTCCGCCCGCAAGATTGCATCGGCTGTCGGCAGTGCGCCGAGGTGTGCGCCAAGGCTGCGATCACCATGCAGATTCCCGGCGTCGGACCGGCGCCGGCTGCGCACGAGAGCGCCAAACGAGTGAGCTGATGCACAGCGGAATCTCAACCAGGGAGGTGGAAGCGCCATGATGTTGACATACGGACGGGCTCAGTTTGACGGTGAGGAGTTCTGGGCGGCGTGCATCGCTTTAGATGAGGCTTGGCAGGCCGACCCGACCGAGTTCTGCCAGGGGTTGATATACCTGGCCGGCGGCTTCTACCACCTCCAGCAGGGAAACGCACGCGGCGCCCGCCTGCTGCTGGAACTGGCGGTGGACTGCCTGGCGCCATTCGCCTGGGCCGATAGCGGGAGCCCGCTGGCGAAGGCCGTGGCCGAAGCCATCAACGTACTGCAGGCGCTGCGTGCCGCAGGGGGGCGATTCGACCCCCTGCGGCGGGCGTATCCCAAGCTGGGAGAGGTCCCCGGCAGTTCGTGGCATGGCGAACCGGCCATCGCCGCCGCAAAGCGGTTCCTGCTAAGAAACGCCACTTGAGAAACCAGGCCACTCGCGAGTAGGCCAGGAGACGGTTGTCTCCGGGCCTACTCGCGGTCTCCTAAATCCTGACGGAGGAGAAAGCATCCGGTCGTCGAATATACTTGAGGCTAAAGTTAGATAGTGTACTCTATTCCGCTATTTATAAATTACGAACACGGTTGAACCGCCACGGGGGTGTCCAGTTTTGCATACGACGACTGCCTTGCACGCATCCCGGTCGCGTCCGCCAGCGGAACGAAGACGGGTCGTTGGTATTGCAGTGGGAGATTACCGGCACCGGCGCTACCACCTTACCGATCGTACTGGCAGCCGTGGCTGACGGAATGGGCGGGTACACCAACGGTCATATCGCTTCCGTCATGACGGTGCGGACTCTGGCCATGGAAGTAATCGGCGGCTTGAGCGTTCTGCCCTGGGAAGAGGCTCCCGGGCGTGACGCTCTGGCCGCCGTTTTGCAGGACGCCATCGCCACATGCGCTGCCCGGGTCAACCAGGCCATCACCTCCGGCTACGGCCCGATGGGCTCCACCCTGGCCGTGGCGCTGGTGTATGGACGCCGGCTGCTGGTAGCCAACGTCGGCGACAGCCGTGTCTATGTCATGCATAAAGGGCTGCAGCAAATCACGGTGGATCACTCCGTGGTGGCTGAGATGGTCTCCCGGGGCGAGCTGACGCCGCTCGAGGCGCACACGCACCCGCGGCGCAACGAGGTATATCGTGCCATCGGCTTCGGGCGGCCACCTCAGGCGGACCTGTTCGACCGCGAACTGGAAGCGGGAGACGTGCTCCTGCTCTGTTCGGATGGCCTGCACGCCATGGTCTCGGACCCTGATCTGAGCGCGGTGCTGATGCAGGACCGGCCGCTGGCGGCGCGCTGCCAGGCGCTGGTCGATCTGGCTAACACCGCGGGCGGTGTGGACAACATCACTACCGTCGCCATTCAGATCGTGGGAACGCCGGGGCCTTCGGGAACGGCCCCGATGGCTCCGCCGGAGGGGGGAGCGGATTGACCAGTCATCACAACTGCCCAGCCTGCGGCACGCCCCTGCGGCCGGGCAAGCGATTCTGCTCCAAGTGTGGGACGCCCATTCCGGAAGGACTGCAGCAGCAAATGCTGGCGGAGACCGTGCCCACACCGACGGCGGTGGCGGCGACATCGGGCGGCGGGCCGGCAACATCGCCCGAGGGCACCGCCCGGGCGCTGTCGCCGGGCGTGCTGGTGCACGCCCGCTTTCGAATTGATAAGATTCTGGGCCAGGGGGCCATGGGTGCCGTCTATCTGGTGCGGGACACCACGCTGGCGGACCGCCCCTGCGCCATGAAAGAGATGCTGGACTACTCCCATACGCCGGACGAGCGGGCAGCCGCAGTGCGCCGGTTCCTCGCCGAGGCGGAGACCCTGGCCACGCTGAATCATCCGGGAATCCCGCAAGTCTACGACCGCTTCATCGAATCCGGCCGCTACTACCTGGCCATGGAGTTCGTAGCGGGCGTGGATCTTGGCAAGGTCCTGGAGATTCACCGCCAGGAGCACGGGCGCCCGCTGCCGGAGCGTGAGGTGGCGACCTGGGCTTTGCAGATTTGCGACGTGCTGGAGTATCTGCACGGCAATCTCCCCCCGGTGGTGCATCGTGACCTGAAACCGGCAAACGTGATCCTGACGCGCAACGGCCGGGTAAAAGTGGTGGACTTCGGCATCGCCAAAGCCGGTGTGACGGCGCGCGGGACGAGTATTGGCACGCACGGCTATGCCCCGCCGGAGCAATACCGGGGGCAGGCCGAACCGAGGAGCGACCTCTATGCCCTGGGCGCCACCCTGCACCACCTACTGACGGGCCGGGACCCCAACCTGCAGGCGCCGTTCGATTACCCGCCCCCCACCAGATTGGTGCCGGAACTGAACCCGCAGTTTGAAGCCGTGATCATGCGGCTCCTCTCCCTCGCTCCCGAGGATCGGCCGGCTTCGGCCGAAAGCGTGGAAGAGGCACTCACGGCTGCCTTTCCGGGAATGGACCCCTACCGGAACCGCAACCCCGACCCGCTGGTGAGCGCGATCATCCTGCGAAAGCTGGGCGAGCGCCTCGGTCTGCCCCCGGAGCCCGGCCGCCCGACGACCACGACCCCGAGTCCGGCGTCCCCGAGTCCGGCTACAGAAGAAGCCGCTCTGCCGGCCCGCTGTCCCGTGTGCGACGCCGGGGTGGTCTCGGGCCGCAAGTTCTGCAAGGTCTGCGGCGTCCGCCTGGTCGGTACCCTGCCGCGGATGCGATTGTGCGGTAGTTCCACGGATCTCTCGCTGCGTCTGCCACCAGGCTACTGGGAGAAGAGCCGGGTCGAGCGGGTCACGCTGGTGGACGATTCCGGGGCCGTCGGCAGTGGGACCATCGTGGGGGTGATGACCGGCGACGCCGGCCAGTTTGCCTATGTGGCTCGGGGCCGGGCAGGGACCGCCGAGACGCCGGCGGCGGGAGCCCCGGTTGAAGTCTACCTCCGTGAGCAGCAGGGGGAAGAGTCGGTGCTGACCGCCATACCGGCCGGTGCCCATCAGCTTCTCGCTGAGGCGGTCCGGTTGTGGCACGAACGTTTCATCCCATCGTCCTTATAATCCCGTAAGGGGGTGCGTAAATTTGGCTGACGAAATTCGCTGTATCCACTGCGGCGCAGCTAACGAACCGGACGCTCGCTTCTGCGGTGAGTGTGGTGGGGAACTGCCGGCGCGGCCGCAGGGAGTCCCAACCACGGGAACTTCCGGCGGCACCGTCCTGATGCCCCAGGGAACACCCGGCGGCACCGTCCTTATGCCCCAGGGAACACCCGGCGGCACCGTCCTGATGCCGCCTGACCCGCGCACGGAGGTCGCAGCAGCAGCAATGGCGGCGGCCCCGGCCGCCTTCAATCTCACGACCTGGCTGCGGTCCCCGGTCGGGATGCTGGCGGGGGCGGGCGGCCTGCTCGCCGTGATACTCGTCGCCGGCGGAATCTGGCTTGCGACAAGCCGGGATAAGGGCAGCAGTTCGGCCTACCTGAACGGCGGCCCCTCCTCCCAGGTGGGGACGACCAGCAGCGGCGGGGGGGCAGCGACCCCCACCACTACTGCGCCGGCACAGAAGCCCCCCACCCCGGCGCCGGCTGCCCCGGCGACCCAGCCGGCCGCCCCGACCACCCCCGCCACCCAGCCGTCGACCCCGTCGACCCCGTCGACCCCGTCGACCCCGTCCACCCAGCCCGCCACCCCGGCGGCTCCGTCCACTCCTCCCTCCACCCCCGCCTCGCAGCCCGCCGCTACCCCGCCTGCCGACACATCCAACTGGAAGGTCCTGGCCCAGGGCAACGTGGGTGTCAGTTGGGAGGGCTTCTGGGAATTCGAGCGGGGCGGGCTGACTGATATTCTGATGGCCTACGTAAGCCCCGGTCCCTCCACGACGGCCGCCATCGCTCACTGGAATGGCTCCGCGTTGAAAGTCGTCAAAACGGCGTCCATGGACGGACAGGCCATTGGGATGACCTCGGGCGACCTGTTTAACGTGGGGACGCCCTGGGCGGTGATCAACCTTGGATCAGAGCTGTGGTTCTTTGATGCGGCTCTGGATGACGACACGTTGGTGAATGCCGACGGCACTTGGACCGATATCGTGATCGGCGATTTCACCGGGAGCGGCCTGCAGGAGACGCTGGTGCAAGTGCCCGGCACCGGTTACGCGGTCTATCGCTTTTATTCGAACAAACCGCTGGAACTGGTCGGCCTGGTGAAGGCCAGCCTTGGCCACCTCCGCCGGGGCATCGTGGATACCGCCGGTCGCCGGCTGCTCGCTACATACCAGGACAACAAGATTCTCAACTGGCGCTGGACGTCCACCGGGTTTGTGTCCGGCCCCAGCCTGGCGCTGTCGGCCGCGCCCGTGGAAAACCAGTGTTTCTGGAACGGGTCCGGCGGCGGCAAGCAATACACCGTGGTTGGGTTTCCAGGTGGCATCATGAAGTTGTACAGCTTCGACGGCAGCAAATTCTCCCTGACGGACACGATCACCGTTGCGGACGGTGGCTCCTGGTGCCCCGTGGGCGGCAATTTCACCGGGGCCGGGTTTGAGATTCTGGCGATGGATGCGGGTAACCGGGGTCGGTATGTCATATACGGCCGCAAATAAGTGACCGGGAGGTTTTCGTCGTGCAACTGAGGAATCGGCGTCGGAATGGTCGCTTCGTCCCGGCGTTGCTCATTGCGATCGTAATGCTGTTCGTGCTGTCGGGCTGCAGTGCCCAGAAACCGGCGAATTTGCGGCCGGAGCAGAAGATGGTGGAACTGGCCAAGCCGGCGGTGGTGCGTCCGGTAACGGTTGTGGACGCGGTGTTTGGCTTCACAAATGATCAGGTCGCCAAGGCCGTGGGGCAGAACCCCTATGAACTGGCTTTCACGATCACCGGTTCAGGCTGGTTTATCAGTCCCGACGGCTACGTCGTCACCAACGCCCATGTGGTAGAAACGGCCCGGCTGAAAGACGACGATCTGGTCCAGCAAAAACTCCTGCCAATGCTGATCGACGTGATCCAACAGAATCTCGGCGCCAAGCTTTCCAGCGATGAGATCGCCTTTGTGGCACAGAACACCCGGCTCCTCAAGCTGGACCGCCAGTTCTTTGCCCTCACTCCCGGCGGCGACCGGCTGGGTGCCGACATCAAGGCCTATGGCGTGCCCATCGGCGAGGATGTTTCCGGCAAGGACGTTTCCGTTTTCAAGGTCGAAGGCAAGAACTTCCCGACGCTGACGCCGGCCGACTCGGACAAGCTGGTCATCCAGGACCGGGTCTGGATCCTGGGCTATCCGGGCAACGCCGACTTCCAGGGGCTGTTCGACTATAAGTCGCTGCTGGAAGTGACTGTCTCCGACGGCGCCATTCAGGCGCGCAAGAACACGGCCCAGGGCACACCGGTCATCCAGACGGGCGCAGCGGCTGCGCACGGCAACTCCGGCGGTCCGGTGCTGAACGAGCAGGGCCAGGTTGTTGGCATCCTCACGTTCGGCAAGTCCGACAGCATGAACTTTATCGTACCGATGAACACCATTCAGGAGTTCGTCCGCCAGGCGGGCGCCGTTCCGGCCACCAGCGAGACGAACACCCGTTTCAAGGAGGCCATGACGGACTATTGGGCCGGCCATTTCAGCAAGTCCATCGCCAAATACGAGGCCATCCTGCGCCTCTATCCGAGCCATTCCGAGGCCAAGAAATACCTGCAGGACGCGGAGCAGCGGCGCGGGACTGAGCCGTTCATCGACCTGAGCGATCCGGTGGTACTGTCGCTGCTGATTGGCGGCGTGCTGCTGGTGGTCGTCGCCGTGGTGCTGTTCTTTATGCTGCGGCGGCGGGGGGCGCGCAAGGCGCCCGCTCAGAAAGCGGTCGCCCAGGTTGCTGCGGGGGCGGCGCCTCCGGCCACACGTGTCACGGAACCACAGGTCGCGGCCGGCGGAACAACGCTGCTGGCAAACGGCCCGGGCCATATCCGCTTCACCAGCGGCCCTCTGAATGGGCGGCAAATCGCCATTCCGCCACAGGGCATCCTGCTGGGGCGGGAACCGGGAGAGGGAATCACGGCGGTGGCCGACACCCGTGTGTCCCGTCAACATTGCTGGGTGGGTCCCACCGGTACGGGCGGCGTGAAACTGGTGGACCGGGGTTCCAGCAATGGCACCTATTTGAACAGCCTGGGGTCCGGTCGCGTCAAGGAGGTCGTCCTGCAGCCTGGCGACGTGGTCTACCTGGTAAGCGATGGCGCCGTCGCCTTCGTGTTCGAAGCGTAGCGGGCCAGCCTCTCAGTGATTCGAAGAGCCCGGAGACGTTGTCTCCGGGCTCTTTCCGTTGACGCTCCGACGGCGGAGTAAGCCCTCCCCCGCACCCGGGCGCCTGTTGGATGCGAATACGCGCTACCCCTGGGGGGCCAAGCCCACCCGGTTCAGCTTTACTTGGTGGTCTTGTTGTAGTCCTCAATCAACTTGGTAATTTCCGTGGCCGCCGTCTTCAGCGCCTCCGCCGGCGTGGCCTTGTTGAGGATGGTGTTTTCGATCGCATCCTCCACCTTCACACGCGCCTGCGGGAAAACGCCAATCACGGCGCCCTGGGTCACGGTATTCACCTTCGTACCCCGAAGCTGATCGATGGCCGTCTTGAACATCGGCCGCTGGGCGAGGACATCCTTGACGATCTGCTGGTCATAGGCGCCCTTCACAATGGGGAAGTAGCCGGTCTGGGTATACCACTTGGCCTGGGTTTGCGGTGTTGCCAGCCACTTCACGAACTCCCAGGCAGCCCACTGTTCCTTCTCCGGCTTCAAGTTGGTAATCCAGAGCGACGCGCCGCCGATGATGACGCCACCGTTGCCGGAGGCCGACGGGCGGGGCAGGAAGGCCGTGCCGAGTTCGAACTTGTTCTGGATGCCGCTCAGGAAGTTGCCCAGTACGGCGGTAGACTCCAGGGTCATGGCGACGCGGCCGGCCATGAACGCGTTCTGCGAATCGCCCGTCTTCCGGCCGAGATTGGCCGCAGAACCGTCAGCGATCATGTCCTTCCACCACTGGAGAATGGTCTCCCCTTCCTTGGAGTCGATGACCGACTTGGTGGCCTTCGCCTTGCGGCCGTTATCGTTGTCGGTGTAGGACGCACCCTGGCAGGCCATCAGTTGCTCAAAGAACCAGCCGTAGATTGCGAAGCCCGCGCCGTACCGGACGTCGGCGCCCTGCTTCTTGGTCAGTTGCTTGGCGTACTGATGGAATTCGTCGAGGGTCTTGGGCGGCTTTTCCGGATCGAGGCCGGCCTCCTTGAAGGCGGTCTTGTTGTAGTACAGCAGCGGGGTAGACGTATTGAATGGCATGGAATAGAGCTTGCCGTTGAAGGTGTAGTAGTTCAGAATCTGGGGCTCCACGTCTTTGGTGTCCCACTTGTCGGTCGACACGAAGCCCTGCATGGGCGTGATCAGACCGGAGTCGATCATGAACCGGCTGCCGATTTCGTAGACCTGAATCATGCTCGGCCCTTCGGGACCGGCTGCCTTCAGCTTCTGCAGCGCCTCATCATACGTGCCCTGGTAGACTGCCGTCACCTGCACCTTGTCCTGGCTCTTGTTGAACTCATCGACCAGGCTTTGGACCACTTCACCGTTGTGGCCACCCATGGCGTGCCAGAAGGTAACTTTCACCTTCTCGCCGGGTTGGATCTCCACTTTCTTGACCGCACTGTTCTCGGAGCCGCCGGACTGTGAACCCGACCCGCATCCCGCGAGTGCGGAGGCCAACAAGGCAAACAAGGCCAGGAACACCACGAACCGTTTACATAGTCTCATCCTGAGCACTCTCCCCCAGGTGATATATGGTCACGCTACCCCTTGACCGCGCCCGCCATCAGGCCGCGCACCAGGTAGCGCTGTCCCCACAGCAACATCAGCCCGGCCGGAATCATGAAGAAGACGACCCCGGCCATCACCCGATGCATCTGCAGGCCCTCTTCGTTCATGAGGAACCGCACGCCAATCTGCACCGTGCGCATTTGCTTGCTGTTGGTGACCAGCAACGGCCAGAGATACTGATTCCAGGTGGACAGGAAGGTGTATGCCCCCAGTGTGATCAGACCCGAACGGGCCAGGGGCAGCGCAATGGACCAGAAGAAGCGTAGCCGGGAGCACCCGTCGATGCGCGCCGCATCCTCCAGGTCACGGGGAATCTGCATGAAGAACTGCCGGAGCAAGAAAGTGCCGAATGCGGTGGCAAGGAACGGCAAGGTCAGTGCCGTGTAGGAATCGGTCAGCTTCAGTGAGCGGAAGAACAGGTAATTCGGAATCATGGTGACTTCCCAGGGTACCATCATGGTGGACATGAAGAGGGCGAAGGCCAGCGCCTTCCCGCGGAACCGGATGGTCGCAAAGGCGAAGCCGGACAAAGATGCCGTCACCATTTGCCCCAGCGTAACGGCACTTGCGACCACCAGGCTGTTGAGCAGCCAGCGGAATACCGGCACGGCGCGGAACAGCTCCGCGTAATTGGCCAGCGAGGGATCGGCCGGAATCAACGGCGGCGGGAACGTGCTGACCTCGGCACGCGTCATCAGACTGGTGGAGGCGGCGTAGGCAAGAGGAAACAGCATGATGGCCGCAGCGAGAATCAGCCCGGCGTAACCCAAGACCTGCCCGAGGCGATCTTTGCTGCTCACTGGTAGTGCACCCGCCTTTCACCCAGTTTGAACTGCAGGTACGTGAGCACCATGATCACCAGAAAGAGGAGCAGGGCCTGGGCGCTGGCCGTTCCGAACTGAAATAGCTGGAATGCCTCCTGGTAAATCCGGTAGACAATCAGGGACGTGGAGCCCGCCGGGCCGCCGCTGGTCATGATGTCGACCTCGCCGAAGACCTGGAAGGCATTGATCACGCCTACGACCGCGGCAAAGAAAATGGTCGGCGATAACATGGGCAGGGTGATATGCCGGATCTGCGACCAGCCGTTGGCCCCATCCACCCGGGCCGCTTCGTACAGCTCCTGCGGCACGTTCTGCAAGCCGCTGATCATGAGCACGAAATTGAACCCGAGACGCAGCCAGATGCTGACCAGACCCACCGAAAAGAGCGCCCACCGGGGATCGACCAGCCAGTTTACTTTGGGCATCCCAACCACGGAGAGCATGTAGTTGAACAGCCCGGAGACCGGGTTGTACATCATCATGAAAATCATGCTGCCCGTAGCCACAGAGATGCACAGTGGGGACGAAAAGATCAGCTGAAAGAACTTGTTCCCCCGCACCGGGCGGTTGGCCAGCATCGCCAGAATGAAGCCCAGCAGGATCCCCAACGGCACCGTATACAGGACGAAAAGCACGGTTACGCCCAGGCTCTGAAGGAACTTGGGCGTGGTCAGCGCATCGGCGAAATTCTGGGCGCCGACGAAGAGTTTGGGCCTGCCCAGAAGGTCGGTGAGGAACGTGCTCAGATAGATCGAGCGCAGCAAGGGATAGAAAACGAAGGTACCCAGCAGCGCCAGACTTGGCCCCAGGTACAGCCAGGGCTCCAGCCATTCCATGAGCGAGCGGTGAGGCCGACTGCGGGCAACCGGGGATCCGACAGTGCTTGCCATAAATCCGACAACTCCATCCTGCCATGCTAATTGTCCGTCTACCGTTTCTGTTTACCGCTAAAAATCCCCTGTTTCAAACTGAAGATATTATTCGAAGTCGCATAAAACCTGATCTTTCCCGGCCGTTCGCTTACTGACGCAGTGTTGTCGATGACCTGGCGCACAAGTGTCGGTGTGTTGTCGCAAACCGAAGGCAGGGTCGACGCACAGTTTACGCTTCAGTACGAGCGACCAGCATTCACGCCTTGGCCGGGGATCTGCGTAATCGGCGCCATCTGCGGCCAAGACTGCTCCATAATCCCAACCGCATTACAACGGAAAGAGCCCGGAGACGATGCCTCCGGGCTCTTTCCGTTGCTGAATGCTAGTACAGACCCACGAACTTCGCGACGATGTCGATCAGGGCGACGAGACCCCGGATCGCCCAGCGGGTCTCCTGCTCCATGAGGTTGCCGTCGTAATCCGACGTCCCCAGGCCGGGCGACACGAAAATGTTGCCGTCGTAGGCGATGGTCGGGATGATCCCCATCTGGGCGCAGCCCGCCTGGAAGATGTTCGACCCGGCGTACATGTCTTCAATCGAGAAGATCGGCAGACCCATCTGCCCGTCCGCCCATGTGGGTTCGTAGTTGATTTCGACCGTAGTCGAGTTGTACGACCTGGTCACGATGAATTTCTCCCTGAGCACGGCCGGCAGCGCCTGCAACTCTTCGGTAACGATCGCGTACAGGTCGTCCACCGGCTTGGTGAGCAACCGGGGCCGGTCGCGCAGCGCCTCCAGGGCGGCGATCTGGGTCAGCAGCGCCTCCTTGCCCGGGTCGAAGGTGACATAGGCGGCCTTGCCGTAGGAGGCGGTAGTGCCGTACCGGTCGCCCGCCAGGCCCAGGGCCCGGCGCAGGTTGGTGGCCACGTCCTCACGGGCGATCATGAGGCCCGAGGTGGCGGCGCCGGTCGCCTTGTCCATGGCGTAGGCGATAACGTCGCAGCCGATGTCGTTGGGGTTGGTGCCGACGAAGGGCAAACCCCAGGCGTTATCGACGATGTACGGTACGTTGTGATACCGGGCGATCTCACCCAGCCGCTTCTGCAGGACCGGGGCACCCTTCGCGTCCTTCACGGCGTAGCCGTATCCGGGGGTGTCGTACCCGAGCGAGGCGATGCCGGAAAGCATGGTCACGTGCTCCTGGGCCACCCGTTTGATCTTCTGGGCGGATGCCTCCGGGTCGACCTGGGTCAGCAGCGGCACGGGCCAGGATTTGATGCCGTGGTTCTCGTACTTCGCCCCCTCGAGCGGCACCATCACCGTATCGAGGTTGTTCTGCCGCTTGCCGTAAAAGCCGAGTTCGCCGGCGGTGGTGCCGCGGTCAGCAAAGTTGTCCTTGTACTTGGCCGGGAACGGGCGGCCATACGCACCCTGGTGATGCATGTGCTTTTCCAGCGGGGCGATGTACCGCGCCCGGTAGTTGTCGCCGCGCCCGAGCGCCGGCGGCGTGCACAGGACATCGAACGCG
The DNA here is from genome assembly GCA_036504075.1 of Symbiobacteriaceae bacterium. Taxonomy (GTDB): domain Bacteria; phylum Bacillota; class Sulfobacillia; order Symbiobacteriales; family Symbiobacteriaceae; genus DASXVX01. The sequence continues at coordinate 40,393 of DASXVX010000096.1, read as the reverse complement.
GTCCAGAGCGCCGCCTCGCAGGTGGAGACCGGAATCGGCTCCCACTGGTCGCCGTACACGCTCTTGACGACTTCGCGGAGCTTCTCCACCAAGGTGGCCAGCGGAATCACTTCGGTCGCGCCCTTCTCCCCCGCCGCCATGATGTCCCGGCGAAGGGGTGCCGGGCATCCGGAGATCGCCCCGGTGAGACCGAACTTGCCGCGAATCTCCGGCGGAATCCCGATTTCGTCGGCCGCCTTCTTCGCGGCGGCATAGATCTGCGGGATGTTCTGTTGGAGCGCCTTGTACATCTGGAACTTGTAGCTGTACCTGGTCATGCGTCCTTCCGACCTCCGATCCGATGTAGCCTGTGAACCGGACCAGGGCTAGTCCGCGACCACGTCCGCCATTCGCTGCCCGAACAGGCCCGTCACGCCGGCCTTCTGGACACGCTCCCGGATAGCGCCGATATCCGTGGTGTAAAGCCCCTGTTCCTTCATCCGCTCAAAGTAGACCGAACCCGAGAACGTGAACTTCTTGCTCCAGCCCAGTTCCACGTCTTGCTTCTGCGTTACGTAGGCGATCGCGTCGCCAACCGCCAGGCTGGTGGGCAGGGTGATCGACGCCAATCCCTCGTTGTACCGGACGGCGTTGAAGCCGGCGAGCGTGCCGGTGCAAATCGCCTCGGTATGGCCGACGAGCGGGCCGGCCTTCTCGCCGCCGCAGAAGAGGTTCTCCACGCCGTTCACTTTCAGGGCCAGATCGTGAGGCGACATGGCCATGTAGCGCATGGAATTTCCCCGGCTCCCGGAGTATGGGTCAACGTAGCGGGCGGTCTCCAGGCCGTGAATGGAATGGAGGGTGTCCAGGTTCATATACGGGGTCATCAGCTTGGCGTGGCCGGTGTCGAGGATGACGGCGTTGTCGGCGTAGGCGCCGCCGGCGTACTGCTGGCAGGCCTTCTTGCCCAGCTTCGACGTGTCCACTTTCTCCGTGGGGAGCGGGAGCACGATCTTGCCGGTCCGCTCCAGCTCTTCCCGTACCCACGGCGCCAGCGACTCCTTGGCCAGCTTGCAGGAGCCGCTCACGGCGCCGACCTTCCCGCTGGCGTCGACCGCCATGCGCTCCGCCACCCCGGCGAGTCCCGCGAGGCTGACCCGGCCGCCAAAGGTCGGGCAGCGCAGCACGCAGCACATGCAGCCCTCGCCGTACTTGGTGCAGTTTCCGGGCGGACCTGCGCTGCCGGTCGTGTCGACGAAGACATCCCCCGCGATGGGCGGTTCGCCCTTCAGGGTGACGTTCGTGATGCGCTTGCCTTCCATTTTGACACCGGTCACCCGCGCCTCGAAGACGATCTGAACCCCCGCCTCCAGCAGCAGGCGCCGGATCTCGGTCTCAATCAAGCCGACGTTGTAAAGCGTGGCGTGGTTGTGGTCCGGAAAGTCGATGTTCCGGTGGGTCGCCAGCCGGTCGCAGGCCTCGAACAGCTCCCCACCGCCCATGGCGATCATCTCTTCGGTGGCCGTGTACCGGCCGTTGTTCCGCATGATCCCACCCACGAGTCCGGTACCGAGGAGCAAATCCGTCCGCTCCAGCAGGGTGACCGCACCACCGGCTTTCGCTGCCATCAGAGCCGCTGCACACCCGGACCAGCCGCCGCCTACGACTACGACCTTCTTCATGCGGTGTCCTCCGTTCACGTGTGGGGGATTGCGACCGATCAGCTGTTCTGGGTCCGGGGCCGGGCCGCGGGCTCCTGGCAGTGACGTTGGATCACTTCGATCACGAAATTGAGATGTGCGACCATGGCGCTCTCGGCCCGCTCCGGGTCGTGCGCGCGAATAGCTTCCACGATCTCCCGGTGCTGTTGCGCCGACATGGGCTTCAGCTTGAGCTGGATGGGCGCGGGGATCATGGATGACTGGGCCTGGGCGTGGATCAGCCGGGTAGCCGCCTGAATGACCCGGTTCCCGGAGATTTCGGCCAGCCGGACATGGAAAGCAAAGTCGGTCTCCGCGGTGGCCCGCACGTTGCCAACCGCCTCGTACCGGTTCACCAGCGTGTCCAGCGCCTCCAGGTCGCGGGGCGTGGCCAACATGGCAGCCAGCCGGGTAGCCTCTCGCTCCAGTGCCCGGCGGGCGACCAGGACATCGACACATTCGGTGAGGTCGCCGGCCCGCAGCGCCTCCACCAACTCAGTCGAAGAGTGAGCCAGGACCCGCTCATGCCGAAGCTGGACCAGCTTGGCCTGGCCTTTTTCGGTCAGGGTCCGGCCCTTGAATCCCGACCTTTGCGTGAGGTCTTGGACGCCCAGTTGCCGCAAGAAGCGGCCCACGGTCGCCTCACTGACCTCCCTGCCGTTCTGTCGCACCCATTCGCAAATGGCGCCGGACCCCACCGGCCCGTCTGACCGGTCCAAGAAGCTCAGGATCAAATACTCCAGGTCATCGCCGTCAGCCAAGTCCTGTCACTTCCTGCGTAGAGTACGTGCTGTTTCTCACTTGTGCGGACCTTCCCTCGTCACTGATGAGCGGCACAAGACATAACAATCCGCCTATCTGCCCCGCTTCGTCCCAAATTCAATCTTGTCCATCCACGGTATAACATGGGGAAAACTGAATTGCTATAGATATTTTTGAGGGTTAGGGGTCGCCTACCTCTCACCACCGGTCCGCGCAATCGTCACCCTTGACAAATATTTCTGCCTACACTACGCTCGTGTTAGTGATTATTGCTCCTGTATTTTAAATATACAGGAACTTTTCGACACCCGTACGAAAGGGGTTGAAGGTGTGATCCGTGAAGTGAAAGGGTCCGTGGACCGGCTCTCGATGGCGTTCCTGCCCGACGAAGTCGGGTTAGTCGCCGAACTGATCAGCCACGACGGGCATCTGCTGGGCAGCGCACCGGTGCAGGAGAACGGCAGCTTTCATCTACTGATCAACGAGGAGCACCGGGCTGAACATGAGCCCGTCCTCCAGATTCGCCCCGATGTGGACGAGCCCATCACCGAAACGCTCCGGGTTCCGATCAAGGCACAGCCGTCCAATGACGGCATGCTCGACCTGCAGAAGGAACCGCTCGTAATCCCCCGGTACCTGCGGCGGATCTGGGGTCCCCTCTTTGAGGTCTGCTGCGTACGCGGCCGGGTCGTGGCCTGCCGCACGACCGGACAGGACCCGCTGGGCCAACCGGTCACGACCTGCTGCTCGGTCTTTGGGGCGAAAGTGGAGGCGTACGTCCACACGATTACGCCCTGGGGCATCCGGCGTAAGGTTCTGGCGACCGCCTATACCGACCAGAACGGCTTCTTCCGGGTCTGCACGGTGCGCATCAGAATCCCGAAGGTGATCATCCCGATCGATCTGCCTTTCGACTGGCATGACCTGCTGCCGATTCCCGAGTTGTTCCCCGTGCCCAAGCCGCACCCGCCGTGGCCGGGACCTGATCCTGCCCCCTACGAGGGGATTCTGCAGGCCTGGGCCCACGAGCAGCGGCTGACCGGACAGGGGCCGGCCATTCCGGAGGCCATGCCCCGCCTGGCGGCGCTGGAGGCCATGCAGATGTCCCGGACGGTGGCGCCGGTTGAGGAGATTAACGTCAAGGCCCTGAAAGCAGAGAAGGCAGCCTTCATCCGGAAGCCCGAGGCGGTCCCCGAATTGGCGGAGCGGATTCGCCCGGAAATCAAGCTTCCGCTGACGCTCCCGCCGCTGGTCGCCAACCCCTGCTCGGCGGGCTGGCACTTCCGGGTGACCCAGAGTGTGGATGCCATCACCAGGGTGATCTACGACGACGGCTTCTTCCCGGTGCCTCACAGCACCTGGCCGTTCGGGCACATCACGCTGTACGCCAACAGCGCGACGGTCTGCGGTGAACACGGCACGCACGTTGGTGAGTTGGGCGACAAGTGCTTCATCTTCACGAGCGTCGGGAACATCGGGGTGGACAAGATCGACGGCTGGGCCGACACCACCTCCCTGTTCGCAGGCCCCGGGCCGGCGCCCTTTAACGTCCCACTGGTCAAGGACGCGGCTTTCGCCGGGCACCTCAGCCTGTACGGCCTGTTTGCCGCCGGGCCGACCCACTACAAGGTGGAGCAGACTCGTCTGAGCGGCACCCTCCGGGCGCCGGGCCCGGCCGGCCCGTGGGTGACCTACGCGGAACCCTTCGCCTACGCCACCCAGTACATCAACCTGGATCACGCCGACCCGCATTATGGCGAGGTGCGCACGATCACCGTGACCAGCATGCCGGTCACGGTGGGCGCCGAGAAGCTCTACGTGCTCCCGGAGAATCTGGTGGAGACTTACCGGCCGGGTCCGGCGTGGCAGTGGCTCCATTCGATGCAGCCCGTCGTGCTGGGCGTGAGTACCGCCGACCTGCTGCCGGGCGGCGCCGGGCAGTGCCTCTTCCGGGTGACGCCGGTCACCGTGACCGGCGCCGTCGTGACGCATCGGTGCCAGATCGCAGAACTGGGTCCGGACCTGCGGCTGGTGATCGACAACACCCCGGTGCACGTTGGCGTGACGAGCCTGCGGGACGAGAACGGGACGAGCATCCTGACCGCCGTCTGCCCGAAGGCGCACCTGACCAACGCCGCCGACGCCCTCTCGACCTCGTTCCAGGCGTTCGACGACTTTGGCCATCTGGCGGGGCTGGCGGTCTCCTTCCGGATTGGCAATGCGTCGACGGAGACCATTATTCCGACGATGGTCTATAACAACGGTGCGAGCCCGGTCCAGCCCGCCGACAGCTATGTGGCGAATTATACGCACCTGCCGGCCGGTCCGGTGACGCTGAGTTCCGTCGGGTCGGTGAGCCTGACCGCCAACTTCCCGGCGGTCAACTGGGCGGCCAATTACTGGGCGGGCGGCTCCGGCAGCCTGCAGGCGTTCCGGGATCACTGGCTGACGCTGGTGCCGGTTCTGGCCTCCGATCCGTGCCCGTTCGCGATTTCGATCAGTGCGGCCAAGCGGACCACCGACGGCTTCACGACGCCGGGGTGGGTGACCGACATGCGTCTGTTCCTGATCCGGGTCTGAGGGTTCCGGGTCTGAGCGTTCCTGTTGCAGCCGAAAGGGCGGCCCCGCGGGGCCGCCCTTTATCTGCCTTCCCCGGACAGCTCCCGCGGCCTGGTCTCCCGAAACCAGGCCATGGTCCGGTCCAATCCGGCTGCCAGCGGGGTGCGGGCCTCCCAGTCCAGCACCTGCCTGGCCGCCGAAGCGTCCAGTACGGAGTCGCGGATGTCGCCCGGCCGGGGTTCCCGGCGATTCACGGTGGGCTTATACCCGGCGAGCCGGCTGAGCGTGGTCAGCAGCTGGCCGACCGAGGTGGCACGGCCCGTGCCGATGTTGAGCACGCAGCCCGGGGCAGCGCAGCGCTCCGCCGCCCGTTCAACTACCCGGACAATCGCATCCGCCACGTCGCCGGCGTAGACGAAATCGCGGGTCTGGTCGCCGTCGCTGTGCAGTTCGATCGGCCGCCCGGCCGTCAGCCCGGCCGCCCAGCGGGCGACCACGCCGGCCTCCCCCGCTGCGCTCTGCCGGGGGCCATACACATTGGCCAGCCGCAGGATGGACCACGACTGAAAGCACTCACCGCGCAGCCGCAAGTACTCTTCGCCCGCAAACTTGCTGAAGCCGTACGGAGACAGCGGCGCAATGCGATGGCCCTCGCCGACCGGCAACTGCTGGGGCCGCCCGTAAACGGCAGCGGATGAGATATAGACAAACCGCTTCACCCGGGCCCGGCGGGCCGCTTCGATCGCGGCCAGCGTGCCCATGATGTTCCGATGGGCATCGCCACTCGGGTCCGCCACCGAGGCGGCGACCGACGTCTGGGCGGCGAGATGCACGACCGACTCCACGCCGTCGAACACGGCGGACAGCCGCGGGTGTTGGGTCGAAACCCGGTAGAAGGCGGCTCCGGGCGGCACGTTCTCCCGGCAGCCCGTGGACAGGTCGTCCACGATGGTCACCCGGTGGCCCGTCTCAAGCAGGCGCTCAACCACATGAGACCCGATAAAACCGGCGCCTCCGGTCACCAGGACATGCCCTGTTCCCTTCACGGCATGGTCCCGGTGAGCCGGGCATGGGCCAGCATGCCCGCCGCCAGGGTCGAGGCGCCCGGCGGGTCCCCCACCCGGCTCATGACCTGGTTGACCCGGCGTTCCACGGGAAAAGCCTGCCGGAAAGTCACCCGTCCCCAGGCGGTCAGGCCCATCCAGACGTTGGTGAAGCCGTCCCGAACTCGGGTTCCCGGTCGGTAAAAGTCCACCGGGATCAACACCGTGTTGTCGATTCGCCACCCTCGCCGGGCGGTAATGACGGCGAGTTCCTGGCAGCAGCCGTACCGGCGGCCGGTGAAAAAGCGGAGGATGTCGGTCAGGATCGCGGCCCGGAATAAACGGAATCCGCACTCGGCGTCCAGGTAGCGGTGGCCGCTCAGCCACGAGGCCCAGAGCGACAGCCCCCAGTTCCCCAGCCACTTGAACCCGGGATAGTGCCGCAGGTCCCGGCGGGCCAGCAAAACGTCGACCTGCCGCCGCTCCGCCATCCCGACCAGGTGCGGAATCAGGTCCGGCTGATGCTGCCCGTCGGCATCGATCGTAATGATCCAGTCGTCCGGCGCCAGCCGACCCGCCCGGAGCAGGAGCCAGGCGTAGGCGAACCCCGTGAGTAACGCGCCCGAGACCCCCTGGTTCCGGGCCAGCGGCAGCAGCATGATCTGCGGGCAGGCATCGGCCAGCAGGCGCACCTGCCGGGCCGAGTCATCGGTGGAGCCGTCGTCCACCACGACGATGCGGTCGGCCCACGGCAAACAGCGTTCCAGCATGGCCATCACGGTTCGGCTCTCGTTGAACACCGGCATGATCACCAGGTGGCGGGCCATGGCCATCACCTCCAGGACAGTTCCCACACGTCGAGTGTCGGATCGTGATAGACCCGTTGCAGGGGCAGCCCGGTCCCCATGGCCTGATCGATCCAGGCCGCCAGCCGGTCGCTCTCCGCCTGCCGGGCGTTCGCCCGCTCCTGCATGAGCGCCAGGTCCTCGGGCGGCTGGCGGTCGACGAAGAAGTACAGGTCCGGTTTCACCGGCGGCCCGGGCTGCTGCTGGTCTGTCAGGCCGTCCGGACCGATCCGGTAGCGGGCGCCCAGCTCGTGGGGGTAAACGTGGAACGCCCGGCCGATGGCGAGCGTGTAGCCGTCGGGGCCGGCCACCATGCCCCACGTGCCCGGCGCGTGGGCGGCGTCGATGCGCAGGTACTGGTAGAGGGTGGCATCGTTGAACACCCGGTAGGGCATGACCGCCTTCGGCGGCGACGCCACCCAGGCCGCCGCCATGCCGGCGAGCACCAGGCCGGAAACCAGCCAGCGCCAGCCGCGGCGGGACCACAGGGGCAGCAGCAGCAGGGCACAGGCGGCGCCGGCGGCTCCAGTCACCAGCATGGCCGCCGGGTCCTGCCCCCGGTCGTAGAGGAACCGCAGCGGCAGCACCCGAACCAGCCCCCAGGTGAGCGCAAGGCCGGCCAGTGCGGTGGCGCCCAGCGCCAGGGCGGCGGCGGCGGCGTAGCGGGCGGCTTCGCTGCGGCGCACCGCCGGCGTGGCCCAGGCGGCCAGCCCGACGATGGTTGCCAGCAACGCCAGTGCGGTCAGGGCCGGCGGGGGCGGCGGGAACGCGCCGGGATCGAGGCGCTTCACCGCGTAATCCAGCGAGGCGCTGTGCCAGGGCAGGCCCGCCAGGCGGCCCGCGAGGAGCGGCAGACCGCCCAATGCGCAGGCTGCGACGCTCCATCCGGCCAACGCGGCCAGCCGCCGCCAGTGGGACGGCTGGGCCAGCGTCAGCACCAGCGCCGGGACCACCGCCGCCAGGCCGGCGAAAATGGCCGCCACCGGGTGAATCAGCACGGTCAGGCCCAGGGCCGCCGCCCCGGCCAGCGCGTGTTTGCGCTCGCCGTCCAGCAGGTAGCCAATCGTGAAGGCCGCGACCGGCAGGATGAACAGCAGGCCGAACTCCTGGGGGTTCAGGCCGGCGTGGCGGTCCAGGTTGACGGGCACCCAGTCCGCCATGGTCCCGTACAGCCAGATGTACACCACCGCCGCCAGCGGCTGCCGGGTGGCGACATACAGGGCGGCTGCGCCCAGCAGGACCAGCCCCAGCCCCTGCAGCGGACCCATCGCCTGCAGCATCAGGACCGCGTTCAGGTCCGACAGCTTGCCCAACAGGGAGAGCACCGTGTACAGGCCCAGCGGGTAGATGCCGTCCACGTACAGGGCGACCTTGTCGTACGAGGTCTGCAGCAGCCGGTACCACTTCATGGTCACTTCCGCATCCGAAAAGGCGGGACTCACCCGGACCAGCGCCTGGCTGAAGCGCTCCCAGGCCGCGACCCCGGCGGGCACGGTCAGCAGGACGGCGGTCATGAGCCCGGCGGCCGTAAAGCGGACCCCGCCGCCCCGGAGCAAGGCCGCGACGCCGTCACGCCACCGGGACAGCGCAGCGGCTGTCCGGTCCAGCAGGTCCAGCCAGCCGGCCGAGTAGGCCTCATCACCGGAAAGCGACCGGAACCGGCGGATGACCGGCACGGCCACCACGCCCACCACCAGCAGCCCCAGCGTCAGCCCCTCGTACAGCCGGATCAGATCGAGCAGATAGACCAGGAGCACCAGGACAAAAGTCGTGCCCACCGCCCGCACCAGGTAGTCGGAGAGCCGCCGCCCGGGCAGGTTCGGCCACAGCGCCCCGGGCAAAATCACGAAGACGACCGCGATCAGCGCCAGCAGGTGGACCAGCGATCGCACAAGCAGCAGCGGCCAGACAGGCAGGTCAGCCACGGGTCGTCCCCCCTCCGTCAGGCATTCAGGTAGAGCAGGTAATCGGCACCGTCCAGCGCCCGGCGGACCGCCCGGCCGGACAGCCACCAGAAGACCAGCGCCCCGGCGACGAGCCCCGCGGCCGCCTGGGGATACCGTAGCAGCGTGTCCGGCGTGCAGCCGGTCGCTGCGAAGCACCGGTACCAGAACCGGCTGGCCACAAAGCCGACCGCCAGAGAGACGGCCAGTGCCGTCACCGTCGCCCGCACCGCCGGCCAGGGCTGGTTGGTGATGAACAGCATGAGCACGTTCAGAAGGCCGCCCGCCAGCAGCACGTAGCCCACGGCCGCCCAGCCGAAGACCCAGCCGGAGACCGGGTCCAGCAGCGGGGCGACGTACAGCGTCCCCGTGCGGACCAGCAGGTGCATCAGCAGTTCGGTCAGCAGCACGGCCAGGGCGCCGGCGGCGATGACGCCGGTCTGGAGCCGCCGCCAGAGCCTGATTACCCGCCGGCCCAGGTCGGGGCTCCGGGCCGCCAGGACCACACCCGGCTGCTCGCGGAACAGCAGGCCGACGAACCGGTGAATCCCCACCTCCACGACGCCCATGGGCAGCAACAGGGCCAGGGAGGCCCACGTCATCCCCGATTCGTAGCGCCCGGTAAACCAGAGCGCCTGCGGACTCAAGCCCGGCACCGACCAGGCGAGCACCCGGTCCGTGAAGAGGAAGGCGAAGTAGAACAGGCCATACAGAAAGAACGGGTACACCTGGATGATGACGGACGGCCAGTGCTCCGAAATTCGCCGCCCCCCCGACTCCGGTGCCTCCCCGTGCGCCCGCCGGGCGAAGAACCACAAGGCGAGCGCCCCCGACATGGCCGCGCACCAGGTCAGACCGACGGCATGGGCAATCAGCACGGCCGTGTGTACCGGCAGTCCGGCGAGCAGCGGCGAATGCACCAGCAGGTAGACGACCCCGATCCCGGCCGCGACCACCGCCGTGAACGTAAACTCCCGTTGCAGCATGTAGAGCAGCCCGAGAAAGAGCCAGATCAGGCAGAGGTACGGGTAGTACAGCAGCGCCATGCGAATGGTCTCCCAGCGGAGCACCGGGACCAGCATCAGCACCAGGCCCAGACCGATGCCGGCCACTGCGGCCCACAGGATCCCCGCCGCCACGAACTGCAAGGCGGTGCGCCGGGCCAGCGCCGTCTGCCGCAGGGAGATCAGAAAGAGTCCCCGCCGGGACATCGCCTGCGTAAAGCCGCCCGTGGCCAGAAAGCTGGCCAGCACGGCGATGGCGATACCCGTGGCCTCGGGCACGTCAAAGCCGGCGTAGGCCCAGAGCGAGAGGCCGACGGCCAGGCTCGCCCAGCCCGAAATCACCATGGGCATGGCAAACATGACGCCCCGCAGGAAGCGCCACGCATCGGTCGCGAGCCGCCGGAGCAAGGTCCGGGCGGGCCGGGCGGGAACAAAGGTCCGGTCGACCGCCCGGACCGCTTCGGAATAGGCCGCCCGGGCGAGTGCAAACAGGTCCGGATAATCCAGCCGCCGGGCATCTTCGTCCGACCAGCCTTCCATTTCCAGAAGGGCCGCCACGTGCCAGGCATCCAGCGGCACGGCCCCCATCTCCCGCAGTCGCGCAATCACTTGTGCCACACCGCCGGCCCCTTCAGGACCCATCGCCACACGCCCCCTCCCGGGTTCGGACCGACAGCTCGTGATACAAGGCCTCGTATTGCCCGGCGAACTTGCCGGCCGTAAACAGGGACTGCGCCCGCTCCCGCCCCTGCTTGCCCAGCGCCTGCGCCCCCGCCGGGTCCGCGATCAGGCGGAGAATGGCCGCCGCCATGGCCTCCGGATCGCGGGGCCGGACCAGCACGCCGGCGCTCCCCACCGCTTCCGGGACCCCGCCGACATCGGTCGCCACCACGGGCCGCTCGCACATCATCGCCTCGACCACGGAATACGGGAACCCCTCGGAGATGCTGGAGAGCACCACCACATCGCCTTCGGCATACACGGCGGCGGCGTCATCCCGATGACCGGCGAAGACAAATCGCTCCTGCAGGCCCAAATCGGCCCGCAGCGCCAGCAACTCCTCGTAATGGTCGGGCGCGGAGACGCTGCCGTAGACCACAAACCGACAGTCGGGCCGGTCGCGACCCACCAGCGCCGCCGCCTGGAGCAAGGTGGACAGGTCTTTCGCCGGATCGATCCGGGCGACCGAGACTACTACCGGACTCGGCGGGTGCGGACTCGCCGGCTGCGGGCGGGGCCGCGGCCGGTATTCGTCGGGGTCGATCCCGTTGTAAATCACCCGAATGCGCGCCGGGTCCACGCCCATCTCCCGCTCCCACCGGGTGTTGAACGCCGCCACCGGTGCGACCACGTCTGCCGTCGCATAGGCCGCCCGGGCCACCGCCTGCACCAGCCCCAGGAGCGCCCGCTTTTGGAACGGCGGCAGCGCCAACCGCCCGATACCGGCGTACTGCTCCCGCAGAAAGACGCCATGCTCGGTGAGCAGGAGCGGCACCCCGTGCATCTGCCGGGCGAGCACGCCGGGGATTGCGCAGAAAGCCGCCGCCGAAGCGTGGGTGATATCGGTGCGCGGGACCGGCGTCGCCACCACCACCAGGAACCGGTAGAGCCAGGAGAGCGACTGCGCCACATCGTCCAGGTTGGGCTCCAGGCCAAAGCGGGGCCCGAAGCGCTCCGTGACCGCCTCCCGGTACCAGTGCCAGACGGCGCGGTTTTTCATGAGCGCCTGGTAGTCGTGCGCCGCAAACAGGCGGTGCAGGTCCAGCAACCGGGCTCCAAATTCCCGCCCGTCGACCGGTTCCGGCGACCAGCAGGCCTCGACCACCCGGCTGAAGGCCGGGAGAAAGGTGTCCCGCACGACCGCCGGCGTGGTCAGTCGGATGCGCCTGGCCGACTCCGCCAATCCCCGGCGCCAGTTCTCGGCGGGGTCGAGCGTCCCCCATAGCGGCACCTGAATCCAGTCCGTGACCGAAGCGGGCAGTTCCCGCCGGGGGCTCAGGTACGGGTTGGCCATGACGGTCATGACCTGAAACCGCACCCCGCTGACCCGCCGGAGCAACTGTTCGCACCAGGTGCTGACACCCCCGTGCTCTACCGGATACGTCCCCTCCGTCGTCAGCAACACGTCGAGGTTGCGCTGTCCCATGCTTGCCCCTCCCGGTCTGCCAATTCTACGTAAATTGGTAAATTTTACCTTTACAGTGCGAACTCCTCGCCGCTGGCAGGTGAAATGCGGTCTTCCCGGAACAGGACAAAAAAAGACCCCGGCGACACGTGTGTGTCACCGGGGTCTTTGCATCCCCATCTTCTTTCAGGCGCCGACCTCCGCCCCGCCCTCCACCCCGCCCAGATAGGCTTCCATGACCCGCGGGCTCTTCAGCAGTTCGGCGCCTGTCCCCGCCAGGGCCACCCGACCGTTCTCCAGCACGTACCCCCGGTGGGCCAGCATGAGCGCCAGCGAGGCATTCTGCTCCACCAGGAGAATCGTCGTCCCCCGCCGGTTGATGTCCGCCACCACATGCAGAACCTCTTCCACCAGAATCGGCGCCAACCCCAGCGAGGGCTCGTCCAGCATCAGCAGCCGCGGGTGCGCCATGAGGCCCCGGCCGATCACCAGCATCTGCTGCTCGCCCCCGGACAAGGACCAGGCGTAGCTCTTCGCCCGCCGCTTCAAGTTCGGGAACGTGTCCAGAATGTAGGCGACATCCTCCGCAATCTGCCGGTCCTTGTAGCCCAGGGCGTAGGCCGCCACCGTCAGATTCTCCACCACCGTGAGCCCGGGAAAGACCCGGCGCCCTTCCGGCACATGGGCCACGCCCCGCCGCACCACCTGCTCGGGCGGCAGCCCGCCGATCGACTCGCCCGCCAGGCTGACCGTGCCCGTCGCCGGCGCCAGCATGCCGCTGATGCATTTGAGCAGCGTCGTCTTGCCGGCGCCGTTGGCCCCGACCAGGGTGACGATCTCCCCGGCGGAAACGTTCAGCGACACGTCATGCAGGGCCGTCACCGGCCCGTACCGGACGGAGAGGCCGTTAATTTGCAGCACTGAGATGCCCCCTCCCCAGGTACGCCTCGATGACGGCCTTGTCCCGCCGCACTTCGGCGGGCGTACCCGACGCGATTCTGGCGCCAAAGTTCAGCACCGTAATCTGGTGGCAGGCCGACATGACCACGTTCATGTCGTGCTCGATCAACACGACCGTGACGCCCAGTTCCCCGTTGATCCGCTGTATCAGACCCAGCAACTCCCGCTTTTCCGTCGGGTTCATGCCCGCCGCCGGCTCGTCCAGCAGGAGCAGCTTGGGCTGCGTCGCCATAGCCCGGGCGATCTCCAGCCGCCGCTGGGCGCCGTAGGGCAGGTCGGTGGGCCGGTCGGCCGCCCGCTGCGAGAGTCCCACCAGTTCCAGCGCCGCTTCGGCCGCTGCCCGGATGGCCAGCTCCTCCCGCCGCTGCGCCGGCGTGCCCAGGAAGATCTCCAGCAAGTTGGCCCGGGTCCGGGAGTGGCGGGCCATGGCCACGTTGTCCAGCACGGAGAGCCGCGGGAAGAGCCGTATGTTCTGAAACGTCCGGGCCAGCCCCATCCGGGTGCAGTACGAAGGCCGCCGCCGGGCGATGGGGGCGCCGTCCAGCAAGATCTCGCCCTTGTCAGGCGTGTAGAGGCCGCTGATCAAGTTCAGCGTGGTCGTCTTGCCCGAGCCGTTCGGTCCGATCAGCCCGTGAATCTCGCCTTTTTCCACCAATAGTTCGAGGTCCGTGACCGCCGCCACGCCGCCGAACAGCTTGGTCAGGCCGGTGACCTGCAGCAGCGTCATTGCCCGCCACCTCCCAGCGCCACGTTCTCAACGGGCCGCTTCACCCGCTTCAGCCGGTCCGCCAGCCGCCGGGCGCCGCCTGCCAGCCCTTCCGGCAGGAAGATCAGAATCACCAGGAGTCCCAGGCCGTAAATGGCCATGTACCAGTCCTTGAAGTCCCGGAGCCACTCCGGCAGGTAGGTCAGCAGGAAGGCCCCGGCCACGACCCCGCCAATGGCGGAGCGGCCGCCGATCATCACCATCGCCGTCACCTGCACCGCCACCGCCAGCGTAAAGGCGTCGGGGCTGACGAACGAACTCAGGCCGGCGTACAGCGACCCGGCGATGCCGCCCGCCACGGCCGACAGCACGAACGCCAGCACTTTGATCCGGGTCACGTGGACCCCCATCGCCTCGGCGGCCAGTTCGTCGTCGCGGACCGCCTGCATGGCCCGCCCCAGCCGGGAGCGCTGGAGCCGCCAGAGGCCGCCCACGATCAGAACCACGAACACGAGGGACAGGTAGTACTTCGAAACAGGTGTATTCAAGACCAGCGAGCCCAGGGCTGGCGCGGGAATCCGGCCGATGCCGTTGGGACCGCCCGTCAGCTTGTCAAAGTTGTTTGCCGATATCCGCACCGCCTCGGCAAAGCCGATGGTGGCCATGGTCAGGTACTGATTGCGCAGTTTCAGAGTGGGCAGGCCCAGCAGCAGCCCCGCCACCGCCGTGACCGCCATCGCCCCGAGCAGCCCGCCGAGAAACGGCCAGTGGTACCGGGTGGTCAGAATCGCATGGGCGTAGCCGCCCAGGCCCCAGAACGCCACCTGGCTCACGGCGAAAATGCCGGTCAGGCCGAACAGCACGAAGAAGCCCAGCGCGAGAATCGAAAAAATCAGCGCCATGTTCAGCAACTGAATGCCGTAACCGGCGCTCACCAGCGCCGGAAGCACCAGCAAGACCAGGAGCGCTCCGGAAAACCCCAGAATCGATCGGCGGTCCATGCTTGCACCTCCTACGCCTTTTCGGCGATCTTCTCGCCGAAGATGCCGCGCGGCAGTACGATCAGGAACAGAATGAGCAGCCCAAACGCGAAGAGGTCCTTGAACCCGGAGTTATAGGCGGAAGCCGCCACCTCGACAATGCCCAGCAGCAAGCCGCCGGCAATCGCCCCCGGCACGCTGCCCCACCCGCCGATAATCGTGGCGATAAAGGCCTTGAGGCCCACGCCGAAGCCCATTTCGGTGCTCACGAAAAAAACGGGCGCCACCAGCACGCCGGCTACGGCCCCGGACGCGGCCGCAATCATGAAAGTAATCACGCCGATCCGGTTCACCCGGATGCCGATCACCTGGGCAGCGACCCGATCCTGCGAAGCGGCCCGCATCATGGTGCCCAGTCGGGTGCGGAACAGAAAACCGTAGAGCAGGCCGACCAGCACCGCCAGCGCGGCGATGATCAGCAGGTGCTGTGGCACAATCGGTACCGGTCCCAGTTTGAGCACGTTCTGCCCAAACGGCTCGGTGTAGGCAAACGGCATCGGTCCCCAGATTTGCTGGGCCACATTGCGCAGGAAAACCGAGACGGCCAGCGTGGAGACCAGGAACGTGCTGGGCTCCCGGCCGCGCAGCGGGTAGTAAGCCATGCGCTCAAACACAATGCCAACCAGCGCCGCCACTGCCACCACGGCGATGACTGTCGCCCAGTACGGCCAGTGCAGAACCACGCCGAAGGTGTAGGCCAAAAACGCGCCCACCATGACAAACTCGCCCTGCGCAAAGTTAATGATGTTGACGGCGTTGACCAGCAGGACGAAACCGAGTGCCACCAGGGCGTAGATGGCGCCCATGGCGAGCCCTGCCACCAGAAGCTGCAGACCGAACTGCATCGAAGCGCCTCCCCATGGGTGCAGGGGGGCAGGCGCCCCCCCACTCCGTCGTCCTGCCAGATTGCAGGCTATTCCTTCACACTCTTGATGACCTTCATCGCATTGTTCTCGATCTTGAAGATGACGGCCTGCTTCAGACCGTTGCCTTCCTTGTCGAAGCTAAACGTACCGATGATGCCGTCGTAGTTCTGGGTCGCCAGCATGGCGTCCCGGACCTTGGCCGGGTCGGTGCCGACCTTGTTCATGGCGCCCAACATGATGCTCAGGCCATCGTAAGCGGCGCCGGTGACGAAGCTGGCGGGAATGCCCTTGGCGCTGTCGTCCACGGCCTTCTCCCAGGCCTTGATCCGGTCCGAGGAGCCGCCGGCGTAGTCGACGAGGCCGTACTGGCCGTCCGCCGCGCCCTTCACCAGATCAAAGAACTCCTTGACGCCCCAGCCGGGGCTGCCCAGAATCTGCACGCCCAGGCTGAGCTGCTTCTGCTGCAGGGCGATGACGGCCGAGTCGGCCGGAGTGGACCAGATGATGATCAGGTCGGAACCGGCCTTCTTCAGGTTGAGCAGCTGGGCAGTGAAATCCTTGTCGCCGGAGTTGAAGGACTCGGCGCCAACCAACTGGATGGACTTGGCCTCCAGCGTCGCCTTGATGACCGCGTAGCCGCCCTTGCCATAGTCGTTGTTGGCGTAGAGGACGCCGGGCTTCTTGGTCTTCAGTTCGTCGGCCGCAAAGTTGGCCGCCAGCTTGCCCATGACTTCATCATTCGTACGGGTCCGGAAGAACCACGGGTTACCCTGCTTGGTGATCGCCACGCCGGTCGCCGACGTGAGCGACGGCACCGCCAGTTGCTTCACGGCCGGCTCCAGCGCCATCACCAGCTGGGCGAAAGTCGGGAGAACGACGCCGGCCGGCTTGGACGCGGCGATCTTGTTGTGCGCGTTGGTCGCACCGGTGGGCGTGCCCTGGTCGTCTTCCACCTGTACGTCGATCTTGCGGCCCTGGACGCCACCCTTGTCGTTCCACTCCTTGGCCGCCAGCTTCGCGCCGGTGGCGACCTGAATGCCGGTGGCCGCGTTGGGGCCGGTGAGCGAGGTCACCACCCCAATCTTGATCGGCTCCTTCGGAGCCTCCGTCGCCGCCGGGGCGGAAGTAGCCGCCGGCTTGCTTCCGCAACCGGCCACCACTGCCATGATGACCGTAAGGGCCAGAACCTTGAGCGTCGCCGTCTTAACCATGGTAACCCCCTCCTTTATATGTGATCTAGCACCCGGTCTGGGTACTAAACTTAAGGCTTTAACAGATCGCCTTCGCCCGCATCGGGCGGCAAGCTGACCTCCAGCAGAATGATGTGGACCCGGCCGGGGCCGTGCATGCCCGGCACGATCACAAACTCGATGTCGCCGGTCTTGCTCGGTCCGGAGATGCCGGAGATATACCGTGGCGTGGGTTTCCCCAGCACCAGTCGGGCGTATTGGGTTGCCGCCGCCATGCCGTCTTCAATCCGCTCGACCAGCTTGTAGACCGGCGCCAGCACCACATGCGTGTACGGCAGGTTCGAGACCAGCCGGCCGTAGCCGTCGTCCTCCGCCAGGATCACCGTGCCGGACTCCGCCACCACCGCCGTCGCCCCGGTGACGCCCACTTTGGCTTGTAGCAGCAGGCCCCTTCCCGTTGCGGCCGGCCGGCTGGGGCCATATACGGCGGTGACCACGCCTTTCGCCGCCAGTGCGGCCTCCGCACCGAGCAGGTCCCAGGTGCTGCTTTCGTGGGCCACCACCGTGTCGCCGGGCGCCGCCAGCGTCCCCAGGTACGCCCGGGCCTCGTCGAGGCTGGCCGTCCGGAGCACCTGCCAGCCGCCGGCCCGCAGGGATTCCGCCGCCCGGTCCACCAGCGTGTCCATCATTCGGCAACCCCCTTCCGGCCGTATGCTTGCGCCAGCAACTCCGCCAGGTGAACGGCTCGAAGCCCACGGGACTGCAGGTGCAGCAGACAGCCGGGGTTGGCCGTCACCAATACCTCGGCCCCGGTGGCTGCGGCATCTTCCAGCTTGACCTCCTGGAGGCGGGCCGCCAGTTCGGGATGCTGCATACTCCAGGTGCCGCCGCTGCCGCAGCAGGCTTCCCGGGCCGCCATCTCCACCAGTTCCACACCAGGGATGGCTTTCAGGAGCGCTCGCGGCTGGTCGGAGATTCCCTGGCCCAGCGACAGGTGGCAGGACTCGTGGTAGGTCACCTTGACCGGAATCACGCCTTTCATGGGCCGGGGGCCCAGTGCCACCAGGTACTCGCTCAGGTCCCGCACCCGGGCGGCGAAAGCCCGGGCCTTTTCGGCGTAGGCGGGGTCATCGGCCAGCAGCTCGCCGTACTGCTTCATAAGAGCGCCGCAGCCGCCCGAGTTGGTAATGATCGGCCCTTCGCCGGCAAAGGCGTCGATGTTCTGGCGGGCCAGTTGCCGGGCGGTCTCCCGCTCGCCGGAATGCTCGTGCATGGCGCCGCAGCAGACCTGGCCTCCCGGGGTCCGGACCCGGCAGCCGTTCTTAGTCAGCACCGCCAACGTATCTCGGTTGATGGGGTTCAGAAGTTCGTCCATGAGGCAGCCCCGGAAGAACGAGACGGCATCCCGCTCGCCGCCGATGGCCGGCCAGTCGTCCGGCAGTGCGGCCGGCGCCACGGGCGGCGGCAGGAGCGCCTCGGCATCCGCCAGCCCCAGGGGCTTCAAGATTCCGGACGACCGGACCAGCCCCTGCAACCCACTGGTCTGGTACGACCGGACCAGCCGCCCGACCCGCCGGAGCATGGCCGGGTCTTTCACCGCGTTCAGCAGCATGCGGGCCAGGCGCGGCGCCGGGGCCAGCCCGGCCTCGGACTTCAGCCGGTTCAGGAGGTGCGGCGTGTCCAGTTGCACCGGGCAAATCGTTGCACACTTGCCGCAGCCGATGCAAAGCGCTGCGCCGTCGCGGTCGCCCGCCGCCGACCCGTCCAGCAGCGCCGTCATCAGCGTGCCGATGCCGCCCACCCGGACGCCACCGAACGCATCGCCGATTTCCGTATAGATCGGGCAAAAGTTGAGGCACGAGCCGCAGTTGATGCAAGCAAACGCCTCGGTGTAGCCCGCGGCCATGGCCTGCGTCCGCCCGCCATCCACCAGAATCACGTGGACTTCGGCCGGCCCGGCGATGCCGTCACCGGGACCGGATATGCAAGAGAGATAGTTGCCAAACAGTTGACCGGCCCCGAACATCGAGGCGCCGCGGATGACGGAAATCGCTTCCGTCAGGCTGGGCACTACCTTGTGAATGCCCGCCACCACCACGTGCACCCGCGGCAGCGAACTGACCATCCGGATATTCCCTTCGTTCTCCATGAGGCAAACCGTCCCCGACTCGGCGGCGATCGCGTTCGCCCCGGTCAGCCCGTATTCGGCTTCCATCAAATAGCGGCGCAGGCTCTTCCGGGCCGCTGCCACCAGTACATCCACATCGTCCGTCAGTTCCTCGCCCAGTTCCCGGGCGAAGAGGTCCCGCACCTGCGCCCGGTCCACCGAAGCCGCCGGCGCCAGAATGTGGGCGCCGTGCCAGCCGCCCAGCTGATTAATCCGGTCGCCCAGGTCGGTCTCAATCACGGTCAGGCCCTGCCCGGCGAGCGCCTCCGGCAGATGCAGTTCCTTGCCCATGTTGGACTTGGACTTCACCACCGTCCCCGGGCCGGTGAGAATGGCGAGCGCCTGCGCCACCGCCTCTTCCCCGGTGTTGGCGCGGTAAACGTGCATGCCGTTCTCCCGCATGCGCGCCATCGCCAGTTCCACCAGCCGGTCGTTCTCTGCCAACGCCGCCAGCTTGGTCCGGCGCAGCACCGGCGCAAAGTCGGGAAAACGCCGGCGGAAGCCGTCGGCCCTGGGCCGGATGATGCCGAACGCCCGCGCCCGAGCTTTGTACCCTCTGCGATCGGCCAGCGCCGTGTGAACGCGTTCCGGCAAGTTGCCGTGTCGAGACTGCTTCATGTCGAATTCTCCCGAGTTCCGTAAAGTTGGGTATGGAAATTCTACTCTGTATGAGGTGTAATTAGAGCTATATTAATTCCTGTCACCCGCCAAGTCCAGCCTAAACTTTTATTTGCTAAAACATAATCGTATTAACGCATATTGGCGTTAACGCATATGGGCATTAAAGGATTGCCTCCTTAGTCCCTCGGGAGGGGTGTAACCCATGCAGCACATCTTCGCTGAATTGACCGACCTGTTGGGCCGGGAGCGGGTCCGGCGGGACCTGCGGGACCGGCTGGCATACGCCTACGATGCCACCGGCGAAAAGCACTTGCCCGACCTGGTGGTCTTTCCCGAGACCACGGCGGAAGTGGCGGCCTGCCTCCGGCTGGCCCGGGAGCACGGCATGCCGGTCATCCCCCGGGGCGCCGGCACCAACCTGTCCGGCGGCACCCTGCCGCTGGACGGCGGCATGGTGGTCAACCTGGTGCGCCTGAACCGCATTCGCCACATCGACCCCGACGCCCGGACCGCCCTGGTCGAAACCGGCGTGGTCAACGGGGCGCTCCAGCAGGCGGCCGCCCCCCACGGCCTCTTCTTCGCCCCGGACCCCTCCAGCTTCAAAGTCGCCACCCTGGGCGGCAACCTGGCCGAGAACGCCGGCGGCCCGCGCTGCGCCAAGTACGGCGTCACCGCAAACCACGTGCTGGGCGTGGAGCTGGTCCTCGCGGACGGCACCGTGGTCGAACTGGGCGGCTCGGTGGAAGATGCGCCGGGCCTGGACCTGCTGGGCCTGGCAATCGGCAGCGAGGGCACCCTCGGGATCATGACTGCGGCCACGCTGCGGCTGACGCCGCTGCCAGCCGCTTATCGCACCATGATGGCAGTCTTCGACAGCCTGCCGAATGCCATGGCCGCCGTTTCCGGCATCGTGGCGGCCCGGATCATACCCGCGGCCCTGGAACTCCTCGATGAAAACACGATGTCCGCCGTCCGGCGGTCAAACCCCGCCGTCGCTTTCACCGGCGCGGCGCTGCTGCTGATCGAAGTAGATGGCGAACCGGCGGAACTCGATGCCCAGGTCAGTCGCATCGATGAGGTAGTTCGACGGCACGGCGCCGGCGAAGTGCGGCTGGCCGGCTCCGAAGCGGAGCGAAATGCGCTCTGGGCGGCCAGGCGGGCCGCGTATCCGTCGCTGGCACAGGTGAGCCCGTCGGTCTGGGCCATGGACGTGACCGTGCCCCGGGACCGCCTGGTCCCGATGCTGAACGAAGTCCTGCGTCTGTCGGCGTTGCACGGGCTCAAAGTCTATACGGTCGCCCACGCCGGCGACGGCAACATGCACCCGACCATTCCGTATACCCCGGAGGACCGGCCCCGGCTGGACCTCCTCAACCGTGATATCCAGGCGGCCTGTGTAGCGCTCGGCGGCTCGATTACCGGCGAGCACGGCGTGGGCATCGAGAAGCTGAGCGGCATGGGCGTCCAGTACGGGTCCGACGTACTCACCTGGATGCAGGCCGTGCGCCAGGTCTTCGACCCGGACCGGATTCTGAACCCCGGCAAGGCGGTCCCAGGAGGCGGTAACCCTCATGATCATTCGCCCTGATTCGCCTGCGGCGGCTGCCGCCGCCCTGGCCGGCACCGACGGCCCGGTCTGCATTCGCGGCGCCGGCACCCGCACGGCCTGGCAGCCGCTCCCGGCACCTGGCCCGGGTCTGGTCGTGGAGACCACCCGGCTAACCGGGCCGGGCGACCTGCGCCCGGATAACCTGAGCGCCTCCTTTCTTGCCGGCACCCCCCTGTCGGACGTCCACGCCCAACTCCAGGCAGCCGGCCTCTGGTTTCCCGTGGCGCACTGCGATGCGCCCGAAGCCACGCTGGGCGGCTGTCTGGCTGCCGGGTTCGAAAGCCCCCTGCGGTTCGGCTACGGCCCACCCCGGGACTGGGTGCTCGGCCTGGAGGTTGCGACGCCACAGGGTCTCATACGCTTCGGGGCTGATGTGATCAAGAACGTGGCCGGCTATGACCTTGTAAAGCTCCACCTGGGCGCCTGGGGCCGGTTCGGACTCATCACCCGGGCGACGCTCCGGCTCCTGCCCTTGCCCGAAGCCAGCCACACATTCTCGCAGACTTTCACCGGGCCTGACCCGCTGCAGGTGGCCGGGGCCGCCGAGACCGCCGTCCGGGCGGCCCTCGCCGCCGGCGCCCGCCCGGCGGCGCTGGAACTGATCGGACAGCCGGACCACCTGCGGCTCCTCGTGGCAACCGGCACCGGCAACGAGGACGATTGGCAAGCCTACAGCCACCAGCGGGCCGCCATGACCGCCCGGTATCCCTGGCGCCTGAAGCTCTCCCTGCCGGCTCCCGGCGTCGCCGCCGCCCTCGGGTTGCTCGACCGGGCCCTCTCCGGTCTGGACTGGGCCGTGGCCGGCCACGCCGGCAGCGGCATCTTCACCGCCTGGTGGGATGACCCCGCCGGCCCGGCGCCGGCCCTGAACCGCCTGCAAGCGCAGGCCCAGGCGGTTTCCGCAGACCGCTGGTTCGTGGTGGCCGAAGGCGCTGCGGCCCGGGCCATGACCGGCCAGCCCGGCTGGGTCTCGTTCCCGCCCCGGCCCCCCCGCTCCCAGGACCGGCTGGAAGCTGCCCTGCGCGCTGCGCTGGCGCCCGGCAATTTCGCCAATCCCCACCTGCCAAGTCCGACGCCGGAGGCACGTTCATGAACATTGCCCAACTCACCGCTGAACTCGACCACTGCAACAAGTGCGGCTTCTGCATGGCGGGCTGTCCCACGTACCAGACCGACCCCATGGAATGGCTGGTCGCCCGAGGCCGCATCTCCCTCGTTCAGGACCTGCTCGCCGGGCGGCTGGACCCCGCCGACCCCGGCTTCCGGCAGGCCATTGATTCCTGCCTCATGTGCCGCTCCTGCGTGGCCCACTGCCCGTCCCGCGTCCAGACCGACTTCGTCATCACCCGGGCCAAGGCGGCCCGGCGGCTAGCCGCCGGCTTTACCTGGCCCGAACGGCTCATCTACCGCGGACTCCTGCCCCGGCCCCGGCTGCTGCAGGCCGTGGTGCGGGCAGCCGGCCAGGCCGACCGACTCGGTCTGCGCCGCTGGGCGCTCCGCACCGGACTGCTGGCCCGCTGGCCGGTGCTAAAACGGGCGGCCGAAACCGGCCCGCCCATCCCCGCCGCCACCGGTCGGGAACTGATCGCCCGGGCGGTCCGGGCCGATCCGCCGCAGGGGGCAGACCAGAAGACCCAGAAGTTGGCCCCCCGGGACCGAGTGGTCTACTTCCTCGGCTGCAGCAAGAACCTGCTCTACCCCGAGGCCGCTCTCTCCACTTACCGAGTGTTAAGGACCAATCACGTTGCTGTCGAGGTGCCCGAAGTCGCCTGCTGCGGGCTGCCCACCCTCTCCGCCGGCGACCTGGAGGGCGCCCGGGCGCTGGCGGTGCGAAACCTGGCCATTCTCGAAGCGATCCCCGATGTGCCCATCGTCGTGGACGAAGGCAGTTGCGGTGCCCACCTGACCCACATGAGCGACCTCTTCGCCGGACAGCCCGAGGAAGCCGCGCTGAAGCGCCTCGGCGCCCGAATCGTCGACCTTTCGGTCTACCTCGACCGCCTCGGAATCGATCCACTCGGGGAAGTGACGGCCCGAGTCGTCTGGCACGACCCCTGCCACCTGCGCCATCACCTCGGCGTGACCGAGGCGCCCCGGCGCCTGCTGGCTCAGGTGCCCGGCACAACCGTGGTGGAGCCCGTCACCGACAGCGGCTGCTGCGGCGGGGCCGGCGCCTTCATGCTGACCCAGCCCGACCTGTCGGACAAGCTTCTGGCCGGCCGGCTGGCCGCCGTTCGGGCGGTCGGAGCCGATTTCCTGGTGACCGGCAGCCCGTCCTGCGTCACCCAGTTTGCCCGGGCGACCGGCGGCCCGCCGGTGCTTTATCTGTCGCAATATCTCGATCTCGCCTATCAGGCCCGGGAAAGCAAAAAGCAAGTGGAAGGCGGCGTTTCACATGGATCTGCCTGAAATCAGCAAAGCGTCCATCCGCAAGATCCGACCTTACGTCCAGGGAAAACCGATTGAAGAAGTACAGCGCGAACTCGGGCTGACCGACATCGTGAAACTGGCCTCCAACGAGAACCCCCTGGGGCCTTCCGCCCGGGCGGTGGCCGCGATGGCCGAATCGATGCTGGAATGCCACCTGTATCCGGACGGCAGCAACTACCGGCTGAAGGAGCAAATGGCCCACATGCTGGACCTGACGCCCGACCACCTGGTCTTTGGCGCCGGTTCCACCACGATTATCCGCCTGATTGCCGAAGCCTTCCTGGCGCCCGGCGATGAGGTCATCTACGCGAACCCGTCGTTCATCATGTACGAGTTCGTCACCCATCTGGCCGGCGCCACGCCGGTGGCCGTGCCCCTGGATGCCCAGTATCGCCACGACCTGCCCGCCATGGCGGCGGCGATTACGCCCCGGACGAAAGTCATCATCATCTGCAACCCCAATAATCCCACCGGCACCACCGTGTCGAAGGCTGACCTGGACACCTTCCTGGCCACCGTTCCGGAGCATGTGCTCGTCGTGCTGGACGAGGCTTACTACGAATACGCCGCCGGCCCCGATTTCCCCGACGGGCTGGATTATGTGAAGGCGGGCCGCAACATATTGGTCCTCCGCACCTTCTCCAAGATTCACGGTCTGGCCGGTCTGCGCGTCGGTTACGGAGCGGGGCACCCGGCGATTATTGAAGCCCTGCGACGAGTGAAGGAGCCGTTTAACGTCAACGTCATGGCCCAGGCGGCCGCCCTGGCCGCCCTCGCGGACGCGGAGCACGTGAACCGCAGCCGGGCGGTCAACGACCTCGGCAAGGAGATCCTGTACGCCGGCCTGAAGCTCCGGGGACTCGCCTACATTCCCACCATGGGGAACTTCCTCATGGTGCACACACCCGCCGACGACGCCGTCATGTTTCAGGGGCTCATGGCGCAGGGCGTCATCGTGCGGCCCGGGCGGGCGTTCGCCATGCCCGGCTGGGTCCGGGTCAGCATCGGCACCGAAGCGCAGAACCGGCGCTTCCTGGACGCCCTGGACCAGGCCCTGGCCGGCCAGTCGGCGGTCTCCTAGCAGCGGACCCGCAAAATGCAGCGAAGGCTCGTCCTCCATGGAGGGCGAGCCTTCTGTTATTAGAACGAGCTGTGTTCCGTCCGGGCGATGATCTCTTCTTGCAGCGCCAGGCTCAGGTCGCAGAAGTAATCGCTGTAGCCGGCCACCCGCACGATCAGGTCCCGATACTTCTCCGGCTCGGCCTGCGCCGCCCGCAGCGTCTCCGCCTTGACCACGTTGAACTGAATGTGATGCCCGTCCATTTTGAAGTACGACCGGACCAGGTTCGTCAGCTTTTCAATGCCATCCTCGCCCTCCAGCACCTGCGGCGTGAACTTCTGGTTGAGCAGCGTGCCGCCAGTGCGCAGGTGGTCCATCTTCGCGGCCGACTTGATCACCGCCGTCGGACCATGCCGGTCGGCGCCGTGCACCGGCGAGATGCCCTCCGAGAGCGGCTGCCAGGCCTTCCGGCCGTCCGGCATGGCACCGGTCACGGCCCCGAAGTATATGTGGCAGGTCGTCGGCAGCATGTTGATCCGGTAGACCCCACCCCGGGTGTTCTTCCGGCCGTTGACCTCGTCGTAGTAAGCGTTGAAAACCGAGACCATGATCTCGTCGGCGTAGTCGTCGTCGTTGCCGAACTTCGGCGTCTTGTTCAGCAGCAACTGCCGGGTCCGCTCGTGGCCGGCGAAGTCGCTCTTCAAGGCCGCCAGCAACTCGGCCATGCTCAGGCGCTTCTGATCGAAGACCTGGAACTTGATGGCGGACAGGTCGTCCGTGATGCTGCCCAGACCGACGCCCTGGAGGTAGTTGGTATTGTACCGGGGGCCGCCGTCGTTGTAGTCCTTGCCCTTCTTGATGCAGTCGTCCGTCACGATCGAAAGGAATGGGGACGGCATGTGCACGGCGTACATCCGCTCGATGATGTTGCTGCCCTTCACTTTGATGTCCACGAAGTATCTGACCTGGCGCCGGTACGCGTCGAACAGCTGCTCATAGGTCGTGAAACCCGCCGGGTCGCCGGTCTCCAGGCCGATGCGCTTGCCGGTCACCGGGTCCACGCCGTTATGAAGCGTCAGCTCCAGGATTTTCACCAGGTTGAAATACCCGACAAGGATATACGCCTCCTTGCCGAAGGCGCCGGCCTCCACGCAACCGCTGGCGCCGCCCATCCGGGCGTCCTCGATCGACTTCCCCTGGCGCACCAGTTCCTGGACGATGGCGTCGGCATTGAAGATCGACGGCTGGCCCAGGCCCTTGCGGATGATCCGGCAGGCCGCCTTCAGGAACCGATCCGGGTTCTTCTTGCTCAGCTGGATGTTCGAGCTGGGCTGCAACAGTTGCATCTCATCGATCACTTCGAGAACGAGATAGGTCAGGTCGTTGACGCCATCGGAGCCGTCGGGCTTCAGGCCCCCGGAGTTGATGTTGGCAAAGTCGGTATAGGTGCCGCTCTCGGCGGCGGTCACGCCCACCTTGGGCGGCGCCGGCTGGTTGTTGAATTTCACCCAGAAGCACTGGAGCAGTTCCCGGGCCCGGTCGACGTCCAGCGACCCGTCGGCGAGACCTTTCGCGTAGTAAGGGTACAGATGCTGGTCTAGCCGGCCCGGATTGAACGCGTCCCAGGTGTTCAGTTCGGTAATGACGCCCAGGTGGACAAACCAGTAAGCCTGCAGCGCCTCCCAGTAATTCCGGGGCGAGTGCGCCGGCACGTGGCTGCAGACCGCGGCGATCTGCTCGAGCTCACGCTTCCGCACCGGGTCGCTCTCAACGGCGGCCAGCTCCCGAGCCTTGTCGGCGTGCCGCTCGCCAAACTGGATGATCGCGTCGCAGCAAATGTCCATCGCCTTGAGCTGTTCGCTTTTAGCGTAAGCTTCGGGGTCCTGCATGAAGTCCAGGCGGTCCAGTTCAGCCCGAATCTCCTGCTTGTATTCCAGGAAGCCCTTGCGGAAGACCTGCTCGCCCCCCGCCGTATGGCCCGGCGCCCGCTGCTCCATGAACTCAGTGAAAATGCCGGCGTCGTACGCAGCCTGCCACTCCGGGGACATCTCCCGGAAAATCAGGTCCCGCATCGACTTGCCCTGCCAGAACGGGATGATGGCGTCGCGGTAGACCCGCGCCGCTTCCGCGCTCACGTCGAAGGGGATCTTCTCCCGGGAGTGCAGCATCTCCAGGTCCTGGATGCTGTGGCAGCAAAGCTCCGGGTAGGTCGAGGTGGCCTTGGGACCCGGACCCCGCTCGCCCACGATCAGTTCGCCGTCCAGGATCACGATGGTCTTGTGCGCCATGAGGTACTTGAACGACAGCGCCCGGCGCACCGGCACCGACATCGGACCCGGGAATTCCCGGTAGAACCGGGTCATCAGTTCGGCCCGCTCGGTGGAGAGGCTGGGTCGCTCCGCCAGACTCTGCTGTCTCAGTCGCGTCACCCGTTCATTCATGTCGACTAACCTCCGATTTTGATTTTCTTGCCGAAGACGTTCATGCGTGAGGCCATGCGGCTCATGGTCTCGGTATCGGGAGGCTCGCACCCGGGTAGCTCGTACACCCGCCGCAGCCGCTGGTACTTCCCGACGCCGGCCTTGTGGTACGGCAGCAAGTGAATCTCGCGGACGCCGGCGAGGCCCGCCACGAACGCCCCCGTGGCCATCAGATTCGCCTCGTCGTCGTTCACGCCGGGGATGATGGGGATGCGGACGACAATGTTCGCGTGCTGCCGGGACAACTCCTGAAGATTATCGTGGATGATCCGGTTCGAAACCCCGGTATACTTCCGGTGGGCGGCGTCGTCCATCAGCTTCAGGTCGTACAGAAACAGATCCGTGCTGGCGCTGATTTTTAGCAGATCCCGCAACTTGCCGAACCCGGTCGTCTCCACCGCCGTGTGAATGTCCAGTTCGGCGCATTTCGCCAGTAGCGTGGCGAGGAAATCGGGCTGCATCAGCGGTTCACCGCCGGAGAACGTGACCCCGCCGCCGGACTCGTCATAAAAGACGACGTCCTTCTTCACGTCTGCCATGACCTCGTCCACCGTCACCGTCCGGCCGGCCACCGCCCGCGCCTCGGCGTGGCAGACGCTCACACAGCGCAGGCAAACCGTGCATTTCCCGGGATCGATCATCAGCGTACCGCCCAGGTTCACGACGGCCCCGGACGGGCAAACCTGCGCACACTCGCCGCAGCCGATGCATCGGTCTTCCCGGAGCATGATCTCCGGATCGCGCGCCTGGCTCTCCGGGTTATGGCACCACCAGCAGTTCAAGGGACAACCCTTGAGGAACACCGTCGTGCGAATGCCCGGCCCGTCGTGAGTGGCGTATTTCATGATATCGAATATTCGCCCTGTTACCGTCTGCATGTTGATTCTGGCGCGCCCCCTCATCCGGTTCACGTGGCAATGCCGCAGAAGGTTGCAAGAACGGTGCCACCGCCTTCCGCCCGGTCGGATGCGCGGAGAATCCACGGGGCACTAAAGCCACGCGCCGGGTCCGGCCTGGCCTGCGGCCCAGCACTGTTCTCAGCTCGTCTCAATTGAGATGAGAAATCCGTCTCACTGATACAAGTCGTACTCCTTCAGCTTCCGATACAAGGTAGCCCGGCTGATGCCGAGGGCGGCGGCCATGGCTTCCTTGGCCCGGGTGGACGTGCCGAACTTGTCCAGCATCGCCTTTAGCTCCTCCCGGGCAATCGCGCGCCTGCCAAAACTCGCCTGACCGGCCGGCCGGCTCTCGAGGACCGGGAAACCGGCGGACTCCGTGCGCGCAACCGACCCGGGGAGGGAATCGACACCGATCAGCGGCTCCTTCACCAGGTTCACGGCATACTCCAGGGCGTTGGCCAACTCCCGGATGTTGCCGGGCCAGCTATACTCGGTGAGCGCTTTCAGGACTCCGGGCGCAACCCCCTCCACCCGCTTGCCGAGGGCGGGGGCGTATTTGCGAATAAAGTGGGCCGCGTACTCCGGAATATCGGCTTTGTGTTCCCGCAGCGGCGGGATGCTGATCGGAATCACGGCCAGACGATAGTACAGGTCGAGCCGAAACTCCCCGGAAAGGGCCAGCCGCCGCAAGTCTTTGTTGGTAGCGGCGATCACCCGGATGTTGACCGGGACCGGCTGCCGCCCGCCCAGGCGGTCAACCTGCCGTTCCTCGATGGCCCGCAGGAGCTTGGCTTGCAGGTGCAGCGGCATATCGCCGATTTCGTCCAGGAACAGCGTGCCGTCCTGGGCCAGCTCGAATTTGCCGGGCTTGCCCCCCCGCTTGGCGCCGGTAAAGGCCCCCTCCTCGTACCCGAAGAGTTCACTCTCGAGAATCGCCTCGGGGATGGCGGCACAGTTGACCGCGACGAACGAACCCTTGCGGCGCGGGCTCTCGAAATGGATGGCGCGGGCGAACAGCTCCTTGCCCGTCCCGCTCTCGCCCTGGATGAGGACGGTGGAGTCGCCGCCGGCGATGGACCGGGCCACCCGTTTGGCCTCCAGTACCACCGGACTCGAACCGAGGATATCTTCAAACGTGAACGGACGCTCGCTCCGCATGTAGCTGGCAACCAGCCGGGGGATCTCCTCAATGCCTCGGAAAGTCAATACGTACCCGTGGGGCGGCGATCCTTTCCCCGCGATGGGGTTGATCCTGCCCAGCCAGTAGACCCGCCGCCCCCCCACGTTGGAGAACGTCTCAAGCTCCGTCGTTTCCGAAGCCCGCAGCAAGTCGGCGTCAATCTGTGGGAACACATCGGTGATCGGGCGGGAGATCAGGTAGTCGCCGGCAACCCGAAGCAGGCGGGCCGCGGCCTGGTTTGCCTGGTTGATGGTCCCATAATCGTCCAGTGCCAGGATCCCTTCCTGCACGGAGTTGATGACCGTGTCATACTGGCGGGCCAGGGCCGCCATCGTCTCGGTCTTCTGCCGCTCGTTGAAGGCCCGTGCGATCAGTTGCGTCATCTTTTCGAGAAAATCCACCCACCGCTGGGTCTCGCCAATCAGGGTCGCCTTCTGCTCCGGCGTGCAGGCCACCAGCAGGACGCAACCGGCGGTCTTCCCATCGATGACCAGCGGGGAGATGATATCGGCCGCATCGGTGCAGGTGTCTTTCTGCAGACAGGCGCGGCAAAGGTCATCGACAGGCGGGTTCGCGATGACCATGGTCTGCCCCCCAAGCATGACCTGCGCCGAAACGGTGTCTTTCGGCAGGACCCGGCCGATGTTGCGGGCGTACTTTCCAGAACCAACCACAATGAGAAGGTGCTCATCGACCATCCCGACCTCGACGCCAATCACAGAGGCGATGGCGTCCGCAACCGCCTGTGCGAAACCGCGCACTTCCATGAGCATCGACGTATGGGTCCCACTTCGCGGGGACTCCTGCAAATATGTCATGATGATTCTCCCAAAGTGCCCCGAGGAGCGGTAGTGCAGTGCGCTTTAGTTCGATGACCGGATTACACCTACCTGCTTCTTCGCCAGATTCGGGTGGCGGTGACCAGTCTGCGTGCAGGCCCTCTGGGATGTTACGAGGAACTGTGGGGCCTCGCTCGCGATTGCCTTCCGGCTGCTTGGTGGCAGGTTCTATCGGGGGCAATCGTCTCGGTCACGCGGAAACAGTCAGTGGCGGCATCAGGGCGTCGGTTTCCACCAGCAGTTGCCGGCCGGCTTCTGCCGGCTCCAGTTCGGCGGTCCGGTCGGCAAAGCGAAGCCATGCCAGATAGTTGTCGAGATAGCGAGTCGCCACCCCGAAAAACTGGTGCAACCAGGCATAAAGGTGGCTGCGCAGCCTGTCCAGGCCTGTGAGGAGGGGCGTAAACCGGACCGCCTCCCGGTGGGAAATGCCCAGACGCCGGCAGGCTTCTGCGTAAGGGGCATCTCCAAGGGAGCACATTTCGGCCCCGGGACCCAGCACCTGCGACAGGCAGGACTGCAGCACCTCGGGCTGCGGCCGTCCCTGGCCGGCATTCACCATTACTTTCTGCTCCCCGGCGCTGGCCAGGAGCACGAAGGACGGCTTGCCGTCGGCGAGCCAGCGGAACCGGGGCCTGCGGATGGTGACGCCGCGGCGGTACAGCCCGCGGGCTCCGGGGCCGTCCGAATACCAGCTGCCCTTCTCGGAGTACGCGACGTTGGCCTCACAGGCAGCCACAGCGCCCATGAGGATCGGCTGCGCCTGGCGAGCCAGTGGGGAAAGCAGGCGATGGCGCCATCGAAAGGCCGTGGACGCCCGGACGCGCAGGGTCGTTGCCATCTGGCGCACGGAAAGCCGTTCAAGCATCCCCTCCGCCATCCGCGCCCATTTATCGCGCTTTTTGATGTAATGCAGCGGAGTACCGGTGCATTGGTTGAAGGTCCGGCCGCAGGTCTGGCAGAGCCGGCGCGGCTGGCGAGTGCCGTCCTGCCGGGGAAAGGAGCCGTGCCCCTGGGTACGCTCACTGCCGCAGTGCGGGCAGGTGCATCGGCGTGGTTCGCTCCGCGGGCTGGACTCAGTGTCAGGGGGCACAGAGCGGGCTCCATGGTCGTCGATGACAACAGGGGCCGGGCGCTGCATGTTGGGGAACACCTCGCCATCGCACTGGGAATATATCCCATTATAGCACGAACGTGCGTTCTTTGTCACCCCACATTTGCTGTGAACACCCGGTAGGGAGGCCCGCTGACCACGCTGGAGCACGCGTGAGAACGCTATCCGGCATGGCGCCTTGCCCACTCAGACTCTGTGTAGTTCATATGATTTAACTCGATAAGCGGCGTGCATCCACTGCCCGAGCGTGCCCCTGTGCAAGTTCACTCGGAGGTCCCACGATGAGACGGGCCATGCGCATGCTGGTTCTGCTGATCACGCTAAGCGCCTGTATCCGAACAGCCGCCAGTCCAACCCCAACCGGGCCGGCGGAAATGCACCTCAGCACCTTTGTTGCAGGGAGCAGGGACGGTCCCTGGACTCCCTATTCCCACGGTATCCATCTGGAGAGTGACCAGGTATGGCTAAGGATCGAAGCAAACTAGCCCCTTCCCACAGATGCAGTAAACCGCTTCACGGCGCAGGGCTTGTTCACACCTGGTATTCAGGGGGAGCGGCTATCCGAGAAGGCGGTACTGCTTCGGAGTCAAGGGCCGGTCATCTGGGTCCTTTCTCCCGCTGTTCTGCCCAGGGGCATGAAGCTACCGGACATCGTGGCCTTTGCGGGACGCCCGGACAGACGAGAACCCTGGCTATCCTCCAGAGTCCGCCACCTACGTACACACCCCGCAGAGCCAGCCGTACATCCTACGGGTCATAGAGACAGGTCAGGGGAAGGTGCTGCTAGAAACCGAAGGGCGGTTCATCGCCTGGACCTCCGACGGCCGACTGCTCTACTTCGATTGGCCCAATGGCCGTTCCATCCCGGTTGGACCCAAGGACTGCAACTAGATGCCCTGCCCGGGTGACGGCCCTCCCTCAGATGAGGCAGGGCCGTCACATTTCCGCTACAGCCGGCGCCTGAGCCTTCATAACGCCGTCCACACGATGCGAAAGAGGCGCGCGAGACTACATAAGCGCTACCATAATGTGTGTATCGGCGGCATCAGCCCTGCATGAACCCTGCAACTCTTGCGCCACAAGGTTCTAAAGGCCAGCCACAATCCAGCCACAAACCGGCCAACCGCTGCTTGAGGCCCGACATAACCCGGCAAGAGGACACCCCGATGCTCACATCACAGCAACCACAAGCCTTCCCAGCCCCGCTCAAACTCCGCCCCAACTCCGCGCGAGGCTTTACAAGCGCTGCAACACGTTGTGTATCGCGCGCACGAGTGCCACCTGAGACAAAACCCCACTGATTACATTTCATCACTCTTTACCGCACTACAGTCTAATAGTACTAAAGTGTCCTTATGAAGCGTTTTGTATAAATATGCCCGGAAACTATTGACTGCCGAGCCTGAAATCCCTAGAGTAAGAGCAATATTTTCGTTGCTGCTCACGAAGAAAACCACCAGTTATGCGGGCGGGCGGTATATCACCTCCCCGAGCACCAATTGTATTTATGCAACGCCACTGATAGCTTTTCATGATCGTTAATGTAAGGGGAGTGAGGTCATTGAAACGTATCTACGCTCGCGAAGAGATCTGTATGGCATGCCGTCTCTGCGAAGTGCACTGTGCCGTCCAGCACTCGCAGACCAAGAACCCGGTCAAAGCGTTTAAGCGCGAGGCCACCAGACCCGTTCCCCGGTGCTCCGTCGAAGTGAAAGGCGCCCTGTCCTTCAGCTTCATGTGCCGCCATTGTGCCGAACCCACCTGCATGTATTCCTGCATCAGCGGGGCCATGCATCGGGAACCCAACGGGACCATCCGGGTGGACGAGTCCAAGTGCATCGGGTGCTGGACCTGCATCCTGGCCTGCCAGTATGGCTCCATCAAACGGCAGGAACAAGGCGACAAGCACTTTGCGCTCAAGTGCGACCTCTGCCCGGGCCTCGAAGTGCCGGCCTGCGTCGCAAACTGCCCCAACGACGCCCTGGTGCTCACGGAGGAAGACGACCCCGTCATGCCCCAGGAGGTGAACCAAGCACGATGAGCCATTATCATTACCTTATCATTGGCAACTCGGCGGCCGGCATCGGCGCTGCCGAAGCGATCCGGGAAACGGATCGGCATGGCGCCATCGGCATTATTTCGGACGAGCCTTATCACACCCACTCCCGCGCACTCATCGCGTTCCACCTGATGGGCCGGTTGACTCGTGAAGGCATGAACTTCCGTCCCCGGGATTTCTACAATCGTTACGGCATCGACGCGCTCCTCGGCCACCGGGCTACGCAACTGAACCCGGATGCCAAGCGGGTCTGGCTGGAGGACGGCAAAGAGATCGGCTATGACCAGCTGCTTCTGGCGACCGGCGGCAAAGCGATCGTCCCCCCCCTCCCGGGTGCGAAACTGAGCGGCGTCTTTACGTTCCAGTCCATCGCGGACGTGGACCAGGTCCGCGACGCGCTCTCTCACTGCCGGCGTGCGGTGGTCATCGGCGGCGGCCTCATCGGCATGCAGGCCGCCGAGGCGCTCTGCGAACTGGGGCGCGAAGTGACCGTGGTGGAACTGCTGCCCCGGATTCTGGCTCCGGTCTTCGATACGGAAGCTTCCACCTATATCGCCGGCCTGTTTGAAAAGCGGGGCGTGCGGATCATGACCGGCACTGCTGTCGCCGAGATTCTGGCGCAACGGGACGAGCCGGGCCGGGCCGGCGGCGTCAAGCTGAACACCGGCGAGGAGCTGCCGGCCGACCTGGTGATCATGTCGGTTGGCGTGGCGCCACGAGCGGAGCTGGCCAAGAGCGCCGGCCTCCAGGTGAACCGGGGCATCCTCACCGACAAGTGCGGGGCGACCAGCGCCGCCGGAGTCTATGCCGCCGGCGACTGTGCCGAAGGGTACGACTTTATCACCGGCCAGGTCAAGCCGATGCCAATCTGGCCCCGGGCATACACCGGCGGGCGCATCGCCGGCATGAACATGGCCGGCGTCTCCACCGAGTCCAGAGGCGACCTCGCTATGAACGCCAGCCACTTCTTCGGCTTTCCCGCCATGTCCGCCGGCATTCACGACATTACGGCGCCGGGCGTACCTGCCGCCAATTACGAAGTGCTCACCGACGCCCGCATCGAGGACGGCTACTACCAGAAAATCGTCCTGCGGGACGACCGGATTGTGGGACTCGTGCTCCTCGGTTCGGCGGTGGATCGGGCCGGCATCTTCACCGGCGTGATCAAGGAAGAGTTGCCGGTCTCCAGCTTCCGGGACAAGCTTCGCTCCAGGACCGCACTCATTTCGCTGCCCGACGAGCTACGTCGCCGGCGGCTGCAGGGGAGGTAAGGCGCCGTGTGGGATATCGGTAAAAAGCAGAATCCGTACAGCGATGACAAGCTTCACGACGCCTGTGGCATTTTTGCCATGATGTCCCGCTCCGGCCGCACGTTCGCGGGCGACATCCCGATCACGGCGATGGAGAATATGCACGATCGCGGCAACGGACTCGGGGGCGGATTCGCCGCTTACGGCATCTACCCGGACTGGCCTGAACTCTTTGCCTTCCACTTGATGTTCGAAACCAAAGAGGCCAAGGCCGAAACGGAAAAGTACCTGCACCAGCACTTCAGCTCCATGGACGGCGAGGAGATTCCCACCCGGCCTCATCCCGGGATCACCTCCGCCCCCATCCTCTTCCGCTATTTCCTCCGGCCGAACCATCACCTGCTGGAGGGCCTCTCCGAAGACGACTTCGTCGTGCAGCGGGTCATGCACATCAACCTGAAGATCGACGGCGCGTTCGTCTTCTCCAGCGGGCGCAACATGGGCGTCTTCAAGGCCGTCGGCCATACGGAAGACGTGGGCCGGTTCTTCAAGCTCGACGAGTACGAGGCCTACTGCTGGACCGCCCACAGCCGCTTTCCCACCAACACGACCGCCTGGTGGGGCGGCGCCCACCCCTTCTCCGTGCTGGACTGGACGGTCGTCCATAATGGCGAAATCTCCAGCTACGGCACCAACCGGAACTACCTGGAGATGCAGGGCTACTTCTGTACCATGCATACCGATACGGAAGTCATTGCCTACGCGATGGACCTCCTGGCCCGCCGGCACGGCCTGCCGATCGAAATGGTCTGCAAGGTGATGGCGCCGCCGCTCTGGAAGGACATCGACCAGATGGCGCAGGCCGACCGTGACCTCTACACCACGCTGCGGGTGATTTACGGCCCGCTGCTCATGAACGGCCCTTTCAGCATCGTCATGGCGCACCAGGGCGAAATGGTCGCCCTGGGCGACCGGATTCGCCTCCGGCCGCTGGTGGCGGCGGAGCGGGACGATGTCATCTATATCGCCTCCGAAGAGGCGCCGATCCGACTGGTGGAGCCGACGCTGGACCGGGTCTGGATTCCGAAGGGCGGCGAGCCGGTCATCGTCCGGCTGGACGATGCCGCCATGGCCAAGGCCCATCCGGAAGGGAGGCAGGTGCTGAAATGAGCGTGATGAAAACCCACCTCTGGCCGGAATTTATCATCGAACGGAACGACGATCGTTGCATCCGCTGCGAGGTTTGCGTCAACCAGTGCTCCTTCGAAGTGCACAGCTTCGATGCCACCTTCAACGAAGTCTTCGCCGAGGACATGAACTGCGTGGGCTGCCAACGCTGCCAGGTCTTCTGCCCCACCCAC
This sequence comes from Symbiobacteriaceae bacterium, assembly GCA_036504075.1. Lineage (GTDB taxonomy): Bacteria > Bacillota > Sulfobacillia > Symbiobacteriales > Symbiobacteriaceae > DASXVX01. The sequence continues at coordinate 4,605 of DASXVX010000096.1, read as the reverse complement.
GCCCTGACCATCCGGCCCAACCCGACCCAGCCCCGCCCCAACGCCAACTGGCGGGTGGAGCATCTCTTCGACCTCAAGAAGCAGGCCGAGTCCGGCGGCATCGTGCTGACCGGCATGGGCAACGACAAGCCCATCTCGATTTACTGGGATCACCTGCTGCTCAACGCCTCGCAGGTGACCAACCCCTCCATCGACCCGCTGCGCGAGCCCATGGAACTGCGGACCTACCTGGGCCGCAAGCCCGACCGGGTCATGTTCCACCGGGACTCGGAGCTTCCCGGCGGTCCCGTGGTGCCGGTCACGCAGATGACGCCGCTGGTGCCCATCGAGACGCCGATCATTTTCTCGGCCATGTCTTACGGCGCCATCTCCTACAACGCCCAGAAGTCGCTCATGCAGGCGGCGGCGGCCTTCGGCACGCTGGCCAACACCGGTGAAGGCGGCTGGCCCCGGGAGTTCCGGAAGTTCCACGACAACGTCATCGTCCAGGTGGCTTCCGGCCGCTTCGGCGTCGACCTGGAATACCTGAATGACGCCAAGATCGTCGAAATCAAGCTGGGTCAGGGCGCCAAGCCGGGCATCGGCGGGCACCTGCCAGGCGAAAAAGTGACGGCCGACGTCAGCCAGACCCGCATGATCCCCGAGGGCTCCGACGCCCTTTCGCCGGCGCCGCAGCACGACATCTACTCGATTGAAGACCTGGGGATGCTGATTCACGCCCTGAAGGAAGCCACCCGGTACGAGAAGCCGATCTCGGTCAAGATCGCGGCGGTCCACAACGCCCCCGCCATCGCCTCCGGCATGGTCCGGGCGGGCGCCGATATCATCGTGCTGGACGGCATCCGGGGCGGCACCGGCGCAGCGCCGAAGATCATCCGCGACAACGTGGGCATCCCGATCGAACTGGCCCTCGCGCAGGTGGACGAGCGGCTCCGCAAGGAGGGCATCCGCCAGCAGGCCTCCCTCCTGGTGGCCGGCGGGTTCCGCAACAGCGGCGACGTGATCAAGGCGATCGCGCTGGGGGCCGATGCGGTCTACATTGGCACTGCGGCGTTCGTGGCGATCGGCTGCACGCTCTGCCAGAAGTGCTACACCGGCAAGTGCGCCTGGGGGATCACCACCAACCGGCCCGATCTGGTGAAGCGGCTCAACCCCGACCAGTGCACCGAGCGGCTGACCAACCTGCTCCGGGCCTGGAGCCGGGAGATCAAAGAGATGCTCGGGGGCATGGGCATCAATTCGCTGGAATCGCTCCGGGGCAACCGGCTGCACCTGCGGGCGGTTGGCCTGAACCAGTGGGAAATGGATGCGCTGGGCGTAAAGGGGGCTGGGTTCTAATGACGTGGGAATTTGCATCCCCGGGCGCCTTCGCCATGGCCGGCCCGACCGGCAAGATCACCTACCAGCCGGATGGCCGGGCGGTGGTCGACGCCAGGGGCATCTATTACCGACAGCTGAACGAACAGCTGCGGCAGCTGGTGAAGACCGGGGCGAAGGAGATCGACGTGATCAACGTCTACGGCCAGCGCTATCTGGGCACCAGCATCCCCGAGCATGTCAAGCTCCGCATCTACGGCACGCCGGGCAACGACATGGCATTCGCCATGCACGGCCCGGAGATCGAAGTCTTCGGCAACGCGCAGGACGGCCTCGGCAATACCATGGATGAGGGCGAAGTGATCGTCCACGGCAGCGCCGGCGATGTGCTGGCCATGTCGATGCGGGGCGGCAGCCTCTGGGTCAAAGGCAACGTGGGCTACCGGTGCGGTATTCACATGAAGGAATACGGCGACAAGGTGCCGCTGGTGGTCATCGGCGGCAGCTGCCAGGACTTCTTCGGCGAGTATATGGCCGGGGGCTCCGTAGTGCTGCTGGGCCTGGGCCTGGCCGCCGGCGAGACGCACAAGGCCGCCTTCATGGGCACGGGCATGCACGCCGGGCGCATCTTCGTCCGGGGGACGGTCGACCCGGGGCAGGTCGGCAAGGAGGTCGGCCTGACGGAGCCGGATGCGGCGGAGCTGGAGCAGATTCGGGCCGCCGTCCGCCGGTACGTCGAACTCTTCGGCGGCGACGAGGCCGAGATCATGGCGACGCCGTTCGTGAAGATGTATCCCAAGTCGCTGCGGCCCTACGGCCGGCTCTACGCGTATTAGTCAACGCCTGGCACCTGGCTGAGAAATGCGCAAGGCGTTGATGTCCGCCGGGTAATCCGGTAGCATAAAACCCAGGCAGTTGGGCTTTCTCCGGGGGGATGGCGGTATGCTACAGTGGTTGATGCGGCTGTTTCCCAGGCGGCCGCGGGTCGTCGTCGATGGAAAAGGCTATCGGGTCAACGGCGAGTGGTGCGGGTCGCAAGTGGCGGTTCGGCAGCGCCTTGAGCAACTGGGACTTGCAGAAGCGGAAATCATCCGCATGCTGCGGGATCTCAATCTCAAAAAGTACGGGAACGCGCATCGCTGATACGCAAATAGCCGGCTGCTCACCCCGCTGGGGTTTGCCGCCGGCTATTTGCATCTACCTATTTCCCCGCAAAGCGCACTCGGATGCTCACCACTTCCGGCCGGTTCCCAATCCGCACCGGCGGCCCCCAGGTGCCAAAGCCCAGCGAGACGATCACGTGCAAGGCGCCCTTTTGCAAGTACCCCCAGTCCAGTTCAAAGACCCGCCGGGTAATCAAATGGTTGGGGAACATCTGGCCGCGGTGGGTATGCCCGGAGACCTGCAGGTCGATCCCGGCCTGCGCTGCCTCCTCCAGGCGATAGGGCTGATGATCCATCAGGAACAGCGGCAGCGACCGATCCACGCCCGCCAGCACGTCCGCCAGCGGCTTGCGGGACCGGCCGGCAAACCCCTTCCCGGAGATATCATCCCGCCCGACCACATAAAAGCTGTCGTCCACCTTGATCCAGTCGTCCACCAATACCGGAATGCCGGCCCGGGCCATCTGCCGCCGGTACTCGTCCAGGTGGCCGGCGAGGTACTCATGATTCCCCAGCACGGCGTAGGTCCCCAGCTTCGGCTGCAACTGCTTCAGCCGGGAAGGCATATCGAGGGTGAAAAACGGCCCGCAATCATCGTCCATGACGTCACCGGCCAGCAGGAGCAGGTCCGGCTCCAGTCCGTTCACCATGTCGACCAGGGCCTGCAGCCGGCGGGTGCCGTTGATGGTGCCCAGATGGGTATCCGACACCAGCACCACGTGCAGGGCTTCATGCTTGCCGCCGGATTTGGGGATGGTGACCTCGTGGCGGCTGACCACGGGGGTCCGGGCCCGCCAGACGCCATAGATCGCCGCGATTCCCAGCAAAGCCAGGACGGTGGTGCCAAAAAGTGCGACGACAGGCGGGGCGAACGCGCCGGCCCAGCCCGCCCAGCCGGCGAGGAGCCGGAGTACATCCACGACGAACAGCAGGGGCAGCACGTACATGACGACCAGGAGCCAGTATGCGCCCAGCCGTGACAGCCAGTTCGCCGCGAAGCGGGGCAGCCGCTCTCCGGCGAAGCGGGCAACCAGGAAGGCACAACTGATGATCCAGAACGGGATCCAGTAGAGCCAGCCGCTCAGACGACCGGGGGCGACCACCTGCAGCCACTGCCGGCCACGGAGGCCAATATAGTAGTTGATGGCACCAAAAACGACGGCAACCAGGCCGATGATCGGAAGGCGGTTTCGCACGGTGTAGGCTCCCTGTCTTTCAATGACTACGTGTGGAATATGTTACCACGGACCGGGTGGGGCAAGCAACCGGCATCGTCCTCCGCATAGGCCTGTCCCAGCGTCACGATTCCCGGCGATTTCATTCGATCTCATTTGATCTCATGCGATTCCCGCTCTAGCCGTTTCAAAGGATTTTGATCCCATCTCAATCCCTGATCATCTCATGCGATTCCTGCAGGGTGGCATTTGAAGCCACGTCGGGGTGTGGGGTCGCGAGGCCAAATTCCCGGCCCTGGCCGTTTCCCGCCACTTTTCATGTCAAGGTGGCAAATTGGGGCGAAGGTCGGGCCACCATCTTTGCGATCTCATGCGATCTCATGCGATTCGGCGCGATTTCATGTTATTGGTTCTAAACGAGCCAAGCCCCCGATAAGAACGCCCGAGCGGAGGTGACAGACTCCCCTCCCCCTTAGATTCCACTCGCCATCATTGCATCCAACCTGGTCATGGCCTCCACAATCTGAGCCCAGTCGCGTTCTTGCCGAACAACTGGGAGCGTGTTCAGACTCCGAGCCAACCTCTCCGCCCTGACCGCATCCATGTTTCGGCTCGTCTGTACCAATCCGTCCATTCATCCCATGACGCCACCTTGCCCGCAAGAGAACTCGGGACGGGGTCGAGTATGGAAGGAAGCATCTCAAGGATGTCTTCCCACAGCCTCGCAATGTAGTAGTCCACGTAGGGTTCCGAGGGTGGTGTCACCCAGTTCTCCTGAAACTCACTCGGCAACAAGACGGAGTCGGAAGTTGTTGGCGCTCACCCTTTCTGGTCACCAGAGGGCGTGGGCGCTCAGTTTATCTAAACCTACATGGCAGGCCATATTTGCATGAATGAAGGGCCATCCGGGACGGTGGTGGAAGTTGGTGGGTAGGAGACCCACCCAATGG
>DASXVX010000095.1:0-82730 GCA_036504075.1 Symbiobacteriaceae bacterium | reverse complement strand
CCTTGTGCTCCCTGCTCGCTTGAACAGGCACTCCCTGAAATGGGGCAACAGTAGAGAAAGCCGGATGCGTTAATAGCGCACGTCCGGTTTGGGCGGGGGCCAGTTTCCGTGAGGAAGCTGGCCTACCCTATACTGACTCCGTCGGTCGCCGAAGCGGCCGGCAGACTTTTGCGGAGCAAAAGGCGGGAGGCAACCAATTTCACAACTATCCCCGCGAGGCCAGAACCAGGTCTTCCGCCATATCAATCAGGTCCTTGACCGTCCGCACCAGGTAGAGCCGGTCGGCATACTTGCCGAGAATTCCGTACCATAGCGGCGGACCGGCTTCGAAAATCGGAATATCGTAGAAACCATATTTGAAGCTGCCGACGCGTCCGGGCTGTGCTCTGCCGGCCGCTCCCTCTGAGAACTCCACCGAGGGTGTGAGGAAGATGACTTCTTTGGCGCTTCGCTTGAGGGCAGTCATGCATCGTTCGATTTTGTCGGCCTCGCCGCCTTGCAGGGAGACCTTCCCGTCGGTGGCGATCACCACGTAGGTGTACTCGTCCACGTGGGCCTGGGCGGCGATCTCCTCCAGAGCGGAACCGAAGCGGGTTCCGGCGTTCCAGGAATTCGCACCGGCGACCAGCCGTTTGACCTTTTCATCGAAGGTGCCCAGCCCGTTCAGGAACGGCGCCGAGTGGGTCGACCTCTGGCTGAATACATAACTGTCGACCGCAAAGCGGAAATTGAGCTTATGCATGAAGTACAGGACCACCGTCATGTAGTGCACCATGGAATGGGAGACGTCCCCGATCACCAGGATGCGTGCGGGTTTGGAGAGCGCGGGAATCGGTCGCTCCTTGACGGCCCACTTGAACTCCAGGATGCGGCCGGCGAACCGGGGAATGTTATACCGCAGGGTTTGCCCAATGTCCAACTTGTTACGCCGGGGAAGCTGTTCGAAGGACTGGTCCACGTCGAGCCACTTACGGGCCAGCCGTTGAATGATCTCATCGAACTTCTCGATTTCCTCCGGAGTAATGCGCTTTAGCTGGGCGACCAGCACGTCCAGGTAGGCGAAGCGGCGGTTTGCGGCCGCGGTCCCGGCTGCGGTATCAGCCACGGCGACTTTGCGCTCACCCCGCCAGAGGGAGATCGACGCCGTATCCAACTCGGCCTCGGGTCCCCGGGCTTGCTTGCGGTCGCCGGCCCAGAGCAGGCCGCCCTGGCCACCCTCACCTTCGAGGAGCGCATCGCCATCGGCGGGCATTTCCTCGGCGTCGTCGCCGGCCTCGCCCCGGACGACGAACAGGTTGTCCGGGCTACGGGGATTGATCAGTATGAGCACCATTCGACCAAAAACCCGCAGGTTACGAGTAAACCCGCGGGTGAAATAGCTCAGCCAGACCAACAGCCAGCGGAAGAAGAGCCTTACGATGCGGGCGACGCCCTGGACTAGGCGGTTCTGCCGAATCCGTCGTACCACCGTCGGAGCGCCTCCTTGACAATTGCCTCGTCCTCCGGATACTTGGCGAGGAAACCGATCGTGGCGTCGGTGGCCTCCGGGGTAATGCGACCGTCGCTAATGTCCACCAGGGCCCGGGCCCACTCAATGGCCTCAGCGATGGCAGGCTTCTTTTCCATATTCAGTTGTCGCAGCTGCATGACAATCCGGGAAACCCGGGCCGCGAAATCGACCGGAACATTGACAGACGTCTCAATAATGGACGCGAGCGCCGCTTCCGACGGGAACAGCAGGTCAAGCCAGACCGTCCGCCGCATGAACGCCGTGTCAAGGCGCTTGTATTCGTTTGAGGTCAGGAAAATGAAGAGCGGGGCTTTGGCCCTTAGCACTTTCTCCTGGCCAGGGTCGGCCAAATTGTGCACGACCATCTCTTTCTTGTCCAGGTACCGGAGGAAGAAGTTCGTTGTATGCTCATTGAGCTTGTCAACTTCGTCTACCCGCACTACCGTCGGCCGGTCGGCCAGGAGGCTCGCCAGCAACGGCGTGTGGTTCAAGTACTGCATGGTATAGAGATTGGGCGCCTCGGTTGCGCGATAGGTCTGGGCGTCCACAATCTGCTTGAAGCCATTCCAGGAGATGCCGATCTCTTCGGCCTCCAGGTGGCTGTGGCATTCCAGGTCGATAAAGTCATAGCCCATGGACCGGGCGAACACTTCCGCCAACTGCGACTTGCCGATGCCGGGTTCCCCCCGCAGCCCAACCGGCTTGCCCTGGCGCAGGTACGACCAGAGCCGCAACACGCTCGGTTTCTCCAGTACGTAACCCTGTCCCTGGAGCGCAGTTTGCAGCTGTTCCGGCGTCAGGTTGAACAAACGATTCGCCTCCTCCTGTATGCGGCTTTTGGCGGATTCAAACGCCGCCTGGTTGCGGACCTCCCGGCGCCATAATTGCCACCAGCGCCGTCCTTGCCGGGCAAGGGGTATTGCTAAAGCCAGGGCAACTACGCCCGCCACGGCCAATCCCACGGTGTAGGGGTTCACCGCCATGGGGCGTCACCGCCTTTTCTGCATATAGGTCTAAGGGGACCCCGGTCCCCTCGTTAAGTTACGATAGGAAAAGCAAAACTCCTGCTACTCCGCCTTTACCGCCTCCTTTGTAGGATACCCGGAGTGACTGCCGATATCTATCGGTTATAAGGTTTATCGGAAAGCACTACAGTCAAGAATGGAGGTGGGAGGTGTTTCTTCATGCAGCGGTTCATTCTGATCGCCGGCCTCGCCGCGCTATTCATGTACGCCGGCTTTGTGGCCGAAGGACAACAGGCGACGGCGCCTCCGCCGAAGGCTGACCTGGCGGGCCTGCAGCAGGCGCTGTCCGCCGCAAACGCCGACATACATACGGTGCTGATCACCGGCTGGGTCCGGGTGACCCGGCCGGTCGCACAGGACACCCTCAGCGCCACGCTGGGCTGGGCCAGTGGGGCTGTGCCCCGGGAAGAGGTCCGGGACCTCCGGCGGTACCAGCGGGATGGCGTGAGCTACGTGGGCGTGCGCTGGGTGATGGCGGGGACAGGACTGACTGGCTGGCAGGCCCGGGTGGCCCGGGTCCGCGCGGCGCTGGCGGCAGCCGGTCCGGACCCGATGATGACCGTTCAACTGGAGGGTACGACGCCGCGCTCGGACTTTCTGCCGTTGGAGAATCAGGCCCTGGACGCCGTTCACGCCACGGACCGGCAGCCCTGGAGCGACGGCAAGGCGGCCAGCATTGCCGGCCACACGAAGGCACTGCCGCCCGGACCGTTCGGCGTAAACGTTCAGGTGGCGGCACGAAAGGACGGGGCGGATGGGCGTACCCGAGTGTGGGTAGCGTGGCCCGCCTTGCAGCAGGAGTACTGAGGACGGGAATGCCGCCCTCAGTTTTCTTATGTAATACCGACCGGCTTTTCCCCATACAGATTATGTGACATCACCCGCCCGACGGGCCGCAGGCCGGTCCGGCATCCACGGAGGGAAAAGCATGCGTCGAATCCTGGTCGCAGGCGTGCTGTTGCTTGCGTTGGTACTCGTGGTACTACCGGCAGCGGTAGGCCGGCTCATGGCCCACCCGGCGGCCGCCCGCCCGCCGGAGAACCTGGTGGAGGCGGCAAAGTCCGTCGACGCCCTCATTACTGTCAAAGTCTATTTCCCGGAGAAACGACTCGTGCAGGAGATGCCGTTGGACGAGTACTTAAAGGGGGTCGTCGTCGGTGAGATGCCCTCCGACTTCGCCACGGAGGCCCTCAAGGCGCAGATGGTCGTGGCCCGGACGTTTGTCCTCCGCCGGATGCGCCAGTTCGCAGGGGCAGCCGCCGCCGGCTGTCCTTTGAACCCTCAAGCTGACGTCTGTGCGGATCCCAACACCGGCCAGGCATATATGAGCCGTGACCAGGCCAACGCCAGGCTGGGCTACTTTGCGACTACCAGCCTCTGGCACCGTCTGGACGGGGTGCAGAAGGCCACCGACGGGCTGGTAATCCGCTATCACGGCGAGTTGATCGACCCGCTCTATCACTCGGTGTCCGGTGGGTTTACGGAAGATGCCGGCGATTACTTCAGCCATTCGGTGCCGTACTTGAAGTCCGTGGACGACCACTGGGGCGCCGACGCGCCGAAGCTGAACGACAGCGTGACGTATGCACCGGAGGAGTTGGTGCGCCGGCTCTCGGCCGGCGGCAGGGAGATTGCCGTTGCCGCAGTGGCGGCCTCGGCCCGGTCCGGCAAGGTGCCGGTGCAAATCACCGCCCGGACGGGCACCGGGCGGGTGAAGGCGCTAACCGTTGGTGGGGCGGTGTTCTCAGGCAAGGAGTTCCGGGAGAAGCTCGGCCTTCGCTCCGCGGACTTTGCCGTAACGGTGAAGTCCGGCGCCATCACCATTAGCACGCACGGCTATGGGCACGGAGTGGGCATGAGTCAGTACGGGGCCAATGGCATGGCCCGGGCGAGCAAGGATTTCCGGGAAATTCTGACCCATTACTACCAGGATGTGAACGTGGTGGCCCTGTATGGCGAATAATGGTATGCCATAGCAGCGTTTGGGGCAGTATAAGGGCCGAGGTGATTGGTTTTGAAACCGACGCGCGGCCTGTCCAAGATGTGGTTGAGCAACCTGCCCCGCGAGCGGCGCAACGCCCTCTTCGCGCTGACGCTCTTATTGGGCACTCTCGGTTCTTTGGTTCTGTACCAGCGCTACTTGATTGGCACCCGTCCGCCGCAAGCCCAGATTGCCGACCAGCAGTCTGGCGCGGCCGTAGCCGGTGGTTCCGGCGAGGTGGCCTCGCCCGGAACCGCCACCGGGACCGGCGCGGCGGCAATGGGTCCTGAAGCCCCGCCGGCGGCACTTGCCCCGACCCGGCTTCTGGTTCCGCTCTCCGGTAGCCCGCGAGTGTTGCAGCCCTTTGCCGAGGGGTACTCGGCAGTCTATCAAGACTTTCGGACCCACCCCGGCATCGACTTCGCGGCCATGACCGCCGAGCAGGTTCTGGCCGCCGCTGACGGCAACGTACTCACCGTTGAAGATGACCCCCTCGGCGGCAAGATATTGACCCTGGACAATGGCGGACCCATGCGAACCCGATACGCCGGCCTGGGGAGGCTGCTGGTGGCCCAGGGCGCCCAGGTGAAGGCAGGCCAGCCGCTGGCTGAGGTGGGCGCCCCCAGCCCCGCCGAGGCCGCCATGGGGCCGCACTTGCACTTTGAGGTGTACGTAGGGGATACCGCCGTCAATCCGGCGAGCTACTTCCCACCGCAATAGCATTCGCACACGGGCGCGCCTCCGGGCGTGCCCGTCATGTTTGGGCCACCCACCCCATAGACATCTACCAACCATGAGGTCGAAGGGGGCCCAGCGGTGCAGGACTATATCTGGAAGCGCGTCCTGGACGTGAGCAATCATATCTTTAGGACCAAGGACACCGTTCGGGAAACAGCCATACTTTTCGGTGTATCCAAAAGTACGGTTCACAAGGATGTGACGGAACGCCTCCCCCGGGTTAACCCGGAACTTGCCGCCAAGGTCAAACAGGTACTGGAGTTCAACAAGGCGGAGCGCCACATCCGAGGGGGGGCAGCAACGCGCCAGAAGTACCTCGAAAAGTAATCATTTTTGCGGGGGATCAAAGGAGTTCGTGGAGCTGCGTCGAACTGGCAAATGTTGTAGTAGCTAACTTTTCGGGCCTATACGGGGGGCGTCGTTACAGTGTTCGGAGTGGCAACAGACATCGGCATTGACCTGGGAACTGCCACGGTACTTATCTATGTAAAAGGCAAGGGCATCGTGCTGAGGGAGCCTTCAGTGGTGGCCATGGAGCGAGATACGAAGAAAATCCTGGCCATTGGCACAGAAGCGCGTCGCATGCTTGGCCGGACGCCGGGCAACATCATCGCCACCCGCCCGCTTCGGGAAGGCGTGATTGCTGATTATGACGTGACTGAAGCCATGCTGAAGGACTTCATCCGCCGGGCGGTCGGCTCCGGTTTCCGGTTCTTTTCCCGCCCTCGCGTCATGGTTTGCGTCCCGGCGGGCGTCACCACGGTCGAGAAACGGGCCGTCATTGAGGCCGCGTTGGCCGCAGGAGCTCGCTCGGCCGCCCTGATCGAGGAGCCGCTGGCCGCCGCCCTGGGGGCCGGCCTGGACATCACCCTGCCTTCCGGCCACATGGTCGTGGACATCGGCGGCGGCACAACGGACATTGCCGTCCTTTCCCTGGGCGGCGTAGTGCGTAGCCAGTCCCTTCGCATCGGCGGTGACAAGTTCGATGAGGCGCTGGTGCGCCACATGAAGACAAGGCACAACCTGTTGATTGGTGAGCGGACCGCTGAGGAAATCAAGATTGCGGTCGGGAGTGCCGGCTGCGACAGCCGCAACGAGTCCATGGAGGTTCGGGGCCGGGACCTCATGCAGGGTCTGCCGAAGAACGTGATCATCACCAGTGCGGAGACCCGGGAGGCGCTGGCCGAGCACGTGACGTCCATTTGCGACACCGTTCGGTCCGTACTGGAGGCGACCCCGCCCGAGCTCTCTGCCGACATCATCGAAAAGGGCGTCATTATGACCGGCGGCGGGTCCATGCTGCACGGGCTGGACATGGTTATCACGGCCCGCACCGGCGTTCCCGCCTACCTGGCCGACGACCCGGTCTCCTGCGTGGCCCTGGGCACCGGCAAGGCCCTCGAGCACTTCGAGATGCAGGACGACCACCTGGTGGTGCTGCGGAAAATCATGTAACCCCCGAACCCAAAGGAATCCCTCCATCATCTGGTGGAGGGATTTTGCAGCTATAGTTTGTACCGCCGAAATAATTGCCCCAAAAGCAGTGTTCCGCCCCAGGCGCCGGCCAGAGCACCGCCGAACCACCACCAGACCTGTGCGGAGGCCACGGCGAGGCCGCCCATAAGCACGCCGACGGTACAGCCCCAACTCATGCGGGCACTGTAGCCCATGAGCAGGCCGCCCCCCAACCGCACCAGAATCTGCGGAATTGTGCCGGCCCGGCGAATTCGCCACTCCCGGCCCACCCGGGCGCCCAGATAACCGCCGGCCACAATGCCGACAGCCAGGACAAGCGCGTTGTGGTCGGTGAGCGTAAACGCCCGGCTGACCTGCCAGACTTGGCCGGTAAGGACCAGGAAGACCACGAGCATTCCGGCGGTGGCCAAAGCGCCCGTCTCCGGTGTCCATTGTGCCCGAAAGCCCTTTCGCATCCGGATTTCGCGCAGTTCCTCGCCGGCATCCGAGCGGCGACGGTCCAACCAGACCACGATCAGCAGCAGGGCCGCCATCAAGGCTGCCTGGGTCCACCGGTTAACGGGCAGGTTAATGCCTGTGTCGGTGGCGAACTGCTGGACCGGCGTGTAGAGCCACGTCCCCAGGAACAGACCCGCAATAATGTAGAGTTGGGACTGCTGGCCCTCGCCGAGGCGCCACAGGCTGCCGGCGCCACAGCTTCCGGCCAGGACCATGCCAAAACCGAAGACCGCGCCGCCCAGCAGTCCCGGCCAGGACGAAGGCGCATCATAAACCGCCGCCGGCCATCCCATCCAGGCACGGACCGCCAGCGCCCCTGCTCCGCCCAGACTGACTACCGTCATCAACAAAAGGATGGCCCTGGTCATTCCCAGCGCCCGAAACAGAATCAGGTCTCGCACTGCGCTGACAAAGCAAAGCCGCGATCGCTGAAATACGAACCCCAGCGCTACCCCGGCTAACGAAAACGCACCCAAAGTTGCAAGCTCGCTCATATTGCGCCTCCGCTCCGAGCCAAAGGGGGACTTCCCGTGCTGGAAGAATTTGCGACGTTCTGTGCGATAGTGAAAAGCGGGAGCATGTCCAAGGCGGCAAGTGACCTGCACGTGAGCCAGCCGGCGGTGAGTCAGCGCCTGCGGACATTGGAACAGGCCTATGGCATGCAACTCTTACTCCGGACCAATCGGGGAGTCGAGTTGACGCCCGCCGGTGAATTACTGTCGCGCTATGCCCGCCGCCTGATTAACCTGCACAACAACCTTCAGGAAGAGATGGAGGCCCTCAGATCGGCAGAACCGAGCCAGGTGATCATTGGCGCTACGTCAGCGGCAGGCGGATATGCACTGCCCTGCACGATCTTCCTCTTCCAACAGACGCATCCGGCAGCCAAAATTCAACTGGTAGTGGGAAACCGATCGGAAACCCTGCAACGGCTCCATGACGGGGCGTTGGACCTGGCGCTGGTTGAGGGGCAGCCTGTGCCCCCGCACGAAGATGATCGGGAAGGCTGGCAAGCCACGGAGGTCAGCGAAGAGGAACTGGTGCTGGTCACTCCTGTCACCGGCCCATGGGCCGAGTTGCCGGTTTACACGCTGGAGGACCTGCGCCGTGCCCCGCTGATTCTGCGAGAGCAGGGTTCGGGCGTCCGGCAAGTCGTCGAGCAGGAACTCCAGAACCACGGCCTCTCGATCAGCCAGTTCCCCGAAGCCCGGGAGTTGTGTGGCGTGAACGCCGGTAAGACGGCCGTGGCTGCCGGGCACGGGGTGACACTCCTCAGCAAGTGGTGCGTGCGGGTGGAGGCCCGCATCGGCACGGTCCGAATTGCCCCGCTCCAGGGGATCAGGTTCCTAAGCCGGTGGACGCTCCTGTATCCCGCGGCCCGCCAGGGGTCGATACTAATCCGCTCTCTGGTTCACACCCTGCGGTCGCCGGCTGAACGGGGGTTCTGCTAGGCCGAAGATTGGCCGGGCGTCCGCTACGGGTTAACGCTTTTCAATCGTAAACTGCCAGATGCCGTCGGCTACTTCCACCACCCGAAATCGGCACGGGAGCCTCCTCAGGTGTTCCCGCAGCAGTCGAACCGTACAGGAGTGGTCCGATTCCATAACCAGCACGTCCCCAGGCTGCATGTCCTGCAGCTTGGCCTCCGCTTTCAGTAGAGGAGCCGGGCACATCTCCCCGTACACGATCAGCGTGTAGGTAGCAATCGTTACCACCTCCGGCGCGGAAATTCGTGGCGGGATACAGAATTTCCTTGACGCAAAAGACCTATGTCTTTAGAAATTGAAAGAAATGTGGGCAGAAGCGGAGATAAAACAAAGGCTGCGAGTCAATCGCAGCCCTTGCTGTGTCTGGGGCTTTCTTATTTGATCTTCTTGACACGAATCTCTTCGTGGTCGCCGTGCGAAGTGACCGAGACGAACTCTTGCCCGGCCTTCTGGGCCCAGAGCGGGATGTCGCGCTTGGAGCCGGCGTCCGTAGACAGCACGGCGATGGTGTCGCCCACTTCAGCGGCCTTCACAGCGCGGATCAGTTCCATCATCGGCCCCGGGCAGAAGCTGCCGCGGCCATCGATTACCTTATCTGCCATGGTGCCCTTACCTCCACGCAATAAAATCGGACGCTATGGCTGCAAGCCGTCGGGCTATCCCCTGACAGCGGCCGGAGGGCGCCGGCCCAAAGCCAGCACCCCCTATCCACAGACGATTCGCGCCCTTTAGAACACCATCACCACGTCGGCTTCGCCGGCCAGTTCGTTCCAGGACATGCCGCCGATGATCCCGTCGAGGTCAGGGATCAATTCATCGGCTTTGACGCCGGTCGCGTCGAGGCCGCCGGAACAAACCAGAATCTTGACGCCGACCTCTTTGGCCAGGTCGATGAAGTGACGCAGCTTGGGCATTTCCGGCGTAATGGTCAGTTCTTCGGCGACGCCCTGCTTGACCAGGTGGACACCCAGGGCCGATAGCACGACCGTGGCATCGTTGCCGACGAGAGCGGCGGCGGCGGCGAGCTGGAAGGGCATGGAGGCCTTGGCGGGAGTTTCGGGGCCGTTCGTCTGCATGTACAGGTAGTTCACTGCGGTGCCTCCTAGATGAACCAATTGACGCCGGCGTCCGACGCCAGCTCGATGGCCGTGGCGGCACCCACAGGCTGTTCCACGCCGTCGATAAGGTCAGCCATGGTCATGCCAAAGGCATCCATGGTCATCTGGCACGGATACAGCTTGACCCCCAGCTCCTTGGCCATGTCCAGGAGTTCCGAGAGGCGGGCGACCTTGTTCTTCTTGAAGACCTGGTTCATCATCCAGGTGCCCATGCCGCCCATGCGATACTGGGAGAGCTTGAGCCGGTCAGTGCCGCCCCGGTGCAGCCAGGAGAGCATCTTGGTCATCAGGTCCTTGCCGATCATCTTGCCGTCGTTCTTCTTGAGGATGAAGAGACCCCAGAAGCTCAGGAAAATGGCGACATCCTTGCCCGAAGCTGCCGCCGCCGTGGCCAGGATCAGAATCGGATAGGCCTTGTCGAGGTCGCCGGAGCAGGCGACAATCGTAACCTTGTTGCTGTCACCCATAGTCGTTCCCCTCCTTAGCCCTTCTTGCGGACTTCGTAGCTGAATACGCCTTCGGCTTCGGTTGACGAGAGCAGCGGGTGGCCGGTGGACCGCGACCAGGCCGCGAAGTCGGCACAGGAGCCGGGGTCGGTAGCCAGAATCAGGAGAATCTGTCCGGGCTGGAGCGAATCGATCGCCTTCTTGGCCTTTACCACGGGCATCGGGCACTGGAGACCACGGGCATCCAACGTTAAATCAGCCATGGATCATCTGCCTCCTCTGCGTTTGTGACAACTATAACAACCTTCATCCGAATAATACCACTACCCCTATACGTATCGCTATAACGCAAAGTGACGACCCATAAAGATATATGTTAGCCAGCACTGCCAGGGGATCATTTACCCCATCGGATATGGTACATTTTGACTGCGCAATTCGTCTATTCATTTGATCACATTGGCCTAGAAGTATCGCTCAAGACTGGCTGTAGGCGCACAGTGACAAGGAGTCCGTGAAAAGTCCCACGCTGGATCCTTTTGCGCGGATTACCGCAAGGCGGTCGTTGGCTCAAAGAAATGTTTATATCAGGCATTGGCCGTAATCGGAAACCCAGGAACTATTGGCCGGAACACGCCAGAGACTCGGTCCCTCAAGCGGGGACCGAGTCTCGAATTATTTGGAGTGGCGGAGTTTTCATGGAGTGAAATTTAATGCATAATTAGTATTGGTGATTGGTGAAAACTGATGTCGGCAGATCAGAGGGGGATCGGGATGGGCTTACTTCACAGGCGGGCGCTGGCCGGCATTGTATTGGTCTCATGCATATTGGCATTCGGTCTGAACGGCCAGGCCGGTGCCGAACCGGCTAAACTGGATCTTGACGGGGACGGGGTCCTCACAGTCGGGGACGTCTCCTTTCTCACGGCGGTCTATGACCACCGGAATGGGGACCCGGGCTGGGACAGCCGTTATGACCA
Organism: Symbiobacteriaceae bacterium; assembly: GCA_036504075.1. Classification (GTDB taxonomy): domain Bacteria; phylum Bacillota; class Sulfobacillia; order Symbiobacteriales; family Symbiobacteriaceae; genus DASXVX01. The sequence goes on along the minus strand of DASXVX010000095.1, from coordinate 71,471 downwards.
GGTGCCCGACGGGCGGGTGGACCTTCTGGACTTGAGCCGGGTCGCGCTGGCGATCGGCCGGCCAGCGGCCGTGAAGCTCAGCGTGGATAGCGCCGGTCTGATCGCGAACGGTCAGGACTCGGCTTTTCTGACGGCCACAATTGTGGACGCGATCGGCAATGTGGTGCCCTCATTCAACGGTGCGGTCACGTTTGCCGCCAGTAGCCCCGCCGTTGCGCGCCCTGAAACGGCGATAGCGGAAGCGGGCCTGGGCGTGGCCCGTACACGGATTGTGGCGGGCACTCAGTCGGGTACCACCTTGCTTGCAGCTACTGTGTCGGGACTCCAGGGCAGCCTACTCCAATTCTCTACCGTTGCACAGGTGGCAAGTAAACTTGTGTTGACCGCCGATCCATCGACGATCGCCGCGACGGCTGACTCAGAAGGTCGTCTCACGGTTAGTCTGCTGGACCAGGCCGGAGTCATAATGGTCTCGCCCCTGGTGCAGTCGGTTCAGGTTCGCCTTACTTCCAGCAACATGGCGGTAGTCCGGTTTGCCGGACCCTCGAACTGGCTGGACCTCACCTTGACAGATGCCGAGGCGACGGTACCGATCTATGGGACGACCCAACCTGGGACCGCCACGATTTCCGCCAATGTGGTCGATCCAGGCAACTCGGGCATCACGACTCTCTCTGCTAACATTGCAACTACGATGGTTGGCGGTGTCGATCGACTGGCCATCGACCCGGTACCGCCCACCCGGGTGGGGCCGGTCATGGTTGTCGTTCGCGCCTTGGATTCCAATGGAAATCAGGTGACACGGTTCACGGGAACTCTCTCGGCCAGCGTCGTCGCCCGGCACTCCGACGGCACTACGTCTGTTGGGTTCGTCGTTCCGGTGGCAAATGGCCGTGGTGTGGCGACCGTCATGCTGGGAAAGGCCGGCGAGTACACGCTCGTGGCGAACGCCGCCGATCTGCTCGGGGGCCAGACCAACCTCACGTTGTCCCCAGGTCCAAAGGAGCAAGTGCGTTTGCAGGCGATTCCGCCGGTGCTTGCCGCCGATGGGACACACGCAGGAGTGCTTAAGGTCACGTTCGCCGACGCGAACGGAAACCGGGTCCAGGAGTCGAGCACCGTCACCGTGACCAAGGTGGTGGACAATGGGGCTACCTCCTTCACCAATACCACGCAACTGGTCGACGGGGAAGCATTCTTCCCAGTAGTCGCCACCACCAAAGTGGCGACTGACGAATTCGTGGCGTCAAGCCCCGGGTTGTCCGGCGCTTCAGCCGTTGTATCGACCGTCATCATGGGGACGCCTCATCAATTACGGATTCCGGCTTCCCTGTGGGGTACCGCGGGAAGGCCGGTCCAGGTCGCCGTGCAAGTCCTGGACGGCGCGGGAGGCCTTGTGTCCAAGGATAACGGGCGGCTGGTTACGCTAAAGGCGCAACTGGGAGCGAACCTCATTGCTACGGGTACGGGCCTCACGGAGAACGGGACGGCCGTGATCCCCATGACCCTCACCACGGCGGGGGACTACACGCTCACGGCCAGTGCCGATGGTCTGCAGTCTATGGCAGAGCATCTGGGCATCGCCCCGAACACGGCCGCCTCCTTGGCCGTGATCGCAGACCGGCCCGTTCTGGTGGCCGACGGGGCAAGCAAGGCCACGATCTCCGTTGCGCTGCGCGACGTGTATGGCAACTTAGTTGCGGCAAACACGGACACAACAATCTACCTGATTGTCAACTCAGGCACGAACGTGGCTGATTTTGAAGGTGGCAAGAATGGAATCGGGCTGTGGCCCGGGTGGGTCAAGCTGACATTGCCTGCCGGTTCGTCGTCGGTATCCACCGTGGACGGCGTCAACAGTCTGGTGGCCAAAACGGTCATCGGCACTGCGTCTGTGACAGTCCGGGCACCCAGCCTGGGTCTGGGTGGTGCGCTCTCCGTGGAGACTCGGATCGTTGGGCTTCCCTATGCCCTGGCCGTAACGCTTCCGCCTGCCACAACCGTGGGTGAACTGCAGCCCCTGGAAGTGCGGCTGACAGACGCCATGGGAAATCTCCGGAGCGGTGACAGCACTTCGACGGTTTCCCTGACATTCGCTCCCGGGGGCAGTTCGGTCACGGTCTACGCCGATCCGGGGCGCGTTACAGCATACACGCCCGGCTCGTCCATCCCGGTTCACAAGGGCATTGCCACGTTTTACATCCGGGACACCCGGGCAGAGACCTTCAGCTACACGCTAAGCGGTCCGTGGGGCATACAGGCTACGGCCTCGGGCAGCTTCACTGCCGGACCGGCGGTGGAAATCGCCCAGCCCACGGCGTCGCCGGCCGAAATTCACGGTGACGGCTCCAGCACCACTGTGATCACCGGCCGGATCATCGACGAGTTTGGCAACACGGCCGGCACCAACGGCGGGACCATGCACTTCAGCATCCGGTCTGGAAGTGACTATGCCTTCCTGCAGGACAGTAGCGCTCCAGTGGTGAACGGCCAGGCAAAAGTAATCGCCCAAGCCAGTCACATCCTCCCCGGTGCTTCCTCCCCCGTGGTCATCCGGCTGCAGTACGACCTGAACGAGGACGGCGACATGGCCGACCCCGGTGAGGTCGTTGACGGGACCGCCTTTACGGTCGTGGGAGTGCCATAACGGTCGATCCCCCACGCCCAGCATCCCCAGATTCGCAACGGCCCGTGACCACAAAAAAAGGGCGGACCGCTCAGGTCCGCCCTTTCGATATTAACCGCACGAACCCAGGCTCGGATGATTAAACGTAAATCCGCCGCCCCAGTTGTCCGTCTCCCAGCCCAACTCCGCCCCGGCGTACCATTCGGTCACCTGCTTGGCCAGATAAATGCGGGCACCTTGCTCTTCCAGTGCTACATCGTCCTCATGCGGCTCTCCCAGAGCCAGCCCCAAGCTGGGCCCCCCTCAGCCATAACCTCTTACGTAAATTCGCATTCCGGCCCGCTCGGGCTGCCCTTCCAGGCGCCGAACGATTTCCGCCGCCGCCGCCGCACTTACTGTAATCACCTGGACACCTCCCAATTTCCTGAACGGGCAATCATATGGATACCCGGTATGGTATTATAATACCCGCGTGGGGGCGGTTGGTCAACACATGAGCGAACGAACAGGGAAAACCGGGGCCGGCGGGGAATACCAACGGCCAAGATTGGCAAACTATCTGTTCGGAGGGATTTCATGCTGGACGCCAAGCAGATTATGGAGATCATCCCCCACCGCCACCCCATTCTCATGGTGGACCGTGTCCTGGAGATGGAACCGGGCAAGCGGGTGGTTGGGATTAAGAACATCAGCGCGAACGAACCGGTGTTTCAGGGGCACTACCCCGGCAACCCAATCTTCCCCGGCGTGCTTATCATTGAGGCCATGGCTCAGGCCGGGGCGGTGGCGCTCATGTCCCTGCCGGAGTATGCCAGCAAGACGCCGATCTTCGCCGGCATCGATGACTGCAAGTTCAAGCGGCCCGTATTGCCCGGCGACCAGCTGCGGCTGGAAGTGGAAATTGTGGCCCTTCGGCGCGGTCTTGGCATAGGGTCCGGGAAGGCGTACGTGGGCGATGAGTTGAAGGCGGAGGCGACCATCAAGTTCGCCATGGTGGACAAGGACCAGCTAAAATAACATAAATTGGAACGCGGCTTGACACGGCATACCGGCAGTGGTACGCTACATACAACTTAATAACTCTTATCCAGAGAAGCTGAGGGACTGGCCCTATGACGCTTCGGCAACCGCCCCGCTCCTGAGGGGCATGGTGCCAACTCCTGCCGGTATTTGCCGGGAGATAAGAGCGAAGAGACGCCTTACCGCTGACCCTCTTCGTTTGAAGAGGGTTTTTTTATGTCCGGCGTCGCAACTTATTAATCACGGGCTTCAAGGAGGCAGAAAGCATGACCGATCGTCGGGGACGCTATGTGTTTACTTCTGAATCGGTGACGGAAGGCCATCCCGACAAAATGGCCGACCAGATCTCGGACGCCGTGCTCGATGCGATGCTGGCCGCCGATTCGGCCGCGCGTGTCGCCTGCGAGACGCTGCTGACGACCGGCCTGGTGGTGGTGGCCGGCGAGATTACCACCCACGCGTACGTGGATATTCCCAACCTGGTGCGCGAGGTCGTCCGCGACATTGGCTACACCCGTGCCAAGTTTGGCTTCGACGGCACTACCTGCGGCGTGGTCACTGCCATTGACCCACAGAGTCCGGACATCGCCCAGGGCGTCGATGTGGCCCTGGAAGTGCGCGGCACCGAACACGACAAGGAACTGGAGACCGGCGCCGGCGACCAGGGCATGATGTTTGGTTTCGCCTGCAACGAGACGCCCGAACTGATGCCCATGCCCATCTCCCTGGCGCACCAGCTTTCCCGGCGCCTGGCCGTGGTCCGCAAGAACGGCACGCTGCCTTATCTCCGGCCGGATGGCAAGACTCAGGTCACCGTGGAGTACGAAGATGGCAAGCCGGTCCGGGTGGACACGGTCGTCGTTTCCACGCAGCATGACCCGGAGGCCACCCAGGAGCAGATTCGCGCGGACGTCATCAAACATGTCGTCGCCGAGACCATTGGCGCGCACCTGCTGGATGCCCAGACCAAGTACTTCGTCAATCCGACCGGCCGCTTCGTTATCGGCGGTCCGCAGGGCGACACCGGTCTGACCGGCCGCAAGATTATTGTCGATACCTACGGCGGCTACGCCCGGCACGGTGGCGGCGCCTTCTCCGGCAAGGACCCGACCAAGGTTGACCGCTCTGCCGCCTACGCTGCCCGCTGGGTCGCTAAGAATATTGTGGCGGCGGGTCTGGCGTCCAGGTGCGAAGTCCAGGTGGCCTACGCCATCGGCGTGGCACGCCCGGTCTCCATTTTGGTGACGACGGACGGCACGGGTGTTATTTCGGACGACGAAATCGGCAAGTTAGTGACCAGGAACTTCGACCTGCGTCCGGCGGCCATTATCCGGGACCTGAACCTGCGGCGCCCGCTGTACCGGCAGGTGGCGGCGTACGGCCACTTTGGCCGCACCGACCTGAACCTACCCTGGGAGCAGACTGACCGTGCGGCTGAACTGCGCCGCCAGGCGGGCCTCGCGGGGGCATAAGACTCGGACTGCATAATAACAGCACGGCGGTCGGGGATTTCCCGACCGCTTTTTCACGCCTCGGGCGCCCGCACATACATTGAGCAGCGTACACGGCCCGAGGAGGAGGGCTGCCAATGCGGTGGCTATCCGATTTTCCGACCTGGCTCTTATGGGCGCTGGCCCTGTATGGCCTGGTGAACGCTGCCGGGGCCTCCGAGCGGCTGTTCCGGCGGTTGTTCCGGCCGGCCGTGCTTCCCGTTCTGAGCTTGATGGTGCTGGTGCAGAACCAGGAGTCGCAGGTGGAGGGGTTTGTCCGGGCGCTGACCGGAATGCTCCGCCAGGCTCCCCGTGCCGCCTGGCGGTGCGAGCTAATCCTGTTGGACGTGGCCTCCACCGATGGGACTGGGCCGATTTTGGAGCGGCTGGCCCGCCGGGACCCGGCGATTCGGGTGGTCAGGGTACGGCCGGACGAGGTGCCGGCGGTCTTCACATTCGCTCACAGCCCGGGGTGTCTGGCGGTACATTTGGACTTGCGGGGCAAGCTAGAAGCAGGCCCCGTACTCGAACTTCTGAATAAACTCTGGCACTAGAGGAAATAATTGTTAGACGGCGAAGTTTTCCTGTGAGTCTCAAAGCCAACGTGGATCGGTCGAATTGCGTCGATCTCCCGTCGTTTTGTGACTCAGAAGGGGGACTGTTATGCTGCGCCTGATTGTGCGCGGACTGCTGGATGTGCTCTGGCCGCCGCGTACTCGCTGCCTGCTCTGCGAGGGGGCGCTGACCCGAGAGGGGACACCGGCGGGCACCAGTCCCGGCGTGCCGGTTTGCAGCGGCTGCCTGGACGCCATGGGCTTCCGCCCCGGGGTCAACCAGTGTGAGAGCTGCTCCCGCCCGACCACCGGCGGCGGGGCGCTGTGTGCAGATTGCGCGGCGGGTTCGCCGTACGGGCGGGTCTTCGCCCTGGGCTTCCACGAGGGCGCCCTGCGTGAGGCCATCCACCACCTGAAGTTCGGCGGACGTTCGGACCTGGCGGTGCCGCTGGGGCGGAAATTGGCGCCACTGGTGGTGCTGCGGCCGGACCTGGTCATGGCGGTCCCGCTGCACCGCTCCCGGCTGCACGAGCGCGGCTACAACCAAGCCGCTTTGCTGGCGGAAGGTCTCGCCGGCGCACTCGCAGTGCCCGTGACGGGCGGACTGCTCCGGCTCCGCGCCACCGGGCATCAGGCCAAACTCGACCGGGCAGGGCGCCTGCACAACCTCGACGGCGCATTCGGAACCACCGGCCGCCCGTCCTGGGTGGACCGGTCGGTGCTCCTGGTAGATGACGTGCTGACCACCGGCGCCACTGCCGCAGCCGTAGCACGGGTACTGCGCGGCGCGGGTGCCCGGGACGTCAACCTGGCTGTGTTGGCCGTGTCGGCTACTCCGGTCCGTGGATTGTACCTGGATCAAAAATTAGCAGGCCGGAGCAGGCAGAACTGCGAGCGATGGAGAACCTCCCTGGTGAATGCAGTATGCGGAGGGAACGTCTCCATGAGCGAACCCACAGATCAGATTGAGCAGTCAATTGAAGCAAAGGCGTTTGACTTTTCCGCCCCGATCTTTGGTTTTCCCGATGTGAAGCGGTACGTGGTCCTGGAGGTACCAGGCGGCGGCGATATCTTCCGCAAGTTGGCTGCCCTGGACCAGAACCTGCAATTCACACTGGTCTTTCCCTTCGCCTTCTTCCCGGACTACGCTCCGGACATCCCGCAGGAAGACCTGAAGGAGATTGGTGTGACGAATCCGGAGCAAGCGATTGTGATGTGCATTGCAACGGTGCCGGAGCGGTTCAAGGATGCCACGGTAAACCTGCGGGCGCCATTGGTGTTTAACCCATTCACCCGGACAGCCCGCCAGGTGATTCTTCCGGATGACCGGTATCCCACCCGTGCTCGCTTGCTGAAGGCGTAGCACAGCCCGGAAGGAGGTCCGCCAATGCTCGTACTTACCCGCCGGTTAAACGAATCCATCCTGATTGGGGAAGACATCGAAATCACGATCGTCCAGGTGCGCGGCTCGGGCGAACAGGCGGTCATTCGGGTGGGTATCTCCGCGCCAAAACAGATCACGGTCCTGCGCAAGGAGGTCCACGACGAAGTCGTGGCGGCCAACCAGCAGGCGGCTCGGGCGCCTCTCAGCATCCCAGCAGAACTGATGCAGGGGCTTCAGGCCACCCCCATGCCGGCGCCGGACGCGAAGGACTCTGGGTTGCCGCGTAAATCCCCGTAAAAATTGTGAGCGCCGCGTTTTCCATCTCTGGAAGCGGCGCTCACTCTTGTTATCCCCACCGAAAAAGCCTTCAGGGAGGCGTTATCAACAAGGTTATCCCCATTATCCACATGGCTAATGCTCACAGCTTGTGACTAAAACTAGCTGGTAAGGGGTATACTTCTGGTGCCCGGCAAACCAAGGGATTGCAGGGAATCTGTCCTCCGAGAGTGAATTAAGCATGTACCTTGGGAGGGCCGGGGGAAGCCCTCTTCGTAGGAAGGAGTGCATCTTATGCAACTGGCGGTGCGCGGCAAGAATATTGAGGTTACGAATACCCTTCGTGAGTACCTCGAGAAGAAAGTCAGCAAGATCGAGAAGTTCATCGACCAGCCCGTGAATGCCCAGGTTCTGATGTACGTAGAGCGGGGCCGTCACATTGTAGAAGTCACAGCAGCACTGAACGGTCTCCTCATCCGGGGCGAGGAAGCTACGGGGGATATGTACGCCTCGATCGATCTGGTTGCCGACAAACTGGAGAAGCAGGTGAAGAAGTACAAGTCCCGCTTCGATAAGCGGGGCAAGGAAAACGGCATCTCCGAGGCCGTGGAGGCAGTGGAGCACGAGAAGGTCGTCAAGACCAAGCGCTTCCCGGTCAAACCGCTTTCCCTGGACGAGGCCATCATGCAGATGAACCTCCTCTCGCACGACTTCTTCGTGTTCGCCAACTCCGAAACGGACAAGATCAACGTTTTGTACCGCCGCAAAGATGGCGACTACGGTCTCCTGGAGCCGGAGCACTAACACCAAAGTGATCGCAGGTGTCCGTGGCCTTCCGCCACGGACACTTTCTTTTTGACCGGGTCAGTCGCAGATCGTCTAAGAGGGTATTGACCGGCGGAAATGGAATACTAGGGCCGTTTGGGAAGGAGGCTACGCAGTTTGCATAAAGCAGCGGTCATCTTCGAGGGGGGCGCCTATCCCCAGAACGAGATGCACGAAACGATCACCGGTCTCCGCCATGCAATGACGCTCGATTCTGTGGAAAAATACCTGCACGCGGGGCTGGACCAGGTCGTGCTGGCCACGAACTTCCCCGCCCTGGCCACTGCAGCAGAGCGGCTCGGCGCCCGCATTTACGACACGCGGGGCGAAGAGCCGTTTCACTATGGCCGTTCACTTCAGCATGTGGTGCGGAAGATCGGCGCCGACGGCGTCCTGTACTGCAGCGGAGCGGCTTTGCCCCTGATATCTCCTGCGGAGATCCAGTGGGTGCTGGAGGCGATGGAGCAGCACCCGCCCTGCGTGGTGGTCAACAACCTGCAGTCGGTGGATCTCGTGGCGTGGAACCCGGCGCACTACATAGAGCGCATCGACCCGCCGGACAGTGACAACTTTCTCGGTTGGCTGCTGCGGGAGCAAGGCATGGAGCGCATACTCATTCCCAACTCGGCCGGTATTCACTTTGATCTGGACACGCCCACGGACTTTCTGATTCTCGCCCTGTCGGGCCAGGGCGGCCCGCGCACGAGGGCGGCGCTCAAGGCGCTCAACTGGCCCAACAACCGGCTTTTGGAGGCGGCGGACATTCTGGCGACGGACCTGCCGGAAGTGGCAGTCATCGGGCGGGTGGGCACGCCGATTCTGGACCACTTTAACCGCTACCTGCGCGTGCGGCTCCGGGTTTTCTCCGAGGAGCGGGGCATGAAAGCGCTCCGCCGGCAGGAACAGGGGAAGGTCGTCTCGTTCATGGCCGACCTGGTGGCGGAACTGGGACCCAGGCAGTTTTTCGCGATGCTGGAGAAAATCTGCTCGACGGTCTTTTTCGACACCCGGGTACTTTTTGCCAACCGGGGGCGCGACGTGCACGACTGGGACCGCTTCCATTCCGATCTCGGCGAGCTGGATCAAATTGAAGATCCTTTTGTGCGGGAGTTCACGGCCGCGGCCTTCGACTGCAAAATTCCCGTCGTGCTGGGCGGGCACTCGGTCGTCTCCGGCGGGCTCTGGGTGCTCGCAGACCGCGCGATCGCTTTGCGGGGCGGCCCGCACACCAGCCAGGCCAAGGGCTTTAGTCCCAGTTAATGTACCCTTTACATTATGCTGCCTGTTCTGCCAAATCCATCTCACTGCGTTGTCCGCAGGGACGGACTATGCTAAAATAACGCGGATACGGCCTTTGATTGCGAACCTAAATCCGGCCGCTACGCATCTTATCTCGAGAGAACGAATACGGCCTGGGTTTTTCTATGGAACCGGCACTGCCGGCAGTTTTTAGAGAAGAAGGTGTGACCGTGGCGCTTAGGATTTTCACCAGCATTTTTGGCGATTACAGCGAAAAAGTAGTCAAGCGGCACCGGAAGACGGTGACGCTCATTAACGACCTTGAGCCGCAGATGCAAAAGCTCAAGGACGCTGAACTGGCGCACAAGACGGTGGAGTTCCGGGAGCGGCTCGCTAACGGCGCAACCGTGGAGGACATCCTCCCCGAGGCTTTTGCCGTCGTTCGCGAAGCCAGCATCCGGGTCACCGGCAAGCGGCACTACGATGTGCAGTTGATCGGCGGCGTCGTGCTCCATGAGGGCAACATCGCCGAAATGAAGACCGGCGAAGGCAAGACCCTCGTGGCCTCCCTGCCTCTATACCTCAACGCCCTGCTGGGCCGGGGCTGCCACCTGGTCACGGTTAACGACTACCTGGCGCGGGTCGGCCGCGATGACATCGGCCGCATTTACCGGTTCCTGGGCATGTCCACGGGGCTGATCGTCCACGGCCTGGACTCCAACCAGCGCCGGCAAGCCTACGCCTGCGACATTACCTACGGCACGAACAACGAGTTCGGCTTCGACTACCTGCGTGACAACATGGCGCTCTACCCGCACGACATGGTTCACCGGGAGTTCTTCTACGCCATCGTCGACGAAGCGGACTCGATCCTCATCGACGAAGCTCGGACGCCGCTGATCATCTCCGGCCCGTCCGGCAAACCGACGGAGCTTTACTTCACTTTTGCCAAAATCGCCGAGCGCCTGCAGCGCGAAGAGGACTACGTGGTGGAGGAGAAGGAGCGCCGCATCGGTGTCAACGAAGAGGGCATCGCCAAAGTAGAAAAGTGGCTTAACATTGACCACCTCTACGAAGGCGAGAACCAGCAGTACACCCACTACCTGAACAACGCCATCAAGGCCAAGGAACTTTTCCATGTGGACAAGGACTACGTCATCAAAGATGGCGAGGTCATCATCGTCGATGAGTTCACCGGCCGCCTCATGTTCGGCCGCCGCTGGTCCGACGGTTTGCACCAGGCCGTGGAGGCCAAGGAAGGCTGCAAGATCGAAGAAGAGACCCAGACGCTGGCGACGGTCACCTTCCAGAACTATTTCCGCATGTACAAGAAGCTGGCCGGCATGACCGGTACTGCCATGACGGAAGAGGAAGAGTTCCGGAAGATCTATAACCTCGACGTTATCGCGATTCCCACCAACATGCCCATGATCCGTAAGGACCTGGCCGACGTGGTCTACAAGACCATCAAGGCCAAGTTCAACGCTGTGGTCGACGACATCGTCGAGCGGCACGCCAAGGGCCAGCCGATGCTGGTGGGCACGGTCTCGGTCGAAAAGTCGGAGTACCTGTCGACCTTGCTGACCCGCCGGGGCATCAAGCACCAGGTGCTGAACGCCAAGTATCATGAGCGTGAAGCCGAAATCATCGCCCAGGCCGGTCACTTCGGGGCGGTCACCATTGCCACCAACATGGCCGGTCGTGGTACCGACATTTTGCTGGGCGGCAACCCCGATTTCCTGGCCCGCCAGAAGCTCCGTGCCGATGGCATCTCCCAGGAGCTAATCGTCGCCGCCACGGACGTCCTGGCGTCCCAGGAGCCGGAAGTCCAGGCGGTCCGTGAGGCGTACATGAAGAACCTGAAGGACATGGAGCGGGAATGCCAGGTCGACGGCGACAAGGTGCGTGCGGTGGGCGGTCTGTGCGTAATGGGCACCGAGCGGCATGAAGCCCGCCGTATCGACAACCAGCTGCGCGGCCGTTCCGGCCGTCAGGGCGACCCGGGCGATTCCCGGTTCTACGTAGCCCTGGAAGACGACCTGATGCGCCTCTTCGGCGGCGAAATGGTCTCGAACCTCATGGAGCGGCTGGGCATTGAGGACGATGTGCCCATCGACAGCCCGATGGTCTCCAAGGCGATTGAGAACGCCCAGAAGAAGGTTGAGAACCGCAACTTTGACATCCGCAAGCACGTGCTGCAGTATGACGACGTCATGAACCAGCAGCGCGAGCTCATCTACAAGCAGCGGCGCCGGGTGCTGGAAGGCGAGGAAACCCGCGACATCTCCCTGCTGGCGATCGAGACGGTGGCCGAGAACCTGGTGCGTGAAGCGATGCCGGAAGGCGCTTACGTCGAGGAGTGGGACCCGGAAATCCTGATGACGCTCTGCGAGGACGCGGGGTTCCCGCGGGGTTCCCTCACCGCCGAGAGCCTGCAGGAAGCGATTGAGGGTACCCGGAAAGATATCGAAGCCCGGAAGGCCTTGGCCGAAGTGGTCACGGAGGCCGGCAAGGCGGCCTACGAGGCCAAAGCCATTCGGCTGGGCGACGAAACGTTCCCGAGCCTGGAGCGGTTCATTCTGCTCCGGACGGTGGACGAGAAGTGGATGGAGCACCTGGACGCCATGGACGACCTGCGCGAAGGCGTGGGCCTGCGGGCGTACGGCCAGAAGGATCCGGTCATCGAGTACAAGATGGAAGCCATGGAAATGTTCAACCACATGATCGCTTCCATTCAGACGGACACGGTGCGCCACCTGTTCACCATCGAAGTGGCCCGGGAGCCGGAGCGCCGGGTGACCATCGAGGTGGGCAGCGACAGCGGGCCGAAGGAGCCGACCCGGACGGCAGGCAAGAAGGTCGGCCGCAACGACCCGTGTCCGTGTGGCTCGGGCAAGAAGTTCAAGTTCTGCCACGGCAAGGACGCCAAATAGACCGCAAACCCCGGGACCTGGCAAGGTCCCGGGGTTTTTCTACCCTCTGACAGGCGCGGTCAGGGTCAGGGCCCGCGCTGCAGGCCAATGCCCAGGGCGCCCACCACCGCCAGGACCAGCCCGAATCCGGTGGCGCCAAAGGCGACAATGTCGGGCTGGGTGTCCCGGCTGGGCAGATTGATGAACGGCAGGGTCTGCAGGTACCTCACGGCGACGGTGCTGCCGGTATCGGGCAAAGTGGTGATGTCATAAACGTTGGAGCGGTACGCTACGCCTTCGGTTACGGTGCTGCCGGCGGGGGCGAACTGGTAGCGGATTTCGTAGTTCCGGGTCAAAGCGCCGCTCTTGTTGGTGCTGTGGTCGGCCTTGATGCCCGTGACCGTGCCCGGGGCGTCGGCTCCGGCGACGGCCAGCACCGGGCCCTTCAGTCCGTACGCCATCAGCAGCAGGCCGGCCACGGCGAATAGGAACCGCTTGAGCATGCGATTTCCCCCTTCCCCTCAGGGGCGACGGACATCAACGCACGTTTTCGTCCAGGAAGCCGGCCACTTTGGCCGTGTAGGCGGCCGGGTCCGCTTCATAGCTGTGAGTATGCCGCCCACCCGGGACCACCCACAGTTCGGCACGGGGGTTTTGGGCTGCCGCAAGCAACTTCCGGCTTTCGGCCACCGGAATCACCCGGTCGGCCGCGCCGTGAATCAGCAGCACCGGCCGGGGACCCAGCCGGGCAATTACCGCTTCCGGGCGGACGGCCCGTTCGTCGGTGCCGGTGAGCAGGCGGTACCAGGAGAGCGAGTAGGCAGCGTACCTGGCGCCGACGTAGCTGCGGCCCAGGTGGCTGCGGGTCAGCACCGCTGTTTCCAGGTATCCATGCAGGTCGGCGAACGCCGAGTCCGCCACCACCGCATCGATACCGGGGTCGGCGGACGCCGCCAGAATGGCCGAAACGGCCCCGATGCTGAACCCGAGCATGCCGACATGCACGGCGCCTCGCTCCCGCGCGTACTGCACGGCCCCTGCCACGTCTCCCTGCTCCCGGGCGCCGAACGTGACCGGGACGGCCGGGCTTTGGCCGTGTCCCCGCAGGTCGAACAGCAGCACGTTAAAGCCGCGCTGCTCCAGGGCCTCGGCCAACGGCAACCCCCGCCCGTGAATCAGCCGGTCGTTCAGGAACCCGTGGGCGAGAATGACCGTCCGGTCGCTGCCGCCGGCCGCCGGTATGTACCAGCCTTTCAGCTGGACGCCGCCGGTAAGGCTGGGGAAGGCGACGTTTTCGTATGGCAGCCGGGGGGTCTTTACCAGGAGATGAGCCGGCGGGTAGGCCATGAAAATGGCACAGACCGGCGGAAAGAGCAGCGACGCTGCCAAAGCTGAAGCCAGAGCGGCCACACTGAACCGGACCCACCGGCGGACCCACGGTGGCGACCGGCGGGCATCAGGCCGTACGGCGGTGTCCATGGCTCCACCCCCTGGCCCGCAGGCGCTCCCGGAGTCCAATGGCGGTGCCGGCCCCCAGGACACCGACCAGGTTGGCCAACAGGTCCTGCAGGTTGTTGTCGTACCCGCCGACGTCCGGCAGGCTGACCAGCTTCGTGCCCACGTACTCCAGGATTTCGACGATGCTGCAGATGCCCATTACCATGAGTCCCACGATTAACAGGGTGAACGGTCCCGGCCTGCTGCCCGAATTCATCTCAGGCCACACGTGTCGCAACGAGGCCACGCCATAGGCCGCAAAGTATCCGTGGACTAGCTTGTCGTACCGGAAAAGCTGACTGAACCAGGTGGGCAGGGCGATGCCGTTCACCAGATTGCAGTCATACAGCCGGACCCCGTGCACAAAAATGGAACCGCCGGCCAGGTGGAGAAGAATCGCCACCTGCAGCCCCGCCAGCGCCCAGACCGGTAACCGGAAACGGCGCGCGACGGCCCACGCCGCTAACATGCCCGCCGCCTGCAACAGCACCAGCAGCACGTACATGTAGAATTCCAGGTGGCGCCAGCGGTAGCCGAACAGAATCACAGCGCTCCAGAGCACAAAGTTCCCCAGCACGAACTTGTCGAACGTGGTCAGACGCGGCTCGGGCGTCACCCCGTTCACGGCTTGATCGGCAAGCGCTTGAATTCCTGCGGGTACGTGCCCTTGAAGTGGACCTTGCCGTCCTTGAACGAAAGCTCCTGAATGTTCAGGCCCGTAATACCGGCGATCCGGTCGTTCACATACTTGTTGGCCCGACCTTCGTTGTCTTGCAGGACGGAAGCGGGCACCGGCACCCGGCCGATTTGCAGGGCCTGAAAATCCATTCGCACCGTCTTGGGTCCGGTGGCAAACATGGTGCCTTTCATGTACAGCGGCAACTCGTCCGGCATGACCGCCGGGAGGTACCGCATAATGCCCGTGGGCACGTCGCCGTCGGGCGTCCAGTTAATCCCCGTGGTGTCGAGTCGCAGGGACGCCTCCACCACCCCGTCTGGGTGAATTTTCACCTGCACGTCCTGGAGCAGCCACCAGGAGACATGGTTGTAGGTTAGCAGGGCGGAGATCTCTGCCTGGCTGAAGTCCTGGTCGAGGTTCACCTTGCCGGAGTAGGCTTGCCGGTAGTCACTGGGCTTGGTGGCAGTGGGCTGGTTGTCCAGCTTGTAACCCATCCGCTTGACAACCGCGCCGGCATCGGCCTGCGTGGGCCGCACGCCCAGGTCCCGGGGCTTGTCCGCGCCAAACACCTTTGACAATCCGGGCACCACGCCCGTCGCGGCGAGGGCCGCGAGCACCAGCAAAATCAGCAGCAACAACAGGACCAGAATCACTTTTCCGGCGGTAAACCGCCTCCGCTTCGGCGGATATGGACCTACGTTCGGTGCATACACAGCGGCCGGCCCCCCTTTTCGTCCTGGGTGTTTGGCGTATCCACCGCCAGTATAGGGCGAACCGGCGGCCGCAGGTACTCCCCCAGCGGGGAGGATTTGCGAACGAGATAAGGGAGGGGGCCGGTCCCCCTCCCGTCTTACAGTTCTACTTTCGCCTTCTTTGCTTCCTCTTTGACCATGGTCGTCTCGATGACCTGTTCCCAGACCCCGGCCAACTGCTCATCCAGCACCTTGATACCGTCCGCCGTGATGCCGCCCGGGGTGGAGACCCGGGCGATCACGTCATCGAACGTGAGGTTAGTCTGCTCCATCATCCGGCAGGTGGCCATGGCCGTGCGCCGGATCATGGCGTTGACCGTGTCCGGGGGGAGGTCGGGCTGGTAGTGCAAGGCGGCCTGGGCCATGGCCCGCAAGACATAGCTCAGGAACGCCGGGCCGCACGACGTGAGGTCCGAGGCGACCCGCGCCTGCGTCTCCGCGATGACGCATGGCCGGCTCACAGCGCCCATAAGCCGCTCCAGGAGCACCCGGTCTGTGTCGGTACACCGTTCCCCGAACATCAGCAACGAGACGCCGTCGTCCACCGCGTGAAGCAGCGATGGGATCACCTTGGCGACGCGGGCGCGTACGGATTTCTCCAAGGTCGCGATTTCGATGGTGTTGGTAATGGACACCAGCAGGTGATCGTGCGTTATGTATGGGGCGACTTCGTCCAGGACCGCCTTGGTCTCCCCGGGCTTGACGCAAAGAAAGACAGTCGGGCACTGCTGGGCCAGTTCGCCGTTGGTGACAGTCCGGACGCCCGGTACGGCAGCGGCGATTCGTTTCAGCTTCTCCCCGCTCCGGTTGCTGGCGTACAGTGTTCCGGGCTGCACGACCCCTGACCGGGCCAGGGCGGTGACCAGCATCTGTCCCATGTTGCCCATGCCAATAAAGCCTACGTTCACCGGGGCTTCCCTCCCAACCATTTGGCCGTTTCACTCTATGCAAAAGCGCCGATGTTTGAGACGCGTTGCCGACGGACGATGCGGGTGCTACAATGGATGAATGGATATCGCGGATATGAGGGGGATGGCCATGTACGAAGAACTGTACCAGCGCGCCCAGCGGCTAGAGGCCAAGCTGGAAGACCTGCGGAGGTCTCTTTGACGTCGCAGGCAGGCTAGAGGAGATTGCGTCCATAGAGCACCAGATCGCCGCACCTGACTTCTGGAACGACCAGATGGCAGCCCAGAAAGTCATGAAGGAGGTCGCGGCTCTGAAGGCGCCCATCGAGACGCTGAATGGGCTGAAGCGCCGGCTGGACGACGTCTCCGTGACCATTAGCCTTGCCGAAGAGGCGGGCGATGCAGAACTGTTGGACGAGGCCACCCGGGAATCCATCGAACTGGAGAAAGACGTTCACCAGTTTGAGCTGCAAATCCTGTTGAGTGGTAAATATGACGCCTTTAACGCCATTCTGACGATCCACGCCGGGGCCGGTGGCACGGAGTCACAAGACTGGGCGGAGATGCTCCAGCGCATGTTCGTCCGGTGGGGCGAGCGTCACAAGTACAAGGTTGAGGCGCTGGACTACCTGGCCGGCGACGAGGCGGGCATCAAGTCGGTAACGCTCGCGATTCGGGGGCCGTACTCCTACGGCTTCCTGCGGCCGGAGATGGGCGTCCACCGGCTGGTGCGCATTTCGCCGTTCGATGCGGCCGGCCGCCGTCACACGTCGTTCGCCGCCGTGGAAGTGATGCCGGAGATCAACGAGGACCTCGACGAGGACGATATCGTGGTCCGACCCGAAGACCTGCGCGTCGACACCTACCGCGCCAGCGGGGCCGGCGGCCAGCACATTAACAAAACGGACTCGGCCATCCGGCTGACCCACCTGCCGACCGGCATCGTCGTGGCCTGCCAGCAGGAGCGCTCCCAGATCCAGAACCGGGCCGTGGCCATGACCATGCTGCGCTCCAAGCTGGTGGAACTGAAGCTGGAAGAGCAGAACAAGGAGATGGCCCAGGTGCGTGGCCCGCAGATGGAGATCGCCTGGGGCAGCCAGATTCGCAGTTACGTCTTCCAGCCGTACCAGATGGTGAAAGACCACCGGAGCGGCGTGGAAATTGGCAACGTGCAGTCCGTCATGGACGGCGAACTGGACCCGTTCATTTACGGTTACCTCGAGAAGAAGGCCAAAGGCGAACTGCAAAAGGCTTGAACACACGACCGTGCCGGACCTCCGGCACGGTCTCTCTTTCGCGACTGACTCCGTCAGTCGCGACCTGATCGGTTTCCGCTATGACCGACAGGGTTACGGCATTGCAA
Organism: Symbiobacteriaceae bacterium; assembly: GCA_036504075.1. Classification (GTDB taxonomy): domain Bacteria; phylum Bacillota; class Sulfobacillia; order Symbiobacteriales; family Symbiobacteriaceae; genus DASXVX01. The sequence continues at coordinate 53,946 of DASXVX010000095.1, read as the reverse complement.
GGCGAATCTTTTCACGCGAAGACATTTCGTGAGGAGGACTACCTGTGAACCTGAGGCAGGTTGCCGTCACTCTACTGGCCGGCTTGGGTCTGGTAGCCGTGGGCTTCTTTTACGGGCACGTTTCCGCCTCGGGGATTGACCCCGGCTCAGACGCTGACCCGTTGGTCAGCAAAAGCTTCGTGGACCAGCAAATGACGACGTGGCAGGCCAAGGTCGACCAACTACAGGCGAAGACCGACCAGTTGCAGGCGAAAGTCGACCAGTTGCAGGCGAAAGTCGACTTGCAGGCCGGCGGCGCCGACAAGGGCGCCGCAGCTACCTTTGGCGTGGTGCAACTGCCCAAGGGCGCCGCGCTGATTGGCGAGAGCGGTACGGAAATCGTGCTGCGGGCCGGGCAGGCCACGGCCATTGTCAGCCCGAAAGGCGGCGTGCTGGACGCCACCGCCGGCTTGGATCTGGCGCCGGACGCGGCGGTGGTCAAGAACCATATGCTGGTGATTCCCGTATCCGACGGGCGGGGCCTTTCGGCCAAAACCGATGCCATCCTGATCGTGAAAGGGCCGTTCACCATAAGGCCCGCCGGCCAGTAACTACTGGGAGCGGACTTGTCGGTTTCATCCAGAACGTGTAAGATAGCTAAGACGGCCCGGGGATACACCGGGCCTGGCGGCCCCTTGCCGCCGTTGGGGGGACGAGGTAGCTCATGGTAAAGACCTTGCCACCTGTTTTGCTGGCAGCGATGGCCCTGGACCTGGGCGGCGCTGAGACCCATGTGATCAGTCTGGCCCGTGAACTTCAGCGCCGCGGACATCAAGTGGTGGTGGCGTCGGCTGGAGGCCGGCTGGTATCGATCCTGAACGAATCGGGTATCCTCCATGCCCGCGTGCCGATGGACAGCCGCAGCCCGGTGGAAATGTTCCGGGCTTATCGGCTTTTGCGGCAGATGATCGCGGATCATAACATCGGCCTCATCCACGCCCACGCCCGGATTCCGGCGTGGCTCGCATCCCTGGCCATCCGGAAAACGTCGCTGCCGTTCGTGACGACCTACCACGGTACCTATAATGCCGGCTTCCCCTGGAAGTACCTGACCACTTTCGGCCAGCGTACCATCGCGGTCAGCGAGGACGTGCGCCGGCATCTGGTCGAGCGGCTGGGCGCGCCGGGCGAGCAGGTCCGGGTAGTTCCCAATGGCTTTGACACCAACGAATTCAAGCCGGGGCTGGACAGTGCGCCGCTGCTGCGGGAGTTCGGCGTTGAAGCCTCCGGTCCGCATCTGGTCCACGCCAGCCGGCTCGACGGACCCGCCGCCGACGCCGCGGTTACTTTGCTTGCGGCCATGCCGGAACTGAACCGGCAATTGCCGGGCGCGCGGCTCTGGATTTTGGGCGACGGGGACCGGGCGGCGGAAGTGAACCGGCTGGTGGAGGAGACCAATGGCAAGCTGGGACGTTGCGCCGCTGTGGCGACCGGCGCCCGGATGGATGTGCCCCGGTTCTTCAACCTGGCCGACGTCGTGGTGGCGGTGGCCCGTACGGCCGCGGAAGGCATGGCCTGCGGCCGGGCGGTCGTAATTGCCGGCGAAGGCGGCTATCGGGGCATCCTGACCCCTGAGCGGATGACCGAGTATGCCGGCGCCAACTTCACCGCCCGCGAGGGCGGCCGCCCGCTGAAAGCGGCGGAACTGGCGGCCGACCTGGTCCGTCTGCTGGACCCGGACGCAGGCCCGGAACGGCGGCGCCTGGGCGAGGCGGGACGGCGGTTTGTGGCAGACCGTTTCTCTATCGAAGCGATTACAGAGCAGATTTTAGATGTCTATGCGGAGGTGCTCTAGGTGTCCGTTATTGACAACAAGGGTCGTCTTTTCGGCAAAATTAACCTCCTGGACCTGGTGGTGGTCGTTGCTGTGATTGCCGTGGCGGGGCGCTACGGGTACAAGCATTTCATGCCGAAGCAGTCGGCTGTGACCGGTCAGGATCAGAACGTCGAGATCGTAGTCAAAATTTCGAAAATCTCGCAGTCGACGGTGGACGGCCTGAAAGTGGGCGACGAGATCCTGGACAGCCCGTCCAACACGATTTTGGGTAAAGTCGTCAAGAAGGAAGCCCAGCCTTCGCCCGTTCCGGGCGCAACGAGCGAGTATCCGTCCAAAGAACTCAATGATATGTATGTCACCATTTCTGGTCCCGGCCGGGTTTCGCCGGACGGCGCCGTCTCCATGGCTGGTATCCAGATGCTCCGTGGCCGGGCCGAGTCTCTGAGGACGGTCTCGTGGACCAGCAGCGGCTATGTCACCGGTTTGCCCGGCAGGTAGGGGGATGCTTATGTCGGGAATCGACAGCCGGGGCCTCTGGGAAACCAGCTACATCGGGCGCCTGGTGCTACTCCTGTTCGCCGCATGGGACGACAGCTACACCGGCCGGTTGTTGGTCGGCCTGGGCCGTTTCAGTGCGCTACTCTTTACCGGAAGTCTTTTAGGCCATCTGCTCTTCTCGGACTGGCCAGACGCCACCGTGGTCACGGAGAGCGGAATCGGCCGTGCGCTGGCATGGTTGGCCCGGCGGACGGTAGCCCTGGGCCGCAAGCTTCAGCCGGTCGCAGCGGGCCTCTGGAACACCAGCGTGCTGACCGGACTCGTACGCTGGGCGGGCCGGGCATTTCAACCGGTGGTCTCAACCAGTTTCATCGCCCAGTCATACGGTGGCTACGCTGCCGACGTGGAGTTGATGCCGGCCGAGAACCGGCGGACTGGGACTTCCCCGCTGCTCTACCTGCTGGGGACGGTGGTGGGGCTGCTATCGCTCCTTCAGCAACCGGCAGTCACAGCCACGGGCCTGACCAAGCTGCTTTCCCCGACCATGTTGATCATCGTCGGGATTTGGGGGATAGCGGTTCTCTGGGTGGGCCGAAAGATCATTGTGGGCGACTTCGAATGGCGGGCCTCGTCGGCGGGCTGGCCGCTGGCCTTCTTCCTGGTGGTGGCCGCGGGTTCTACGATTCAGAGCGTCAGCCGGAAGGACAGCCTGATGAACCTGGTGATCTGGGTGACGGCGGTTCTGCTCTTCTGGATGATTGTCAACCTGGTACGCAACAGTCGGGATGCGGCGGCCCTGCTGGGTCCCATTCTGGCCGCTTCGGTGCTGATGACTGCCTGGGCGGTCTACCAGCAAATCAAGCCGCCGGTCATTGAGGAGCACTGGTCGGACGTTACCGAGTTCGCCAACCTGGTGCGCTCATTTGCCGGCTTCGGCAACCCGAACTACCTTGGCGAGTACCTGATGCTCTTCTTGCCGCTGGCCCTGGCCCTGTGGATTCAAACCCCGAAACGGCGGGCCGCGCTGACGTTACTCCTGGGTTCCATGGGCCTTGGCTTGCTGCTCACCTCGTCCCGTGGCGCCTGGGTAGGGGCGCTGGGGGCTCTGGTCCTCTTCGTGTTCATGCGAAACCGGCGCTGGTCGCTGCTGCTGGTGGTGGCCGGCCTGGCCGGTGCAGTGGTGGCGCCGGCGTCCATCATCAAGCGGCTCATTTTGGGTATTACCTTTCAGGACTCATCCGCCGCATTCCGTCTTAACGTCTGGACCGGCGTTTTCGACATGCTGAAGAAGTTCTGGCTGACGGGTGTGGGCCTTGGCGCTGTGGCGTTCGAGAAGGTTTACTCCGACTTCATGCTGGGCGGGGCGCACGTGGTCCATGCGCACAACATCTTCCTGCAGATGTTTTCCGAGATGGGCATCCTGGGGCTGATCGCCGTTCTGTGGACGCTGCTGGCCGTTATCCGGCTGCCGTTCGTGGCCGGACTGAACGCGAAAGGCTCGTTTATTACGGCGGCTGTTCCGGCGGCACTGGTCGGGATTCTGTTCCAGGGTATGGCCGAGCATATCTGGTATAACCCCAAGCTGCTGTTCGCTTTCTGGGCCGTGGCGGGCCTGGGGGTGGGTCTGGCGCTGGGCGAACGAGAGGGTACCAAAGCGTGAGTGAACGGTCATCCGGCACGAAGCGGCCCCGGATTCTCCACATTTGCAGCGATACGAACATCGGCGGAGCCGGGCGGTATGTGCTGACGCTGCTGGCCGAGCCCCGCATCTCAGAGCACTTCGACGTGGCGGTGGCCTGCCCTGAAGGAGACCTGGCTGCCGCCATGCGGCGCGCCGGGATTCCCGTCATGCTCTACCCGGGGGCCGACCGATCTTTCTCCTGGGCGGCGCTATCGGGACTCCGGCACCTCATGCACACCTGGCGCCCCCAGATCGCCCACACCCACGGCAGTTTGGCCGGACGGGTGGCGGCGTCCCTGTCGGGCGCCCGTGTCGTTTTCACGAAGCACGGCCTGGCCGGGGTGGATGAACGGGCGATTCAGGTCCGCTCCCCCGGTGCCCTGTTGAAACGGGCGTCCGCCCGGCTCTTCGCCGATCGCATCGTGGCCGTGTCGGAGGCGGTCAAGCGGGCGCTGGTCGCCGGCGGAGCCGACCCGGCCCGCGTGGTGGTCATTCCTGGCGGTGTGGCCCTGTCCGAATACGCGAAAGCGCCGACGCCGGTGCCGGGGATCATTGGCACGGTGGGGCGGCTGGAGCGGGAGAAGGGCCTCGACATTTTGGTCGAAGCGATGGCGCAACTGCGGGGCGAGGCCCGGTTGCTGATCGGCGGCGACGGGCAGCAGCGGGAAGCGCTGGCCGCACAGGTGCGCTCGCTGAACGTGACGGACATCGTTCGCCTGACCGGTTTCGTGCCGGACGTGGCGACGTTTCTGGGCCAAATCGGCCTGTTTGTGCTGGCCTCCCGGACTGAGGGGCTGGGCATCGTCCTGGTGGAAGCCATGGCTGCCGCCCGGCCGGTGGTAGCCACCCGAGTCGGCGGGATTCCGGAGGTCGTCGTGGATGGCGAGACCGGGTTGCTGGTGGAGCCGGAGAACCCGGGCGCCCTGGCCGGGGCCATCCGCCGGCTGCTGGCGGACCCGGACCTGGCCGCCCGGATGGGACAGGCCGGCCGGGAGCGGGCCCGGCAGGTCTTCAGCGCCGGGCGCATGGCCGAACTCACGGCCGCCTTGTACGAAGAGCTGGTCCGGACATGACGGCCCGGCAGACGGTGTTCAGGGCCGCCGGAATCGTCTCGGGCCTGCTGGTGTTGAGCCGCCTGCTGGGCTATGTGCGGGAGGCGCTGTTGGCGGCCCGGTTCGGGGCCACCCACGTGACCGATGCTTACCTGGTGGCGCAGGAAGTGCCGTTGGCCCTCTTTGCCGCCATTGGCACGGCGCTGGTCATGGTGTTCATCCCGGTCTATCGGGAAGTCGTGCAAAAGCGGGGCGTGGATGCCGGGCGGCGCCTGGCCGTCACCGTTTTGAATGCGACGCTGCTGCTGGCGGTCGTGCTCGTATTCCTGGGTTGGGCGACTGCGCCGTTCTTTGTGCCTCGGCTGGTGCCGGGCCTGCCGGCGCACATTCTGGGCCTGGCCGTCTCCCTGACCCGTACCATGTTACCGGTAATGCTATTCCTGGGACTGAGCGGCGTATTTGCCGCCGTGCTTAACGCCAATCGGTTTTTCATTGCGCCGGCGCTGGTGGGGTTCGTCAGCAACGTGGTGGTAATCGGGGCGCTTTTGGCGGTAACCGGGCCGCAGCAGATTCACTGGGTGGCCTGGGCGGTGGTCGGCGGGGCGGCGGCGGCGGCCCTGGTCCAACTGCCGTGGCTGAAGCGGCTGGGATTTTCATACCAGCCGTCGTTGGACTTGAAGAACCCGGTCCTCATGCAAATCGGGCGGCTGATCCTGCCGGTGATTGTGACCACCTTCGCGGTTCAGATGCAGAACGTCGTCGACCGGTTCCTGGCCTCGAACCTGGTCGAAGGCTCCATTTCGGCCCTGAACTACGCCGTTCGGATCAACTCGCTCCCATACGGGGTGATCGGCGCCGCCATATCGACGGTGCTCTACCCCGGTCTGGCGGAGCATGCGGCGGTGGGCGACGAGGAGGCACTGCAGGCGACAGTGAGTGGTGGCCTCCGGACGCTGGCCTTCGTACTGCTGCCCATGTCCCTTGGCGTGGTGGCCTTCCGGGAGCCGATTGTCCAGATCGTTTTTCAGCGGGGTGCCTTCGACCCTCGGGCGACAGCGGCGACGGCCTATGCCCTGGCGTATTACGCGGTGGGGATTCTATTCTTCGGGTGGCTGGATTTCGTGAACCGCTGCTTCTTTGTGGTGCAGGATACGCTAACGCCGATGTGGATTTCGCTGCTCATGGTCCTCTTGAACATCGGGCTAAACATCGCACTGGTAGGGTCAATGGCGCAAGGCGGATTGGCGCTGGGGACCAGCCTGTCGACGGCGATCGCCGTGGGGTTGCTTCTCTGGCAGCTAAAGCGCCGGATGAAAGGTTTTGCCGTCGGGCGGGTGGCCCAGGCGGCGGCAGGCAACCTGGCATCGGCGGCAGCGGGCACGGCAGTTGGGCTTGGCGTCTACCACCTGGCCGGCGGCCTCTTTCCGGGTGAACGTTTGGCAGCACAGGCGTTTCGTCTGGGCTCGGCGCTGGGCACCATCGTCGTTGTACATGTGCTGCTGGCGGCCTTCCTGGGGAACCGGGAAGGGGCCGATCTCGCAGCAAGGCTGGCCCTGAGACTGAAAAGGGGCAAGTCTTGAGAAGGGAGACCACGTCATGGCAAACATCTTGGTCTCCGGCTACTACGGATTTAACAACGCGGGCGACGAGGCCATTTTGGCCGGGCTGATCCGCGCAATTCGTGAGCTGGAACCGGAAACGAACTTTACGGTAATCTCCGGCACGGCCGCCCGCACGCGGGCGGAGCACGGCGTCAGCGCGGTCAGCCGGGGCGACTTCAAAAAAATCTGGAAGGCCATGGCGGAAGCCGACCTGGTGATTTCCGGGGGCGGCAGCCTGCTCCAGGATGTCACCAGCACCAAGAGCCTGGTCTACTACCTGGGCGTCATGACCCTCGCGATGATGCGGCACAGGCCGGTCATGGTCTACGCCCAGGGTATCGGTCCGGTAACCGGGCTGGTGGGCCGGACGCTGATTCCGACGGTGGTCAACGGCGTGAGCCAGATTACCGTGCGGGACCAGGAGTCCCTGGAGACGTTGCGCCACCTGGGCGTCTTTCACCCACCGGCTATGGTTACGGCCGACCCCGCCCTGGCCCTGGGTCCCGCCGACCCCGACTGGGGCGCGGCCTTGCTGAAGGAGCAGGGGGTGGACCTGGCAAGGCCCATTCTGGGCGTTTCCATTCGCCCGTGGAAGTTGGGCGAGCAGCCTGTGGAGCCAGAACTGGCGAAAGCGCTGGACGAATTGGCCGGGGAGGGTCTTCAGGTCGTCTTCATCCCCATGCAGTTGCCGCGGGATATTCAGGCGGCAACCGAGGTGGCCCGGCTCATGACCCAGCCGGCTGAAATCCTGCAAGGCGATTACACGTATGCCCACGCCCATGCCATGATCGCCCGCTGTGATGCGATGATCGGGATGCGCTACCACGCCCTGGTGTTCGCCGCCATGGACGGTATTCCGCTGGCCGGCCTGAGCTACGACCCGAAGACGGATAGCTGGCTCAAGCTGGTCGGAGAGACGCCGGCGGGCACCACGAACAACCTCACCGGGCGGGCATTGGCCCGGGCAGTTCGACGGGCACTGGCAGAGGCCCCGGCGTTCCGGCAGCGGCTCCTGCATAAAATGGCAGAACTGACGCCGCTCGCAAAAAAGAACGCCGAACTGGCAGTTAACCTCATAAAGCGAAGTGGTCACAAATGAGCCGAATCCAAATTCTCACCATTGGCGTCGATAAGGTAACCCTAAAAGCTGCGGAAGCACTCTGCCTGCGTTGGATGGAAGACAGCCGGCCCCGGCTGGTGGTTACACCTAACGCCGAAATCGGCTACGCGGCCTACAAGAACCCCGACCTGGCGGCGGTCCTGAACCAGGCCGACCTGGCGATTCCGGACGGCGCCGGGATCGTGCTGGCGTCAAAAGTACTAGGCGACCCGGTCCCGGGCAAAGTCGCCGGCGTCGATCTGGCTACATGCTTGCTGGCCGCGCTGAGCCAGCGCGGCGGTCGGATCTATCTCCTCGGCGCCCGCCCGGAGGTCGTTTCCGAAGCCGCCAGGCGTGTCGCAAAGCAATACCCGGGCCTGACCATCGCCGGCTTCCGGGACGGCTATTTCGGCCAGGAAGAAGAGTCCAAAGTGGTGGCCGAAATCCGCGCCGCCAACGTGGACGCCCTCTTCGTTGGCCTGGGCGCCCCCAGGCAAGAGTTCTGGTTAAGCCAACACCTGGCCGACCTGAACGCCAAAGTCAGCCTGGGCATAGGCGGCACCCTGGACATTTGGGCCGGAGCAGCCCCAAGGGCGCCAAAGTGGATGGTAAAGGCCAACCTGGAATGGCTCTTCCGGATTGTAAAGCTAGGCCGCTACAGCCGCAGCTTGCCCCCGCTGATCAAATTTGTACTACTGGTCATAGCCCAAAGGCTAAAGGGCCGGCAATAACCAAGCCGTCTCCGCACCCCACTCCCGCACCCCGTCCCCGCGCCCCCACCCAGCCACTGAAAAGCGATACCCGACGAGAAGGCGTAGGCGAGGGCGAGGGCCTGAAAGCGCAGGCACGCTCCGGTTGGGGCACCGCAGCCTCGGAGCGAATAGTTCAGGATTCGCAGCCGCCGATGCGCGCACGGAGCAACGACGACATACTTCGCCTACCCGTGGCGAGTACGCCATCGACAGCGAGAATCATTACAAAGATAGGCCGCTCCGGAGCGAGGACAGCCCCGTCCGGAGCGTGCCAGGCCACACAAAAAGGCCACACGAACGACCAATGCAAAGGGGCTGAACCATGCGGATAGCGCTTATCAGTGACGTTCACTCCAACTTCCACGCCCTGGAGGCTGTCCTTGCCGACATCGCCCGCCGGGGCGTTGATCGTATCATCTGCCTGGGGGACGTCACCCTCAAAGGGCCGTTGCCCAAGGAGTGCGTGGACCGGGTCCGGGACCTGAAGTGTCCGGTGGTGCTTGGCAATGCCGACGGTAGTTACCATCCGGACTTTCAGCCCGAGCGCTTCACGCCCAGGAACCGGAGCCAGGCCGCCATTCAGGCCGACTTTCCCCGCCACATGGCCGCCCTGACCGAAGACGACCGGGTCTGGCTGCAGAACTTCCCGATCTCCCTGACGGAACTGTGGGAGGGCGTGCAGATGGAGTTTTTCCACGCCACACCCACCCACAATTACCGCATTCTGATGCCATGGGTGCCCAACGAGGAACTGGCGGCGTTACGCTCGTCCGAGCAGACAGCAATCTCGGCGTATGGGCACTGCCACCGGCCGTTTATCCGGTTCATGCAGGGTTTCCAGGTGATTAATTCCGGCAGCGTCGGCATTCCGTTCGACGGCGACCCACGGCCGAGCTACGCCCTGCTGGAAGTGAAACGAGACGTGACCACGGCAACAGTGCTTCGCGTGCCATACGACGCCGAGGCGGCAATCAAGGCCGCCCAGGATGCTGGGATGCAAGGCTGGGAGTTGTTCGCGCACACGGCCCGCACTGGCCAGTTCCCCGGATGAGCAACATGCGGGCCATTCCCATTGGAAAATTCTATCGGTCCGGCACGGAGGGGTGATGCGTCATCCCTCCGTATTTCATTGTTGAGATATGGCATTCAGACCAGAAACCACAATGAACGGAATCTCGTCGAAATCAGAGGGAACCCAACGCATCCTGTCGAAACCCAGGTAACGATGAACCTGAGACCTTTAACGAAGTAACTGCCTTCCATGCAGTGCCGGGAGTGAATCTGGTTGATCCAGTTCGTCAACGTGACGAAAGTATACCCGAATGCCCATGCACCATCGCTTAACGACGTCACCCTCGGTATTGGGCGCGGCGAATTCGTGTTCCTGGTGGGCCCTTCCGGGGCCGGCAAATCGTCGCTTATGAAGTTACTCTACCGGGAGGAGCTGCCCACCGCGGGGAAGGTGCTCATGGAAGGCAAGGACGTTGCCAAGCTGAAAGACCAGGATGTGCCTTTCCTCCGCCGCAGCCTCGGGGTCATCTTCCAGGACTTCAAGCTACTGCCCGAACGGACCGTCTTCGATAACGTCGCCTTCGCTCTGGAATGCACCGACGTACCCCGCCGGGAGGTTATCCGGCGAGTGCCGGCCGCCCTGGAACTGGTGGGCCTGCGCCATAAGACGCACTCGAAGTGTCAGGAACTCTCCGGTGGCGAGCAGCAGCGGGTCGCCGTGGCCCGGGCCATCGTCCGCAACCCCGTGCTGATCGTCGCCGACGAACCCACCGGCAACCTCGACCCCGAGAATTCGTATGCCATCATGAAGCTGCTGTCCGACGTCAATCAGATGGGCGCCACCGTCGTGGTCGCCACGCATGCCAAGAACATTGTCAACCAGATGAAAAAGCGAGTCGTCGCCATCGAGAAGGGCTGCATCGTCCGGGACGAGGAGAGGGGGACCTACGGCTATGAATCTTAGAGCCTGGGTAACCGCCGCCCGCGACGCGGTCCGCTCCATGACCCACAGTCCCCTGATGTCCCTGGCCTCCATGGCCACCGTGGCCGTTTCCTTGCTGGTGCTCTCCGTGATGGCACTGCTGGCGCTTAATCTGAAGTACGCCACTTCAACCGTGGAACAGCAGGTGGAGATCCGGGCCTATTTATGCACCGCGCAGGTCCCTAACACCAAGTGTCCCAAAGATGAACTGAAAGAGGATCAGAAACAGGCAATCGTCGACAAGGTCAAAAAAGTGCCCGGCGTAAAGAACGCCGCGTTCGTGAGCCGGGATCAAGCCCTCGAAGAGATGAAAAAGCAGTTTGGCCCGCAGAAGGACATCCTGGACGACCTCGATGGCGAAAACCCGCTCCGGGATTCCGTCAAGATTCAGGCGCTCGATACGAACCAGGTCAAGGTCATCGCCGAAGCCGTCCTGAAAATCCCGGGCATTAGCGATGCGAACTATGGCCAGGAGTACGTGGACCTGCTGCTCGCCTTTAACCGGGCGGTGAACATCGGCGGAGCGGGCCTCGTGCTCTTGCTGATCATCGCGACCGTGCTGACGGTCTCCAACACCATTCGCCTGGCGGTCTATGCCCGCCGTCGCGAAATCTCGATCATGAAGTTGGTAGGCGCGACGGACTGGTTCATCCGCCGGCCTTTCATGATGGAAGGCATTTTCCTGGGAGTCGTTGGCGCACTGCTGGCCATGGCACTCACCGGGTATGGCTATGACCGGATCACCACTTATGTCAACCTGAACATTCCGTTCCTGCCCATGCGGCCGCCGGGCGAAGTGCTCGGGAACCTGACCCTCGCCCTGTCGCTCCTCGGGGGCGCCCTGGGCGGGTTGGGCAGCCTGGTTTCGCTCCGCCGTTTCCTGAAGGTTTAGTGGAGGTGAGTGGATGCGCGTCCGCGGAGGCCTTGTCCGACTAGTGCGTTGGGTCGTAATCCCACTCATCGCCTTATCGCTCATGACCCAGGCGGCTCCGCCGGCCCATGCGGAGGGCACCGATCTGCTGAAAGAGTACAATCAGCAGCAGGACAAGCTGAAGTGGCTGCGGGAGCAGAAGGCCAAAGCCGACAACGACCTGCAACGAGTCAACATCGAGGTGCTTGAGGCGCAGGCCCAGTTGGACAAGGTCACGCAGGAAGTGGTCGAGGCCGACTCCCAACTGACGCTGATCAAGTCCCAACGGGCTGCGGCCCAGGACCAGTACACCAAGATTCAGGCCGATCTGCAGAAGACCCAGGCGCAGTTCGATAAGAAGAAAGCTACCCTGGCCAAGCGAGTTCGGTCGATCAGCGAGGATGGCCGGGTCACCTATCTGGCGGTGCTGTTCGGCGCCGCCTCGTTCTCGGACTTCATCAACCGGTTCGAGATGCTCAAACTGGTAGTGAAGCGAGATGCAGAGCTGTTCACCTCAGTGCGCAAGGACAAGCAGGTCCTGGAGGATAAAAAGGTGGCGGCCCTCAAGCGGAAGAACGAACTGGACGTGCTGGAGGCTCAGGCCAAGGACCGCTTTAACGTAGCGGAAGCGAAGCGGACGGAGAAGGCGCAGGTCTCCCGCTCCCTGGATATGAACAAGCGGGCGCTTGCCGCCCAGCTGGACCAGCTTGACCAGCAGGAACAGGCGACCCGGGACCAGCTTGAAGCGCTCATGCTGAGTATGAACCGCCCGGCTGGCTCCTTTTCGCCGATCTGGCCGGTCCACGGTCGAATTACGATTACGGACCCCTTTGGTCCGCGTATGCACCCCATTCTGGGCGTCGCCCGGTGGCATTACGGCACTGACATAGCCGCTGACCTGGGCCAGGCGGTTTACGCCATCGAAGACGGCGTGGTTGTCCAGGCGGGTTGGGATGATGCCTACGGCAACCTGGTCGTCATCGACCACGGCGGCGGGAACTCCAGCTGGTACGGGCACTCGTCGGTGCTTCTGGTTAGAAAAGGCGACCAGGTGAAGCGGGGCCAGCAGATTACCAAGGCCGGCTCCACCGGTTGGTCCACTGGACCGCATGTCCACCTGGAGATTCACATCGCCGGCAAGCCCGTCGATCCCGTGACCTTGCTACCCAAGCAGTAGAGGACTGGAAATTGATGGAAATAGACGCAATGCTGCCTCAGGAGCCGTCAGGCGGTCCTGAGGCAGTTGCTTTCGGTTTGACCCCGTTTCGAAGTCGGGAGTATACTCTCAGTCAGAGAATGATAAGTATGGCCTGTACGTTTCTCATGAGAGGATGACCTTGGGCATGATTGACCGCCGTAAGGCCTTAACGGTAACGGTAGTACTGGTGCTACTCTGCAGTACATTGAGCTTTTACGCTGGGGCGACGAACCTTGTCCCGAGGCTGACTGCCACCATCTCCGGCAAGGTCCCTGTCCAGCAGGTCGGGTCGGCGCAGGGGTTGGACTACAAGCGCATCGAACAGGTTCGGAAGGAAATTGACCAAAACTTCCTCACCCCGCCGGCGACAGACAAGTTGACCGAGGGGGCCCTCAAGGGCATGGTGGAGGCCACCGGTGATCGGTACTCGGCCTATTTCACCCCCAAGGAATACGCCCAATTCCTCGATCAACTTAAATCCACAATGAGCGGTATCGGGGTCTACGTGGAACTCTCCGCCAAGACCGGTCTGGTTACAGTGGTCTCGCCCATGAAAGGCACTCCGGGCGAGCAGGCGGGACTCCGGGCCGGTGACGCCATTATTGCCGTTGACGGCAAGGACGTGCACGGCCTCACGCTGGAAGATGCGGTGGACATGATCCGAGGCCCCAAGGGGACGCAGGTGAAACTGAAGGTCATGCGGGAAGGCACCGATAATCCCCTGGAGTTTCTCGTTACCCGGGCAACGATCGAACTGCCCTCAGTGGAAGCCAAAATGGTGGACCCGGCCCACGGCGTAGGCTATATCCAAATCCTTCAGTTCAAAGAGAACGTGTCCCAGCGGGTGTCTAAGTCGATGAGCGACCTGAAAGCCCAGGGCATGACCCGGTTGATTCTGGACCTGCGGCAGGACCCCGGTGGTTTGCTGGAGGAGGCGATCAACGTCTCGTCCATCTTTGTGCCGAAGGGGACGCCGGTGGTATTCGTGGATGGGCGCGAGGGTAAGCAAACCTACAACTCCAAGGGTGCCACGGACGCGTTCGACATGCCGCTCCTGGTGCTGGTGGACAACGGCAGTGCCAGCGCCTCCGAAATCGTGGCTGGTGCCCTGAAGGACCTGAAGATCGGCACGCTCATGGGCGTGAAGACGTTCGGCAAGGGCTCCGTGCAGACGTTCCACACGCTACCGGACGGGTCCGGCATCAAGCTGACGACGGCCCATTACCTGACGGCTGGCGGAATTTCGATCCATGAAAAAGGGATTGACCCGGACATAGTCAAAGAGAACCCCAAGAAAGTGGTTCCCGGTGATCCGGGCGACGTTCAGTTGCAGGAAGCCATCAAGTATATCCAGACGATGAAGCGGTAAGCCCAGGAGGGAGACTCTTTGGCAGCGCTGCTCAACATTACTCGACTCTTGTTTAAGACGCTGCCGGACATGATTCTGAGCGGCTGGGCGGTGCTCTTGCTCCTGGTGGCCGGAGCAGTCGTCTTCCTGCAATACCGCCGGGTTGCGGTCACGGAAGCAGAACTGTTCGGCATTCCCAAGCACACGCCCCTTTCGCAGACGCTGCAATCACTGGCACTGGGAGCGCTGGGGGGCATCGCTGGCAGCCTCTTGCTCTCACTGGCGGGGGTGGGCCTGGTGGAGGCACCAGGCGCTGCCTCTGCCTTGCTGTATCTTTGGCCGGTCTCCATTGGCCTGGGAGCGATTAACCCGAGGTTTATCTGCTTTGCATACAGTGGGACGCTGCTGTCGCTGTCCTACCTGGTTTTCGGCTGGCCAAAGGTGGATGTGGCATCGTTGGTGGGACTCATCGCGATCATGCATATGGTAGAGGCGTTCCTGATCTGGGTCAGCGGGCCGACGTGCGCGACTCCCATGACCATTGGCGGACAGGACGGCGAACCCGTGGCGGGTTTTACCCTCCAGCGGTTCTGGCCCGTGCCGCTCGTTCTGCCGCTCTTTGCGCTGGCAGGCCACGCGCCGATGGCCATGCCGACCTGGTGGCCGCTCCTGCGGCCGGACGCGGCCATGGCCGGCGGTGCGCTCCCCTTCGGCTGGCAACTGGTCCCGGTGGTGGTGACGATGGGATATTCAGACCTGGCGATCTCGGCACCGCCGTCGCAGCGGGCCCGGCAGTCGAGTCAGACGCTGTTGGTGTACAGCGGGCTGCTGCTGTTGCTGGCGGTGGCATCCAGCCACTTCCGGCCTCTGCTCTGGGTGGCCGCCCTGTTCAGCGGCCTGGGGCATGAGGCGATGGCGGTCCTGTCAGGCCGGCTGCAACTCCTGGGAGTGCCGTATCTGCGGCGCCCGCCCAAGGGCGTAGGAATCCTGGACGTGCTGCCGGGTTCGCCGGCGGAAGCCGGGGGTCTGCGGAGCGGGGCGGTGGTACTCACCGTGGACGACTACGAAGTTCACAGCCGCGAGGAATTCCACGACGCGCTGCTGGAGGCGCCACCTTATGTGCGAATCATGTTCCGGATGGGTCGCCAGTTGGAGCATTGCCGGGTGCCACGCCCGGCGCAGGGGCTGTTCGGCTTCGGGGCAATCTTGCTGCCGGAGCCGGGGGACCGGGCGCTGGCCAAGTTGAGGCGGCCCGCCTTCTTCCGCCGGTCGCGTCTCGAATAACGAAAAACCACCCGATTTGGGTGGTTTTTTTATTGTCAGCGACCGCTGCCGAGGCCCCCGTGTCAGGGGAAGCGGATCACGGTGGAACCCGGCTGGATCACCCGGGAAACGGTTGTTCGGGCCGGCTGTTTCGGTATGGGTGCCGGGGATCGTGTGTAGGCAGCCGGAGGTCGTGTGGTGGAGCCCGGTGTGCGTGTGTCATGGGCGGGTAGGTGCTTGTCGGGGGGCGGGGACACCTGGGCTGTGCGGGCCTGGGCCTGGCGAATAAGTCCGGCGGGACTGATGCCGGAAGGAGGGGGTTCCGCACTGACCGCCGCCGGTTGCGGGGGCTGGAACTGGTAGACCAGGCTTGAACCGGGGAGTCCCCGCGGGTCGACCAACGCCTTTCGCTTCGCCGGGGCCGGCCGGCTGTGGAATGGCCGGATCAGGCGAAGCGGTTCGGGTGGGGGTCCGGGCTCCGCTGGAGAGTCGTCGGGCACCCGGTCGAACGGGGCCATGCGCGTCTGGTCGAACGGGGCCAGGGGCGCCAGGTCCGGCGTTTGCCCGTCCTCCGGGACTTGCTCAGACCTTGGCTCGTGTATGGGTGCGGGTTCAGCCGCGTTGAGATGCCCGGGGGCAATGCCCAGGATCGTCCGAAAATCTGCTTGATTCACGCCGGCCGGAACCGCCGCCGCCTCGGAGGCGATTACGACCTCCGGGTCCAGGACGAGCACGGGGTTGACCGGCTCCTCGTCGGCATAGCCGGGCTGAGACCCGGCCATGGGCTCCAGGACCGGCGCTGCAGGCACGGGCCTGGGCTCGGGCACGGGTTCGGGTTCGCACTCCAGGACCGGCGCTGCAGGCACGGGCCCGGGCTCGCAGGCGACAACCCCGGGCTCGGCGGCCTCCTGGCCCACCCGGGGCAGCAGTTGCTGAATCTCCTCCAGGACCGGGTCGGCCCAAAAGCGGGCCAGCCCCCGGTAAATGCCCCGGGCGACGTCCCGAGCGTATTCCGGGCTGGACCCCCGGGCGTATTCCGGGCCAGACTCCCGGGCCGCAAGCGTGGCGCTCGGCCGGCCGACCAGCACCGTTATGACCGGGAGTCCCGGCTGCCGGACCCCGTTGAACGACGCTCTGGTACCCAGATTCAGCAGCCCGCCGGCTGCGGACACCTCCTCAGCCAGACAGGTTGCCAGCCTGCGGTTCTGGGACCACCCCAGCCAGTTGTACGCGGCGGCTACGCCCCAACTCGGGAGGCTGCATACATCTACCCTGAGAGCCAGGCTATACCCCCGCAGGTCTGCCCCGCCTCCGACCACCAGAACGCTCGCCCCTGCGCCACCAAGGCATTCCGCCGTATGCGCTGCGATCTGACCCGCCAGTTCCTCCAGCGCCGGCGAGCCGTCCGCCACCGGGACGACAGCCACACGCTTCCCCGCCACCGGCGACTGTATGTACAAAGTGCGCTCCGCTTCGTCCCAGTGCGTGTCGATATTCAGTGCCTGGCAAAGACTGCGCAGCGCAGGCAGAGCAGTGTCATCCGCGTCCAGGAGACGCTCCCAGCCCAACATGAGCCGCAGGCTACACATGGTTCGGCCCTCCTCTTTTCCCCGCTCCGCCGCGAACCCGGAGTAGAACATGGTATGCCGACACGCACGGGGGGTGACAGGCGACGTCAGTGGGCTGTCACCGTCGCGGCAACACCTTCATAGCCTGATGCTGGCAAGGCCCACATACTGCACGAACCAAGCTCCTGAAAGAGGGAGGGTTATCGATTGTCGGAGTACTTACCGCCCGTGTCCGGCGGCCACGACTCCCGAATCATTCCGGGACCGGTGCGCGGTGGAGCGTGCCCTCCGCCCAGCGAAATCATGGTCATCGAGGCGCGCAAGATCTTTGACTTCTGCTTCCAGGAAGACATGCTGGAGCGGTGCTTCTTCGTGCCTGGCCTGGGCGCCGGGGCCATGGTGACAAACTGCGAAATTACGAATGTCACCTGTCATGAGGTGCTGCACCGGGAACCGCTTCCCGACCAGGATGGTCTTGCCCTGGTCTCCATCCAGGTAACGCTGGAACTGACCATCACCATCCAGCCGTCCCGAGACTGTAGCCCCATTACGGTGACACGTTCTATTGCCTTCCCGAAACGGGTAGTTCTGTGTGCGCCGACCGGAACCGACGTAACCTGCGACGTTCGGGGCACCTGCATCTGCACGGTGCAGCCGCACATGTCCGGCATGACTGCCGGCCTCACGTCGGGTGGAAACGAACCCAACGTCTGCTGCACCATCCAGTTAAGCATGGCGCTCACTGCCGACGCGGGGGACCATCAGACGGCTCCCGGGGCACCAGTTGCAGCACACCGTCCGGGAAGGCCACGACCTCGTGCAGCACGGCCCGCACGAACTCCCGCCGCTCCGCACCATCGAACCGGGCAACGGCATCCGGAGCAGGCGGCAGGGGCTGCAAGGGCTGCCCGGCGGACGCCCGCAGATGGTCGGCCAGAGCGGCCTCCTGGTCTCGCAGGCTCTTCAGGGCCGCCCGGACCTCGTGCTCCCGGACCGTGCCCCGGGCGATAAGGCCCTCCAGCCGCCCGATGTCCCCCCGCAGTTCGGCGACTCGTTCCGCTCCGACCTCCGGGAGCACCGGCCCCGGCGGTGGCCCTTCAGCCCCCGCCAACAGGGCCGCCTTGTACCGCCCGGGTTCCAGCAGCAGAGCGCTTACCGCCCGCCAGAGCGCGTCGTCAAGCTCGGCGGCCCGCAGGTGCGGCATCAGGCAGGCGACCTGTCGTTCGCCGTACCGCCCGCTGCAGCGGTAGTAGAACGTCCGGCCGCACTTGCGCCGAGCCGACGCCCCGGTCATGGCGTTGCCGCAGAGGCCGCAGCGAAGCAGCCGGGAGGCCAGGTAGGCGTATGTGGGGCTCTCGGCGCCGGCATGCCGGCGCCGGTTCCCGGAGTGGCGGGCCTGTACCTGCTGCCAGAGTTCCGTCGTCACAATAGGTGGAACCTGAACCTCCACCCATTCCTCCCGCGGGCGCTGGGTAGCGCGGTGCTTCCGTTCCGGCGGGAGATACCGGTTCTTGCGCGTCCCCTCCAGATTCCAGCGATGCAGATACAGCCGGCCCGCATAAGTAGGGCTCGCCAGCATCCGCCGGACCACATGGGCCCACCAGCCGCTGCTGCGGGTGCCCCGCGGCGGGGGAGTGCCCAGGCTGTTAAGCCGCCGGGCAATCCAAACCGGGCCGTGACCCTCCCCGGCCCAGCGGAAAATTTGCCCGACGACCACGGCCTCAGACTCCACCGGGGTAAACGTGTTGGACGCCCGGTCGTAGGACAGGCCATAAATCGGCGGCTTGTTGGCCGGAATGCCGGATTTGAGCAGCTTCTTACGGCCCCGGTTGGTCCGCTCGCGGATTTTGGCCCGCTCGAACTGAGCGATTGCTCCGCGTAATTGGTAAAAGAGCAGCCCCTCCGGGGAGGCGTCATACTGTTGGGTGCAGAATTCCAATTGTACCTGGTGGCGTGCAATGATCTCCGTGACGGCCAGTTGCACCCCCAGGTCGCGGGCCAGCCGGTCCGGGTCGTATATGACGACCCCGGCCAGACCGCCCTGCTCAACTAGTTCCAGCAATCGGTTCAGGGCCGGCCGGTCCGTCCAGTCGAGGTCGCCGGGCACGCCGGCATCCATGAAGTCCAGAATCTCCGTAGCCCCCCGCTCACGGGCCCGGCAGTGGCAGGCCTCTTGCTGTGTCGGCAGGGACTGATTGGCCGCCTGCTCCAACCCCGAGACCCGACCGTAAAAAGCCCAGCAGGTCATTAGCCGGGGTCACCGCCCACCCGCGCCAGACTCGCCACCCGTTTGGCATACCGCCGGAGTGCACGGGCGCCCGCCGCGATAATGGCCTTATCGGCCGGGAGACTCGCCCAGACCGGTTGAAACGGGGGCACTGCCTGGCGAAGTCGCCTGAAGCCGTTATCGCTCATTGCCGGTCACCTCCCTGGTCATGTCTATGCCGCTGGCGGCGGCCTGAAATCTCGGGAAAAACTCACCAATTTGGAAGTTAGCAGCATCCACTTGCGAATATTGTGAGATATGGGCTACAATATAACTGATATAATTTGGGTGTGTTGGTTCCAGTCTCCGCTCGCCGATCGGAATCGCGTATAGAAAGGCTTGAATGAATATGAGACGAGCTGTGGCGCTTTCTGTATTGACGGCAATGATATTGGCTATGCACATACAGCCGGCGCGGGCGGCGGATGACCCCACGCCGGCCCCCGACGCCGCCCCGAGCCTCCAGCTAAGGAACGGGGCTGTCGACTTGCGCGCCCAGGCGAAGACGGACTTGCCGGTAGCGCCGAGCATGCTCTTGACCGCGGGCGGGCGCACCCTTTACGTCGTGCAATTTAAGGATGTCATCACCCCGGCGAACCGCCGGGCGCTGTTGTCGACGGGAGCAGAAATCGACACATACCTGCCGGATTACGCGTTCCTGGTCCGCATGACCCCGAGCCAGGCCGCCCAGGTGGCCAAAGACCCGGCGGTGCTTGCAGTGGGCCGCTACCAGTCCGGGTGGAAAGTGGGAGCGGGAGCCGCTAAGAGCGGCCAGGTCACCATGCAGGTCCACACGTTCCCCGGCGATGAAGCCGCGGTGGGCGAACTAATCCGCAAGCTGGGCGGCAAGGTCCGCAACACCAAGAGCGGTGTTCTGACCGCTGACCTGGACGCCACGGCGGCGGCCCAACTGGCCGCGAGCGAGAGCGTCACCTACGTGGATGACTTGAAGCCGGTTACCCTCATGAACGACGTGGCCCGGGGCCTCATGACCGTCGACAGTGTGGGCGGGCGGTGGGCAAAAGGGCTTGACGGTACCGGTCAGGTCATTGGCATGGCCGACACCGGCCTGGACACCGGCGTCCTGAGCACGCTGCACCCCGACCTGAAGGGCCAGGTCCTGGCGGCCATCCCCCTGGGCCGCCCCACCAGTTGGTCCGACCCCAACGGGCACGGCACTCACGTGGCCGGCTCGGCGGTGGGTGACGGGCACCAGTCCGGCGGAACCTACAAGGGCGTCGCCCCGGGTGCCCAGCTCGTCTTTCAGTCCATCATGGACAGCAATGGCGGTCTGACCGGCCTGCCCCTCGATCTGACGACGCTGTTCGGTCAGGCGGCGGCTTCGGGCGCAACCATTCACTCCGACTCATGGGGTACACCTGTCAGTGCAGGCGGCTACACGTATGACAGCCGGACCCGTCAGGTCGACGAGTTCATCTGGAACAACCGGAACTTCTCCATCCTCTTTGCGGCCGGCAACGACGGCGCTTCTGGTTTCAAGACCATAAACGCCCCCGGAACGGCCAAGAACGCCATCACCGTAGGCGCTTCCCAGAGCAACCGGCAGAACTGGGGCACAAGCAACCCGAACCAACTTGCGATCTCCTCCAGCCGGGGCAACACGCCCGACGGGCGGGTCAAGCCCGACATTGTCGCGCCGGGTACCAACATTCTCTCCACCAGTTCCAGCTTGGCTCCGGCCTCCGCCTACCAGGCGACGTTCAGTGCAGACTACGCGTACATGAGTGGCACGTCCATGGCCACGCCGCTTACAGCGGGCGCGGTCGCGTTGGCGCGGCAGTACTACGAGTCGTTATCGGCGGGCGTCACCCCCACCGCTTCCCTGCTAAAGGCGACCCTGATTAACGGTGCCCGTGACCTTGGTTACGGCTGGATGAGCCGGGACCAGGGCTGGGGCCGGGTCGACGTGACCAACTCGCTCTACCCCACCGACGGCCGGGCTAACTGGTTCGAAAACGAGGCGGTCTCTCTCTCCACCGGTCAGTACCAGGCGTACAGTTTCACGGCGCAGAGCGGGCAGATTCTCAAGTTCACCCTGGTCTGGTCCGACTACCCCGGCGCCTTGCAGGCCGGCAAAGAACTGGTGAACGACCTGGACCTGGAGGTAACCGACCCGGAGGGAACCATATATCGGGGCAACTGCTTTGCCAGCAACACGGCCTCCGCCGTTTGCACCAAGTTTGACCGGATTAACAACGTGGAGAACGTCTACTTTGCCGCGCCGAAGTCCGGCACGTACAACGTGAAAGTCCGGGGCTACAACGTGCCGATGGGGCCGCAGGCATACTCGCTGGTCGTTTCCGGCGATGCGCTCACCGGTGCGCCCACCACCAGCGGGCGGGCCCCGGTGCCTACCGTCACCGCTCCGGCCACGGGCGCCGTGATCGGTGGCACCGTTACCGTAAGCGCATCCACTACCGACGACAGTGCCGTGACCGCCATGGAATTCTACGTGGACGGGAATCTCAAGACCGTCGTCCGTACCCGGCCGTTCAACTGGTCCTGGAACACACAGGGCATCATCAATAACACCCACATCATTACGGTCAAAGCCTACGACAACGCGGCTAACGTGAACGTATCGGCACCGGTCGTGGTGACGGTGGACAACCAGGCGCGCTCGGTCGCCATTATTGCACCGGCGGATAACAGCTACGTGCACGGCCCGACCATGGTGACCACCACCGTAACCGGCATCAAGAGCCCGACCAGAGTGGAGTTTCTGGTGGACGGCGCCCCCATCGGCCAGACCGCCACGCCCCCCTTCAGCCTGCTCTGGGACACCACCGGCGTCCAGGACGGCAGCCGAATGCTGACGGCCAAGGTGTATGACATCAGCGGCCAGGTGACCGATGTGGGTCCCGTGCACACAACCGTCGACAACCACGCACCCACCAATGTGCAACTTACGACGCCAGCCGCCGGCATCACCGTATCACAGCCGGTTGCCGTGACCGCTACCGCCGATGACACGGGGAGCGGCGTGGCCAAAGTCGAGTTTCTGGTAGACGGAGCACTGAAGTCGACCGATACCACAGCCCCCTACACCTGGACCTGGGATCCCAGCGGGGGACTCAACGGGAGTCATACACTTACGGCGAAGGCGTACGACCTGGCCGGCAACGTGGCGGTTTCCAACCCGGTAAAGGTCGACGTGAACCTGCCGCCGTCGGTCAGCCTCACGTATCCGCTGTATCCCAACGTGCCGCTCAAGGGCACGGTGGATGTGACCGCCAGTGCCTGGGACTGGGACGGAATGGACCACGTGGAGTTCTACGAGGACGGCGTTCAGAAGGCATCCACCACCCAAAACCCCTATACCTGGGCCTGGGATACAACCGCTGAGGCCGATGGGTCAACCCATGCCTTGTACGCCAAGGCGTATGACAAAACCGGCGCCTGGAACGTTACACCCACCCTGACGGTGAAGGTGGACAACCAGAAGCCCCAGATTATCTTCATTGGGCCCAAAAATGGCGACTCAGTCGCCCAACTGGTGCCGGTACAGGCCACCGTCACCGACAATGTAAGCGTCGCCAAAGTGGAATTCTACCTCGACGGAAGTCCGCAGAAGCTTGTCACGTCGGCGCCTTACGTGTGGAACTGGGACTCGAGCAAAGTCTCCAGCGGCGACCACGTGCTGCTCATCAAGGCCACCGATACCGCCGGCAACGAAGAGATCTCCAACACCGTCACCGTCACCGTGGACGCGCCACCGGTCGTGACAATCACGGCACCGGCCTACGGGACCACCGTTCGGGGCATAACCACCGTGACGGTATCGGCCGTTGATACAGGAAGTATTACCCAGATGCAATTCTTTGTGGATGGTGTTCTGCAGCCTGAAGCCACCGCTCCGGGGTCTTTCGACTGGGACACCGCCAAGGGGAAGATGGGATCGCATGTCCTCACCGCCAAGGCGTTTGACAACGTCGGCAATGTCGGCATGAGCAGCCCCGTCGTGGTCACAGTGGACAACACGGGTCCGACCGTCTCCCTCACCAGCCTGGCTAACAACGCCGAAGTAAAGGGCACCGTGGCGGTCAGGGCCACGGCCAGAGATCTCAACGATGTTTCCCGGGTGGATTTCTATGTGGACGACCAGCTGATGAGCACAACGGTTACGGCGCCCTACCTCTGGCAGTGGGATACGAACAGCGTCGCCAACGACCGCCACCGGGTAAAGGCCAGGGCCTACGATTCAATCGGTAATGCGACCGACTCATCGTCGGTCCAGGTGACCGTTGACAACGAAGCGCCCACGATCAGCATCAACGCCCCGCTGGCAAATACTACCGTCATCGGCCAAAAGCTGATCACGGTGACTACTGCGGATAACCGGGCGGTGGCCCGTGTGGAATTCTACGTGGACGGAGTTCTGGCCGGCACCGACACGCTCGGGCCGTTCACCTATAGCTGGAACACGGCCCTGTCAACCGGCGGACTTCACGTGCTGACCGCCAGGGCGTATGATTCGGCCGGCAACGTGAAAACATCCGATCCGGTAACGGTAAGCGTAGACCTGCCGCCCTCCGTGCGGCTGATTCCGCCGCCCGGACAGGCGGTAAAGGGCACAGTCTCCATTACTGCCGTTGCCACTGATACCATCGGTGTCACCCTGGTCGATTTCTACCTGGACGGCGCGGCGAGCCCGGCGTTCAGCGCGAAAGCCGCCCCGTACACCTGGACCTGGGACACGACCACCACCACCAGCGGCACCCACAATATCACGGCCGTGGCCCGGGACGCTGCCGGGAATGAGACGGTGTCGGCACCCCTGCGTGTCATGGTGGACAACCAAAACCCTGCGGTCATGATTATCTCCCCGATCTCGGGTGCCCTGGTCAGCGGGAACGTGTCGATCGACCTGAGGTCGACCGATAACCGGTTTGTGTCCCAGGTGGAGTGGTATGTGGACGGCCATCTGATGTACGCAAAAAGTGGCGCCCCGTTCACGTGGCTCTGGCGGTCCAATACCTCCGGCGCCGGCTTGCATACGCTGACGGCCAAGGCCTATGACGCCATGAACAACGAAGTGACTTCCGATCCCGTGACCGTGACCGTGGCGGAGGCGCCCACCGTCAAGTTTACGGCTCTGAAAGTCGGGGATTCCGTCAGCGGCACGCTCGACGTAACCGTAACAGCCGCCGATGCGTTGGGCATCGCCAGAGTGGAGTTTTTCCTGGACAGCAACCTGAAAGCCACTTCGGAAGCCAGCCCGTACGTCTGGACGTGGGACACGACCGCTGGATCGAGCGGCGTTCACACCTTGATGGCCGTCGCGTACAACACGGCGGGCATTTCCACAACCACGAGTTTAGCGGTAACTGTGGACAACCAGGGCCCCGTCATTTCCATTGGTAAACCGCGTGGTGGCGACACAGTCGCCGGGACGGTCACAATCGAGGCCAGCGCGGTGGACCAGCGCGGTATTGCGAAAGTCGATTTCCTGGTCGACGGCGTAATCAAGGGCACTTCCACCCAGCGACCGTTCACCTACGCCTGGAACACAAAAACGGTCTCCGATGCGCAGCACGCACTGGACGTACACGCCTATGACACCCTGGGCAACGTGACCTCGGCGAAGACGGTGCTCGTCACGGTCGACAACGAGTTGCCCGTGGTGACCCTCGTAACGCCCACGGACGGCATTACGGTGAACGGCGACGTGACGGTGAGGGCCAACGCCACCGACAACCAGGCGATCGCCCGGGTGGATTTCCTCCTGGACGGCGCCGTGCTCAACCGGGCCCAGACGGCGCCGTACGTCTGGATCTGGAAAAGCGCCAACACCACCGA
Source organism: Symbiobacteriaceae bacterium (assembly GCA_036504075.1). GTDB lineage: Bacteria > Bacillota > Sulfobacillia > Symbiobacteriales > Symbiobacteriaceae > DASXVX01. The sequence continues at coordinate 29,081 of DASXVX010000095.1, read as the reverse complement.
TGCCAAGCACAAGCTACAGGTCAAGGCATATGACCAGGTTGGCAACATGGCGGCATCGCCGGTGATCAGCGTGTCGGTGGACGTCCCGGCCACCATTTCGCTCCGGTCGTTCGGCACCGGCGGCGCCGTGCGGGGCGTTACCAGGATCACTGCTGATGTGAACGATGTCCGCGGCCTGGACAAGGTGGAGTTCTACCTGGACGGTCTGAAGCAGAAGCCCATCATCCTCGCCGTGCCGGGTACGAGAACGTACACCTGGGACTGGGACACCACGCTCCTGCCTACCGGCACGACTCACACGGTGACGGCCAAAGCCTACGACACAATCGGCAATGTCACCTCCACATACCCTGTTTCGGTGGTAATCGATAACCAGGCCCCGGCGGTCTCGATCCTCTCGCCGGGACCCAACGCCACCTTGACCGGTCAGGTGATCGTGTCGGCTAACGCGATCGACAACCGCGGATTGTCCAAGGTGGAGTTCTTCGTGGATACCGCCTACATCGGAGCGCGGACGACCGCGCCATTCAACTTCACGTGGGATACCACCACTGCCCCCACCGGAACGCATGACCTGACCATGAAGGCCACGGACACCGCGGGGAATGTGACCATTTCGCCGGTCGTCAAGGTGCGGGTAGACCTGCCGCCGAAGATCAGCTTTACTGCGCCCGCCAAGGGGATGGGCGTCGGGGGACCGGTCACCGTTGCGGTGACCGCCACCGACGACAATGCGGTAACCGCGGTGGATTTCCTCCTGGACGGTGCCCTCAAGAAAACGGTCAGCCAGGCTCCGTACACCTGGCTCTGGGATACCCAAGGCAGCACCCCGGGCAGCCACTTCTTGTTGGCCAAGGCGTACGATGCGGTCGGGAACGTGACGAACACCGGTGATTACGCGGTGATCGTGGACAACCAGGGCCCCACCGCCATCATTAGCAACCCGGCCAACGGCTCGACCATCCGCGAGACGGTCACGGTGGACACCAATGTGACGGATCTCCGGGGCATCGCCAAAGTGGAGTTCTTCCTGGACGGAAACGCGACGCCAGTCGTCACGAAATCGGTTGCACCGTTCAACTGGGTCTGGGACACCAAAACTGCCGCAGACACCACGCACACGCTCCGAATCCAGGCGACCGACGGACTGGGGAATGTAACGTTGTCGCCCGTCAGCACTGTCACCGTGGACAATTCGTACCCGACAGTCAGCCTGAACGCTCCGCCTGACCCCCTGACCGGCACGAAGGTCATCTCGGCGACCGTGTCGGACAACCTGAAGGTCGGCAAGGTGGAGTTCTACCTGGATGACACCCTGAAGGCCACAGTGACCCAGGCGCCCTACATTTGGAGCTGGAATACGGCCACCGCGACCCGTGACGGACTCCACACAATCCAAGTGCGGGCATACGATGCGGTCGGCAACATGTCCGTCTCGCTGCCGCTGGATGTCAACGTGGACCTGCCGCCGAGCGTTAAGGTCATTGTCCCAAAGACCGTCAGGGACACGGTTCCTGTGACGGCTCAGGCCAGCGACGCACGGGGCGTTATCAAGGTGGAGTTTTACCTGGACGGCAATGGCACCCCGGCGAAAACCGTGACAACGAGTCCGTTTACATGGAGCTGGAATACCACCGGCCTCAACGGAAGCCATACGGTGACAGCCAAGGCTTACGACATCAACGGGAACGTGACCCTCAGCCCGGTGGCGACGGTGGTGGTGGACAACCAGAAACCCGTGATCAGCATCACCAACCCAACTGCAAACGCCACGGTGGGGGGCCGTCAGGTCAAGGTGACGGCCGATGCGACAGACGACCAACGCGTTACCGTGGTGGAGTTCTACCTGGATGGCAAGTTGATGGCCTCAACGACGGTCGTCCCGTACACGTGGAACTGGGATTCGACCTCAAGCACCCAGGGTCCCCACGTCCTCACGGCCAAGGCCTACGACGCGATGCAGAATATGGGTGCCGCCACACCGGTGAGCGTGAACGTGGACCTACCGCCGACGGTAACCCTGACGGCGCCTGCCAAGGGAACCACGGTTGTGACGGGCAGCAACGTGGCGGTTACGGCCACGGCTACGGACCTCGTGGGCGTCGCCAAAGTGGAGTTTTACGTCGACGGCGGCCTGCCCCAGTCCACGTCGGCTACAGCGCCCTACACGTGGACCTGGGATACCACAAAGTTCTCCGACGCCACCCACACTGTGACCGCCAAGGCCTACGATACGTTCGGGAACGTTACGACCAGCACCGGGGTGACGCTCATCGTGGACAACGCAAAGCCCAAGGTCTCGATTACGCTACCGTCCGGCGGGGCCACGATTAACGGCACCACTACCGTCACGGTCAGCGCCCAGGATAACCGACTCGTGACCAAAGTGGAGTTCTTCTTGGACGGAGCGTTGGTGTCCACCGACACGGTGCCGGCTTTCGCCTGGTCCTGGAACACGAAAACGGCCGCCAACGGCAGCCACACGCTTAAGGTGAAGGCCTATGACTCGGTGGGGAACTCGGCGGACTCGGACCCCGTTATCGTAACGGTTTCCAACTGAACCCGAATTCGCCAGGCGGAAGGACAAGCGCTCGTCGTGGTTTTGCACCATGCTGTTATGCATCGTGGTGACGAGTGCCGCAGACGTGAAACTGCTGGTACCCTCCTTCGGGGTGGTCATTCCGCAGCAATGCCGCGTGGCGCCGGCCTTTGGCGGCTGCCCGCCCATGCCGCCGGATGTCTGCACCGGCTTTACCGGCACGACGACAGCCGGATAGCGAACGGAACCAGAAACCCTCATGATGCGGGGGCAGGGTGCTTCGGCCCCTGCCCCCGCCTTTACATTATGTTGACCGTTTCTCCCGCGGGCACATAGCTTACAACAGGCGTAACAGCCAGGGCTGCCCAAAGGGGGATTGTCACTGTGGAGGAGTTCCAGAAACATGAGGTTATGTGCATCGAGGCCAAGAAGGTCTTCGACTTCTGCTTCCAGGAGCATCGGGTAGAACGGAACTTTAACGAGTTCGAGTTCCCCGATAACAAGCGGGTCAAAGTCGAATGCGAGATCGATGAACAGAACATCTCCTGCCGCGAAGTCGGCCATCGCAAACATGTTGAAGGCAAGAAGGGCAAGTTCCTGGTCTGCGTAGCCATCGAGGTGCCGGTTCGCATCAGGGCCGTCGACGAGTTTGACTGTGAGAAAGTCTGCCGGACTTTCAACCAGAAGGTCGTCTTTTTGAAGCAAGCCGTACTGTGCGCGCCTGAGGGCACTGAGGTAGAATGCGAAGTGACGGGAAACTGCTGCTGCTTCTTCGACCGGGAAAGCCGGGCAGTCTCCTGCGTCTTTGACTTCTGCGTGGTGATTCAGGCCAAGGCCAATGTGAAGATTCTGGTACCCACGTTGGGCCTCTGCGCTCCTGCGCAATGCAAGACGACGGCCACGGGCTGCCCGCCGCGGGTGCCCAAAGAGTGCGACCGGGACTGCGACGACTAGATCTCTGCGGTGGCGGGCACTCGCCCGCCGCCCGTACACATTGGGCATCGGGTCAGTACGGCAATTCCGACTTAACCGTCCGACGAAACTTTCGCGAACGCCCCCTGGAGAAGTAGCGTCTCATCCGTAGTCGATGCTATAGTCTCGACAGTGCCCGACTTTCTTCGGGTGAGATCACACGAGAAGGGGGAAACCAAATGACCCGAGCCCGAAAGTTTTTCTCGCTCCTGGCGGTCTTGTCCGTATTCGGACTGCTCCTGTCCGCATGCGGTCCCAAGGCGGCCCCGGCTCCCCAGAGTGCCACCCCCACAACGCCGGTCGCCAAGAAGCCGGCAGTGGGTGGACAGTTGAATATCCGTTTGGAGAAGGATCCTGACAACTTCAACCCGATCCTGTCCGCCACGGCTTTTGGCGACTACGTCATCAGCAACGTCTATGCCCGCCTCTTCGAGTTCAACGCGAAGTGGGAGCCGACCCCGTACGTGGCTGACTCCTGGTCAGCCACGCCCGACGGCCTGACGTGGACCTTCAATCTGCATCACGGCATCAAGTTCCATGACGGCAACGAACTGACCGCCGACGACGTGGTCTTCACGCTGATGTCCATCAAGGACAAGGACTATGCCGGCCCGCGTGGCTCTACCGTTTCTCCCGTCAAGACGATCACAGCGAAAGACAAGTACACCGTGGTCATGGAGCTGAAGGAGCCCTACGCGGCCCTTCTGACGCAGATCAACCTGGGCATCCTTGAGAAGAAGCTGTTCGACGGCGTGGCCGTGAAGGACTTCGACAAGGCCCCGGTCACCATGAATCCGATCGGTGCCGGCCCTTACAAGTTCAAGGAGTACAAGCGTAGCCAGTACGTCATCCTGGAGCGCAACCCCGACTGGTTCATGAGCGCCAAGGACAACGGTGCTCCGTTCATTCAGACCCTGCAGTACAAGATCGTCCCCGACGACACCACCGCCATCGCCTCCTTGGAGAACGGCGAACTGGACGTCATGTGGCAGGTTACGCCGGGCTCGGTCGGCCGCCTGATCAACGATCACAAGGATACGCTGGTTCCGGTCGACTTCGAGCGCAACGGCTGGGGGTACATGACCCTGAACGTTTCCAGCGCGAAGCTCTCCGACGTGAAGGTCCGCCAGGCCCTCACCTACGCCCTCGACCGCAAGTCGATCATCGACGGTGCCATGGACGGCCGTGCGGTGATTCCGGCCGGCCCGATTCCGCCGGTTTCGTGGGCGTATGACCCGGCGATTCAGCCGCTGGCCTTTGATCCCGCCAAGGCGAAGTCGCTCCTGGACGAAGCCGGCTGGAAGCCTGGCGCCGACGGCATCCGCGAGAAGGGCGGCCAGAAGCTGAAGCTCACCTTCTACGCCTCTTCCGGCAACACCCTGATCGAAGCCATTGCCAACATCGCCAAGAAGAACTGGAAGGACATCGGCGTGGACATCGACGTCCAGCTCATGGACTTCAATGCGCTGATGGATAACTACCTGACGCCGGGCAAGTTCGACGTCACGTTCTCCGGCTTCAGCCTCGGCCTCGACCCCGACAGCCAGTATACGCTGTGGCATTCGTCCCAGATTCCGAGCACCCCGACTTCCAAGTCGTTCAACCGTGGTCGCTACAGCAATCCCGATGTTGACAAACTGCTGGAGCAGGGCCGTCGTGAGACCGACCCGGCCAAGCGCAAGACGATTTACTCCGACTTCCAGAAGAAGTTCGTGAACGACGCTCCGATCATTCTCGTGTACGCCAACAAGTACACGGACCTGGTTTCCAAGAAGATCAAGGGCGGCGTGTTCAATATGCCGGGCAGCGGCTCGAGCTACATCCATTACTGGTGGATGAACGAGCAGTAAGCCTGGGTTCCGGGCAGCAAGGAGAGGGGGCGCCCCCGGGCGCCCCCGACTTGTGCCAACCTTGCGGAGGTGGTGAGTTCGGATGTCCCGCTATATGGTGAAACGACTCCTGAACATGATCCCAATCCTCCTCATCGCGACGCTAATCTCCTTTCTGATCATGCACAATGCGCCCGGGGGTCCGGAGAACATGTTCCTCGGCGCGGAGCAAAATGCCGAGGTGGACGCATCCCGGCTGTCGGCGCTGCGGGAAAAGTGGGGTCTTAATGATCCGCTCCCGGTGCAGTATTACCGCTGGGTCAAAAATGCCACGGCCGGTGACCTTGGGTATTCGTATTTTCAGCGGCGCGCCGTTACCGAAGTGATTGCCGAAGCCCTGCCCAAGACGCTTGAGTTGAGTCTGATCGTGCTCGTGCTTACCTATGTGATCGCCATTCCGCTGGGCGTCATTTCAGCGGTTCGCCAGTACTCGCGCTTCGATTATCTGGTCACGGGTATCGCTTTTGTCGGACAGGCAGCACCGGTCTTCTGGATCGCGATGCTGCTCCAATATGGTGTGGCCATGCACTCCGGCGGACTCATACCGGTATCGGGCTTTTCGTCCCCGATGGTGGACTTTAGCAGCTACGGTTGGCTCTCCGTGATTGGGGACCGCCTGCGGTTTCTGTTCCTGCCGGTGGTTACTGCGACCTTTACAGGCCTGACCGGCCTGACTCGATACATGCGGTCCAGCATGCTGGAAGTGTTGAAAGAGGACTACACCCGGACGGCCCGGGCGAAGGGCCTCCCGGAGAAACTGGTCATTTACAAGCACGCCCTGCGCAACGCCCTGCTGCCGATTGTCACCATTAGCGGCGGCATTCTGGCCAGCCTGGTCAGCGGCTCGGTGATCCTGGAGACGGTTTTCTCGTGGCCGGGTATCGGCCGCGTCGGTTACGAGGCGGTCGTCGGGCGCGACTATCCGGTCAGCATGGGCATCCTCCTGATGGGCACCATCCTGACGCTGCTCGGGTTCCTGCTGGTGGATATCGCCTATGTCTTTGTCGATCCCCGTATCAAGTACGACTAGGAGGTGAGGCCAATGGGCACTCCCGCAGACAAGAAGGCAGTGGCCGTCCTGGACGCCTCCATGGTCGGCGCATCGGACGAACCGTTATGGAAATCGATCGTGAAACGGTACTGGCGGAACAAGGCGGCCGTGCTTGCCCTCGTGGTACTGATTTTTTTGGGCCTGGTGGCGGTCTTCGCCCCGGTCCTGGCCAAGGAACCGATCGACTTCATTAACGTGGTCGTTCGCCACAAGCCCCCGAGCTGGGAACATCCCATGGGCACAGATTTTCTGGGGCGCGACGTGATGGCTCGTCTCATTTGGGGCAGTCGGGTGTCGCTTTCGGTCGGTTTCATCGCCATGGGCATGTCGGTGGTCATCGGCACCGTCGTCGGCGCCCTGGCCGGCTACTACGGCGGCAGTTGGCTCGATATCCTGCTCATGCGGATCGCGGAAGCGGTGGACGTGATTCCGGTGTTGTTCCTGCTGATCACGCTCGTCGCCGTTTTCCGGCCCAGCATCTTTAACATTATGATGATTATCGGCATTACGTCGTGGCCGAGTCTGGCCCGCATCGTGCGCGGCCAGTTCCTGAGCTTGCGGGCCCGCGATTTTACGGAGGCGTCCCGGGCCCTGGGCGCCAAGGATGCCCGCCTGATTTTCCGGCACATTCTGCCCAACGCGATCGCCCCGATTATTGTATCGGCGACGCTCCGCATTGGTACGGCGATTTTGACGGAGTCGAGCCTCTCGTTCCTGGGTCTCGGCACGCAGCCGCCCAACACGTCCTGGGGGCAGATGCTGAATCTGGGCCGGCAGTACCTGAAGCAGGCGCCGTGGGTGGCAATCTGGCCGGGTATTCCGATTCTGATTACGGTGCTGGCGTTCAACTACGTGGGCGATGGTCTGCGGGACGCTCTGGACCCCCGCATGAAACAGTAACCGGCCGAGAGCACCCGGAGCCTGGCGGCCCGGGTGCTTTTTTTACGGCCTGCCGTTTAAAGGGAAACCGTTGGTGAGAGCGTATCTCATCAGGGAGGGCTGCGAGAGAGGAGGGGGCCGGCTTTGACCAATCGTCGTTCGCTGTTGGACTGCTTTCGCGGAACTCTGCCTGCCCCGGAAGCGGCCTTGCTGGGCGCCGTGGACCTGGATTACGCCGTGGCGACTGCCCGCCGGGTGGCGGGCTTTGGCACCTATGAACGGGGCTTCCGGCCCGCGGGCAGTGAGGCGGTGCGCCGCTGCGCCGAATTCCTCGCGGGGGAGATGCGCCGCATCGGCCTGCCGGAAGTCCGGGTGGAAGAGTTCCAGCTGGATGGCTGGGATTTCGCCGGGGCCCGGGTGGAGACCGAGGGCGGTCCGACTTTTGAGGCGGTAGCCTACGGCGGGGCGGTGGGGACGTCGCCGGAAGGGCTGGCCGGCGAGTTGGTGGATTGCGGTCGGGGCACCCGGGAGGACTACGGGCGGGTTCAGGTGCGGGGAAATATCGCCCTGGTGGAGTTGGACCTGGATGCCCTGAACTGGCCGGGGACCGCACTGTTGGAGGCGTCGTACCACGGGGCGGCGGCGGTGGTTTGCTGGATGGCCAACACCTACGCCGCGTCGCCGGGCTCGATGCACACGCACGATTTGCAGGTGCACAGCCCGGTGCCCATGCTGAACGTGAGCCGGGAGGACGGGCGGCGGCTCCGGGCGTTCAGCCGGGGCCGGCTGTTCTCTACCGCCCGGCCGTTGCCGGACGCCACCGGGCGGAACGTGGTGGGGCTGATTCCGGGGACGGAGTTCCCGGAGGAACTGGTGATTATCGGCGACCATTACGACGCCTGGTTCGACGGCTTCATGGACGATGCGGTGGGCGTGGGGGCGGTGCTGGCGCTGGCGCAGGCGGCGGTGGCGTCGGGCTACCGGCCCCGCCGGACGCTGGCGTTCGTGCTGCACGACGCGGAGGAGTATGGCTACCAGGACAGCGCCTGGGACTGGTGCGCCGGGGCGCACGCCCAGGTGTCCACTCTGCACCCGGAGTGGGTGGGGCGGGCCGTGGGCGCGGTCATTTTCGAGCTGTGCGGCTTCAAGGACGCCCCGACGTACGACTGGTACGTTTCACCGGAGCTGGCGCCGCTGGCGGAGGAGATTCTGGACCGGCTGGAGACCGGCGACCGCTACCCGCTGGGCAAGCGGCTGTACAAGCTGGTGACCACCTGGGAGGACGCTTTCAGCTACTCGGCGGCGGGGATTCCCAGCGCGGCGAACCTGGAGATTCCGGAATACGTAAGGTCGCACTACTACCACACGCAGTTCGACACGGAGGAACTGCTGGACGTGGACAAGTATGCCCTGCATGTGGCGGGGCTGGGCCTGCTGGCCCTGCGGCTGGACCAGGAGACGCTGCCGCCGCTGGACTTCGCCGTGCGGGCCCGGAGCCTGCGGGACGCCTTGCCGCCGGCGGCGCCGGGCCGGCTGTTCGACCTGCTGGATGAGCTGGAGCGGGTGGGCGAGCGGCTGGCTCATCGCTGGACCAACCTGCCCGTCGGTGCCGGGCGTGGTTTGCTGGAAGCAGCGGCCGTGCTGAACCGGGGCCTGACCTGGATTGGCGGCGAGGGCATGGACGACACCATGTATCCCCACGAGCAGCCGTTCCAGGACTACCAGGCGCTGAAGGCCGGCGACCCGGGGGCGGTGGCGGGCATGACCTGGGGGCGGAACGTGAGCCACCAGGTCTACCGACATCGGGTATTCCGGCATATCACAAGTGAACCCGGCCGCTGCGGCTGGGCCGCGGGCCGGGTATCCCCGTATATCGACGTATGGCATGCCGTCCACGACGGCACGGCGATCGGCCACGACCTGATTCGCCAGGCCCGGCTGGCCCTGGAAGGGGCCTACGAGCACGAGATGCGGGTGGTCGGGGAGGCCGTGGTAATCCTCAAGCGGGTCCTGGCCTGAGGCGCTGGTTCAACGTGAGGCCTTGCCAGGCAGGCTCAACGTAAGGCCCGGACGGCAGCGACCGTCTCTTTGAGCCGGCCCGGGTCCGTGTAGACCAGGTTGCCCACCACGACGGTGGGGGCGATGGCCCCGGCCCGGGCGGCCTGTTCGCCCGTCCCGATGCCCCCGCCGTAGACCACGTGGGCATCGCCGGCGTTTTCGACCACGGCCCGCAGGAGATCCATGTCGCCGAACGTGCCGCTGTACTCCACGTACAGCACCGGCAGTCGCAGCACCCGCCCGGCAAAGGCGGCGTACGCTGCGGCTGCTTTCGCGTCCAGGGCGGTGTCGGCGCCGGTGACTCGGGCCGCCGTAGAAGCGGGGTTGAGTATCAGGTAGGCTTCAGGCAGCAGCAGGTCCCAGGGGATAATCGGCCCGTACAGCGGCAGAATGCTGGTGAGCGCCCGGGCCTGGGCGCCGCCCATCCAGTCCCCGTGGGGCGTGTTGAGCACCAGGGGAATCAGGAAGAGCGCCGGGCCGGGCATGGCCGACTCGAGCGAGGAGACCTCCAGGGCCACCGGCACGGGGGACTCCCGCAGCGCCGCCAGGAGGCTTTCGACGGCCGGGCCGGTCATGCCGGTGGACCCGCCTACCATGATGGCGTCGGTGCCGCTGGCGTAAACGGCCTCCAGGACACCGGGGGCCAGGGGCCGTTCGGGATCGAGCTTGGTCACGTGCCGCCAGCGGCGCCAGTCGGGCGGCGGCGGCCAGAACAGGTCTGTCGTCATGCCTACAGCGTGCCCTGCCGGCTCATGAGGCACACGTCCACGAACTGACCGGCCCGGAAGTAGGCCGCCCGCAGCACGGCTGCCGTCTCGAAACCGAGCTTCCGGGCGACGGCGATGGCCGGCGCGTCGTCGGCGGGCACGTCCAGTTCCAGTTGCCGGATGTTGATCCACCGGTCCGCCAGGTTCACGATGAACTCCAGGAGGGCCGTGCCGACCCCCCGGCCTTGCCAGGCTTCGTCCACGGCGAACCACTGCACAAAGCCCTCGTGGCCCCGGCGGCCCGGACGGGCCTGCTGCATGTAGGCGGCGCCGATCACCTGCCCGCCGCTTTCAGCCACCACGAAATGCTGTCCCCACATCAGCCCGGTAATCTCCTTGCGGATTTCGTCGGGGTGGAGCGCGGAATGCCGGTCCAGATTGGCCAGCGAACTGGGTTGCAGGCACAGGAAGTACAGCGCCCGGATATCTTCCGGCCGAACGGTGCGAATGGTCAGGTCGGCAGGCCGGGAGCCTTTCGAGGGGGCCTGGAGCGCTGCCGGCGCAGGCGTGCGGGGGGCGGCGGCCGCCCGGCCCCGCAGGCGGCTCATTTGCATGGCATCCACGAACTCCCCGTCCCGCAAGGCCAGCCGGGGGATGACGCCCTCGTCCTCAAAGCCAAGGCTCTCGTACAGGCTGATCGCCCGGGGATTGTCGATATATACGTCCAGGTCGACCCGCTCCAGCCCCAGGTAGTTGTCCGCCAGGTCCAGTGCGGCGAGCATGAGCCGCCGGCCCAACCCCCGGCCCTGGTAGGCGTCGTGAACCGTAATGCCGAGTCCCGCAACGTGACGGGACCGGAGGCTTGTGCTCAGGTGCAGGCCGCAGCCGCCGACCGCCTTGCCGTCCACTTCGGCGACAAACTGATAGTTGTTGGCCTGGTAACCGCACTGGGACTGAATGATCTCCCGGGGAATGGTGGGAATCTGCAGGGTGCCCCACATGACGTTGGGTTGCGTGCGCATCTCGTACATATCCGGGAAATCATCGTTGCGAATGGGACGGATGACCACCTCAGCCACTAGAATCCCCTCCGTACACGTGTTCGATATGGTATAATAGACTGAATGCGATTTCACGGGAGGTGCCCCGGTGCAGAAGTTCCAGCTCGTTTCCGAATATGAGCCGAAGGGTGACCAGCCCAAGGCGATTGAAGCGCTGGCGGACTGCGTGGAGCGGGGAGTCCGGGAGCAGATTCTCCTGGGCGCGACCGGCACCGGCAAGACCTTCACCATCGCCGGGGTCATACAGCAAGTCCAGCGGCCGACTCTGGTGCTGGCTCACAATAAGATTCTCGCGGCCCAGCTTTGCTCCGAGTTCAAGGAGTTCTTCCCCCACAACGCGGTCGAGTACTTTGTCAGCTACTACGACTATTATCAGCCAGAAGCCTACATTCCGCAAACTGATACGTTTATCGAAAAGGACGCGATGATCAACGACGAGATCGACAAGCTCCGCCACTCGGCCACCATGGCGCTGTTTGAGCGGCGGGACGTGATCATTGTGGCGTCGGTCTCCTGCATCTACGGTTTGGGCTCGCCGGCGGACTATAAAGACCTGGCGGTCTCCCTGCGGGTGGGCAACCAGGTGGAGCGGGACTTCATTCTGCGGCGGCTGGTGGACATTCAGTACGAACGGAACGACATCAACTTCGTCCGCAACAAGTTCCGGGTGCGGGGCGACGTGGTGGAAATTTTCCCGGCCGGCGCGACGGACCGGGCGATTCGCTGCGAGTTCTTCGGCGACGAAATCGACCGGATCAGCGAGTTCGACCCGTTCACCGGCGAAATCACCGGCACCATGACCCACGTGGCGATTTACCCGGCGAGCCACTACGTGGTGGCCGACGAGAAGCGCATTCAGGCCCTGACCAGCATCGAGGTGGAGCTGGAGGAGCAACTAAAGGTCATGCGGGGCATGGGCAAGCTACTGGAGGCCCAGCGGCTGGAGATGCGGACCCGCAACGACCTGGAGATGCTCCGGGAGATCGGCTTCTGTTCGGGCATCGAGAACTACAGCCGCCACCTGACGGGTCGCAACCCCGGCGATGCGCCGTACACGCTGCTGGACTTCTTCCCGGATGACTTCCTCATGGTGATCGACGAGAGCCATGTCTCCATTCCCCAGGTCGGGGCGATGTACAACGGCGACCAGGCCCGCAAGAACAACCTGATCGACTTCGGCTTCCGGCTGCCGAGCGCCGCCGACAACCGGCCGCTCAAGTTCCAGGAGTTCGAGCAGCGGCTGAACCAGGTCATTTACGTCTCGGCGACGCCGGGACCGTATGAGCTGAACCGGGTCAAGCCGGCGTACATCGCCGAGCAGATCGTCCGGCCCACGGGTCTGCTGGACCCGATCATCGAAGTCCGGCCGATCAAGGGGCAGATCGACGATCTCTTCGCCGAAATCAAGCAGCGGGCGGCGAAGCAGCAGCGGGTGCTGGTCACCACGCTGACCAAGAAGATGGCCGAAGACCTGACGGACTATCTGAAGGAGCTGGGCGTCCGGGTCCGGTACATGCACTCCGACATCGAAACGCTGGAGCGCATGGAGATCATCCGGGACCTGCGACTGGGTATCTTCGACGTGCTGGTAGGCATTAACCTCCTGCGGGAGGGCCTGGACCTGCCGGAGGTCAGCCTGGTGGCGATTCTCGACGCCGACAAGGAAGGTTTCCTGCGGTCGGACCGGTCGCTGATTCAGACCATCGGCCGGGCGGCTCGCAACTCGGAGGGCCGGGTGATCATGTACGCCGACCGGATGACGGACTCCATGAAGCGGGCGCTCGGCGAGACGGATCGCCGCCGGGCGATTCAGGCGGAGTACAACCGGGTGCACGGGATTACCCCGAAGACGATCATCAAGGCGGTCCGGGACGTGCTGCAGGCGGTGAAGCCGGCCGACGGGGCGAAGCCGGTCGCGAGCATTCTGGAGACGCCGAAGAAGGAGATCCCGCAGCTGATCGACAAGCTGAAGAAGGAAATGAAGCAGGCGGCCAAGGACCTGGAGTTCGAGCGGGCGGCCGAGCTGCGTGACATCATGATTGAGCTGGAGAAGCGGCGCTAAGCACGCTGTCAGTTTGCCGAAATACGTCGAGGGGTTACACCCATATCCGGAGTGGCCTTACAGTCTTCACCGAAGATCCCACAGACCGCGAGCGCCCTGACCATGTGGTCAGGGCGCTGTCATGTCCAAATGCTACTATGCTGGAGGCGATCTTAACCTTGGGGTGCAGCGTGCTACACTGCTACGGGCCGGCGCAGGCGTGGGCCTGATTCGATTCCTGGCGGCGGATCAGCGCTCTCCGTGTTACACGCCTGACAACGCCCTATTTCCCTGATGATAGTAGTTTTGAAAGGTCTCCCGAATCAGACTGTCGTTCGTCTGCAGTCGCACGACCGAGCCGCTCAGCTTCTCCCGGAGCCTGAGATACCCTGGCCTGGGCTGCTCCAGTGTGTACTCCATCTTGTTTTCAAATAGCCGGTGCAGCAGTTCCACGACCTCGTCTTCCGAACTCGTGACCATGGCCCCCACGACGACACCGGTGTCAAAGGCGATCAACCTGCTGAGTGGGTGTACATCGCGATAGAAGACGCGGCGCTGTTCTTCATCACAGAAGAAGATTACCGGTTTCCCCAAGCTCAGGGCCATCGCAGCTTCGGCGTCTTTGCCGTAACTGTCTCGAGCTCCGGCGGAGTACAGGAGTACCTTAGCGCATTTGACCATGAGGCACTCAACCAGACCCTTGTCTTCATGTCCTTCGGTTGCACTCAACGTGGGATCAAAATAGCGCAGGAACAGTGGCTGGAGCCTGGGGGATCCAAAGACGGTCTGGCACATGGTGGCCATGGTGCGAAAATCCTGGCGAGATCGCATGCTTGTGGCTACGTAGACATCCAGGTCATTGACAAGAGACAAATAATAGCGGGTGTTTTTGAGGGCAGACGAATGGGCCGCCTCGAAGCGTCTTTCCAGTGCGGAGAGACGCTCCTCCAGCTGTGCTTTTGATTCAACGATTGCATCCAGTACCTCATCGGCAGCGAAGGTAAGCTGCACATGGCGGTCCCTGTGGCGCGTTTTAATGTAGTTTCCATCAATGAGGTCCCTTATGTAGACTGGCCCACCACCCCGGATGTGGTGATCTGACAAGGCCTCCAACAGGACGCGCTCAAGAAAACTCTCTGTGCCCCCATAGGACTTGCAGGCCATTTCGGAGATCAAATACCGGTCATCCATGGAAATCTTGGCCATCGGCAGTATCGGTCCCCGGTTTTTCATCGCGTCCGGGTGGAAGCGGTATCCTGCAAAGAATCGCTGCAAGTCTGTGGTGGTCTTCTCATGGAGGGTGCGGTAAGTAGACTGGACATCACCGAAATAGAGCAGCGAGTCGACATAGAGGCGATAAATGCCCCACCACAGGTGATCGAGTGAAAGTATTGCCGCCGAGTTATTCCATTCCGTCCGGTAGCGGGGAAGAGCTCTCACATCATAAGGGTGGTTCGGTGCCATTCCCCAATAGTACTGAAAGAAGCCTTCCGAGCAACCGGCTTCGTGAGATAGTAACAAAATCTGGTTGAGCTGTGCGTGACTCAGTGGCCGTTCGTCTAAGGTGGTGAGCCGTTCAATGACTGAATCAGGAGTAGTCTCCTGAAGCCAGTTTGCAATCCCGCCTGTGCCACCGGCGAACAGCTTGAATTGTTCTAGTAGCGCTTCCTTGCTTACCATCGTTAGCACCTCCTTGAGGATGGATCGTGCTACAGCGCCTGAAGCCGAGGCGGTAACTTGAGTATGCGGGAGAGTTCGACGGCAATGTGTCGCACCGCTTGATCAGGCTGTTCACGTTGCCGGAGAACACGGCCCTGCTCGACCTTGTGCGCAAGGCCAAGTGGCGCTGGCACATCGAACAGGATTACCAGCAGCTCAAGGATGAGCTTGGGCTGGATCACTTTGAGAGTCGATCCTGGATCGGATGGCATCGCCACGTCACCATGACCATGGTTGCATTTGGTTTCCTCGTTCCTGAGCGCCTACGTGGCGCCCAAAAAGGGGCTCATCTGAGACCCCTCGCTTGACGCTGCCTGGAATCAGGCAAATGATGCAGCCCCTTCTGGCCACTTGGACAGGGGTTTGTTGTGTCTGCGGTTGCCGGGTTCCCAGGTACCGACGATTTGGAAGCAGATAACGGAGTACTGCTAGGCGCCTGGCTAAAGTGGTGGTACCCGTGCACGTGTTTCCGGTAATGCAGACAATTCGGTTCGCCATGGCCGGCCTCCTACCACTCGAAAATCCGCATCTGCCGTTCATTCGGAGACTCCTCGTGAATCGACCTGGACGCAGGGGCGGGTGGGATTGATTGCGTCTTGCGCTTTCCCAGGTGGAGCAAAATGGCCGAATGATCGCTGAGCCGCGCAGTCCGAGGCTCATCCAGGTAATAGCACTCGCCCACATGTGACAGCAAGTCTTGGCTCACAAATGCATGGTCGTAGCGGTAACCATCGCCGGTCCTACCCACCCAGCTATAGGCCAGCTCCCGTGGGTGGTGGAGTCGGAACGCGTCATGCAGTCCGAACTGACCGAGGCCTGAATAGAAGTCATATTCCCACCGCTCGAAAACGGAGTAACGTGGTACGTGATCAGGCTCAAGGACGTTAAGGTCACCGCAGACGATCTTCCGTTGCCCGGGCAATTGCTCCGCCAGAAAGCGGCTGGTCTGCTCGAGGAAACTCCGCTTCCGGTGTTTTTTAGCTTCGGTGGCGTCTCGAGATGGAACGTACAGCCCCATAATCTCGAGATCGCCAAGATGGGAAGGGATGTCAATTACGGCCATTCTGGCGTGCAGGTAGTCAGCAGGTTTTAGCGAGGGTCCCTTGCGGAAGGGACCTCTGCTAATCATCATGACGCCGTAATCATTGTTCAGGGGCCGCTCAAAGGCGACGTAGCGGCCAAAGGAGCAGAAATAGCGCTCCAGAAATGCGCAACCGTCGCTGCTCTTAGCCTCGGTGAGGACCAGGACATCCTCTCGTCTGGCACGTAGCCACTCGGCCTGCCGACCTGCTCGCTCGACGGAGGGATTGCCGATGTTCCAGCACAAGAGGGAGAAGGTCTGTTCTGCCTGTACACTCATCGCTTGTTCAGCTCCCGTCGATCGCCATGATGATCCGGTCGACCACCGCGTCCAGGGGGGTGTTTCCATTATCCAAGACCAATACGCGCTGCCCCTGCTTTTCCAAAAAGACAGCGGCCTGCGGATAGGCCTCGAGTTCGGCTACCCGCGTCACCTGCTGTTCGAACCATGACAGGGATCCACGAGCGCTCAGTCGGTTGGCCAGGGTTTCGGGCGGAGCCGTGAGCACCACCGTAAGGTCTGGTCTCAGCGCTTCGCTGTTCAGCGCCCAGACGAAGTCCATAGACACACCGTCGAGGCGTTGGAGCACCAGAGAGGATATGACGTACCGGGCCGAGATGACGACTTGCCCCTGCTCCGTCGCGGGCAGCACTTCGTTTTCCAGGTGATAGTATCGGTCTGCTGCAATCAAACAGGCGTAGGTGCGCCCTCGATAGCTGCGCTCCCAATCCCGAACTGACTCCCCCAGCGGCGAATTAGTGGGCTCGCTGGTGAGCAGCACGTCGAGTCCCCGGTCCCGGAGTCGTCGGGCGACTTCGCTTGCGACGGTAGTTTTACCGACCCCGTTGGGGCCGTCGATGACGATAAAGCTACCCTTCTGCTGCATGGTCTTCTTCTCCTCTCACGACAAGCGAAGCTGGGCAGAGAGCCCAATCCGGCTCGCCAGCCCGGGCGCCGTCAGCAATGGCGGCAGCTGGGCAGCCCTTGCCGCAGGTCGAAGAAAGATGGCATCCCCTGCAAGTCGGATGGGCCACGGGCCGGTAATGCTCCTCAAAACGGTACCGCTCCACCCGTTCAGCGATGTCCAGATCGGCGAAGATATTGCCCGGGATGAATTCACCAGGCTCGAAGGCGCTGCCTGGGACTCGGGCGGCGAATACAAGGTACGGACAGACGGTCACATCGCCGTTGGCGAAAACATAGAGGATGCTCTTGGCCTCGCAGCCAGAAAGGGGCAGATCATGGTTGGGGAAACGAATGTAGGTTACATCCAGGCGGTTTCGGAAGGGTAGCGTCAACTCCCGGATCTGGTTCATGGTTCGCCGGTCGGCTTGAAGCTTGTTCTTGCTGCGGACTCCCCGCCCAAAGCTGGACAGGGGGTTCATGAGGACGTATTCGGCGCCGACCGAGGCCGCGAACTCGCAAATTTCCCGGTACTCGTCAGGCTGGGCCAGGTTGTTGGGCGTGACCAGCAAACCTTGGAGCAGGCCGGTGCCTCCAAGGAACTTGATTGTCTCCACGGTAGTGTAAAAGGACTCAGGGGCTCCCCGGAACCTGCCGTGACTCTCGGGTCGGAACCCATCCAGGCTCACGTTGAAGTGAACGTCGCCGATGTCGATGAGAGCCTCCAGATGCTCGGCCTTGATCAAAGTTGCGTTGGTGCAGACGCCAACCCGAATCCCAGCGTCCCGGAAGAGTCGGATGATCTCGATGATCTCGGGATGGACGAAGGGTTCCCCCCCGGTCAGGGTGACGCTGATGACCCCACACTCCTGGAGTCGGGGGATAAGCGTCGAACGCACTTGGCTCAGTTCCATCGAATGTCCGACAGACTCCGCGGAAACAAAGCAGTGGGCACAGTGAAGGTTGCACCGTTCGGTAATCTGGACAATAGCCTTACGGGCGGGAGGCTGAACCGAGGACCGGAAAAAGCAGGACGAAGCCTTGCTGTCCACGATAAGAGCACGCCGCATTTGAGTGCACCTCCTGGTTCCCATGGTAGGGCCTCTAGGGGGCGAATTCGAGGTACATAGAAGGAGGGGCGATGTATGCTCAACGGGCGCGGTATTCCAAGGTCGTTCATGTATGAACAGTTCAATACTCTCTCGCTGCCATTTTGTCTTGGCACGGTCCGAACCCGCTACAAGTAATTATGCACAACCTAATGAATAAACGAAAATGGTATGATTTTTAGTATACGAGAACTGCATTCGTACGTTAATATAGCGCTAGTGCACGCGATCGTTCGTTCTCGTACGTTATTGGGGGTGTACCTCTTGCAAGACAGAAAGCACCACTACCAAGTCAGAGCAAAATCGGAACGCATACATACAAAACCCATGCGTTGGTCGGGTGAGGAGCTACTCGACAGCCTTACTGGCAATGCCGCTGAACTGCGCCGCCAACTTGTCAAGGTCGCCGCCGGGGCTTCCCAGATCCAGCAGAGCAGCCTGACTGAAGTGGCCTGTTCGGCCAAGACCATCGCGCCAGAGCTAGTCAGGGAATATGGACCGGAAAGGGCCGAGGCTGAGGCCCTTTACAACGAGCCCCAAGCACGACAGGCCGCTAACCGCCTGGAGAAACGGGGTACCCTCATTGGTCCCCGAGATGGCGAGGAAGACCATCGTCACCTTTACACCATTGAAGAGGCCTACCGGATATTACTGGTTCTTTACCTTATGAGGAACTTCGGTGCCCGTGCACCGACGGCAGTAAGGGTTGTGAAGAGCTTTTTGGAGGGCGCTCGCAAGACGGGAACTTTTGACCCGGTGCTTGTAGCAGCACTGGACAATGTGGAACAGCACATCACCTCTCGGCTTTGGCGGATACTGCTGTCTGAGGTGTTTGGACTTTCTACCACGCCCGACGGCACCATCGGGATGTTCATGCGGCTCCCTGAGGACGACCCGCCATTCCCAGACAGCGACCTCCGGATGCCTTGGATTTGGAATCTATTTGAATCTATCGGGGCTAATGGTATTTTCATGGCAGCGTCCGAAACCGACGTGGTAATCCTCCGGGGCGCGCCGCCAGAAAGCCTGCTGAGGCACCGTGACTTCCGGGTAGCCTTTTTGGGAGATGGCATGCACCGGTACGTAGCCGTGATTGGGCTGGTAGGCATTACCGAGTCTAGCGCCACAGTTGAGGAGAATCAGGGTTCTTTGCCCAGATTGCCCCTGATCAGTCGCCTTGTTCGAGCTTCCCTGGAAGGGTTTCACCTGCTCCGCTCGGACATTGAAAACAGCCTTAGGCGGGTGGGGGCCTCTGAAGCCACCTCCGGATTGCGACCGCTGGGGCAAGATCTCGAACTCTGGCTTGTCACCCGGTTCATCGCGGTTCTCGTGGCCCCGGACAACCAGGATCAGGTTCAGTGCATCCTCTTCACTACCGTCCCAAATTCTGACGCTAAGAAGTCCATCCTCAAGGCTGTTGCCGCCAACATTTCCACTGCGGAGCTTGGACATGATGCACTGCATCGGATCGAGTATCGGCGGTTGCTTTCGGGGTATTCCTCTGCGATTGGTATGGCCCTAGCCGTCCCGTGCAGTCATCCACCCTTTGACCAACTCGTTGCCAACCATGACGTAGAGCAACGGAAGGCGAGCGGGGCAGAACTATCGTGCATTGCCATCCCCATACCACTTCCGGAGGGCGCCCTGGATTCAATCCTGTATGTCTCTTATCCAGCGAAGAAAGAGGATAAAGAGTTTCCGGTGTTGGTCCATGCCCTGGAGGTCATGGGGCCGCTGATAGGCGAACTTCTGCTGAGGCGTCATAACGCCGACTACAGTCTGGGAATTGCGGGAAGAACCCTGACATCCACATGGTTGAAAGCTGGCGAGCTGCACCCGGCGCTGGTTGGCAGGATGAAGGAACTATTGAACGGCCCCAGCAGGGTGCCTATGGCTGACGCTGACGAGCGGCTGACCAATTTAATTGAACGCGTGCCTATCGTCCTGCTGAAAGCTCAGGCCGAGGAGTCTGAGCAGATGCCGGTGTTTGAACGATGGTTCCGCCGGCAACTGGGGTATCTTATACCTGACATATTTCTTGGCCCTAGTGAGCAGCAGTGTCCCGGGCTCAGAACTGCAGCACCGTTTGTGTACGGCTCCTTGGGCCGTGAGAGCGGCGCGGCGATCCTGTTCATTCCGAAGTGGATGCAAAAGCCTGAGTTGGACAGGCTCAGGGCATCCTTGCCATCCAGATTGAACAGTATCGGGCCGGGGCTTTCACTTTCCGGAACCGGAGTTGTGCGCTTGGATGTTTGGGTGATTGATATTCGCCGCTCTCGGCTGGAGAATGAGGGTGTTGAATCGGTTGTTAGTGAGGTACTGGAAGAGTGCAAGCGGACAGCGGTTGTATGTCAGCGTATGGTAAAGGCATATCGCGAAGCTTATCTCGAGGGCAATTGGTCCAGCGCGTTGACAGAAGCCAGCCGTGGTCCGACCCAGTCTCACACCAACGCATACCTTCTGCGGCGGTCCGCAGAATTCAGCCTACGATTAGGCAGGTTTCCCAAGGCGGCGGCGTATGCCGAACAAGCCTTTGAACAGGACCGAACGTCCGTCAGCGCGGTCTGCCTGTGGGGCGATGCGCTGCTCGGACAAGGCAAAGCCAGAGAAGCGCTGGACAAGTACGTTGATGGCCGAGCCATGGAGCTGAGGCATCCGCTCCCACACTACGCGCTTGGGCAGGCCTTGCTTCTGATGGCTAGAATCCTGCAACAGTGGATTTACCAGGAATGCCTCCGACTTGTCAGGACAGGGAAGGAGGGGAACCTGATTGTATCCAACGAGCAAGCAAGCCGCATTGGCCGAATTGCCACGTTCTTCTGGGATAGCGAACAAACTGTCGGGAACGCTCTGTGCATCAACACTGTCGAGCATCTCTGTGAATTCCTTGCAGACTATGCTACTCTGGCTCTCGAAGCGGCCAAACCTTTGTTAAGAAACCGTGGTTTCGTTCCGGAGACCTACGGCCATAAAAGTTTTGAGTGGTATGCTTGCCTACTTGCGCTCAGTCGTGTTGCCCGCCTCAAAAAGGATCCGGATGAGAGGGAGCAATACCTGAAGGATACTATTGAGTCCTCGCCCACCAAAGATGACTTGCTGCCGCAAGAACTCATGTTTGCATATTTGAGCCGGAACAGCGAGCTGCCTCTATGCTATCTGTCTGAGCTGGCCGAGGCCGGCGTTTTGCAGCGCATTCGGAAGTTGTACTGATGCGTTCCTGGCCGGGGGTAGGTTGTCCGTAATTTCACAAGAAGTGCGGCGAAACCATTTGATGGTTACGACGCTGCTTGGCTCTCAGTGCGCGTGACTGCCCTGTTGATCAACCGGGCAGTTTTTGTTTGCGAATTTACGGACCGCTGCAATATCCTCCTGACGGAGGTCGATCGATATGGGGCCATGACGGCCGAACTGGGCCGCCGGGTGGAACTGTCCGTGTTCCCCCGGCCCTGCAGAGTTCAGCGGCGTTGTGGGGCGCCTGCCCGGCCTCCTCGGCGCCAATGCTGTTGGACCTGAAGCGGCGCCCTGGCGCGTCATAAGTGCGACCTCTGTGGCGAATGCTACCGGTACCCGTGTGCAGTTGGCACTTGTGATAGGGTGTTAATTGCTGGAAAGGGGGTGCGGATGCTGCGAACGATTCCAGGGACGCAGGCAGCCTTCGAGAATGCAATCCAGCCTCTGTTCCCCAACCCGGAACTCGCCGGCGTCGTCATCCGCCCGATGACCTCGCCAGATGGACTGCCTTTTACGGTTGCCGACCTGGTTGAGCCCGCCGATCTTGAGCGCCTGGTCTTGATCCCCTGGCTCAAAGACCGGTGTGCGACTCCCCGGAAGGGCTGATGCGCGACCATCGATTTCCGGCCGCCGTTCTCAAGTGTGTCGCTGATGCCGGGGCGTTGGAGGCTGGGCTGTTCAGTGGGCTGATTGCCGTCCATGTGGATGGTCACCAGCAAGCCCAGCCAACAGACGCAAATAGGTCAGGGCGTTCGGACACCGTTCCGGGGCCGTAACTCTGTAAACCTACAAACGGGCGCCGGCACAAGATTGCCGGCGCCCTGTCGCTGAACCTCAGGCCGGCGGTACCGAGAACCGTGGCCGTCAACTGTCGGACCGTTTCCCGGGACAGGGGCTGCAGATCGTGCCGGCTCACCAATCCTTCCCGGTGCCACACGTGCAGCTCACGCAACAATTCTTGGGGCGTCTCCCCGGAACGGAGGGTCAGCAGGATGGCCATTCCCCTGGTTGACCGGTGGTATGCCAAGTAACCCAACAACAGCCGGGTCCATGGATCGGCCAGATGCAGATCCTCGATGACCATCAGGGCGGGTCGGGGCAGCGCGGCCAATACCTCGGCCACGCCCTGGAAGAGCGGGTAATAGCTTCTGAGTGAATCGTCAGGCGACTCTTGTAGCGGCGACTGCAAATCTGCCAACCGGTGCAGCAAATGCCCGATCTCTGCCAGCAGGGTGTCGGGAACCGCCAGCAGCTCCTGGTTCTCCGCCGTCAGAAGACCGCCCAGCAGTTCAACCAGGGGCGCACAGGGAAAGTTCCGGGTGAACCCGTGGCATCGGCTCGCCAGCGCCACCCGCCACCGGGTCGGGGAGAGTTCAGGCCGCCCTACATGGCCGCGCATTTCCTCGACCAGCCGGGTTTTGCCGATGCCGGCCGGACCAGCCAGCAACACAACCCGACCGAGATTCTCGCTCGCCCGGGCGAGGTCCTGTTCCAGGCCGGCCAACTCGTCACCCCGCCCCAAGAGGGGCAAAGCGGGGGGACGCAGGGGGCTGGTGGATACCAAGGGTGCCGGCTCCCGCACGGGGGCGCATACCACCGCAGGCGCCCGCCGTCCTTCGCGAATCTCCCGGTACGTAGCCACCGTTTCCGGCGAGGGCTCCACACCCAGTTCCGTCAGGGCTTCCCGGCACGCCGCGAAGGTCTGCAGGGCAAGTCCGCAGTCCCCTGCCACATGGTGACAGCGCATTTTCGGCGGTGGTCCTCGTTAGCTGCGGGGGCGGCTCCAAGAAGGACCCGGGGCTGGGCGGGGACGTGGCCAAGGGCAAGGAGGTGTTCGCGGGCACCTGCATCAGTTGCCACGGGGCCGATGCCAAGGGCCTGCCCGGCCTGGGCAAGGACATGACCACATCCACGTTGATTGCCGGCCAGACGGATCAGCAGTTGCTGGATTTCGTCAAGAAAGGGCGGCCGACGACCGACCCGCTGAACACGACCGGCGTGGAAATGCCTACCCGAGGCGGAAACCCGTCCCTGACCGATCAGGACCTGATCAACGTCATCGCCTTCATCCGCACCGTGAACAAGGTGAAGCAGTAAGGATGCTTGCGTGGGATTGCGTGCAGGAGTGGAGGAGCTTTTTGCACCGCTGGCGTCGGGTGTAGATCGAAATCAAGGCCACTGCTCTCCCTGGATGGCCTGCCCATCCTCACCCGATCATCCAGCGTGCTCAATGCTTGCCCCCTTCCCTGTCAACGAGGCGCCGCGAAGGATACCACGAGACGACCAGTGAGGTCGGAGGTCTTCTCGTCTGGGGGGCCGGCCCGGAGAAGGCTCGGGTTCGAATCCATCTGCCCTGAAATGGCATTGCCCTATGATGGCTTGAGGGTGGCCGTTGCAGCACGTGCCGGCAGCGTAGGACCATGCGCAGAACAAGAGACGGCCTGAGGTAGTTCAGGACCGTCTCTTGTTCTTGACCGACCGGGACACCGGTCGTATGGGGATATGTTCAGTTGGCCGCCTTTGAGCCACGCTTGAAGCGGGGTTCGATCACCGCCGTGCTCAGGTCCAAAACCAGGTAGATTGGCCGGATCGCTCCCGGTGCCCGAGTTGCGTACTACCTGGGCCGGAGTCATTCCGAGGCCGAGGTAGAGGACATTGACATGGGTTCCGGCAAGAACGTCAGCATTTGCCTGGCTACAACAAGGGAACACCTTGCAAATTTTGACAATACTGGATGAAATCGGGCTATACCTATACCCCCGCCCGGGGCACCGGTCGCATGGGGATATGTTCAGTTGGCTGCACCCTCGCTCACCTGACCGGCGGGCCGGAGATAGTCGTGCTCCTCGAAGACCCCGGCCAGGTGGAACGCAACTTCGGGCCGGTCCGGGTTGCAGATGACCCAGACGGCGCCCTAGGTCCCGCTCCCGACGGCGAAGACGCAAAAGAGGCTAAGCCCCCGGTCCACGGCGAAACGGGCGAGGGCGGTCCTGGGGTCCAGCTTGGAGCCCCGCGCGACTCGTACCATTCCTCGGACCCATTCGCGTTCAGCAGAAACCGGCCGCGGCGCCGGACGGTGCCGCCGGTCGACTCCCGGTTTTCGGTACCGGCGGCGGGAAGGATGTACTTGTATATGGTGGTGAGCGGCAGGTTCGCCCGCTGCGGGGGAGCGTAGATGCCTGTTTGGGGCTGCGTGAGCTTGCGTGCGGTCGCGTGGGTGGGAATCGGGTTTTTTGCGCTTGTTCGGGGGGTGGAGGAGAGCGGAAAAGCCCCTCCCGCGCCAGCGGGCGGGAAAGGCTCAAAGGCTTGGTGCGGCTGGAGCGGCGGGCGCTCGTGCCCATGAGAGGCCAGACGTTCGCCAAAGCTTGCAGACGGTTGCGTGCGGTTGCGTGCGGTTGTGTGCGGTTTCGTGCAGCGGCGAGAAGGTTTTTGCGCCGCTGGACGGCCTGGTTGTACCGCAGGCGGCTCCATTTCGACTTGGTGGTGTACGCACTCCCCAGCATGTCCAGGTCAATCCACGCCCCCAGGTACCGTCCGCCCAAATTGAGCGCCAACAGCCTGTGTTTTCGCCCCACTTGGCGGAAGTTGTCGGACGAATTTAATTGACGCTGTTATTTCTCTGGTACATAGTAAGTTTAGTGTTGTATGAATATTGGGGTGATAATCCATGGTCCCGTCCATGCAGCCTCTTCTCGCGCGACAGGCTGTGGAAATGTATCGCATCCTGCAGCCAGTCCCGGCCCGTAAGGCTTCGCTGGAACGTACGGTGGCGGCACTTCTGGACATGCCAACCCTGCCCAGTGCGGTTGGGGTGCAGCAAGAGGTCGTCGCGGTGCTGGGACCGGCATCGGGCCGAGTTTTTGCGCGGGGCGTTGTGATTCGGGTCGGCGGGCAGACCCCCACGGGGCAGCCGGCAACCCTCCCGTCCGCCCGACCCGGGCCGGCCCCTTCGTCGTACCGGTCGGAACCACCCGCCCCCGGTGGGCTTCTCGACGCTTGGCGCTGACCCTTGCCCTCGGAGGTGATCGGTCCTGAACTCTGTGCCGGTGAAGTTTGTCTGTCAGGTGCCGTCCCTTGGTCCCGTCTCCCTGCAACTGCATGGGGTGCTCCGGCCACTGCCCATGGCCCCGCAGGCGGGCGTCTGGTCGCTCACAATCGACCTGGCCCCGGGTGCGTACCTGTATCGCTTTGAACTGCCGAACGGGATCACGGTCAACGACTGCCGCCGTACCACTGAACGGAACCTGGGGGGTCAATTGTGGTCGCTGATTCACGTGACGGCGGAAGGCCCGATCGGGATCGACCGGACTTATCCCCAACTGAGCGGTGTAGCGGTATGCCGGGGCATCAACGACATGACCATGCCTCTGATGATGGTGGACCGTGTGCATGTCAGTGATTTTCCGGTGACTCTCTGGACCCATTTGAAACACGTATACCAGGACAGCCTGATGCAAATCTTTCTGTTCCGCCCTGACCGGGAACCGGCTTTTGGCGGCGAGTTCGTGCTGGAGTATGCCAAGGCGTCGCCCGATTTTGACCTGA
This sequence comes from Symbiobacteriaceae bacterium, assembly GCA_036504075.1. GTDB lineage: Bacteria > Bacillota > Sulfobacillia > Symbiobacteriales > Symbiobacteriaceae > DASXVX01. The sequence goes on along the minus strand of DASXVX010000095.1, from coordinate 3,296 downwards.
AGTTCTGGATGACCGTGGATGTCGAACCGTCGTCGATCCAGGCGGGTGAGTGGGAATTCCTGCTGCGTGCGGAAGGCGGTCCGGTGCTCAGAAAGTCGATGTTTGTCGAAGTGTGAGTCGTACAGGCCCGCGAATGTCCGTTGCTTAGATCATTTCTCGGATGGAGGGGTCAGCTTGCTAAGTAGGTTTTCCATTGCTGAGTTTCGTAACACAACGCCTTCGCCCCGTGCTCCCCAGCCTGCGCCCAAGCCCGCTCCTGCGCCTGCTCCTGCTCCGGCGCCCAGGCCTGCACCCGCTCCTGCTCCGGCGCCCAGGCCTGCACCCGCTCCCGCTCCGGCGCCCAGGCCTGCACTTGCACTTGCACCTGCTCCCGCTCCGGCGCCCAGGCCTGCGCCTGCTCCCGCTCCGGCGCCCAAGCTTGCACTTGCACCTGCTCCCGCTCCGGCGAAGCCGGCGACCGGGTTTAGCGCAGCGGTGATGGTGGCTGTCGGCACGGCCAACGGGACGCGCTCGACCAGCACCCCTTCGCCCAGCAACACCGGGGCCCAGCCCGGCGGGTCTGTCAAAGTGACAACGCCGGCGACTACCGCCCCGTCCGCCAGCAGCGCCGGCACGGTGGCACTGAACCAGCAGTTGGAGCAGGCCAAGCAGGACTACTGGGAGGCTAGCGCCAGCGGCGACAAGGCGGCCATGGATGCTGCACACGCCTCGGCGGAAGCGCTGCGCAGCAAGGGCGCCACGGTCGACGCGAAGGTGGAGGCCAACATCAACACGGCCGGCCAGAAGAGCGTTGACTTGGTCCAGGCCAAGCGCGATTATTGGGACGCCAGCGCGGCAAACAGCCAGGCCGGCATGGCCGCCGCACACGACAAGGCCGATGCGTTGCGCGGTCAGGGTGCTACCGTTAGCGATGCGACGGTCACAAAGATCAACAGCGCCGGCCAAGAAAAGGCTGACACCGCCGCAAAGGCCCGTGCTGCCGAAGCGGCCCGCATTGCCGAAGAGGCCCGCGTCGCTGCTGCAGCCAAGGCCAGCCAAGCGACCCAGACGCAGGTGCAGCCGGCAGAGCCAAGTGCGCCCAGCAATAACATCGGTGGGCATCAGTATTCGGAGTGGAGACTGCGGAAGAACTTAGGTGATGACGTTCCGGCCAGCCCTGCCGCTCCTGCCAATGACACCAGTTACCGGGACGTCCAGCCTTCGGCAGTGCCGTCATCGTCAGCGGCGGCAAAGCCGAGCACCGGTTTCTACGTGGGCTTGGGCGTCGCCGTGGGGTTGGAGGCCTCGGCGGGGCCGACTGCGGCCAAAGTCGTAGACAAAGTGGCGAACTGGATCGCACCGAATTCCGACTTCACCAAGGGCCTGAACGCCGTGGTCGGCACTCCGGTCAACACATCCCCGACCCCTTCCGCCGCTCCGACGGCCTCCGCGAGCACCGCCCCCGCTGACAGCGTGAAACCGAAGTACATTCTCCCGATGTCCGGCAATCTCACCATTAGCACGGGGTTTGGCAACCGTGAGAATTACCCGGATCCAGGTAAGATCGGCTACCACGGCGGCATCGACCTGGTGGACCAGGACTTGCGGGCCGCTGTGGCCAAGGATCCCAAGAGCGCCTATCCGGTTCCGATCAAGGCGGTCACGGACGGCACCATTTCGTACAATTACGATACGAAGGCCAACGGGGGATACGGATACAACGCGACGATCACCAGCCCGGACGGCACCGTGACCAAGTATGGCCATATGGTACCGATCGCTGATGATAAGGGGGCCACGGCCATTTTCAACGCCACGATCGATTCTAAGACCGGGGTAATGGAGCCTAAGGGCGTGGCCATGTCCACCATTGCCAACACCGTCCAGAAGGATCCCCAGTATGCACCGGTCATTGCCCTGGCCACAGGCCAGAAAACCGAGGTCAAGCAGGGCGATACCATCGGCTTTGAGGGCACTTCTGGCCATTCCGACGGCTTCCACCTGCATCTGGGTATGGGCGACGCCCCCGGCAGCACCACCTGGTCAGACGCCCATACGGTGAATCCGGAAACTGTACTGCCGGGACTGGACAAGCTGCCCCATGATTCCGACGATCGACCGGCGCCCACCAAGAACTAACCGGCTGACGGAGGGGTTTCGACATGAACTGGAGAGCGATGCTATTCGGGTTGCTACTGACCTTCGCCCTTTTCGGCTGTTCCGGGCTCCCCGCCACGCCAAAGGCGGCGCCTCCGGAACAGCCTCAGGCGGTCCAATCCGCGGATAAACCCTCCGCAGTCAGCACACCGCCTGCTGTCCCGGCGGTGCAACCGACCTGGACGTATGACGCCCCGGGAGTTAGAACACCCTTAGAGCGGACGGGACCGGAAATCATCCTGAACTCTTACCAGGGCGGATCCAATGCCTGGCTCTTCCTGGACGCGAGGGGCCAAGCAACCGCACCGTCGTTCTCGCTGGGCGGGCGGCAAGCCGGCGGGCTAAGACACGGACGCTGGCAGGGTAGTGTCACGCCGGATTTCAGCCGAATCCTGGTCCAGACAGGAGAGACGGAATACAAAGTGATCGACCGAACCGGGCAGACGCTCTGGCACGGCCAGCTTCGGCAGGGTAAGACGGGAAGTGATCTCTACCTCCTGCCGGACGGCAAGACGCTGCTCACCACCGTCACGAACGAGAATGGAGACGGTATCTCCACCGTCGCTACCGACCTGTCGGACCGGGTCCTCTGGAAATTGGAGGGCAACCAGGCCGGGGACTTGCTCTACGCATCGGACAAGGAGCTGATTCTAGGCAACTACGACGCCGTCTGGCGCATGGGGCTGGATGGCAAGGGCCGCAAGGACCTGCCCGTGGGCGGGCTCAAAGACGATGGGTGGGTCATCTCGGCGGACGGGTCGGCCATCGCCAGCAGGAACAAGCAGGGCGGCAAACTGTTCGACGCCGACGGGCGCCTGCTGGCTCAACTGCCTGCCGGTGAAACGGTAGAGCTGAGCAGTGACGGACAACGGGTCCTGGTCAGCCTCGGGAAGGGCGGCTACACGATGCTGGACCGGCAGGGCCGGGAATTGTGGCGTCTTTCGTTCCCCGCCGAACTCAGCGCACACGCGCTCTCCCCGGACGGCACTCGCTTCCTTGGTGTCAGCAGATCCAAGCCGGATGAGTCGCTGCTGGCCACGCTCTATGACCGAACGGGAAAGCCGGTGTGGCAAAGCAAACTGGCGCCCATCCCTGATTTCCCAAAGGCTCAGGTCGAAGCGGCCATCGACGCGGAGAACCGGCTGGCCTATGTTATCGCT
>DASXVX010000094.1:0-68597 GCA_036504075.1 Symbiobacteriaceae bacterium | reverse complement strand
TGGACCCGCTGGCGACGATCGGCTCGGTGCCGGCGCCGGATTCCTGGGAGTAGTTGTTGGCGGCCTGGTTGGGGATTTCGCCGGTGTGGAGCAGGGTAAAGGCGCCGCCGGTGTCGGGGACCACGTCCAGGGGCTGGCCGTCGTGCAGGGCGAAGCTGTGGACGTCGCCGTGGACGTCGCTGAAGACGACGGCGCCGGCGGTCTTGAGGATGAGGGGATTGGTGTTGGCGGCGGCCCAGGTGCCGAATGTGGGGGTGGGGTCGAGCCGTTTCTTCCAGGCGAGGGAGCCGTCGGCGAGGTTGATGGCGGCGATGGCGCCGGGGGCGCCGGGGCAGGGGGGCGTGCCGCCGGTCGGGCAGCCCCGGAGGTCCAGCGACTCGCCGGAGGCGACGTAGTTGCGGAGGGTAACGTAGAGCATGCCGCCGGCAAGGTCCAGGGCGGGGACGGTGTTGGTGAAGGCGGCGCCGCCGCCGAGCAGGGCGGCGAGGTCGAGGTGTTCGGCGGGCCAGTCCTTGTGCTTGCTGCCGTCGCCGATGGCGCGCGCCCAGAGCCAGCCCTGGGTGTCGACCCAGTAGACGTAGCCGCCGGCCTCGGCGAAGCCGTCGGCCACGCCGTTGGGGACGCAGATTTGGTTGGAGCCCCAGCTCGACTTGATCAGCGTGTACGGATTGACCAGGTCCCCGGTCGGGGTGATTTTCAGCTTGTGGACTTTGCCGTTGCCATCGACACAGCCCGTCCCGTCGGACCCGACGATGATTTCGTCGGACGTGGCGCCCGGCACGGCGGAAGGAGTGGCCCAGCCGCCGATGTCGTATTCAGCCATGCCCTGCGCTCCGATTCCGTCGAGTCCCCAGACCAGGTAGATCTTCCCGGCGTCCAGGGTGCAGCCGTCGCCAACCGGCTTCATGCCTACCACCACCAGGTCCCGGTTGTCCATCCGGACGACGAGCGGGGAGGAGACGATCTGGCAGCCTGCGGCCAGTCTCTGGGTGCGGTATTGGGTGGGTTGTTCGGCGTTGACGCTCCAGACCCATCCGTACGCCGTACCGAAGTACAGGCGCCGGGAGGTCGGGGTGTAGGTAGGCGTACTGTGGCTTACTAGAACCTCACCGCTGGAGGGCTTCGTTAGGTTGATATTGGCAGTCATCGTGACTTGATAATTCGGTGCGACCGCCCCAGGGCTGGCCCAGGTCAGCCGGTACAGCCCCAGTCCGGCGAGGTGGAAAAGCTGATTCCCCACCATGACCGGCTGGGTCGCGCTCTGGCCGACATTCCCTTCCCACCAGTGGGTCCGGTCACTGTCGAGTTGGCCGCTGGGTTCAGCGACTATGTTGGCCCGCTCGACACTGCCGCCGCGGGTCAACCAGTCGGCAGCGCGTGCCGGAACGGCGGACGCCAGCACCATCAACAGGAGCGCAGTGAAAGTTATTCGGGAGCGGATTCTTGCCCTGCTTTTCATGTCCGCATCCCCCCGTCAAAACTTCCGCGCTCGGGTCTCCAGGAACCAGTCCGGATACTCGAAATACGGCCACAGAGGCGTGTAAATGTGGACCTGGTACCGCCCGGCCAGTGTACCGCTAACCACGTCCGGGTAAATGGGGTCGTTACCGATCCAATAGACTTTGGCGCCCATTACTTCGGAAATGAAGCGCACAGGCACCATGGTCCGGCCAGGGGGCACGATTACCGGCGGCGCATCCAGCGGCACTTCCTGGCCGTCGACCAGCGCCGAGTTCTTGCCCACCGTCAGCACAATGGTCCGCTCCGGCTGGCTGACGGTTTGTAGTTCCAACCGCCACTTGCCGCCATCAAAGCTGTAATCATTGGGCACGACCCAGTCCCCGAATTTGCCGCCGGGCAGCGGAATGGGATGCACCACATCGTGGCTGGCGGCGGGAACATGAATGGTCACCGTCTGTGTGGCCCCGTCCCAGGTGACATTCGCCCGCATCATTTCACTGACGAACCGGACGGGCACCCGCACCCGGTTGACCTGGGTGTCGAGGTAAGCGGGCGCGTCGAACCGCTCGCTGGCGCTGCCCGCGTTGAAGCAGACGTAGACGTTATCGGTCGTTCCTTCGTGGGCGTAGGGCTGGCAGGATTGTAGCCCGCCATGGTTCGGACCACCCAGTTGGGCGTAACCGATGTTTGCATCCAGCAGGTTGTCCAGCCGCTGCTGCTCTTTCTGGTCCGGCGTGGGCGCCTTACTCTCCTTGATGACCTGGACGAACGCCATCTGGCAGGTGTCGGGATTCATGTCCGCGTCAAAGAACGAGTACGACCGTCGGAAAACCTGCAGGATGAGGTCGAGGTCCGGGGCAGGATGGTAGACGATGTATTCGGTCGACCCACAGTTGATCTGAGCCCAAATCCAATTCCACGGATACTCCTTGGTCCAGTCGGCATAGGGCGGCTGTATAACCCGCATCTCCAGGTGCTGCGGTGCAGTCGGGTCGGTCTGCCGGTTCGCGTTGAATGCGTCTTCGACGAGCGCCGGCAGCGTGGTCGGCGCCGGCGGCGGGGTCCACCCGGCCGGCAGACCAGGACCCGGGTCCACGGTGAACACGATGTTCGGCTTGAGCGTCGGCTCCGGGTCCGTGCCGGCCCGTGCCGGGCTGGAGCCAAGCGTTCCAATCAGGGCGACGCCGAGCAGCAGTGAGACCCCCAGGACTCCCGCCACCCGCGAGTGAACGCGCGACAAGTTGCGCCACATTACCGGTACCCTCCCCCCAGACTTTCCTACATACATAAACGGATTCAGGGTGAGTTTGTTCGGATAAGGGGGAGCAGTTCTGGTCGATGAGCATGAATCTAAATGAGACTGTTTTCCTGGTATCTGAAAAGTGATCGTGAAGGTGAAGGAATCATCCGCCGCATCACGGAAGATGCACCCGCGCGCCTTCGACGGTCTGCTCGCGCGGCCAAACGGCAGGCGTGGTGACGGGGAGGCAGCGAACCAGTGCGAACGGCAAAAAGACCGGGGATTCCCACTACGGGGGGCCTTGGTCTCGGATTGGCGATAAACTCCAATCAGCGCCCATGGCAGCGCGTATTCCCTCTGCTTCCGTAACTAACGGTGGCGCTAATCTGATGTAACGGGGTTCCGGGACTTGGGCACCTTTTATCTCTGATGGCACAGCATCGAGGTTGCGACGTTGGCAATCGTCGGAAGGGATTGGTCAGAGGCATACCGAAACATGTCATGCGCGGAACTCCCCAACCAGTAGGTGAAGACCATGGGTTTGCATCCGGCGAACGTGTTCACACCAATAGACCTACCCCTGAAGGAAGATAATGTTTACGCTCCGCGAAAAAAGGCCGAGGCCAAGATTCGAAGTGCGTTCATGATTCACGGTACTCCCATCATTTACGGTGATTTCGGTGTTGGCAAGACCAGCACTATGCTAAAAATCGCTCAGGAAGATGAAACTGAATGGGAGGAATTCTATTTTCCTGCCGGGGGCCAGAAGGACTTCGCAGACTTCTTCAAGCGTTTCCTAGAAAAGCAGGGCTACGTCGTCACCAAGCAGATGCGCGAGGTCGGCGGAGAGACCGGAGCAACTCTCTTCTCATTCCTTACGGCCAAGGCCAGTGCCAAGCAGCAGACTCAAGAGGAGCTACTGGTTTCATCCCCAACGGAAGACCGGGTTCTTGAGTTGATGGATGAGCGGCGCCGGATCATCATCATTGATGAACTCCATAAGGCATCTGATAGCTTTAAAGAGGCGGTAGCCGAGTTCGCAAAGAGCCTGGTCAACAAACGGCTTTACAATATTCGACTAGCCCTAATAGGCACGGTGCATGAACCGTCCGAGCTGGTTAAGTATGACCCTGGCATTCAACGCGTTGTTCAGGAGGTTTTAGTTGAGCCCATGAACCACGAGGAGTCCGCATACATCGTAAAAGAAGGCATGAATAAGTGCGAACTCCTGATCAGCAAGGACTTGACTGATCGAATCGCGCACCTTAGTGGTGGAGCCCCGTCCGTGGTTCATTCACTTTGCCTGTCTGCGGCGCTGCATGCCCTTGCCGCAGGAGTCGAAGAGATCTCTGCTGCCATGGTTGATAGGGCCTTGGAGGAGTTGCTGGAAACTCGATATGGGCAACACTACCAAAAATGGATGAGCGCGATCGAGAAAACGGGCGACGTTCGATGGCGGAAGCAGATTCTTTTTGCCATGGCGCTGATCCCCAGTGAGATCGTTTCTACAGAGGAGCTCTCTGCAACACTCTCTGAGTTGATAGGTCGAAAGGTGGAATCCTCTAACTACACCTATCAGATGGGAGAGCTTCAGAACAAGTTTAACATCGTCTCCAGAGTCGAGACGACAAAGAAGGGAGCCGAGTACGCACTCTGGCGTTTCGTCGACCCTTCTTTCAAGAACCTCCTCAAGGTCATTCTACAGCGGGATAAGGAACGGAATGGACAATAGCTGAGATGACCATGTGTCCCAAGTCGTCGGGCCGATTGAATGAGCCGAAAGCCTATGGCTCAAACTGCCGGACAGAACCGAGGACTACCTTGAGAGGGTGACAAGCCTGCTGTCTGCATCGGTTACAGGCCGCTGTGTGCGGTTCACTTGGGCCTCTCCTGACAAGAATCAATCTGTGATTCTGTCATCGGGAGGTCCTTGTTTATGCTGGCGACCGAGACGATCAATTGCTGGATAGAACAGCGCCGGGCAGAGGGGTACAGCCCGGATACACTGCGCACGTACAGGCTGCAGATGAGCTTGCTCGTGCAGGTGACCGGAGACGCGCCCGTGGACTCGATCACTTTGGATGATTTGCGGGGGGACATAGCCGGCCCACAATCGACAAGCCGGAAGGCATCGACGATCGGCACCGGGTGAGGATGATACGGTCGTTCTTCCAGACAAGGGTAGAAGCATCACTGAAGTCTTGACCGAATCTAAGTACTTGGCTCGATATGTTGTGCCTTCCTCTGCAAAGGATGGACTTGCGAGAGAGCTTCGTGCCCTTGGCTTCAGCAGTCGGCATCTCTTTCCTGACCTCGATGGCCTATCCCGGACGATTGGCCTTGACAACAGTACCATTCTATACGGCCCGCCGGAACCACCGGAGTGTTCAGGTGAGCTGGGGTAGCGGAGCCTGCTTTGAGGTTCGGCACGGTGACACGCCTGTTGGCCTCCGGCCTGTTCTGCCGCTATTCGGTGTGTCCCCCAATGTTGTGGGAGACGCCGTCATATCACGTCAATCGATCCGTCTACTGAGACCACGACCGCCAAACGAGGACTTGGAGCGAACTTTACGTATTCCACCGCTGAGTTATATCGTGACCCTCGTGAGGGACTGGTTTCCATGCGTGCCAAAAGGTCAGGCTTAGCGGGTCCTTGTTTCAAAATTGCTCCCATTGCATGGCAGCGCCCTTTGGGATCAAAGATAAGTGCACCATCGATAGCGGTGATGTCCTCGACCATGCTTTGATCAAAAGTGCTTCGATCAGGGTCAATCTGTGTACAAATGAGACGTTTGGCTTCGCTTTCAGCGTCAGCCGCCACGATCACGATGGTGCCATGTTTTTGTCTCGGGGCGGCTGAGACAAGGTTCCATAGCCGCTCTATATCAGCTATGCCTGCGAGGCCAGCAAACCGCATTGATGCCTCCTGCCGAAACCGGGACTCATACTGGGGAGCAGATGGGACGCCAGCCATGACTCTCATGAGTTGAATCGACCCACGGGACAGTTCCCAGCTTCTGTGTCCCTTAAAGTCCACCCGAAATACGTCCTCGATTTCTGACGCATCCACTAATCCGTGAATGCTGAGATCTCTAGTTTTATTTACAGAACGCTTTGTAGAGTAGACCAGTAAAGCCATTGACCCGGTTGTAGTTTCGAGCAGCTTACGAATATGTCGGCACGTCCTAGGTTCGATGATGATTGGCTCAGCGAAGAGAACCCGTATTGAGTCACCCAAGGTTGTGGGAGACGCCACCACTATTGAACCGCGCGCTGGTGCACCTTCATACAGTTCGGCCGCTACGGATTCAAAGGCTTCATAAACCTCTTGACCATCATCATTAGAAACGGCCGCTTGGGCCGCAACTATTCGCATTAGGTTGCAGGCACTGGCCCGCAGTAGTTCCTGGACACGGATGCCAAAAATTTCCTTGAACATCGGAGGAAACTGACCGACGAGTTCAGCCGAGCACTCAGTTATGAAGACCTCGGCCGCAGCTTCCAAAAGTGAATCTGGGGGGAGCGGGTTATTGGCAGGATAATTGATCCATCGCACTTTGGAAGCCAAAGCTCCTCCAATTATCAGAATCAGTATATGCCCATATAGCGTGCCGTCCAGGGTTTCTGACAGGAATACCATTTTCCCCGGACATGCCTTACTTAGCAGTGGCCTCAGGGCATTTTCGACATCGGCAAAGAAGTCATGTGTACGTCGGCCATTTCCAGAATGGGGAATGCTTTTCAGTCCTTCGATGAGGACGCTTGATTGGAATGTGTTACCGGACGTCACAGTGATTTGTTGAAAACTCTCGTCTTCGTCCGGTTCGTACGGGGATACCTGTAGTAGAACGACTTCGGGCTCGAGTACGGGATTGATCCTGTGGAGCAGTTCAAGTGCCTTAGCCTCGAATAGCCCACGGAATTCATCACGTTGATCGGCACTTGATCCGCCGTCCTGGCCATCCTCCAGCCACTCACAGAGTTGCATCTCCCCAGTCCTCCTAAGAGAGGTGTTTCGCAAGATCCAATGTTACTGCGACCTTGGACGGTTGTATATGCCTGGCTGACGGGAAGGCCACCAGGATGCCCGTGGCGGTATCTATTATGAAGGCGCAATCAGAGCCCCCTGGGAGGCCACGAGGTGTGTCTCGTCTCTGTAGGTAACGCACCGGAGTCTGATGCCACGCGAGTCAAGCAATCGGGGCGCCAGGATATGACTGACTGCGCAGACGCACACCAGCCTCGGTCAACTTCTAACCTGGGGTCTCAGCACCTGCGGACCGCTCAGAACAACAGCCAGCCCCCGTCACCTGTCGTCCCTATGGCTTCACGGGAGATGTTCAGCTTGCTTGCATGAGCATCCTCAACGAAGTTCACCTGGAACAGCGCCCTCCAGTGGCTTGCTGCCCTCGGACCACCGCCCATGGCCCTGACATCTCCCCGCCCAACGCCCGCACCCCCGGCACCGAACGCGACACCCACCGCCGGGTCGCCCTGACCGGGCGGCACCGGCGTGCCATCGAACGGCTCAACCCCAACATCCCCGGCCGTCCTGGCGGCCACGAAGGCTCAAGTACGAGCAAAAGGAACACGCCCTACGACAAATCATTTCCCGAGCGGTGGTGTCGGCCGAAGTCGTTGATGTCTTCGAGGCGGCGGGACTGAACAAACCCAACATCGGCGTGCTGTCCGACGAGTTCCTGGACGAGGTACGTCAGCGTTCTCGGAGTTGCTGCAGCAGTCCCTGACCCGTTACCGCAACCGGGCCATTGAGACGGCCCAGGTGATCGAAGAGCTCATCGAAATGGCCAAGAAGTTCCGGGAAGCCGCAAGACGTGGCGAGGACCTGGGCCTGCACCCAGACGAACTCGCCTTCTACGACGCCCTGGCCGAAAACGAATCGGCCGTCCGGGAACTCGGCGACGAGACGCTGAAGAAGATCGCAATCGAACTCACCCAAAGTCTGCGCAAGTCGGTGACGGTGGATTGGGCGGTGCGGGAGTCCGTACGGGCACGCCTGCGGGTCATGGTGAAAACGCTCCTGCGCCGGTACAAGTATCCGCCGGACAGGCAAGAAGAAGCCACGGAGACGGTTCTCCGGCAGGCCGAGGCGGTCTCGATGGAGTGGTCGGTCGGTGCATAGCGCCGGACACCCATCCCGGATCGCTGGGCACCCGACCCCGGATCGATGGGCACTCGACCCCGGATCGCTGGGCACCCTGCCCGGGGTTGATGGGCACTCGACCCCCGGATTGATGGGCACTCGACCCCGGATCGGTGGGCACTCGACCCCGGATCGGTGGGCACTCGCCCCCGGATCGGTGGGCACTCGACCCCGGATCGATGGGCACCCGACCCCGGATTGATGGGCACTCGACCCCGGATTGATGGGCACTCGACCCCGGATCGATGGGCACTCGACCCCCGGATTGATGGGCACTCGACCCCGGATCGATGGGCACTCGACCCCCGGACGACCGCCCATGTTTCCGCCACCCCACACTAAAATCGTAAATGTCGGGGCATTTGTTCGGTTTTGACCCGCTCCCGCAAAAAAATCTTGGCTCGTGGACGGGCCGGACACGGCGCCGGCCCTTGCACCACACGTGCAAGGGCCGGTTGCGGTTCAATCGTCCAGGCTGATGCGGTCCCGCGGGGCCGGCAGCAGGCGGGCGCCGGCGGCAAGGGCCAGGGCTACCCCCACCATCGTCCAGTAAAGCACCGGTGCGCCCGCCGCCAGGTCTTTCGGCAGCAGCAGGCTGGTCAGCAGCGCTCCTGCAACGTTCCCGAGGTAGCGGGCCGAGTACCAGACCCCCGAACCCACGCCCACATCCGCCCGGGGCAGGGAGGCCAGGCAGGCGGCCTGGACCGGCGCACTGGTCAGACCGAAGCCGAACCCGCCCACCACCAGGAATCCCGTTACCCACAAAAGCGACGACCCCGGCGAAATCCAGAGCAACCCCAGCCACGCCGCCGTCCAGAGCAGCCCGCCCAGGGCCACGGGAATCCGCCGGCCCAGATGGTCGGACCACCGCCCGGAGAGCGGTGCCACCAGCTGCATGCCGGAGAAAAGCGCCATCTGCAGACCCGCGCCCTCGGCCGAAAGGCCCCGGCCCTGCTGCAGGTACAGCGGGATGCCCACCAGCACCACGTAGACCATGGTGTGCAGGAGAAAGACGGCCAGGTTGGACGCCCCGAACCCGGGGAGCCGAAACAGCCCGAACTTGATGAGCGGGTCGTTCGCCCGCTGCTCAACCACGTAAAAAACCGCGGCCAGCGCCGCCAGCCCGGGGGCGATGACCCAGAGCGGCAGCGGCAGACCGCCCAGCTTCCACATGTTGGCCGTCAGCACGACGCCGGACACCAGCGCCCCGAACAGCACCGTGCCCCACCAGTCAAACGGCACCTGCAGCAGTTGGTCCGTGCGCGGCAGCACCTTGAAGCCGACCCAGGCGGAGAGAATCACCCCCGGCACGTTCACCCAGAAGATGCCCTGCCAGCCGACGGAGCCCACCAGCAGGCCGCCCAGCACCGGCCCGATGGCCAGGCCCATGCTGAACGCGCCCACGTAAAGGCCCATGGCGTGGCCCTGCCGCTCCACCGGGTAGGCCAGCCGGATCAGTGCGGCGGCGTTCGGTCCCAGCGTGGACGAAGTCAGCCCCTGGAGCACCCGGCACAGCGTGAGCAGCCAGAACGTGGGCGCCAGGGCCGCACCCACCGATGCGATGCCGAAGGCCACCAGCCCCGCCAGAAAGACCCGGCGGTGGCCGAACCGGTCGCCGAGCTTGCCGGCGGTGGGCTGGAGACTCGTAATCACCACCAGGTAAAGCAACACCAGCCAGGTTACCCGGGCCACCGGCACCCCGAACGCATTCATAATCGGCGAAAGCGCCACGGAGACCATGCTGGTGTTCAAGGGGACCAGAATCGCCCCGGCTGTTGCTGCGATGAGGACAAGTAGTCGCCTGCGTTCTTCCACGATGCCGCCCCCTGGCAAAAAGTGACCTGCAGCTTACTTTCGCTGCATGAAAGATCAACCCCTTCCGGACATTCATCGCCGCTGAAAACCCATAAGGCCGCGGGCAGGGCTGCCCCACCGGGAGGCAGCCCTGTTTGCACGCGTCAGTGGACGTTCACGAGCGACGTCGCTTTCAGCTTGTTCCCGAAGTAGACCCGCACCCGCAACTGCATGCCGGGGGTCAGGCCGTACAGGCCGGAATCGAAGTCCTGGCGGTACGTGCCGGTGGCATCGTCGACAGTGATGCCGGCCCCGTAGGTATACCCCGTGATCAACCGGCCGGAAGCCGCATCCAGCACCCGAATCGCCACCGATTCATCGTGAATCGGCGCCCCGCAGTTGGTCCAGGTAAACCGAATCGGCAGCACGTCGCCATTCGCGATGTCCGCGGGCGCCGCCGCACTGAGCGGCGGCAGCCAGGCCAGCACCGGCGCGGCCATGCAACCAATGCTGAAGCTAACGCTGCCCGAGGCCTGGTTGCCCGCCTGGTCCACACCCCGGTAGGCCAGGGTGTGCCCGCCGCTCCCGCTGACCGTGACCGCAGCGTGGGCGCCCATGACGGTCGTCTCGGCCCCGCCGTCCAGGGCGTAGGCGATGAACCGAACGCCTGACAGGTCATCGGTGGCATTCAGGTCGATGGTAACCGGTCCGGCGTAGCTGCCGCCCGGCGTGACGCCGCTGTATGTGACGACCGGCGGCGTCCCGTCCACGGGCGTCAGCCCCACGTTCAGGTCCGTAACCGCCGGCGGTATGGTCACGGCCGGACTGGTGTTGCCGACGAAGCCGGCCCGGCTCACCCGCACCCGGTACTGGCCCGGGGCCACGTCCCAGCCGTAATGGCCGGCGCCGTTGGTGAATTCTGGGTTGTCCGCCGGACTCATGGCGTTCGGATAGGCCGCGTCGCTCATGTCGACCCACGCCTGCAACTGCGGGTCGAAGTACTGGAGCGTCACGCTGGCGCCCGGCAGCCGCCAGCCGGTGCCCTGTGCGGCGTTGTAGACGAAACCGCTGGGGTCGATCAGCACCACCTTGAACGATTCCACCGGCCCGGTGGACCCGTCCGGATAAAGCGGCGTCAGCTGAATCAAGATCGGTGAGCTGGAAAGCCCAACCTGGCAGGGTGCGAAGGTCGCCGTCCAGCCGCTCGGGCCCAGAACCATGCTCACCGAATAGCTGGTGCCCGCCGCGTCGACCGCCTGGAATGTGACGCCGACCGGCTGCGGGTCGGGGTAGGTCACGGTAACGGTAATGGGCTCGCAGCGATACGCCACCGGCGTGCCGTCCGGACGATATCCGGCCACCCCGGTCAGCGTGATGTTGCCGGGCACCGCCGGCGCCAGTGCCTCCGTGCGGCAGTCGCCCGTGGCAATCAGTTGCGGCGCCCCGTTGACCTGCTGGTAAGCTTCGACGTGAATATTGTAGAGCCCGGCGCTCACCGGCTGCAGCCGCCAGGCCGTCTGGGTGGTGCCGCCCGGCCCTACGGTGCCGAGGCTGTGCGTCGGGTCGTTGTCCAGCAGCGGCATGCCGGTCTGGACCGTCATGGTGACGCCGGACATGGTCACGCCGGTATTGTTGTTCAGGTAGGCGATGGCGTTGATCGGATGCGCCGACCAATCGCTGTACGTCACCTGGGCCGGGCAACTGACGGTAAGCGTCGGCGAACTGTTGGTCCGGGGGCGCCCGTAGTAGGTGATGAGCGTCCGGGTCTGGCCGGGGTTCAGGGTCAAGGGGTTCCACCACATGCCCACCGCACTGTCGCTGGTGACCGACTGGGTGGGGTTCACGGTGAAGTCCCAGTTCGTCGGGTAAATGCGCGGCCAGGCGGCAATCGCCATCCGGTCCGGCGGGGTGGCGTCGTCGCCGCGCAACGTGTACTGGGCGGAAATGTCGGGAATGCTCAGGTCCTTGAACGCCTGCCAGAAGTCCGGCACGGCGGCGCCCAGGTAGTCCGTCTCGGTGGTCACGGCTTGCACGCCACCGGGGCCGGTCACCCGGAACGGGGCGCCGTCGTTGTTATCCAGCATGGTGTCCACCATGACCCGCAGGCCAACGGCATGAGCGGCGGTCCCGGTATTGGTGACGGTGTAGCGGATTTGGGCGGCGTCCGGAACGCCGGTGGCCGGGTTCCGGGCGATCTGAATGGTCTGGCGGGCGCTGACGTCGCCTTTGCGCCAGAGCGAGGTGTTGGTCAGGCCATCGGTGTTGTGGGGCACTTCCAGGAAAGCGCCGGCCGACGAGCCGTAAATCGCGTCGGCACCATCCACCCGGACGGTGGCGAACGAACTCCAGGGGTCGGCGGGCCAGGCGTAGCTGATGTTATACCAGACGCCGGCGCTCTCCTGGAACAGGCCGAAGTTGTACCGGCCATCCCGACCGATGTCCGCGGCGGCCGCCTGGTTGGCGACCTGCAGGGCTGAGCCGGCGGCTGGGACCGCTGCCGACTGGACTTGGCGCGACCGGGGTCCGACGCCGACGCCAACGCCGTCGGACCGGGCGCTGTGGCGCATGGCCTCTTTGTCGGGGTTTCCCGGATAAGGTCCGGCCGGGGGCGGCGGTTCAGATGCAAAGCGAACGGCACCGGCAGAGGCTGGGCCGGCGGATCCCGGGGCGGGCGCAGCGGCCACCCCGGAGAGCGTCAGCAGCAGACAGAGCGCTACGAGGGTGCGCCCGAGCCTGGGTACCATGAAAGCTCCTCCTTTGGGCAAGCGATTGTTGTGCATGTTTGAGTAATCACTCGCATGTGCTTGGGATTTACTTCCACCATTGCCCAAAGGCCCCCTCGCATCAGGCTCTTTACTATCTGGGAGGCGAAGAAAAAGGCAACGACCACCTGTCAAAAAACCGGGAAACCGGCCATTCCACGCGCCATCCCTCGGTCCCTTGATTCTGAAGCGGTTCAACCGCTTTCGGCTGGATCGGCCGGCGTCGGATTGGTGCCAACCGGTTCCAACTATATCACCACTTCCATACTTTAGGTTTTGACGTTCAATACCGCTGCGGGTTAGTCTAGACCTACCGAAGCGGTAACGCCGACCTGATCGCTAAATTTCGCACCGAGCGAAAACGGGGGAACCATTCACAGGGGCGAAGAACAGCCGGTCCTACGGCTATCCGGGCCAGACTCCTGCGGCCCGAGCCCGTCAGCTAACCTCGTAAGCGTGGCAGGAGGAGGTCGAAACCTCCTCCTCAAGGGTTCCTTTTCGGCAGCCCTTCGGGAATTAATTTTCCTGAGGAGGAGTACCACATCATGAAGCTCACTACTCGTATTCAGGCTCTCGCGATCTCCGTTGCGCTCCTGGGCGCCCTGACCGCCGCGACTCCCGTGTTTGCCGCCACCCCGGACTGCCGTCAGGTAATCGTACAGACCCGCTGCCCGATCATGGGCCCGGTTTACCCCTACCCGACCCCGCCCACGCAGCCGGTTCGGCCCACCCAGCCGGCCCAGCCCACGCAGCCCGGTGCGGCCGCTCCGGCGGCGGGCCTGACGGCGGACGAGCAGCAAATGCTCACTTCTGTCAACGGTGAGCGGGCCAAGGCCGGCCTTGCCCCCCTGCAGGCCGACCCGGCGCTGACGAAGGTCGCCCGGCTGAAGAGCCAGGACATGGCGGCGAACCACTACTTCAGCCACCAGTCCCCGACGTATGGCTCCCCGTTTGACATGATGAAGAAGTTCGGCATCACCTACCGGACGGCCGGCGAGAACATCGCCGGGAACCCCTCTGTCGCCGGCGCCCACACCAGCCTGATGAATTCCCCGGGCCACCGGGCCAACATCCTGAACGCGAAGTACACGAAGGTCGGCATCGGCATCGTGAAGGGCGGCCAGTATGGCATGATGTTCACCCAGGAGTTCACCGGCTAATCGATAGAGACGAGTCGCCCGGCAGGGGTTATCCCTGCCGGGCTGTTTCCATTCCATCGCCGATATCTGGCTTGTTCCGGCACCTGCCGACTCCCTATCCCGAAGTGCCGGTTCGTACTGTCCACTAGTCCCGAGGCGGTAGCACCAGCGCCTCGCCGTCGACCACGACGGTCCCGTCCTGGATGGTGCAGGTGGTATGCACCTTCAGCCGCTTGTTGTCGATGATCTCGACGACTTCCGCCGTCGCCGTGACCGTGTCGCCCATGCGGACCGGGGCGAGGAACTTCAGCGTCTGGCCCAGGTAAATGGTGCCCGGACCTGGCATCCGCATGCCCAGCACGGCGGAAATGAAGCCGGCGCAGAGCATCCCGTGGGCAATGCGGCCGCCAAACTTGGAGTTCTTCATGGCCACGTCGTCAATATGCGCCGGATTCATGTCGCCGGTGATGCCCGCAAAGAGGTAAATGTCCGACTCCGAGACCGTCTTCGTAAACGACGCCTTGTCGCCAATCTGGAACTTCATATAAATACAGCTCCTTTGAGTGTAGTCGCTACCCGTACCGGAAGTGGACGCCGAAAGTCCCCTGCGGATACTCCCAGTCGATGGCGCCCGGTTTGGGGCATATGACACGGCAGGTCCCGCATTCGAGACAGCCGGCATAGTCGAACTTGATTTCGCCGCCCACCAGGTTGTAAAGCAGGGCCGGGCAGGCCCAGGTGCAAGGCTTCGGCCCGCAGGTCTGGCAGATGGCCGTGTTCACTTTGATGTGCGCGTGCTCTTCATCGACCACGAACTTGTTGAGCCCCAGGCGGTCTTCGATCGTCATCGGCTTGGTCACAGCGCCCGCACCCCCTTCCAGGCGTCGGTCGCCAGATCCCAGACGCTCGCCTTGCCCTTCAGTTCGGCCCGGGCGGCCTGCATAAAGTGGACGGGCTCGGTGGTCCCGGTCACCGTAAAGAGGCGCCCGAGGATCCCCTCCAGCAACGCCGGGTAAGTTCCGAACATCCGGGGGGTCGACTCGATAAAGTGCGGGGCGTTCCGGTAGAGTTCCAGCTCCTTGAGCACGAAGCTCTCCTTCAGCCGCCGCTCGTAACCCGCCAGGCCGGCTTTGGCGAAGTCGCCGGCTGCCTTGGCATCGATGACGGCCTCCGCCGCATGCATGCCCGAGGCCATGGCAAAGTCCATCCCCCGCACGGTGTAGCCCAGGTTCAGTACCAGGCCCGCCGCATCGCCCGCCACCAGGATGCCGTCGCCGGTCACCTGCGGCATCATGCCGATGCCGCCTTCCGGCACCAGGTGCGCCGAGTACTCCACCACCTTGCCGCCGGCGATGATTGGGGCGATGGCCGGGTGCTGCTTGAATGCCTCCATGAGGTCAGCCGGCCTTACCGGGTTCTTCAACATGGCCTCAACCGTGATTACCAGCCCGAGCGAGAGACAGTCGCCGTTTGTATAGAGGAAGCCGCCGCCGGGCAGGCCTTTGGTTACATCGCCCACGAAAAGCTGGCAGGCGCCTTCGTCGCCGGTCAGGTGGAAACGGTCTTCGATCACCTGCCGGGGGAGTTCGATCGTGGTCTTGACGCCGGTACCCATGTGGCTCGGCGACATCTCCCGGGTGCGCAGCCCGGCCTTGCGGGGCAGGAGGCAGTTGGCGCCTTCCGCCACGATGACCACGTTGGCCAGCATTTCGTCCTCGCCGCAGCGAATGCCCACGACCCGCCCGTGCTCCAGGACCAGGTCGTCGACCTTGACGCCCGTCGCGACCATGGCGCCGGCCGCCTCCGCCTGCTCCGCCAGCCAGGGGTCAAACCGGGCCCGCAGCACGGTATAGGAATTGTCTTCGAAGCGGCCCGACTGGAAATCCAGGGAGATCGCGGACTGGGCCGTCAAAAAGGTCACCAGTTCCCGGGTCACCCGCCGCTCCAACGGCGCCGCTTCCCGGTAGCCGGGCACCAGCCGTTGCAGGGCGTGGGTGTACAGGCGGCCGCCCGTCATGTTCTTGCTGCCGGCGGTGGTGCCCCGTTCAACCAGAAGCACCTCCAGGCCCGCCCGGGCCAGGGTGAGAGCGGCAGCGCTGCCCGCCGGCCCCGCCCCGACCACGATGGCATCCATCCGTTCCTCAGCCATGGTCAGTCTCTCCCTTAGCGCATCAGCTTCTTGAGTTCGTCAGTGAGAGCCGGCAGCACCGTGTACAGGTCGCCCACCAGCCCGTAGTCGGCGTTGGCGAAAATCGGGGCGTTCTCGTCCTTGTTGATCGCCACGACCACCTTGGACTCCCGCATGCCCGCCAGGTGCTGCACCTGGCCGGAGAGGCCGACCGCCACGTAGACTTTCGGGGCGACCTTGCGCCCGGAGATGCCAATGTAGCGGTCCTCCGGCAGCCAACCCAGGTCCTCGGCCACCGGCCGGGTGCAGCCGACGGCGCCGCCCAGCGTGGCCGCTAGCGCTTCCACCAGCGCCAGGTCCTCCGCCGCTGCCAGGCCCCGGCCCACGCCGACCACCACGCCGGCGGCCGCGATGTCCGCGCCCTGGTTCGATTTCGGGCGTCGCTCGGTCACTTTAACCCGGCTGTCGGCCGGCACGACCACTTCCCGCACGTCGCCGATGCGGGGGTTGACCGCCGGTTCCGCGAAGGTCCGGGGCGGCACGGCGATCATTTGCGGGCGGGTGAGGGCAACCTGGGTGGCGACGCCGCCGCCGCCGTAGACCATGCGGTCCGTCTCGATCCGCCCGTCGGGCTGCACCCGCAGGGCTGTCGCATCGGTCACCAGGGCTGCGCCCAGCCGGGCGGCCACTCGGGCGGCGAGCCCCTTGGCCCGCAGCGTGGCGCCCCACAGGATCAGGTCCGGGTCCAGTTCGCCCACCAGCCGGGCGACGGCCTCCGCCGCCGTCTCCAGCGGCTGCCCCTCCGGCAGCGTCAGCACAATCGCCTCGTCGGCGCCGAAGGCGATGGCATCCACCGCGTCGAACCGCCCGCCTGGCACCAGGGCGGTCAGGCCTACGCCCAGCCGGTCCGCCAGCTTCCGCCCCTCACCGACCAGTTCCAGCAGCGTCGAACGCTGCTCCGAAAATACCCAGACACCAGCCATGTTCCGGCACATCCTTTCCTTCTTCGGTGAGGGCGCTAGCGGACGGCGCCTGCGATGGCCTCGGCCAGCGCGACCGGGTTCGCGACTTTCACCTGCTTGCGGTTGCTGGCCGGCGCTTTCAACGCCTTGGTCTCAAACCGGGCGGCGAGGGCGTCGCCAGCCAGGCCCAGCGCCGCGGCGTCCACCACCTTGACCTCTTTTTTCGCTGCGCCCATGACCTGCTTCAGGCTCGGAATCCGGGGCTTGGCCACGTCCGGCAACACGGTCACCAGCACGGGGAACGCCGCCTCCACCACCTCGACGCCGTCGTCCAGCTTCCGTTCGGCCACCACGCCCGTGGCGGTCACGGTCAGCTTGCCGGCGAACGTGATGCAGGGGATCCCCAGCAGTTCCGCCAGGCGGGGTCCGACCTGCTGGGCGTACACATCGCCCGAGCCTTCGCCGCACACGATCAGGTCGTACGCCCCGGCCAGCTTCACGGCAGCGGTCAGTCCCAGGGCCGTGGTCTGGGAGTCGGCGTTCGCAAACGCCGGGTCCAACGCCAGAATCGCCCGCTCCGGCCCCCGGGACAGGGCGTCCTTCGCCGAGCTTTTCACTTCCGGGCCGCCCAGGGAAATGGCGGTGACGCTCCCGCCCTGCTGCTCACAGATCTGCACGGCCGCCTCGATGGCGTTCCGGTCGTACTCGCTGATCTTGCGGCCGGCCTGCTCGAAGCTGAGGGCGCCGCCCCCGCCGGCCCGGATATCGGCCTCATCGATGACCCACTTGTAGCACGTGATCACGTTCGGCATGGCGATCTCCTCCTCTTAACCTCGGCGGAATTAGCGCAGAACGCTGGCGGAAATGACCATGCGCTGGACTTCCGACGTGCCCTCGTAAATCTCGGTGATCTTGGCGTCCCGCATGAGCCGCTCGACCGTGGTGCCCTTGATATAACCGTACCCGCCGTGGATCTGGACAGCCTTGATTGACTGCTGCATGGCCGTCTCGGCGGCGAACAGCTTGGCCATGGCGGCCTCCTTGCTGTAGGGCTTGCCTTCACCTTTGAGCGTGGCGGCATGGTAGACCAGGTGGCGGGCCGCCTGGACCTGCACGGCCATGTCGGCGATCATGAACTGAATCGCCTGGTTGGCGGCAATCGGCTTGCCGAACTGCTGCCGCTCCTTGGCCCACTTGATCGACTCGTCCAGGGAAGCCTGCGCGATGCCCAGCGCCTGCGCCGCGATGCCGATGCGCCCGCCGTCGAGCGTCACCATGGCGATCTTGAAGCCGTCGCCTTCCTTGCCCAGCAGGTTCGCCTTCGGCACCCGGGCATTGCGGAACAGGACCTCGGTGGTGTGCGCCGCCCGGATGCCCATTTTCCGTTCGTGCTTCCCGACCGACACGCCCGCAAACGCCTTCTCGACGATAAAAGCGCTGATACCCTTGGTGCCCTTGGCCTTGTCGGTCATGGCGAGGACGATGAACGTTTCGGCGTGGTCGCCGTTCGTAATGAAGCACTTGCCGCCGTTCAGCACGTAGTCGTCGCCGTCCAGTTCGGCCACGGTGGTCTGGCTGGCGGCGTCGGTGCCGGCGGCCGGCTCCGTGAGGCAGAAAGCGCCCAGCTTACGGCCGGCGGCCAGGTCGGGCAGGTACTGCTGCTTCTGCGCTTCGGTGCCAAACTGGTAAATCGGGGCGCCGGCCAGGGAAATATGGGCGGACAGGATCACACCCGTGGAAGCGCAGGCCCGGGAAAGCTCCTCCACCGTAATGATGTAGCTCAGGTAGTCGCCGCCGGAGCCGCCGTACTGCTCGGGGAACGGAATGCCCATGAGATCCAGCGCGGTCATGGCCTTGATGGTCTCGGCGGGCCAGCGGGCCTCGTCATCGATCTCACAGGCGATCGGGGCGACCTGGCTCACGGCGAACTCCCGGACCAGGTTGCGAATAAGTTCCTGCTGTTCAGTCAGTGTAAACATGTGTAGAGCACTCCTTGTGAATATATTACCAAGCAGGGGCCATGAAGGCGGGCGACACGGACCAGGGGGTTGGTGCGAGGCGCCCGCCGTTTGGGGAACAGATGCGGGATTTAGGCGATGTGGGTAATCGAGTAGAGCAGGATACCCATGGCGCCGGCGATGATGGTATTCACGAGGGCGACCATCATGATGTCGATATACGATTCCTTGTGGGTCAGGCCGGTGATCGAAAGCAGGGTGATGACGGCGCCGTTGTGCGGGAGGACGTCCAGCCCGCCCGAAGCGACGGCGGCGATGCGGTGCAGCATCTCCGGGCTGACGTTGACCCGGTTGGCCCATTCCAGGTAGGTCTTGCCCAGGGTGTCCAGGGCGATGGACATGCCGCCGGAGGCGGAGCCGGTGATGCCGGCCAGCAGGTTCACGGCGACGGCCTCGGAGACCAGCGGGGAGCCCTTGATCGCGAGCAGGCCGTTGGTGATGGTGGTGAAACCGGCCAGCGAAGAGATGACGCCGCCGTAGCCGACTTCCGAAGCGGTGTTCATGACCGCCAGCAGGGAGCCGATGGTGCCCTGGTTCAGGGTCTGGGCCAGCTTGTCGCTGAGGTTCTTCCAGCCGAGGACGACGGCGACGGTAATGCCGGCGACGAGGCCGATGATCAGCGACCAGTTGGCGGCTACGCTGGCCATGGTCAAGTTGGCGAGGGGCAGCTTCTCGTAGGGCTTCAGCATGGCCAGATTCCAGTGCGGAATCGACTTGGTCAGCACGTAGTTGATGCTGAGCACGACCAGCAGCGGCACGATGGCGACCAGCGGATTCGGCAGCTTGGACTCGTCGACCGCGATGCCCGACTCGTTCTTCGTGTGGACGCCGTAGCCTTCGCCGGCAGCCTGGGCCTTACGCCGCCGGTACTCCAGCCAGAGTAGGCCGCCAATCAGTTCCCAGGCGGCCACGAACAGGCCGATGGTCGGAGCAGCATAGGCGGTGGTCCCGAAATACTTGGTCGGAATCAGGTTCTGAATCTGGGCCGTGCCGGGCAGCGCCGTCATGGTGAAGGTGAAGGCGCCGAGGGCGATGGAAGCCGGAATCAGCCGCTTGGGGATGCCGCCCTCCTTGAAAAGCGCCGTCGCGAACGGGTAGACGGCGAAAGCGACGACGAAGAGCGAGACACCGCCGTAGGTCAGCACGGCCACGGCGAGAACGACGGAGATGATCGCCCGGGACGGGCCGAGCTTCGCCAGAATCCACTTGGCGATGGCCTTGGCGGCGCCGGATTCGTCCATGACCTTCCCGAACACGGCACCGAGCATGAAGAGCGGGAAGAACGCCTTGACGTAGGCAGCCATCTTTAGCAGGAAGAGTTCCGAGTAGGCCGGCATCACGTTCAGCCCGGAGACGGCGGCGGCGAGGAGTGCGAAGACCGGGGCGAACAGGATGACGCTATAACCGCGGTAGGCAAAGAAAATGAGCAGGAAAAGGCTGAGGAAGATTGCAGCGACTTGTAGCAAGACGGTTTCCTCCTTCACTTGGGGGGGAATTAAAGGGTCAGACCGCCGTCAACCGCCAGCACGTGTCCGTTGATAAAGCCAGACTCTTCCTGCGCCAGAAAGACGTATGCGTTGGCGATGTCAGCGGGAAGGCCCAGACGGCGAGCCGGAGCCTTGTCACGCATCATGGCCAGGACGTTTTCCGGCATCTTTGCGGTCATTTCCGTCAGGATAAAACCAGGAGCAACAGCGTTGACGGTAATACCCTTGGCGGCGAGTTCCTTGCACCAGGTCATGGTCATCCCGATAACCCCGGCCTTGGTAGCGGCGTAATTGGTCTGGCCGAAGTTTCCGAACCGGCCGACCACCGACGACGTGTTGATAATGCGGCCGTACTTCTTGGCGATCATGGTCGGCAGCACCGCCTGCGTGCAGTTGAACACGCCTTTCAGGTTCACGGCGATGACCCGGTCCCAGGCCTCTTCGGTCATCTTTGCCAGCGAGGCGTCGGCCGTAATGCCGGCGTTGTTCACCAGAATGTCAATCCCACCGAACTTGGCCAGCACGGCTTCCACCATCGCATTCACGCTCGCCCGGTCGGCCACGTTCACTTGGACAAAGAGCGCTTCAGCGCCGGTGGCGGCGATATCGGCCGCCGTCTGCCCGCCGCTCTCAGCGTCGAAGTCCGCCACCACGACTTTTGCCCCCTCCCGGGCGAAGGCCAGTGCCCCTTCCCGCCCAATCCCGCGTCCGGACCCGGTAATAATCGCAACCCGTTCCTGTAGTTTCATGCGCCATACCCCTTTTCAGCCGGTGATTTCTCGGTTCGCTCTCTCTACAAAGCAAGCCCCGTGCCAACCCGTGAAAACCAGGGGACCCTAGATCGTGGATGGCCCGTTCGGGCCAGAACTCCCGGTACGGAAACGTCAGGCGGGCGGCTTGGACCGGTGTTACGATGATGTCGCCACCTGCGACACTGTCTCACCTTGCGACAGCGACACTGGCGACACCAGGAGGTACCAGCTTGACTACACAACCGGCCGGGGCCCCGTCTGCCACGGCGAACCCACGCCACAACATCTGGACCTCACAGTGCGTGAACGACCTGATCTTCAGCGTCTTCGAAGATGCCCTGGATGCCATGGTCGTCGTAGACGCGAAGGGCATTGTCCTGTTCCTGAACCGCGCCTACGAGACCATCCTCAACGTCCACCGGGACAAGGCCCTCGGCCGGCATGTCACCGAGGTGCTGCCCAACTCCCGCATGCACATCGTGGCCCAGAGCGGTGTGCCCGAAGTGGGCCGGCCGTTCCAGGTCGGCAGCGAGGAGTTTATCGTCGAGCGGCACCCGGTCTTCGTTTCCGGCCAACTGGTGGGCGCCGTGGGCCGGGTCATGTTCCGCAGCTACACCGACCTGAAGTCCGTGGTGGACCGGCTCGACCAGCTTCAGAAACGGGTCGAGTACTACGAACGGCAGTTCAACCGGGAAGCCCGGGCCAAGTACCAGCTGGCCGACATGATCGGCGACGGCCCGGCCATGGCCCGCCTCAAGACGCTGGCGGCGCGGGTCGCGCAGTCCAACGCTACGGTGCTGATTCTCGGCGAAAGCGGCACCGGCAAGGAGTTGCTGGCGCATGCCATGCACAGCGAAAGCCGCCGGTCCATGCACCCCTTCGTGAAAGTCAACTGTGCCGCGATCCCGAAGGACCTGCTGGAGTCCGAACTGTTCGGCTACGAGTCCGGCGCCTTCAGCGGTGCCCTCAAGGGCGGCAAGCCCGGCAAGTTCGAGCAGGCCCACACGGGCACCATCTTTTTGGATGAAATCGCCGAAATGCCCCTGGAGATGCAGGCCAAGGTCCTGCGGGCCATTCAGGAACGGGAGATTCAGAAAGTCGGCGGCCTCAAGGAAACGCATGTAGATGTACGGATCGTCGCCGCCACCAACAAGGACCTGCCCAAAGAGGTGGCCGAAGGCCGCTTCCGGGAAGACCTCTACTACCGGCTGAACGTGATCGAACTGCAAATGCCGCCGCTCCGGGAGCGGCTCGAAGATATCCCGCTGCTGGTGCGGTCGCTCATCGAGCGGGTCTGCAGCGAAGCCGCCGTCGAGGTCAAAATCCTGACGCCGGCGGCCATGGCGGTCCTGCAAGGCTACCACTGGCCGGGCAACGTCCGGCAGCTGGTGCATACCCTGGAACGGGTCGTGAACACGGTCGACAATGACGTGATCGACTGGGCCGACCTGCCGCCCTACGTAGGCCTCCGGCGCTCGGGTACCGACCCCGGAGCGACGGTGGTCGGCACCGCCGGCCCCATGCGCAAGCAGATCGAGGAGACCGAGCGACAACTGCTCGTCGACGCCTTGCGGGCCACGGGCGGCAACAAACTGCAGGCCGCCAGGCGGTTGGGGATTCACCGCTCGGTGCTCTACCGGCGGATGGAGCGATGGGCCATACCCGGGTAGCACGCACATATGAATGCGGCAGACGAGCCTGCCGCATTTTCCGTTGGCACGGTTCTTGTCGTTGGCACGGTTCTTGTAATAGGTAGCTCCTGACCCCGCGAATGCAGGGACAGGAGGTAGTTTCACCTTGAGCAAAGTCGTAACGGTTGAACAGGCCCTTGCGTTAATCCCCGACGGTGCGACAGTCGCTTGTGAAGGGTTCATCGGCGCCGGACATGCCGAAGAAGTGACTGCGGCCCTGGAGCAGCGATTCCTGGAGACCGGACATCCCCGGGACCTTACGCTGGTATATGCCGCCGGTCAGGGCGACGGCAAGGACAAGGGACTGAACCACTTCGGCGGCGAGGGCATGGTCCGGCGTGTGGTCGGCGGCCATTGGAACCTGGCCCCGAAGCTTGGCAAGCTGGCCGTAGAAAATAAGATCGAGGCGTACAACCTGCCCCAGGGTGTAATTTCCCACCTGTTCCGGGATATCGCGGCTGGCAAGCCCGGCACCCTCACCCACGTGGGCCTGCGCACGTTCGTGGACCCCCGCCTTCAGGGCGGCAAGCTGAATGAGCGGACCACGGAGGACCTGGTCAAACTGGTGGAGTTGGAAGGCCGGGAGTGGCTGCTCTACAAGGCTTTCCCGATTCACGTGGGACTGATTCGGGCCACCAGCGCCGACGAGTTTGGGAACCTCTCCATTGAGAAGGAGGCGGTCAACCTCGAAATCCTGTCCATCGCCCAGGCCGTGAAGAACAGCGGCGGCGTGGTCATCGCCCAGGTGGAGCGGGTCGTCACCCGCGGTTCCCTGCATCCCCGGTCCGTCCGCGTGCCGGGCATTCTGGTGGACGCCATCGTCATCGGCAAGTCGGAAAACCAGTGGCAGACGTTTGCCGAGTCCTTCAACCCCGCCTACACGGGCCAGGTCCGGGTGCCGCTGGCCTCCGTCGCTCCCATGGCGCTGGACGAGCGGAAAGTCGTCGCCCGGCGGGCAGCCATGGAACTGGTGCCCGGCGCCACGGTCAACCTTGGCATCGGCGTGCCGGAAGGCGTTGCTTCGGTGGCTAACGAAGAAGGTCTCGGCGACGAAATGTACCTCACAGTGGAATCCGGTCCGGTGGGCGGCATGCCGGCCGGCGGCCTCAGCTTCGGCGCCGCCGCCAACCCGGACGCCATTTTGGATCAGCCCTACCAGTTCGACTTCTACGATGGCGGCGGCCTGGATCTCGCGTTCCTGGGCATGGCCCAGACCGATGCGGCCGGCAACGTCAACGTCTCCAAATTCGGCCCGCGGGTGGCCGGTGCGGGCGGCTTTATCAATATCACCCAGACGGCCAAGAAGCTGATCTACTGCGGCACGTTCACCGCCGGCGGCACCAGCATCAACGTCGAGAACGGCCGGCTGGTCATCGCCAAGGAGGGCAAGGCCAAGAAGTTCGTCGGGCAGGTTGAGCAAGTCACGTTCAGCGGCGAATATGCCACCATGAAAGGCCAGCCGGTACTCTACGTCACCGAGCGGGCGGTCTTCGAACTCCGGCCCGAAGGGCTGACCCTGATCGAAATCGCCCCCGGCATCGACCTGCAGAAAGACATTCTCGACCAGATGGAGTTCCGGCCCGTGATCGCGGCTGACCTGAAGCTGATGCCGGCTGAGATTTTCTTCCCGGAGAAGATGGGGCTACGGCTGGGTCAAGCGGCCGCGGCTGATTAGCAGGAGGTATGCTCTTATGAACCGTGTCGTAATCGCTGCCGCAGTTCGTACGGCCGTCGGCAACTTCGGCGGCGCCCTGGCGGGCGTCTCCGCGCCGGAACTCGGCGCCGTCGCCATTCGTGAAGCCCTCCGCCGGGCGGCGGTCGCTCCCGGCGAGGTTGACGAAGTGCTCATGGGCATTGTGCTGCAAGCCGGGCTGGGCCAGGGTCCCGCCCGCCAGGCCGCCATGAAGGCCGGCATTCCGGCCGAAGTCCCGGCCACGTCGATCAACAAGCTCTGCGGCTCCGGCATGAAGGCCGTCACCCTGGCGGCGCAGGCCATTGCCTGCGGCGATGCCGAGGTAATCGTGGCCGGCGGGATGGAGAACATGAGCGCCGCCCCGTACCTCGTGCCGTCCGCCCGCTTCGGCGCCCGCATGGGCAACGCCGTCCTCGTGGACTCCATGGTCACCGACGGCCTCACCGACGTGTTCAACCAGTACCATATGGGCATTACCGCCGAGAATCTGGCGGACCGGTACGGCATTTCCCGCCAGGCGCAGGACGAATTTGCCGCCGCCAGCCAGCAAAAGGCCGCCGCCGCCCAGGCGGCCGGCCGGTTCGCCGATGAAATCGTGCCTGTGCTGATTCCGCAGAAGAAGGGCGACCCCACGGCCGTTGACCAGGATGAGTTCATCCGGCAGGGGACCACAGTGGAAAAGCTCGCTCTCCTCAAGCCTGCGTTCAAGAAAGACGGCACCGTAACGGCCGCCAACGCTTCGGGCATCAACGACGGGGCCGCGGCTCTGGTCCTCATGTCCGAAGCGACGGCCCGGACCCGCGGTGTACAGCCGCTGGCCACCATCGTGAGCTACGCGTCGGCCGGCGTCGACCCGGCGTTCATGGGCATCGGCCCCGCCCCGGCCACCCGGAAGGCACTGGCCAAGGCCGGCCTGACCCTGCCGGAAATCGACCTCTTCGAGGCCAACGAAGCCTTCGCCGCTCAGGCGCTGTCCGTGAGCAAGGAGTTGGACCTGGACCCGGCCCGGGTCAACGTGAACGGCGGAGCCATCGCCCTGGGCCATCCCATTGGCGCCAGCGGGGCCCGCATCCTGGTCACGCTCCTGCACGAGATGCAGAAGCGGAATGTCCGCCGGGGCCTTGCCACGCTCTGCATCGGCGGGGGCATGGGCATCGCCACGGTCGTCGAGCGATAGCAGCGCGAACCGCTCCGGTCCCGAGCCGACCTGGCGGTGGGTCGTGATACGGCCGGGAGTGCCAGGACGCGAAACGCCCCGCTTACCTCTCAGGAGGAAAGCGGGGCGTTTCTGTAAAGTTCTGCGCTCCGTCAGTTCACGGTCAGTGTGTCGATGATTTCGTCCGTCGATGCCTCTACAGGGATGAGATAGGTCCCATCCGCCAGTAGTCCGCCGAGGTGACGCTCCTGGACACGGGCCAGGAATGCGGATTCATCGGTGATCAGTCCGGCACTCTTTAGTTTCGCGGCAGCGTCCGGGGCGCTGTCTCCCGGGTCCACCACAAGGCGGACTTTGGCCGGCCGTGCGGTCGATCCACTTTCCGTGGCGGGCGGTTCCGCACGCACAGTGGCAGGCGGTTCCGCACTCACGGTGGCGGGCGGGGCAACCGGGAAGGGCTCGGGGGGGGATTCACCGCTCAGGCGCGAGGCCCAGCCTACCGACACATGCCACTTCGTCGGATCGACTCGCATGCCCATGGCGATGATGATTCCGGCACCCAGGCCCAGCGCCAGACCCAACGCCAGGCCCCGTGTCAGGCCCTGCCGAAACCGCCGGCGGTGCTGTTGAGACTCAAGGATCAGCTTTTCGGCCCGGTCGAGCCGTTCGCCGACCAGTGCGGAACCGGGAGGTTCGGCACGTGAGCGCAGGTTACGTCCAACGAGAGTGGCGACCAAAGCGAGGATCAGGACGAGTGCTGCGAGCAGCCAGGTCACCGGCAGTCCCCCTGTCGTGGTTTTTGTTAGGGAGTGGGAAAACCAGCCAACCCCAAGTATACGAGAGATCGCCAGTGCTGGCTAGCAGTTGGCTGGAAGCGGCTATTTTTCGTAAGATAGGCGTCATTACCATGGTTGCAAATGGACTCCAAACTCTGACAACCGCATTTCGCCAGCAGATAGTATCTTTGGGCTGCCCGCAAACGTCTTTACATACTGATACCCAGTAGGGTATATTGGCTACAAATAGCACCAAAGTGTCAGATACCAAAGGAGGGGTTCCTGATCATGTCGATTCCTGACCGCGTCAAAGCCGTTTCCCCCGTCATCACCTCGGCGGAGCTTGAGCGCCGTCTTCGTACCGGCCCGGCTCCCCGCATGGTCGACGTCCGGGAGGTCGATGAGTTTGTCGCCGGACACATCCCCGGCGCCGTCAACCTGCCCCTCTCTTGCTTCCAGTCGCTGTTCCGCTCCCTCTCCCCGCACGAAGAACTGGTGCTGGTCTGCCGCAGCGGCAACCGGAGCGGGACGGCCCAGCAGTTCCTGCGGACCCAGGGCTTCACCCAGACCCGGAACCTGGTCGACGGCATGCTGGGCTGGACCGGGGCCGCGGCCAGGGGCAAGTGATCGTTTTCGCTTTCGTTGTACGGTACCTGGTACCCTATCACAGTTGGCGCAATGTGAGGTGTTTTGACCATGACCAATGCCAGCGAGATTCGACAGGTTCCCGCAACCCAACTCAAGGCGGAACTGGATGACGGCCGGGAACTGTTCATCCTTGACCTCCGCAACCCGGATGAGTTCGCCCGATGGCAGGTGGGCGGCAAGGAGCCCGTGCCCACCCTGAACATCCCTTACTTCAACTTCCTGGAAGATGAGGAAGGCAACATCGCCCGGCTCCCCCGTGACCGGGAGATTACCCTGCTGTGCGCCAAGGGCGGCGCCTCGGAATACGTGGCCAGCCTCCTGCAGGAGCGGGGGATTGCGGCCCGCAACGTCGCCGGCGGCATGCAGGCGTGGGCGGTCCTCTATGCGGCGAAGCCCGTGGTCGAAGCGGAAAGCTTCACCCTGCTCCAGTTTGACCGGGTCGCCAAGGGCTGCCTCTCCTACCTGCTGGCCTCGGGCGGCGAGGCGCTGGTGGTCGACCCCGGGCGCCACGTCGAGCAGTACATCGCCGCCGCCGCGGCCCGGGGACTGACCGTCGCCGGCGTGGTCGACACCCACGTACACGCCGACCACATTTCGGGCGGCGCCGACCTGGCGGCCCGGGCGGGCTGTCCCTACTACATCGCCGACGGCGATATGCTGGGTGCACCCCTGGCCCACATCGAGCTGAAAGACGGCGCCCGGCTCCGGGTCGGCGACACGGTGGTGGAGGTGCTCGCCATCAGCACACCGGGCCATACCCCCGGCAGTTCCTCGCTGCTGGTGGATGACCGCTACCTGCTGAGCGGCGACACCGTCTTCGTGGAGTCGGTCGGGCGCCCCGACCTGGGCGGACAAGCCACCCAGTGGGCCCGGGACCTCTTCGGGACTCTGTACGCCAGGCTGGGCGCCGTCAAGGACGACGTGCTGGTCCTGCCGGCCCATTACTCCAGCCCGACGGAGATTCGGGCGGGCGGCCTGATCGCGGAACGGCTGGGCCGCATCCGGGCCGACAACGCCGCCTTCCACCTGGGCGACGAGGCCGCATTCGTGGCACAGATTCTGGCCGACCTGCCCGTGCAGCCCGCCGCCTACGACACCATGCGCCTGGTCAACCGGGGCGAGTACCCGGTCGACGAAGACCAGGCGTTCGAACTCGAAATCGGCGCCAACCAATGCGCCGCCAAACATCACGGTTCCTAAAACAACACACTGGGAGGATTCAAACCATGGATGGCCCCACTGCTCTGACGATTGATGCCCGCGGCCTTTCCTGCCCCATGCCCATCATCAGGGCCCGCAAGGGCATCGACACCATTGATGTCGGCGCTGTAATGGAGGTGCTGGTCACCGACCGGGGCGCCCCCGCCGATTTCCGCAACTGGTGCCTGCAGACCGATCAGAAGTTCCTGGGCCAGGTGCCGGAGGAAGGCTACAGCCGCCTCCTCATCAAGAAAGTGGTCACCGAGACAAAAGAAAAAGGCCGGGTCTTCCCCCACGAAATCAGCAACGCCGACCTGGCGGCGCTAATCACGGCCGGGTCGGCGCCGGTGGTCATCGACGTGCGGGAGGAGCCCGAATTCAGGGCCGGTCACATCCCCGGGGCTGTGCACGTGCCCATCGCCGAGATCGAAGCAGCCGTCGCCGATCTGGACCGGAATCAGGCGTATGCCGTGATCTGCCGGAGCGCCCGCCGGAGCGACTACGCCTGCCAGATCATGGACAGGCTCGGGTTCGCCCGAGTGCAGAACGTAGTGCCCGGCATGTCCGGCTGGGCCGGACGCATCGACAAATAGGGAGGTCAACATCGCCGCCGTCCATGGCAGGTCTGCAGTCCGCCCTTGCCGAAAAGAGTGTCCCAGCCATTCCGGACCTGGTGGCGGGGGTTGAGGCCGGTGGCGCCGCGACCTTCCTGGCGTTCGCCCACGAGGCCGACGTGACCCTCACTTTTTGACGACCCGCGCTCCCACCGGCGTTCCCTACATGAAGGAGTGTACCCCATGGTGCTGTTCCTGCTGCTCATGCTGCTCGGACTGATCGGCGGCTTCTTCTCCGGCCTGCTGGGGCTGGGCGGCTCCATCCTCATGGTGCCGCTGCTCCTGTTTGTGCCGCCACTGCTGGGCTTCGCCGCCCTGGACATGAAGCAGGTCTCGGCGATCAGCATCGTGCAGGTGCTGTTCGCCTCCCTGGCCGCGGTGATGATCCACCGCAAGCACAACGCTGTCAGCCGGCCGCTGATCCTCTACATGGGCACGACCAGCGCCCTGGCCTCGCTGGCAGGCGCCTGGCTGTCGGCCTACACGTCGGCCCGGTTTTTGCTGGTACTGTTTGCGGGAATCTCCACGCTTGCAGCCCTGCTCATGTTCCTGCCGAAGCGTGAGACCGAGTCGGACCTGCCGGCGGACCTGGTGCCCTTCAACCGCCCCGTGGCCGTCGCCCTGGCGCTGGGCGTGGGGCTGATCGGCGGCCTCATCGGGGCGCCCGGCGCGTTCATTTATGTACCGCTGCTCATGTACGTGCTCGGCATTCCCACCCGGGTGACGTTGGGTTCCACCCTGGCCATCGTGTTGCTCGGCTCCCTGTTCGGCGCCATCGGCAAGGCGGCCACGGGGCAGGTGCCCGTCATGATGGCCCTGGCCCTGGTGCTCGGCGCCGTGCCGGGCGCCCAACTGGGCGGCCGGTTGTCCAGGCGGGTCAAAGTCGGCCACCTGCGCTGGATGGTAACGGCCGTGGTCGTCCTGTCGACCGCAAAAATCTGGATGCAGGCCCTGCGTTAGCCCGTTTGGTCGCGCCCTGAGCCGCTCCGTGCTCAAAGCCCGGCAGGGAATCCCTGCCGGGCTTTGCCATGTTCGGGGCGCAAGTGGTCGGCATTCAGCTGCGAGCGCTACTGCCCGGGTGGATCGGCAAGGAGAACGTGATTTCCGCACCGCCGCCTTCCCGGGGGCAGGCCCAGATGCGGCCGCCGTGGGCCTCCACGATCCCCTTGCAGATTGCCAGTCCCAGCCCCGTTCCCGAAGGGCTTCCGGGCCGTTCCACCCGGTAGAACTTGTCGAAGATGCGCGTGGCGTCTTGCTCAGAAACCCCGACGCCGCGATCCGCCACCGTCACCGCCACGGAGTCGTCTGCCTGCTTCACCGCAATATCGATGCTTGCGCCAGGCTGAGAGTATTTGGCCGCATTGTCGATCAGGTTATCCAGCACCTGGACCACCAGGACCTGGTCCAACGACACCAGGGGCAGTTCCGCGGCTATTTGCACGCGAACGGGGTGGTCCTTCAGCTGGACGGCGGTCTGCCCCAGAGCGGCGCCGATGACGTCTTCCAGGTCGTACTGATCGATGTTCAACTTGAGGTGGCCCGACTCCACGCGTGTCATGTCCAGCAGGTTGCTGACCAGCCAGTTGAGCCGCTCGGCCTCTTCCCGTGCCGTGTCCAACAGGTCATGCCGGGTCTCGGCATCCAACTGCTCCTGGCCGGGGTCCAGAACGGTGGTCAGGCCGCCGATAATGGAGGCCAGCGGCGTCCGCAACGAGTGGGAAATGGAGTGCAGGAGGGCCTGTTGCAGCTTGTCGGTCTCCATGAGCAGTTCGGCTTTGCGGGCCGTCTCCGCAAGCCTGGCCCGCTCCAGAACCACCGCCGCCTGAGCGGCGAAGGCCTCCAACAGCCTGTGCTCATCGGGACTCAGAGGACTGCTGGCAGACCGGTGGCGGACCACCAGCACCCCAACGATTCCCTGACCGGTCTTCAGCGGAATGCAATCCACCGATAGATCCGCGCCGGCGGTTCCGCTCCGGCCCACCGGCTGTCCGTGATCCAGGACCCAGCGGGCCGCTTCCTGTTCAGCCGGCGTCAGCCCCACGCCAAAATCCACGGTGCGCAAATCCCGCCGTCCGGCTTCCTGAACCTGCAGCGCCACCGGCCTGTCAAAGCAGCGCGCAACGTGGCCGATGACCGCCCCGGCGATCTCGGTCACGCTCCGGGTGACGACCATGCTGCGGCTGAACGCGTACAGCGCCGCCGTCTCACGTTCACGGCGGTGCAGCATGGCGGCATGGTTCCGCAAACGCCCGGTCAGGGTCCCGATTACCAGCGCCACCACCAGCAGGGCCGCAAACGTCATGAGGTACTGGGCATCGTGAACGGTAAAACTGAGGCGCGGGGGAACGAAGAAAAAGTCGAAGGCCAGGACCCCCAGAATTGAAGCCAGGACGGCCGGCCCCAGTCCCCAGCGCAGCCCGCTGATCACCACGACCAGCAGGTAAATCATCACCAGATTGACCGGGGCCATGGTTCCCACCACCAGGGCACTGATGGCGCTCGCTGCACCTACCAGGAGCACCACGGCTGCGTAAGGCTGCCAGGTCTCCAGCGACCATGGGCGTGCCCACCGCTCCGGACGCACCACGACGATCTTCCTCCTCGGGCTCGGCGGATTCAAAATGGGATACTCTCCATCATCGTCGCATCAAGAAGGCCCTACCCGTCATCAAGAAAGTATCAAGGTTCGGGACGAGCGACCGGAATGCCGGTCTGCGCACCTGTCGCCGCCTGCGCCTCCGGTTGCCGCCAAAGCCGGGCGGCAGAAGGGCTCCACGGCTTGACACCAGGCGACGGACCCCCTTGATGAAACCCATCATTTTATAAACCTCGCAGATCGCTCCATTTGCAGCGCTGCAACGTGCCAGGCGAAGCAAGAGCAACGCCAACGCCTCTACAACCGGTGCGTGGGCGTTCCGGCGGGAAACCGGAATTCCCTGCGCTTTTACAAGCAATCGGCGGCTGTGTAGACTCCCACATATGCACCGCCCAACGGGCAACAAACCCGAAGCGTGTCAGTCGAAGGAGCCGCACCGGCGCAGAAGCGTGGGCGCGGCGCCCCGAACACCGAAAGGAGCAGGCCTGAGAGTCGTGGCCAGACCCTCGCATCAATACGTGAATCGGGTCAAGCGCATCATGTTAGGGCGTCCCAAGCGGACCGACCAGCAGCATGTAGAACGGCTGGGCATCTTTACTGGTCTCGGTGTATTCTCCTCGGACGGCATCTCCTCGGTGGCCTACGCCACGGAAGAAATTCTCCTGATTCTGATCCCGACCGCCGGCGCCCTGTCCGGAGCCTACTCCTTGTCCGCCGGACTCGCCATCGTCCTGCTGGTCATGATCGTCTCGGCATCGTACAACCAGACGATTCATGCGTATCCCAACGGCGGCGGCTCCTATATCGTCTCCAAGGATAACCTGGGCACTGCGGCCGGCCTGGTGGCCGGTGCGGCACTCCTGGTGGACTACGTGCTCACCGTCGCCGTCTCCACGGCCTCGGGCATCGCGAACCTCACGTCGGCCTTCCCGCTGTTGCGCGGCCACGAAGTCCTCCTCTCACTGCTGGTGGTCTGGTTTATCGCCTTCGTAAACCTGCGGGGCGTCCGCGAGTCCGGCGCCTTCTTCGCGATTCCGACTTACAGCTTCATTTTCACCATGTTTGCCATGATCGGCGTCGGCGCCTACAAGGCGCTCACCGGCGACTGGCATCCGGTCGCCCCGGTGCTGGCGGGCTTTGGCTTCGGCAGTGCCGACTTCAAGGCCATGACACAGGGGGTCACCATGTTTGTGTGGCTCCGGGCTTTTGCCTCCGGCTGCACGGCGCTCACCGGCATTGAGGCGATCAGCAACGGCGTCCAGGCGTTCAAGGCGCCGGAAGCCAAGAACGCCATCAAGACGATGAACTGGGAGCGGACCATTCTCTACACGATGTTCGGCGGCATCACGCTCCTGGCGTTCGGCTTCAACATGCAGTTGTCCGGGAATGAGACTGTGATTTCCCAGTTGGCCCATCGGGTCTTTGGCGGCGGCCTCGGCTACTACGCCGTCCAGGTCACAACCATGCTGATTCTGCTGCTGGCGGCCAACACCGCATACGCCGACTTCCCCCGGCTGACCAGCTTCATCGCCCGGGACGGCTACCTGCCGCGGAAAATGGCCAACCGGGGCGACACGCTGGTCTTCAACTACGGCATCGTCATGCTGGCTGCGCTGGCCTCGCTGCTGGTCGTCGCCTTCAAGGCCGACACGCACCTCCTGATTCCGCTCTATGCCGTGGGCGTCTTCCTGGCCTTTACCTTGAGCCAGGCCGGCATGATCGTGCACTGGTTCAAGGTCGCCCGGCGGAATGGCGAACGCCTCATAAAGCACGCCTGGTCGCTAATCATTAACACGCTGGGCGCCTCTCTCTCGGCCGTCGCCCTGGTCATCATCGCCTGGACCAAGTTCGCGCTCGGCGCCTGGATCGTTTGCATCGTCATCCCGGTTTTGATCCTCTACTTCCTGCACGTCCACAACTACTACAAGCGGTTCAAGGACCGGGTGGAATCCCTGCTCGAAGCCGATATGACCATCGATCACCCGGGCAAGGTGAAAGTCATTCTAACGATCGGCGGTCTCAGCCCGGTCATCGATCACTCTCTGCGGGTCGCGCGCGGCATGTCCAGCGACGTCACCGCCGTCTATGTGGCGGTCGAACCGGAACTGGGCGAAAAGATTGAGCGGAAATGGGACCTGAAGCGGCACAGCGGCACCCCGCTGGTGGTGCTGCCCTCGCCGTACCGAGAGGTGGTCGAACCGCTGCGCCGGTATCTGGACCGGCTGCATGTGGAACTGCCGGACACGGTCATCAACCTCCTGGTGCCGGTGGTGGTGACCAACGAGCCGTTCGATGAGTATCTGCACAACGGCTATGCCGATCAGATTCTGCGGGAACTGCGCTACACGGAGGGCATCGTGGTTACGGTGATCCCGTTCTACGTCAATATGGATCCGCACGCCGAGAACGTCATCGCGTACGAGCCAGACCAGCGGGGGGACGACTAAGCCGTGATGACCGATCTGGACCGGCTGCTGTTCGAGTTGATCGATGCCCATCCGGAATGGATGGTGGCGCTGTCGCCCGAGCAAATCCGCATGGTTGAACTTCGCCGCCGTGGCGCCAGCCTGAAGGAGATTGCCGCCGAGTTCGACCTGACATCATCCGGCATTCGCCTCCGCCTCTATGGGAAAGGCGCGGGACTGAGACGCGGTGGCGGCATCCTGGGGTACTTGCGCACGCAGCGCAACCGCGAACGCCGGAACAATCAGACCGCATGAGCGCCGGCTCGGCGTTCGTCGTTACTTGCAGGCGCTTCTCGGTAGCCGTCGCTCAACGTCGGATGCCCCAGGTGGCCGCAGGCTGGCATCCGACCGGCGAACACGGTCAGGCCGCCAACAACAAAAGCCCCGTGCCGGTGAATAACCCCGGCACGGGGCTTTATGCGCGAACCTATCTGACGCTAATCACGCTCTGCAGGAGCCCGGCCACCATGACCAGGACCAGGAACCCGCCCAGTATCGCCGACCAGAGGCGCGTCCGCCGCTGCCGCCGGTCTCCTCGCCGCCCGCCCAAATCGATCACCCCATCTATGGTCTACCCACACACTACCAGAGATACGGCGGGTCTTTCAAGCGAAACTAGGATCGATCGCGAAGGCTCCACAGCCGCCGCACCATTGCCGCCGCCTCGGCCCGAGTGCCATGGCGGGCCGGTGCAAAGGCGGTGCCCAGGTACCGGTCGGTCACGCCGGTCCCAACGGTCAGGGTCACGTCCGCCGCGGCCCAGGCCGCAATGGCGTCCGCGTCCGAGAATACCACCGGGTTCCAGCCTGCCGGCGCTCCGGGTGGCCGGGTGCCGGCCGTGACCCCGAGCAACCGGAGTCCCCGGGCGGCAATGACCGCCATTTCGACCCGTGAGACCGGCGCCTGGGGCCGGAACGTCCCGTCTTCGTACCCCTTGATCAGCCCGCTCGCGACGGCTGCGGACACGAACTCGCCGGCCCAGGCGGGAATCTCCGCCCCGTCGGCAAACTCCGCCGCCGGACCGGCCGGGTCGGTCTTCACCCCCAGCCCCAGGACCATCAGTTTGGCGAACTGCGCCCGAGTCAGGGTGAGGTCCGGCCCGAACGCCCCGCCGCCAATGCCGTTTACGACGCCCAGCGTCGCCAGCATGACAATGTCCTGCTGCGCCCAGTGGCCGGGCAGGTCGTCAAAGGAGGCCGTCGTCCGAAAGATCGTCCGGGTGAGGGCGGCCTCGGTTCCCTCCAGGGCCAGCGTCACCCGGTTCGCCCCGGGGGCAAGGCTCACGGCGTAATGGTAGACATCCATATCCGGTCCGGCGATGACCCGGACCTGTAGTTCGCCGTTCACAGAGATTGCCACCACGTCGCCACGGGGCGCGGTGCCGCGGATCATGATGGCATCCCCGCTGGTCGCCTCCGGCAGGAATCCGATGGTCAGGACAGGTCCGGCAGCGCCGGCGAGACCGGGGAGCAGCATAGACAGAAACACCAGGGCCAACGCTGTGAGCACCATACGCCGCATCTTGTAAGTTCTCCCTCTTTCGTCGTTTAGCGAGCGAGCCCCATCCGGCCGAGTGCATCCGCCTTGACCCGGCCGAGGCAGGCCAGGGCGTCCGCCAGGTCCGTCCCCGTCACCGAGAAGTAGAGCTTCAACTTGGGTTCGGTACCGGAGGGGCGGACCATCACGAAGCCGCCAGTGGCGAAGCGGTAGTGCAGCACGTCGGCTTTCCCGAGGGCAAGCGGCCGGGTGGCACCGGATGCATGGTCAACCGAGGTTCTGCCGGATGCATGTTCAACCGAGGTTCTGCCGGATGCATGGTCGACGGAGGTCCCGGTGGCGTAGTCGTCCGTAAAGGCCACCGGAATGCCGCCAAACTCCGCCGGCGGGTTCCGGCGCAGCCGGTCCATCAGGTCGGCGACCTGGGCGGGGCCCTCGGCGCCGGGCAGCGTGACGCTGTGCAGGTCCTCCTGAAAGTAGCCGTACCGCTGCCAGAGACGCTCAAGGGCGTCCCAGAGCGTGAGCCCCTGCGCCTTGTAGTGGGCAGTGGCATCGGCAGCCATGAGAGCGGCCATCACGGCATCCTTATCCCGGACAAACGTGGCGCCCAGGTAGCCGTAACTCTCCTCGAAGCCGAACAGGAACGTGTGCGACCCGGTCTCTTCGAACTCCCGAATCTTGTCGCCGATAAACTTGAAGCCGGTATGGGTGTCCATGAGTGCCACGCCGTGCTCCTCGCAAAGCGGGGCAATCAGGTTGGAAGTGGCGATGGTCTTGATGACGGCGCCATTTCCCGGCAGTTCCCCGTTTTTCCCCCTGGTCTGGATCAGGTAGTCCACCAGCAGCGCCCCGATCTGGTTGCCGGTCAGCAGCCGGTAGCCGCCCGCCCGGTCCCGGGCCAGCATGCCCAGTCGGTCGGCGTCGGGGTCGGTCGCCATGATCACATCCGGGTGCTCCGTCTCCGCCTGTTGAAGGGCCAGCGTGTATACGTCGGGCTCCTCGGGGTTCGGATACCGGACGGTGGCGAAGTCCGGGTCGGGCAACTCCTGCGCTTTCACCACACCAACCTGGAACCCCGCCGCCTCCAGGGCGGTGCGGACGGGGATGTTCCCTGTGCCATGTAACGGCGTATACAGAATTCGGCAGGCCTTTCGGGCGTTTATGGGGGTCGACTGCAACGGCTGCAGCCGGTCAAAGTAGGCCCGATCCACGTCGGGCGAGACCTGCCGCAGTAGCCCAAGCAGGCGGGCGTCCGCCTCGGGCATCGGCTCGATGGTCGTCAGATCGGAAATGGCCGCCATGCAGGCCCAAATGGCCTCGGCCCGCTCCGGCGGCACCTGGCCGCCGTCTTCCCAGTAAACCTTGTAACCGTTGTATTGGGGCGGGTTGTGGCTGGCGGTGATCACGATGCCGGCCATGGCCTTCAGTTCCCGCACGGCGAAAGAGAGCATGGGCGTGGGCCGGAGACTGTCCCAGAGATAGGCGGCAATGCCGGCGGCGTTCAGCGTGAGGGCGGCCTCCAGGGCGAACTCCCGGGAGAAGTGGCGGCAATCGTAGGCGATCACAACACCCCTGGCCTTCGCCTCAGGCCCGAACCTGCTGATGTAATCGGCCAGGCCGGCGGTGACGTGGCGGACAACGTACCGGTTGATCCGGTTCGTTCCGGCGCCGATGATGCCGCGCAGTCCGCCGGTGCCAAACTCCAGGGACTTACGGAAACGGTCGTGAATTTCCCGGTCGTCGCCGGCGAGGCGTTGCAGTTCGTTGCGGGTATGGAGGTCAAAATAGGGGTCTTGCGACCAGTGCTGATATAAGTTGTAGTGCGAAATAGCAGACACTCCCCCAACCTTGATCATAATGACGTGATGCGTGATGAGACCTCATGCAGCAATCAAAGGAATTACGTACTCCGTGCCGAATTCCTCCCTATTCTTTGTATAGGTGGATCTAGATCATGAAATTGGCACCCACATTGCGGTATGGCGGAATCGGCTGCTTGCTGTTGGTCCTGGCGGTAGGGCCCTTCTTTCAGGGCCTGTTCTTCTGGACTTCGCTGCTGGCGGCGATTGCCCTGCTGTCAGTGGGGTTTGTGCTCTGGCTGACCGGCCGGCGGTTGGAGGGCAGCCCGACGAACTACTGGGGCGGGACCCCCGGCCTGGCCCTGCTGGCGCTACTGGCCTGCTACCTGTTGCAGTTCGCCTGGGCGGTATACCCCCGGGGCAACCTGGACTGGGTCTTGCGGGTGTTTGCGGCCTGGGAGGCTTACGTGATGATCCGGGCGGAGGCGGGGCCGGGTCTGCGACGCTGGCTGGGGTGGGTGCTGGTGCTGAGTGCGGCGGGTGTCGCAGTAGCAGGTTTTCTGGAGTTCACCGGGTTTTTCGCCAAGAGCCCTGAGTTGGTGCGGGCGTTGGGCCTGGTTAATCTGGGTGACCGCATGTCCACGCCGCTCCAGTACCCCAATACGGCGGCGGCGTATCTGCTGGCCGCCTTGTTGGCCGCATGCGGCCTGGCGCTGGAGGATCTGAAGCACTGGAAGTTGGTCATTCTCACCGGCCTCATGACCCCGCTGTCCCTGGCATTCCTTTTCACGGTCTCTCGGGGTGCTGTGATCGTTCTGCCCTTTGGGTTGGGACTTTTCTTCCTGGGCCTGGGCCGTGACAAGCGCTGGCCTGCCCTCTTGCTCCTGCTGACGGCCTGCGCACCGATGGTAGTGGCCGTCAAAGGGGTAGGTGCCAACGCAGCGATCCACAACTGGGTTTCGGCCTTCCATTGGATCACCGCGGCCACCGTGGCCGGTGCGGCAGGCGGACTGGCCCTGAGCTACTTCCTGCGGCTAAAGCTACGGCTGCAAGTGGCAGCGCTGGCTGGCGCCCTGGCGATTGGCGCTCTCGCCTTGACCTTGGTCCGGCCGGTCGGCGGGCTCTTGCCCAAGCAGGCGGCCCGGCTCCTGGACATGAACCTCCAGACAGGCAACGTGATCTATCGGCTGACTCTGGACCAGGATGCGCTGAAGATGATAGCCGACCGGCCGCTCGGCCGGGGCGGCTGGGGTTGGGAGCGCTCGTACCGGCGTTACCAGCAGTACTTGTATGTCGGCCGGGAGACTCACAGCCACTACCTGCAGACGGCGGTGGAAGCAGGCATTCCCGGCCTGGTCGCCCTGGTAGTGGCTCTCGGTATGGCGCTATGGGCCTCGTGGCGCAATCGGAAAGGCGCTCCGCAAGGCTGGGCTCTGGCCGCCGGTGCCGCCCTGATTGCCGGTCACAGCGTAATCGACTTCAATTTCTCCTACGGTGTCGTCTGGCTTGCGTTCTGGGGTCTGCTCGCCGCAACGGCTCAACCCGCTGCATTACAGCGAGGAGAACGTGTCCAGTGGTGGAGCGGTCTCAGCCTGGGGGTGGCCGCAGCTCTGGCCTCGTCAGCCCTCCTGGCAGGCTCCTGGTACACGGACAAGGCGACCCGTCTGGCGGACGCTGGTCATAAGGATGAATCCGTGCAGACTGCGCGCACGGCCATTCGGCTCGACCCGCTGATCAGCGATCCCCTGCTGTTGATCGGCGACCGCCCCGCCCTGGAGCGGGCCGCTCACCTGGACCCTTACCAGGCGCGACCGCAGTGGGAATTGGCCGTGCTGCTGCAGAATCAGGAAGAATGGGAGGGTGCCTTTCAAGCGGCCCGGGCCGCGGTCGATAACTACCCTCTGGTCTCCATGTACTACACCAAGTATGCGTCTATCGCCGGCACCCTGATGGTGGATGCGATTCACAACGGGAACGTGCAGCGGGCCAAGGAGTTGGCGGCGGAACTGGTCCGACTGGGGGCCGATTTGAACCGTCGCCTGAGGTTGGAGAACACCGGGAATGGTCCCCGGATGGGTCCGGCGCTGGCCATGGCGCCCGAGTTCCGATTGCGGTATGGGCAGGCGCTCTACCTGGAGGGCGACCTGGCAGGAGCCGAGAACCACCTGAAAGAGGCCTCCAAGACGGGCCTGCTGGGGTCTGAGGGTGAAGTCTGGCTCTACGCCATCTATGAGCGGCGGGGAGATCAAAAGGCGATGACCGCCCTGCAAAACCAGCCTTGGATACGGTTCCGGAATGTGAACCCGGTCTACAAGGCGATTCGGACGTGGCAACCATAGGGTGAAGAGATCCCCCGGTACTTCCGTGCCGGGGGATTTCGGTCCTAATAGGCCCCCTTGCCAAACAGTACGGCCGTCACCGTCCGAGCCAGCAGGTAGACATCCAGCCATAGCGACCAGTTGCGGATATAATAGGTGTCCAGTTCCTCCTGTACGGCCAGGTCACCTTCGCTGCGGGCAGACACCTGCCAAAGTCCGGTGAGGCCTGGCGTCACTCTGCGCCGCAATTCGCGGAACGCCGGCGGAAAGCGATTTAGATGATACTCCGGGAAAGGCCGGGGGCCAACCAGACTCATCTCCCCCTGCAAGATGTTCCATAGCTGCGGCAATTCGTCGAGGCTGAGCCGGCGCAGCAGATGCCCTACCCGGGGAACAATCCGGGGGTCGTCCCGCAGCTTCATGAACTGGTCCCACTCCTGCTTCGCCGCCGGGTTGTCGGCCAAGTATACCTGCAGCACCTGCTCCGCCTGGGGTACCATCGTCCGCAGCTTCCAGACCCGGATGCGCCTGCCGTTCAGGCCTTCCCGCTCCTGGCTGTAGAATGCAGGACCGGGGCTGTTCCGCTTGATCAACAGCCCCAACAGAAACATGATCGGACCTACCACCAGCAACGCCGGCACGGCGATGACCAGATCCATTGTCCGTTTGAGAAAGCGGTTCCACCGGGAGAGCAAGTTCTGCTGCAGCTCCAGGCCAATGACCCCTTGCAGGTCCCGGGCCGAAACCCAAAGGCTTGTCAACCCCAGCAGGTCCGGAACCACCAGGACCTGTGGAAAATGGGCTGCGTACTCCTCTACCACGCGGTTCGTGCGGGTTCGGCCTAGCCCGGGCATGGCCACCACCGCCATGGGAATGCCGCAGGACCGTGCCAGCTCAGGTGCCAATCGCAGCGGACCGATGACCGGAACGCCACCGCAGGTCTGGCCGTGCTTGGCCGGGTCATCGTCCAGGCAACCGACTGGCCGCAGACCGAGGCCCGGGTTGTTGCGCAGCCGGTCTGCGATTACTGCGCCGGTACTGGCGGCGCCCAGGATCAGAACTGGCTTGCCCCACCACGAAGTTCGGACGAGCAGCGCCCGTATGGCGGCCCGTACAAGGGGAACCAGGATTACAG
The DNA here is from genome assembly GCA_036504075.1 of Symbiobacteriaceae bacterium. GTDB lineage: Bacteria > Bacillota > Sulfobacillia > Symbiobacteriales > Symbiobacteriaceae > DASXVX01. The sequence continues at coordinate 28,102 of DASXVX010000094.1, read as the reverse complement.
AGAGCACCCACCACCCGATGATCACAATCCGGGAGCGGGTGACCGCAATTTTCAGCATGAACGTGAACGCAAGCAAGCTTACGAACACCAGGGTAGTAAACCGCGATGTGCGGCGCAACTGTTCGGCGGGGTTCAGACCATAGCCGGGGTAGAGCCCCGCGTAGGCATAGGCAACGAGGACCAGCACCAACAGCGGCGCCAATTGAAGATACGGCGCCGGCGAAAGGTGGCCAAATAGGCTCCTGACCCAGAAGCTGACTCTGCCTGCCGCGAGCGTGGCGAATAGGTCTCCCAGCAGCAAGAACGACGCGACGACATAGGGCAACGGTCGAGGCACCCGCGGCGGTGCCGCCTCCGGTTCCAGTTCTAGGGCCATACGCTCACCTCCGACGGGCCGCCCCCTGGTTGCGGACGGCGGGTTGTTCCAGGTACCAGCGATAGGTCTGGGCAATTCCTTCTCGGAGGGGAATCTGCGCCTGCCAGCCCAGCGCGGTCAGCCGGCGGACGTCCAGCAGTTTCCGGGGCGTGCCGTCGGGCTTGCTGGTGTCAAAGAGCAGTTCGCCGGTGTAGCCGACTACCTCCCGTACCAGTTCTGCCAGTGCCCGAATGGTCAGATCCGCGCCGACGCCGATGTTGACGAATTCAGAACCATCATAGGTGTTCATGACAAAGAGGCAGGCATCTGCCAAGTCGTCCACATGGAGGAACTCCCGTAGCGGCAAGCCCGTGCCCCAAACCACCACATTCGGTGCGCCGTTCACCTTGGCTTCATGAAACTTGCGGATGAGCGCCGGCAACACATGACTGTTCTGCGGGTGGAAGTTGTCACCCGGGCCATATAGGTTGGTGGGCATCACGCTGATGAAGTTGGTGCCGTATTGCTGGTTGTATGCCTGGCACATCCGGATGCCGGCGATCTTGGCGAGGGCATAAGCGTCATTGGTGGGCTCCAATTCCCCGGTCAGCAGGTATTCTTCCTTGATAGGCTGGGGCGCCAACTTCGGGTAGATGCAGGAACTACCCAGAAAGAGCAATTTCTTCACCCCGGAGCGATAGGCCGCGTCGACGAGGTTCAACTCAATGAAGAGGTTCTCCCGGATGAAATCGGCCGGGTAGGTGTTGTTGGCCAGAATGCCGCCCACCTTGGCCGCCGCCAGAAAAACGTACTCGGGCTTCTCCGCCTGGAAGAAGCGCTCCACCGCGGCCCGGTCGGTCAGATCGACCTGCTGGCGGGTGCGGGTGACCAGGTTGGTATACCCGGCCCGGTCCAGGCGGCGCAGAATGGCCGAGCCCACCAGACCCCGGTGTCCCGCGACGAAGATCCGTGCGTTCTGCTCCATCAGTGGCCCGCCGCCCCTCGCAAGGCCACGGCATGGCCGGCATCCTTGAGGGTTTTCTCCTGCCGGGCCAGTTCCCAGTCGTGGTCCACCATCATGTGAACCAGGTCCTTAAAGCTGACCTTCGGCCGCCAGCCCAGCTTGGCCCGAGCCATCGCGGCGTCACCGTGCAGATGGTCGACTTCGGCCGGGCGGAAGTAGCGGGAGTCCTGCTCCACGTATTTCTGCCACGGCAAGGTGGCGTACGAGAAGGCCTCTTCCAGGAAGTCCCGCACCGAATAGGACTCGCCGGTCGCGATCACGAGGTCCTCCGGCTGTTCCTGCTGCAGCATCAGCCACATGGCCTCGACGTAGTCGCCGGCGAAGCCCCAGTCGCGCTTGGCGTCGAGATTGCCAAGGTAAAGCTTGTCCTGGAGGCCGACCAGAATCCGACCTAGCGCCCGAGTGATCTTCCGGGTGACAAAGGTCTCGCCCCGGCGGGGGGACTCATGGTTGAAGAGAATGCCGTTGGCCACAAACATGCCGTAGGACTCCCGGTAATTGCGGGCATACCAGTAGCCGGCCACCTTGGAGACGGCGTAGGGGCTCCGGGGATGGAACATCGTCGCCTCGCTCTGGGGCGGCGGGGCAGCGCCGAACATCTCGGAGGAGCAGGCCTGGTAAAAGCGTACCTGTGTGCCGCGGGTCTGCTGGTAGTCCCGTAGCACTTCAAGCATGCGTAGTGTACCGGTGGCGACGATGTCAGCCGTGTACTCGGGTTCCTCGAATGAGACCCGAACGTGGGACTGCGCGGCGAGGTTATAGATCTCGTCAGGCTGTACCTTCTCGATGATCCGGCGAAGGCCGGTGGCATCGCTGAGGTCGCCGTAGTGCAAGAAAAGCCGGGCTTCTGGATCGTGGGGGTCCTGGTAAAGATGGTCGATCCGATCAGTATTAAACGTGGATGCGCGGCGAATGACACCGTGGACATAATATCCCTTCGAAAGTAGCAATTCGCTCAGGTACGAGCCATCTTGACCAGTAACACCGGTGACGAGGGCTGTTTTCAACCGTTAGACCTCCCGAAAGCGACGGACGCCGAGTAGTTGCAGTAGGAAGTACAAAGCAAACCGTGGATTATGTTTCAGATATCGTTTCCAGAGACGACGGGGCTCCATGAGCAGTCGAAATAACCACTCAAGGCCTATTTTCTGCATCCAGGCCGGCGCTTGCCTTACCCGACCGGAATGGAAATCGAAGGCGGCACCGACGCCAATCATGACGGCCGGAATGAGCCCCCGGTGATTAGCCATCCATCTTTCCTGCTTGGGACAGCCCAGCCCTACCAGAACGATGGTTGCACCAGATTGAATGATCTGGCTTGTATAAGTTTCGTCTTCAGCAGGCGTCAACTCTCGAAATGGAGGTGCAAGTGCAGAGGCAATGTGAAGCCGGGGGTATCGGTCGCACAAGTTTCGAGACATTTCTGCCAGAGTGTCCTGTGTCCCGCCATACAGTGCAATTGGCAGCCCTTTTTCAGTGGCAGCCTCGCAGACATGTAGGGTAAGGTCGGGCCCGTATACCCTTTGCTGTCTGTGAACCCCCAGAATTCGGAGAACCCATACCAGCGGGACACCGTCGGAGGTAACCAGGTCGGCATCGTTGACCACAGCCCGAAACCGGGAATCATCATAGCCTTCCATCACCATATGAACATTAGCTGCACATACATAACGCGATTGGCGGGCAAGGGCCCACCCCACAATCTGGGTGGTCGCATGGTGGTACGAGGTGGCATCTACTCGTGTGCCCAGAAGGCATCGGTGAGTTTCCATTACAGTTTTCCCCCTACGGCACGCGCAAGACGTGAGTGAAACGCAACGTGTAGGACTCAGTGTGCGCCCGCATTCGGACTCCAAAAGACCTCTTCGGCCTTTACCCAACCAGGCAATGAATGGTCAACTTCTACTTGAGAACCATACGCTTTGATAGCGGTCCACTTCGTCTGGGCTTGTTGCGGCGAGAGTGGCGTGCGTTCGGTCGGCGGCCATGCTATTCCTTTCGGAATCTGTTGCCCCTGAACCTCATGCACATCGAATTTCTCACGGGGAGTAGGCCCTGCAGGCCATGGCCAGCCTGGGCCGCCGTGTATCAGGTAAGTGTGTAACTGGGCCGCCGAACCGACGGCAGCAAGAGCATCACGGACGAACCAGTATGCCGCCTTATGGTCACTGTGCTGGTCAGGTTCGCCCGTCACGTACACGTCTTCCGGGCTCGATTGCCGGATAATCTCCTCAACGTCAGCCAACACCGATTCTTTCAGGTACGGTGCGTGAACCCCGTACTTCAAGTAATGGAAGTCCTGAAACGTCGCACCGTAGGTCTCATGCTGTTGTGTGAATCGCTGAACCCACGGTTTGCCGGTGGTAGAACGGTAAATCGCTGCAAGGCCAGAATCAGGGTATCCCAAGAAATAGACGTCGGCTTGGGGCACTCCGAGGATTCTCATTACTTCCATCGTCTCCCGCCCGCGCACTCCACTGAAGTTCAGGTAGTCTGACGGTGTCAGTTCCTGCGACTTTTTCTTCAAGGTGTGGGCCGCCGAATCGGTAAAGGCATCGCCGTTTGTAAACACGGCCACGTAGACCCGCCGTCTCGCAGCCAGGGCCTGGATAATGATTCCGGCACACCCCAGCGTCTCATCGTCAGGATGAGGTGCGAAGACCAGGACGCTTCCAGCGGGTTTGGGGTCGGGCTTTCGAACGGCAGCAATGGTAACCCCTGGTGTTGACGTACAGCCAACCACTGTGACAGCGAGTATAGCCATCGCTGCCAGTACCCTGGCCATTGCCGCTGATCTCCTGGCTAATATGGCCATCGCGAATCCTCCTACTCAAGAGTATTACTACCGTGCTCACCCGTGCCCATGCTCGAGGCAGCTATGACGGACTCATAAAGAGCGTTGATCTGTTCTCCCTTCCTGGTCCAGTCCATTTGGGCTCGTACACGGTTCAGCCCTGCTTCCCCCATGCGTGAACGGAGCGCCTCGTCCTCCGCCAGCCGGACCAGGGCAAGCCCCAGATCCCGGACTACCTGTTCTGGAGTACTGGCCGGGACCTTTACGCCACAGTCCGAAGTAACGGAAACCCCTGGCCCGCCCAAGTCCAAGCAGACCACCGGCATGGCCGCTGCCATCGCCTCCAGAACAACCATGGCTCCGGAATCCCGCAACCCGGCATACAGAAACACATCGTAAGCGGCATATAAGCCCAAGACTTTATCCCGCGGAAGTTTCCCGAGAAATGTCACCCGATCAGAAATGCCCAAACGCACTGCCAGTTGCTCAAGCCGGGGCCTCTCTGGACCGTCACCGACAATACTGAATACGGCGCTGGGCACCGCGTCAGCCAACAACTTAAATGCCTTTAAGGCCAACTGGACACCCTTGAACGGTGCCAAATTGCCTGCGGTAAGAACCCGAAATTGATCAGGGCGACGCCCGGCGGCCCCGGGGCCATTCGGAATTTGTTCGACTCCAATCGTCGGAAACACCAGGACATGGGCGCTGTTCCGAGCCAGTGACGCCCTGGTTTCGGGCGTTGTAGCCAGCAACAGGGTCGCCTTGCGGCGGGTATAAGCCGTGAAGGGATCAAGTGAGGCAAGGCGTCCGTGAACGGACCGGGCGATTTCCCTGATGGCTCCGGTGGGGCCCAGCTCTCGCAAAAACGCCAGGGGAACCCGTTCAGCGCCGCCGATTGGCCCCCAGATAAACGGCAAACCGAGAAACGACACGGAAGCAGGAAAACGGAAACTCGCATAGGTAGCATGATGCGTGAGGTCAAGGTTCACCTCTTGGTGCAAACGCCTGGCAACCGTCAGCGCACCGAACTGCCACAAATAGTAATGAAAGTGGTGAAAGCGCCGCGTCACCGCTCCAAGCCACCTCGGTAGTTCGTAGTAGACAAAATGCGCATTGGGCATGGGATTCGCAACTAGTTCCCGGGCGATGGCCGGCTGATTGGCAGAACGGGTCAAGACCCATACAGAGTGAAATCGCGCAACCTGCTTCGCCCAGTTCCATCCCACGCCTGGTTCTGAGCCTAACTGGGGTTCGCAACGGTATGCTGATAGCAAAACCCGCACTGACTCGCCCCCCGGCTTCATTGCTTTCGCACTGCAAGCCCTACGATTTTGACTGGGTGCCGTAGATCAGCCGTTCATGTTCGGCGATTTGCTCAGGCGTGAAGCGGGCCCCAAGAACCCGGGCCGGGTTGCCACCGACAATCGCGTATCGTGGGACATCCGTGGTCACCACCGAGCCGGCCGCCACAATTGCACCCCGGCCGACCCGAACGCCGGTCAGGACAATCGCACCAAAGCCAATCCAGACATCGGAATCAATAATCACTCGTTCCCCTTTTCCAGGGCCGGCGTAGTCCAGATCGCCGATCCACGGAGCGCAACGGACGGTTGTTCCGATAACCCTAATATCGTGGTCGTGCCGCCCGACCAAACCTACCTGGTTGGCAATGAGTACGTTGTCGCCGATGAAACCGTCGCACTCAATTGTGCAGTATTTACCAATATAAACGTTCTTGCCTATGGCCAGTTCCGTGGGTGCCCAGAGGATGGATCCGATTCCCAGGTGGAGATCAGGCCCGGCTTTGACGTTCGCTCTAATTCCATACAGCCTGTATAGCCGATTCCACAACCGCTTGGCCCACCTGTAAGCCATGCTCCACCACCTACTCAGTCAACGCCTGTATGACTCCAAGGGCAAACCGCTCCACCATTTCCTCGACGGTGTACTTCTGGGATGCCTGCCGGCACCCGGCTACCAGACGTGCACGCCGGCTTTCATCCCGGAGCAGTGCTGCCACTTCCTCAGCGTACACTTCAGGATCGTGGGGCGTCATGACACCGTTCTGATCCTGTATCAGGTAATCTATCTCGGGACTGTGGAAATCCACATCCGTAGTCACCAGAGGCGTCCCAAGTGCAAAAGAGTCTAATATACCGAGCCCCACCAGTCCGGGCATCAGGCACAATTTGGCCAGACCAAAGTAGGGAACTCTGGTTGTGTCAAACTTGGGTCCCACATAGTGAATCCAATTATAGGTCCGCATTGCTTCTTCAACCTTGGATTGCTCCGGCCCCGCGCCAATCAGCACCAGCTCGAAATCCGGCACGAGGGCCCGAACCATAATGCTTGCCTCGAGCAAGAAGTCAAGGCACTTCTCCCGGTACATTCCGCCACAGTACACGGCGACGTTGTGACCCCTTATGGCGAGTTGCGTGCGCAAGGCCTCCAGGTCCTCAGCTTTCAAGTTCCCGGCAACCGTCACCAGTTCTCGAGTGTCAATGGCGTTCTGCACGGGCGTGATCCGGCCAGGGGGATAACCCAAGCTCCTGACCACGCCAGCGCTGAGTTCGTTGTAGACAAACCACCAGCGCGGGGTACGCGACACCCACCGCTTGATCCATTCACCCAGCGGGCTGGCTGTACCGGATTGAAAGTTCTTTCCGTGCCCCCAAAATGCGACCTTTCTGAGCCCCAGGAGTTGCTGGGCCAGCAGGACATAATTGACCAGCAGTTTGCTGGCCTGCTCAAGGATGACGAGGTCTGCTCCCTGAACTTGTCGAAGACACGGCTGCCAGTAGATGTCCCTGGCGCCCACCCGTACAATGCGATTCTGGATCCGTGTGGCCCACGGCAGATCTACAAGGTCTTTCTTGGACGCATCCCGAGCACCGGCCTGTCCGTAAATCAGTTCGAATTCAATATTGTCCCTGGCCAAACGTTCCCGCAGCAGTTCAAAAAAGCGGCGGCGGTATTGCGGAAGTGATTTATATACTACTGCGACACGGGCTCTTGGCATGGGCTACCCTCCAACGGCCGAGCATGAATGTGCGTTGACCACCCCGGATAGGATACATTTCATGTAGGGGGACACGAACACAAGCGGCCACAAGGCCCCCATGTGATGCCGGCAGAAATACAGCCACTCCCGAGGCGGCAAACCCTTTGGGCCAACCAGGCATGCCCAGCGTTTCCGGAACGGCAGGGACCCATCACGCCAGGTACCCGCGGACGAATTGCGGCTGCATGTCCCTGCAAAACCTGGCGCCACCCAGCAGCCTATTTCTAGTGCTTTCGCCCGCAACCCGTAATCGTAATCCGACATTCCGTGCGTATAGGTTCCGTTCAGGTTGCCCAGCATCTGGGCGACCGAAGCAGGGACCAGCACACAATTCCCGTTGAACGTATCACAGGGGAGCGGATCCTGGGACGGCTCAACGAGGCGAAGCCAAGTCCGTCCCCGTTGGCGCACCCGGTGGAGGCCCCCATAAGTCGGCTTCAGAGTGGTCGGGTCACACATGGAACCGACCACGATTGACCGTTCCTGGCCACGGGCTCTTAATTCGTAATGCGTCTTCAGGAGGCCGATTACCCCGTGCTCCTCCAACCGAGAGTCGTCGTTGACCCAAAGATAGTAGTCGAAGGCCTGGGGCTCGGCAGCCGAATAGGCGGCCCGCATCCCGCCGCTCCAATAGGCGGACCCTGTGCCGTGCAGCAAATGCACCCCCGGATATTGCTGCTGGACCGTTTCAGCGGTACCGTCCGTACTGCCGTCGTCGAATAGGAAGATCTGAAGAGTCGTTCCTGAAGGCAACTCCTGGCCCCGAAGACGTTCCAGGCAGTCCAGGGTCTTTTGCCTGCGGTTGAAACAGGCCATTAACACAGCGATGGTCGGCACTGTGCTACCCCCTACGCGCCGCAAATGTTGCTTGTCTACGATTTCGCAGCCAGGTTGGCAGACCTCCAGCGACCCACCGGCCAAGGCTATTGGTAGGTTCCTCCAGCCATTTCTGTGATAGGTAAGCCGTACCGAGGGCCGCAACCATCGAAGCGCTCCATGCAAGTACCAGCGAATGAGTCATAGCGAATACGCGGGACGATACTGTCAGCAGAATTGGAAGATGCAAGAGATAAAAGCTATAGGACAGTCCGCCAAGGAACCGAGAGAGGCCGCAAGACATCAACCGGTGGAATCGCGGACGCCCCAAGGATAGTATGATGATCATCCCGCTCCCGGCGCCGATCATGAAATGGGTCGACAAGGCGTTCGGGTCTGGCCGCCACCCAGGGACAGCAAATTGGCAAGCATAAAGAGCGAGAGCGATTAGTCCCAGCCCGGCCACCTGAGCCTCGGTTCTAGCTTGAACCCACGCCACCATTGCCCGGCGATGGAGGGCCAGAACACCGCCCAGTACGAAAAGAGGTAGATACATGAATGTCTGGACGAAAATCATCGGCATGAACGAGAGCCCCAAAATCGCTAATGAGGCTTGCCATGAGTTCCAGCGCTTGAGCGCCCAGACCGCCAGGGGAAAGGCGAGCGAAATCCGCATTTCGATCACCAATGACCAAATGACCGGGTCGATCTTGTGGGTGTCAAAGGACGGCCAAACAAACAGCAAGTGCTTCGCCAGGTCCTTAAACGTCGGCGTTTGCACCCAGAGCCCCCTTACCCACTCGCTGAGCGTCTGCAGTCCGGCGGGATCGAAGACCCAAAAACGGAGCACCAAGGCTAGAAGAAGACCAGCCACATAGGTCGGGTAGATGCGGAAGCCGCGGCGGATACTGAACTCCGCATAGTCAAGCTTTCGGGGAATCACGTCGAGATAGGGCAGGGCCAGACAAAAGCCGCTCAGGACAAAAAAGAGGTCAACTGCTGCAGATCCGTCCCAGAGAAAATGCAGAACCGAGTTCCTGAGATAGAACGGGATTTGGGCCGGCGGCAGCATGCCGAGGGCGTGCGAGAAGAACACCATCACAGCTGCATATCCTCTTAGCCCGTCCAGGACATAGTATCGTGTATGCATGCACGTCCTCCTCCCAAAGTGTCTGCCACCTATCCGTGAGCTTCCACGTACATGCTTGCCGTGTCACGGTCCATCCATCTGCTCGGAGTCTCGACGGACTGCTGTGCGGACAAGAGGAGTACGGCAAAGACGACCAGGTGCATGAACATCGCACCGTTAACACCGTAGATCCGGAAAGGCGTCTCCGTAAGACTTCTCAGCAACATCATGACAACAAGACCAGCCGATACTCCGTTTGTTGATATCCTAGTCTTCGCTGCATGAATAATAAGGCATAGAACGTAAAATACGAACAGGGACATACCGATTAGCCCCGTTTCAGCAAGGGTCTGGAGGAACTGATTGTGGGCCTGTCCAACCCAAACGTAGGCGATCCCGCCAAATGCAAGCCGCTGATCCACACTCCACAAGTCGGGGCCGTAGCCAAACCATGGAAACCGTTTCCAAATAAGCATGGTATCGGCCCAAATCCGTGTGCGGCCTGAAAGAGTCTCAAGGGAGCCGAATTGGTTCAATGCTGCGATCTCACCCGAAAATCCATACATCAGGGTCGCTGCTACCGAAATCGTAAGGAGCCTGAATGCCGTAATTACCTTAGATAGGGTCATGCTGTTGCGCCAAGGCTGCAAAGCATATACAGCCAGCGCAATAACCCAGGCCGTCTTTGATTGAGACAAGATTAAGACTAATACAGCGATGCTTCGGTGAAACCAACCTAAGGAATTGGGGCGGTCATCCGCCCAACCGAGGATAAGGTACAGAACCGCCATAGGCCCCAAGAAATTCGCTTGCGGGGCCAGCCCATGAAGGCGAAAACTCACTCCCGGCAAGATGCTTGCGTACGGCGATGTTGCCCACGCCGGTGCAACTACCGCTGAAACTAAGCTGCCATAGAGGAAGATTCCGACCACCCGTTTCACTTGCGCCACAAACCACTTGACCGGGACGGCTGGAAGGAGCCACGCAAGAAGAATCGTCAGAGGCATATAGAGGAGATTTAAATGGAAATTTGGTTGCGCTCCGAAGGCCGCAGAAAGAATCGGACCCAACATTGAGCCCAGCGCCACCAGGGCGAGTGCGGCACCTTTCCTGGGAATACTCGCCCGCGTCTTGAGGCGCCACATGAGGCACAGCACGAGCAAATATACTAATGAAGTAGTCATAACCCTTGAGATTAATACTGCGGCGGGTGATTGTATCGCATCTTCAAGCAGGAGATCGGGGTTGATCTGGGTTCGCTGCCCGGCCATTTCAGCCAGTGCGGGCCCCAAGCCCAATATCCATATCAGCATTCCCCACATGCGTTTGTGAGGTTGCTGCAGGATGAATAAACTGAGCACAGCCAATAATATAGACAAAACGCTTGAAACTGAGATCGTTATGAATAGATTCAGTGAGAATACGCCCCCACATCGCGGTCAGTGTATAGAGCAGCATAGCTTTTACATCGCTGCTCGATTCCGTAGTATCGACCCACCGCATGACTCAGGTTGAGACCAAGGTTGAGCCTCTTCTCAGGGCCAACCTTGAACAGGGCGGCCACGGTTCCCGCGATGGACTCGGCGGTGGGCTCCACCCACGTAATTGGGGCTTCTAACCCCTCAAAATCTCGTAGCCCCGGAACGCGGGACAGAATGACCGGCAGTCCTGCCCCCATGGCCTCTACCGCTGCTACACCGAAACCTTCATGCGTGGATGGCATGATAAACGCATCGGCAGCGTGCAGGTATGGCAGAATATCGTCGACCATCCCGAAAAAGCGGACGCGGGGGGAAACAGCCCGTGCAACGGCAAGTCGGCGTTCAGGATTGTTTGTCTCCTCCCGCCCCACGTGAAGGTACAAAACCGGCACAGAGTCGGGAACTAATGTCAGGGCCTCAATGATGGATAGGTGGTTCTTGATGGGTGAGCAGTTGCCTACCGAGATGATTACGAAGCTGTGCGGGTCAATCCCCAACTGGCTCCGCGCCTCTTCACGCTCCCGAGGGGTCGGCGGTACGAAACGGTGGCTATCGTACCAGTTCGGAATGACCGGCGTGAAATTCTGGAAGCGCTTTGCTTCGTTCTCTTGCACCGAAGGGCTGATGCTGATCATCTGGACCCCAAGGAGCCGGCGGAGAACCCAGCGCTGCATTCTCCGCCTCAGTCGGAGCAGCCCGCTGAAGGGAAATACGCTGTGAATGGTGCGCACGATGTGCGAGACCCCGGCGGACCGGACCGCCAGGGACAACCATAAGTTAGCCCGCTCGGCATGAAGATGGACCACATGGTACTGGCCGGCGACAACAAACTGCTGGACGGCCCGGAAAAACCGGACCGAAGGCGCGTAGGGGATGTGCTCAACCCTGTAACCTGCCGCACGGAGGTGGGAAGCATATGGGCCTGGCTGCGCTCCCGTGCTCAGGATCACGCTGCCAAGTCCCAATTCTGCCCACTGGTCGGCAGCACACCGCAACATTACTTCTGCCCCCGAAGGGTTCAGTTCGTTTAAAATATGAAGGACCTTGACTGTCAGGCGACTCCCACCTTTGCACCGACGAACTTCTCCTACCCAACCGACTCCCCATGTGCGTGCGTTTGCAGGATCTCTTGATAACACCGGACATACTGATCCGCTACCAATCCCATCGTGTAGCGTTGACTGGCCAATTCCCATCCGACTGTCGCCACTCGACGTCGGTACTCAGGGTCACGACCCAAAGCAACCATCTCTCTGGCCACTTGCGCTTGAGACCGTACATCAACCAGCAATCCTGCCGTACCCTGGTCCAAAATCCAGGGCACAGCACCACTTCGGGAGCCGGCCACTACGGGAACCCGAAGAGCCATTGCTTCCGCAATCACCATACAGAAGGACTCCTCACGAGACGGATGAACGAGAACATCGACTTCCGTAGCAAGCTGCTCAAGCATACTTTCGTACGGCTGGGCGCCCCGAAACTCGATGCTGGCGTCTAGCCCCTTCTGCCTGGCCCACATTTGGGCCACTTCCCCGACGCCGTAGCCTTTTCCGAACATGAGCATTCTGGCCGATGGCATTTGGGCCCTTACGATCGCAAAAGCTCGGATCGCCGTCTCCGCGTTCTTGAGATGTCCCCAGCCATTGAGCACGGTGGCAAATGTAACCTGTCCTGTGACTGCCAACCGTGGGCGTTCTGCATGACGTTCGAAAAGGTCCTGCCACAGCCCGTTTGGCACAACCGAAATGCGGCGGCGATACCTGAAGAAACGGCCAAGATGCTCCGCCACATGGGGTGATACCGCTGTAAGTGCCTGCGCCCTATGAAGGACCGAAATCGCCATCAGGGTTCGAATGAAGCGGTACGGCGTGAAATCATACCGCAGAATTTGAAACGGAGCGTCATGTGCTGTGATCAGATGAGGCAGACCACTCTCAATAGCAGCCAGTGCAAATTCATAGGTCCAGTGTGCGTGGATGAGGTCCGGACGTTCCCGCTTGATGGCCTGCAACAAATAGTCCCGTTCTACTTTGAAAAAATCCCGGCCACGCCTCTCGTGCCTGTAGGGTCCTACACATATTCGGAGCCTGGGACCCTGCAGGATTACCTCTCTGTCCACCGAGGGGTCCAGAGTAAACACGGAAACGTAAAGGCCGCGCCGCAGCAATTCCAGGGTCAGGTTAACAAGAGGTGTCCCGCCTAGACCATGGGGCACGGGCCGGTTAGCAAGTTCAGCAGCATCCAAGTGTGGCAATAACGGTGCGATCTCAAAGGGCCCGGTCAGACCGACGCGCATGCATTCTCCGGGCATCAGGTGTTCCCCCTTGGTATCTACCGCACGTATGCATTCACGATCGTCCTTCCGGAGCACTCTCACGCTGGATTCGCTTCACGAAGCCCCGAGGCGCCGGACAAGTGGTCTCATCGGGGCGGGAACCCTGTTCACCGCATGTGCGATGCTGTTCCGCACGCCCTCTGTCAGCACCCATTGCGGCCAGCCGAACAACACCCCCAAGCTGACGGCCAGACCACAGGCAACATCGGTGGCCAAGCGGGCAATCATGGGCAAATGTGCCAAAGCGAGTCCCCGTTCACACCCCAAGATCACCAGTGTGACGGCCATAAAAGTCGCGACGGCGCCGCGGTAGGAGCGCTCCAGGTCTGACCAGGCAAGCCCCGTTATCCTGACGACGACTGCTGTCATCAGTCCGGCGCGCAGCACGTAAATGGCGAGAACGCCCCACCCGACCGCCACCGCCGAGATATGGCTAAGCCATAGCAGCACCAATATTGAAAGCCCAGCAGTGAACAGTTGGACGTACATTTCTTTTTCCACGCGGCCAACACCCCAGACGAGCGGGCCGGTAAGGGAGACCACAATGCTGAACGGCATTGCGAGGGCGAGTGGCACTAGAATCGGTGCCGCCCCGGACCACCTGGTCCCGTACAGGATAGCAATGACGGTGTGCGCCGCGGCGGCCAGCCCGCCAAAGACCGGGAACATGATCAGCAGGCTCATATTTAGCGACGCCAGATACATCCTTTGTTGCTGTTCCTGCCTGTCCTGGATCAGTGCGTATGCCGGGAACAGTACCTGCTGAACGCCGGTCACCGCATTTGAAACCAGGAGACCGGCCAAGTTGAAGGACCGGCTGTATAAACCGAGTATCGCCACGCCAAAGGACCGACCGACCATAAAGTTATCAACGTTGCCGATGACCCAGTTGAAAACGTTGGTGGCCACAACCTTGGAGCCAAATTGCAGCAGACCCGATCCCGGGCGCCGGAACGTGGGGAATAACGAATGCTTCACTCGGATGTACACCAGCACGGTGTACAGGAAACCCTGGGTCAGTTGTGCCAGCACCAGGCTCCAGACACCCAAGCCCATGAAAGCGGCAGGAATGCCGAGACAACAGAAAGCGATTACATAAGAAATAACTTGAGCCACCTGGATCTCCTTGAAAGCCATCTGGCGCTTCAGGACGCTGGTGGCCGTCTGTCCCAAAGCCTGAAGGACGAACAGAAGGGAAATCGCCCTGATCACCGGAGCCAAGCCGGGACTGCTCCAGAACCGCTCCAGGAGTCCTGCACCGGCAGTGACCGCCAACGACATGACAATACCGAGAGTCGTCTGGACGGTAAAGCCATAGCGGATATCGTGACAGGTGAGTTCCTTACGCTGAACCAGCGCCGGCCCAAAGCCCGCATCAGCCAACAGTCCCACCAGGCTGATGATCATCCAGGCCACGGCGATCTGGCCAAACGGCTCCGGCCCCAGCAAACGCGCAAGTACAACCTGGATGCCGAGTTGTAGAACCAGCTTGACGACGATACCCAAGTAGCTCCACTTCAAGGCGATTAACGTAGCTCTGCCGAGTGAAGAGCCGCCTTCCTTCACGAACTCGTCTCCCAACTTGCGTAGGTCTAGCGAAGGGATTGGGTGGCAATCACTCGGCTCCGGAAGTACTGGATTGTGCGCGTGAGTCCTTCATCCAGCGACACGCGAAGCTCCCAGTCAAGAATTCTTCGGGCCTTGGTAATGTCCGGCTTTCGCCTGGTGGGATCGTCCTGAGGAAGATCCCGGTATATCACCCGAGACGCACTGCCCGTCATGTCCAGCACCTTCTGGGCCAGTTCCACCATGGTAAATTCGCCCGGGTTGCCAAGGTTGATGGGTCCGGGACATTCCGATGCAGCCATCACCCGCACAAACGCTTCCACCATATCATCCACGTAGCAGAAGCTCCGAGTCTGCGAACCAGCTCCGTACACCGTCAGCGGCTCGCCGCGCAGCGCCTGCAAGATGAAGTTGCTCACCACCCGGCCATCGTTCGGGTCCATCTTCGGTCCATAGGTGTTGAAAATCCGCACAATCCGGGCATCCACCCCGTGGAACCGCTGATAGTCTGAAGCCAACGTCTCGGCCGCCCGCTTTCCCTCGTCATAGCAACTGCGGATGCCGATGGGGTTCACGTTCCCCCAGTACTCCTCCACCTGCGGGTGGACCAGCGGATCGCCGTACACTTCCGAAGTGGAAGCAAGCAGCATGGGCACCCGTAGCCGCTTGGCTAACCCCAGCATGTTCAACGTGCCGAGGAAGGACGTCTTCAGGGTGTAAATAGGGTTTTGCTGATAGTGAGGCGGTGATGCAGGACAGGCCAGGTGATAAATCTGGTCCACTTCCAGCCTGATCGGTTCCTGCACGTCGTGCCGGATGAACTCGAACCGGGGGCTGCCTTCAAATTCGGCGATATTCTCCTTTCGACCGGTGTACAGGTTGTCCAAGCAGACAACCTCGTGGCCGTCCTTCAGCAGGCGCTCGCACAGGTTAGAGCCAATAAATCCGGCACCCCCGGTTACCAGAATGCGCATGAGTTATTCACCCTTCCCTGCTATTGGCCGGCCATCGCCAGTGCGCTCGCTCCCGCTGCCCGACCGACACCGAAGTACTCGAAGCCCGCAGCAGCCGCGTTGGCAGGCACAATCGCGTTCCGGAAATCAAACAGTACCCGCCGCTTTACCGAAGCGCCCACCGCAGCGAGGTCCATGTCCCTAAACTCGGGCCATTCGGTCATCAGAATCACGGCGTCGGCCTGCGCCAGGCAATTAGCCAAATTGGTCGCATACTGAACCCGTGCGTCCATGACCAAGCGGGCGTTGTCCATGGCGATGGGATCGTAGGCCCACACTTCAGCGCCGTACTCAATCAAATCATGGGTAACGGCAATCGCGGGGGCCTCCCGCATATCATCGGTACCCGGCTTGAAGGCCACACCCAGTATGGCCATCCGCCGACCCGCCAGCGATCCGCCGAAGTAGCTGACCACCTTTGCCACCTGACGCTTCCACTGGTCTCGGTTGACCCCTTCCGCGGCCTCCACAATGCGGAGGGTGCAGGCATGGTCGGTGCTGGTTTTCACCAGCGCCGTTACGTCTTTCGGGAAGCAGGAACCACCATAGCCGATGCCGGCGGCGAGGAAGGCCGGGCCGATACGTGTATCGCTGCCGATGCCGCGGCGCACATTCTCCACGTCGGCTCCCAGAAGCTCGCACAGGTTGGCAATATCGTTAATAAAGGAGATCTTGGTCGCCAGGAAGGCGTTGGCCGCATACTTCGTCAGTTCCGCCGAAGCCCGGTCCATAACAAGAACCCGCTCGGGCGGTGCGATCTTCTCGTAAAGAGAAGCAATTCGTCGGCCAGCCCCCTCATCATCGGCGCCAATCACGACCCGGTCAGGTGCCATAAAGTCCCGCACTGCGTTTCCCTCTCGCAGAAACTCGGGGTTAGAGACCACGCTAAAGGGGATCTCCACACCGCGAGCCTCCTGCCCCCGGCGCACTCGCCCATCGAGTTCTCGGGCCGTACCCACGGGACAGGTCGACTTCTGCACGAGAATGAGCGACGCTGTCATGGACGCGCCGATCTGCTCCGACGCTTGGAGAACCATGGAGAGGTCGGCCGAACCATCTTCTCCTTGCGGAGTACCGATGGCCAGGAAGACCACTTCGGCCCCCTTAAGCGCGTCCGCCAAGCTATCAGTAAACCGCAAGCGGCTCGCCGCCACGTTGCGGAACACGATTGGCTCCAGGCCCTCTTCATAAATTGGAATGCCGCCCTGCTTGAGGAACGCGATTTTCGCCTGATCACGGTCCATGCAGACCACGTTGTGTCCCACTTCCGCAAAGCAGGCGCCCGAGACGAGGCCGACGTAACCTGTGCCAACGACTGCGATGTTCACTGCGGTCCCCCCCCGGACTATCGTTCTTCCACCGGGCGCCCGATGCGGGGCCTGCGCAGATGCTGCTCCAGGCCCTCGGCCTCCAGCCGTCCTACAACGGCTTTCAAGTCGGACACTCGGGACTTGTCCGCCACCAGGACGGCATCCTCGCTATCGACCACGACTATATTTGAAAGCCCAAAGGTGACCAGAAGGCGGTTTTTCGCGCTCTGAATCACGCTGTTCTTGGTATCCACAGCCAATACCCGCCCGCGGATGATGTTACCGTCCAGGTCGGGCAAAGCCACTCGCTCGAGGGCCGCCCAGGTACCCAGGTCATCCCAGCCGAAATCGACCGGGATCACCACGGTGTTCTCCGCCCGCTCCATGACCCCATAGTCGATAGAAGTCTTGGGCAGAAGCGGGTAAACCCGCCTGAGAACTTCCTGCTCGCAGGCGGTGCCAATCGCCGCAGCCAGCGGTTTCAGCGCCTCCATGAGTGCCGGCAAGTGCCCCTGCAGCGCCCGCAGGATGCTGGATACCTTCCAAATGAAAATACCGCTGTTCCAAAAATGGCCGCCCTCCTGGATGTAGGCCATAGCCTGCTCCCTTGGCGGTTTTTCTGTAAACGCAGCGATTTTATAGACTTCATGAAGTCCGTTCATGCCGTTGAGTGCGCCAATTTTGATGTAGCCGTAACCGGTCTCCGGGCGGGTGGGACGGACACCGAATGTCACCAGATGATCGCCGCTGGCAGCCACCGAAATAGCTGCTGCGAGCGCTTCCCGGAACCGCTCCGCCTGCAGGATCAGGTGATCGGCCGGCAGAACCAACATGACGGCGTCTGGATCCACCTTGGAAATATGAAGTGCGGCCAGCGCCAGGCACGGGGCGGTGTCCCGCCCCTGAGGCTCCAGGAGTACCTGCCTTGCGGGCACGGCAGGCACCTGCTCGGAGACCAGTCCTGCGAAATCTTCACGGGTTACGATCCAGACATCACCCGATGCGGCGATTCCGGTCAGCCGGTCGACCGTCCGCTGAAGCAGCGTCCGCTCGCCATCGAAGGCCAAAAACTGCTTAGGCAGGTCCTCCCGGCTGCTGGGCCAGAATCGTTCGCCCCGGCCGCCGGCCATAATTACCGCTGCAACGCCCAATTTCGTCAGCCCCTTGCCAGCCGTAGTTGGGCCCTCTTTCGACCCCCTACCAGCTCCTCCAGGTAGTCCCCAAACTCTTCCGTTAGTTCCGACCGTTCCAGAGCCAGTTCAATGGTGGCCTTCAGGTACCCGAGCTTCTCGCCAACGTCATACCGCCTGGTGTCGGGGTAGTAGGCATATACCGGTGCGCTCCCGTTCAACTGCCGGAGCCCATCGGTCAGCTGAATCTCCCCGTTCCGCCCCGGCTGCGTTTCGGCCAGCACTTCGAAAATGGCCGGATCCAG
The DNA here is from genome assembly GCA_036504075.1 of Symbiobacteriaceae bacterium. GTDB lineage: Bacteria > Bacillota > Sulfobacillia > Symbiobacteriales > Symbiobacteriaceae > DASXVX01. The sequence goes on along the minus strand of DASXVX010000094.1, from coordinate 9,780 downwards.
CACATACCGACCGATAATCGCCAGGTTGGACGGCGCCTCATGCCGCGCCGGCTTCTCCACCAGGTCCAGGGCCCGGTAGAACCGGTCCCGGATTTGTTGCGGTCGAATAACGCCATACCGGCTCACATCTTCCCAGACCACTTCCTGCACGCCGACCACGGAGCCGCCGCCCAACCCCTCGTGAACATCCATCAGTTGCCCCAGACACGGGGGGGCGCCTACGAAAATCTCATCCCCCAGCAATACGGCAAACGGCTCGTCGCCCACGTGCTGGCGGGCCTGCAGAATGGCATGGCCCAGGCCGAGTTGCTCCTTCTGCCGCACGAAGTGAATGTCAGCCATGTTTCCCAGGTCTTTGACGCTGGAAAGCAGCCCCTCCTTGCGGTTCCTGGTCAGAAAGGTCTCCAGCTCCACCGACCGATCAAAGTGATCCTCGATGGCTCGCTTGCCGCGACCGGTAATGATGAGAATGTCCTCAATGCCCGACGCAATGGCTTCTTCAACGACGAATTGGATGATGGGCGTATCCACAAGGGGAAGCATCTCCTTGGGTTGCGCCTTTGTGGCAGGTAAGAACCGAGTCCCCCACCCGGCGGCGGGAATGACTGCCTTGCGTACGCGCATCACTGCCGACTCCCTTCGTGGGTTGTTCCTTACTTGCGTGCGGCCCGATCGGTATCGCCGGACTGATAGTAGTAGTAATAATAGCCGTCGCGGCCTTCGGCTGTAACGGCCGACAGCACCACGCCCAGAACGTTTGCCTTGACCGCTTCCAGCGCCTCCTTCGCCCGGAGGGCCTGGTGCCGGCCGACAACGCCGGCTCGTGTCACCAGCACCACTCCACCCACTTTGGGCGCGAGCACGGCGGCATCCGTGACAGCCAGTACCGGCGGGCTGTCCACCAGCACAATGTCAAACCGCTCCTCCAACTCTGCGAGCAGGGTTGTCATCCGGCTGGAACCAAGCAATTCCGCCGGATTTGGCGGAATCGGCCCGCTGGTCAGAGCGGAAAGCCCCGGTTCCATCGTGCTCTGGAAATACCCTGCCGGGCTCTCCTTGTTGACCAACGCCGTGGTAAGCCCAGACCAGTTAGGGATACCCAGGCTCTTGGCGACCCTGGGCCGACGCAAGTCGGCATCTACCAGACAGACCCTGGCGCCGGTTTGGGCGAATGCCACCGCCAGATTCACCACTGTGGTGGTCTTGCCCTCACCCGGCGTGGCGCTGGTGACGACGATGGACTTGAGCGGCTTGTCCAGCCCCATGAACTGGAGGTTTGTCCGCAGAACCCGGAACGCTTCCGACGCTGCGGCCCCGGGGTCCCGGCTTGTAATGACCATATTGGAAGGGCCCGATATGGTTGCTTTCATTTCTCCACCACCATTGCGCTCTGTTTGGGATGGGCTCGGGAGCGCCGGTGAGCCGGCTCCGTCGAATCGCCCTCAAATACGGGGATGGTGCCCAATACCGGGAGCCCAAGGTGGCGGGTGACATCGTCCGGCGTCTTGATCGACGTATCCAGTAGCTCCAGCAGGAATGCGGTGCCCACCGCTGCCAGCGCGCCCAATACGAAAGCGATGGCTACGTTCATCGTTTTCCGGGGGCTTACGGGCAAGGTCGGGACCAGCGCCTCGTCGACGATCTTCACGTTCTCAACCTTCATGAAGCCGACAATCTCTTGCTTGAAGGACTCCGCCACGCCGTCCGCCAGCTTCGTGGCCAGGACGGGATCGCGGTCTTCCACCGAGAAGGAGAGAATCTGGGTGTCACGCACCGCCGTTACGGTCAGCTTTTTCTGCAACTGCTCCACGGTCAAGTCCGTTGCAGCGTGTGAGCCTTTCAAGGCACCGGCCAGAACGGTGCGGCTCTTGGCGACCTCGGCATACGTCTTCGTCAGGTTTTGGCTCATGAGCACATCGTTATAGTTGACCTGGCCCGTAGTGTTGTCCTTGATCACCCAAAGGGTTGTCGAGGCGCTGTAGACCGGCTGCAACACGAAAACACTAATAGCGCCGGCCACCACGGCTGCCACGACAGGTACGGTCACGATGAGCCAGAGACGCCGGCGCAATATGTGTAGAAGTTCGCGTAAATCGAGTTCCGGTTGATCCATGTTACCCTGCCTCCCGTGATGGGGCGTTTGGCAGAGACCCAACTTCAGTCGGGTCCCTGCCGCACTTCGTGGTACCGGAAAATCCGAGCTTTAGCGCGCCTGGGCGCCGAGAATCCGATCGATCAGGATGGCGATTTGGGCCTTGGTGAGCACACCGTCCGGGCGGAAGGTATGATCTTCAAAACCCTTGAAAATGCCCATGTCATAGAGCGCCGCCAATAGTGCGGCATCATCCGCGGAGACCCGGATGAAGTCGTTGAACGGATACGTCGATGGCGTCACGAACGGCCGGGGGACCACGCCCAGGGCAGTTGCCAGCAACTTGGCGACGTCGAGGCGGGTCATGTCCTTATCCGGAGCGGTGGTGTTCCCGACCAGGCCCGCGTCCTTCGCCTTCTTGGCCGCAGTCGCATCGTCGTCAGTCTTGCCGGCGACACCCAAAACCTTGGCAAAGACGGCAATGCCTTCATTCTTCGAGACGCTGCCCTTCGGGTTCAGGTGACCGGTCTGGTCGGGCTTCAGAAGCCCGGCTTGTACGGAGACCATCAGGGAACCGGCCGCCCAGTCGGTCGGCTTGACGTCCACGATTCCCGCCTTGACCAGATCCTGCTTGATCTCTTCGGCCGGCTTGTTTATACCCTGAGCCTGAGCATCGCCGTAAACCGCACCCGGAACGGTTGCGGCCAGGGCTGTTCCAGCAACACCTACCAACAGAGCCCCTGCAACAATCAAAGCCGACCACTTATGAGTCCTTTGCACTCATGCTTCCCTCCTCAATTTGCAGACTCCAGGGACATATCTTCCCGCAGTTGGGCTGCAGGAAAGCCTAATTTAGAACCAGCGCCTCGGGTGACTGATCCGCTTTGCCCAGCGTGCGGGCGACCTCCAGCCCCTCACGCAGGAGCGGCGCCCGGTGACCAAGGTTATGGGCATCGCTGACAATCATCGTCGCAACTCGCTCCTGTACAAAAGCCTGTCCCACAGTCTGAGCCGCCGTGCCCATGCGCCCCACAAGGCTGGACGCCGTCACGAAGGCCAGGACCCCATTTTCGGCCAACCGCCGCATCAGGTCGGGATTCCGCTGAATTCCCAGGTTGCGTTCCGGATGATTCAGAATGGGGCGATACCCGGCGATCATCAGCTCGAACAGCGCCCGTTCCGTGTACATGGGATACTCCCTGGCCGGCAGTTCAACCAGCACGTACTTGGAGCGATTCAGCCCCATGGCACGACCGGTCTTAAGCGCTCTCAGGACGTCAAAGCCCAGGAAGAGCTCCATTCCGGGGAGCACCTCGATGGCGACCCCGGTCGCCTGAAGCGCCTCGTTCACCTGCCCGACGGCCAGCAAGACCGCCTCGCAGGCAGCGTCATATTTTCCGTCCAGCGCGTGTGCACCCGCCACCACGGTCCGAACGCCCTGATCACGCAGGGCGCGCAACAGCGCCAGGGCGTCCTCCATCGTGGCCGGACCATCGTCGATGCCGGGTAGTACATGTGCGTGAAGATCGATCATGAGAGTGCCGTCCTTGTTGCGAAGTGTGGCTGCGACGCTGATGAGTTCTGGTCACGTCCTGAGCTTTTTATCACGACAACTTAGATTGAATATAAGGTGTTTTATGCAATGCTTTGGAATTTTTCTGCAATGTTGCGACCCCTTGCAGGCTACGTGCGCTGGAGCGAAATGGTGTAACTGAACCGGTCACCGCGGTAGAGGACCTCCGTATATTCCAGCGGGACACCGAACTCGTCCTTTGACACCCGGGTAATGGCCAGTCCGGGCGACCCGCTCGGTACCCCCAGGAACCCGGCTTTGTCACCGCAGATTGTCACGGCGGCGAGGCTTTGCTGTCCCTCCGCCGGGACCCGCCCGGCCGCTTCCAATAGCTGATAGATCGGCCGTCGTTGAACCTCGTCCGCGCGAAGTCGGGGCGCCAGATCCGGGAGGAAGTGCGCGTCGTCCAGAAACAGCGGCACGCCGTCCACGCACACAATCCGGCGTATGTGTAGGACCGATGCGCCCGGAGGCAGACCGAGGGCCCTGCTGATCTGGGCGACTGCAGGGACCAGACCGTGCTTCAGAATGGTCATGACCGGCTTCATGCCCATGAGCACAAGCTCTTCAGCGAAGCCCGTTAACTGGGCCAAAGGCCGGACCAGTTTGGGCGGTGCCACAAAAGTGCCGCGGCCCCGTTGGCGATAAATACGGCCTTCGTTAACCAACTCGTCGAGCGCTTGACGGACGGGGGTCCGACTGATTCCATAAGCTGAAACCAGCGTAAGTTCCGTGGGAATGGGCGATTCCGGCGGCCACTCGCCGGTCGCGATTTTTTGTTCGACCAGGATCTTGAACTGGTGGTAGAGGGGGATAGGTGAACTTGGGTTGAGCGTCGACAATACTTAACCCCCAAAACTATTTATCGTAATGTCATGACAAAGTATAGCACGAAGATCATCATGTGTATAATAGTGTATTCGTATCCGTTATTTTGGTATTTAGGTTTGAATTAGCTTTACTGTGGCTTCCCGTAATCACCTGAATCCACATAACAACTGCATTTGCAGTAGCCAAAACCCCGCCGGTCCGGAAGGACATGGCGGGGTTTTCGTCGGGTAACCGGGCAAGCGACCTCCTCCTCCAGCAGTTGCTCAGACGAAAGCCCGCATGATCGGCCGGGTTTGCGACCGCCGCAGCACTTCCATGAACCCGGCCTGCCGGAATGCAGAGGCCAGGCCCGTCCACACGAAGGGGTCCGGCAGCGCCTGGTTCGGCTCGGTCGGGTAGCCCTCGACAATGTGCGCCCCGTGGGACTCGGCATAGGCGCATGCGGCACGCAGCAAGGCCACGCTGACGCCCTTCCGCCGGAACGGCTTGGCCACGAACAGGCAGGAGATCGACCAGACCGGCTCGTCGTCCACCCGCTTCAGCGTCTTGGAGCGCTCCAGCCGCACGTAAACCTCCCGGGGCGCCAGCGCCACCCAGCCCACGGGCCGCCCGCTGGCATACGCCAGCAACCCCGGTTCCGCCCCGCCCGCTACCAGTGCCTCCAGCGCCGTCTTGTTCGCGGCGCCCTTGCCCCGCTCAAACTCGGCGGATGTCAGGCGCCAGGCCATGCACCAGCAACCCCCGCAGGCACCCCGCTCGCCGAACAGCGCGGCGACGTCCGCCCACCGGTCGGGCGTAGCCGGGTAGATCTCCAGGTCGATCAACCGCGTCCCCTCCTGTGCCAAAGATCAACCAGTTCCAGCCTACTACCCGACCGGAAGGTCGTCCACAGCCTGATTTTTTGCCGTAATCACGTCTTTTTCGAATTTCGCCATTGACAATTGGATATTAATGGGGTTACTATGATGTTGGTTGATGTACCCCGATATATATAACCGAGTGTATGAGGAGGATGTCCGATGGCAAAGCACATGGATCAGTTGACGGGGCTTGCCGACCATTCGGCGCTGGTCGCCGACCTGAAGCAGTCAATCGCCGCTGAGGACGGCGTGGCCCTGGCCGTCCTCGACCTGGACTTCTTCATGGAGATTAACACCCACTTCGGACACGACGTCGGTGACCAGGTGCTGAAAACACTGGCCAGCGTCCTCAAGGAGACCGCACCGGAATCCAGCTACCGGGTCTCGGGGGACGAGTTCGCCGTGGTCATGCCCGGCTGCAGCCTGGAGCAGGCGTTCCTGCGGGCCGAAACCATCCGGTTCAAAGTGCATGAGGCGTATCAGGGATTCCAGCCGTCGCTCGGGCGTGAAGTGACCGTTACCATTGGCGTCGCCCAGTGCCCGCGGGACGCCAAGGACGACCAGTCGCTCATGCGGGTGGCCGACGCCGCCCTCTCTTCCGCAAAGGAGGCCGGCCGGAACCTGGTGGCGCTCCCGCCCAACGAGGAAATGGTCATGAAGTCCTGCTACTACTCCGTCACCGCTGTCCGCAAGCTAAAGGGTCTGGCGGAGCGGGTGAAACGCAAGGAATCCCGGCTCCTGCGCGAAGCCCTGGACGACTTGCTGCGGAAGTACGACCAGCCGTAAAAGGACCGCGCAGACTCAATGGCGAAGCACCTCCGATGAGGTGAACTCGTCGTGCAAGGCAACATTCGCAGGGCCAGGCCGGCCGATGTGCCGTTTCTGGTCGAGCTCTCGGAGCAGAAGCGTTTGGAGTACGAGCAGTACCAACCGGTGTTCTGGCGGCGGGCGGAAGACGCCCGGGAACGCCAGGAACCTTTTTTCGAAAGCCAGGTCAAGAGCGAGCGGGTTATCGCCATGGTCCACGAGCACCGGGGAGTGGTGGACGGCTTCGTCATCGGCGTGCTGGTCACCGCTCCCCCGGTTTACGCGCCCGGCGGGTACATCTGCAGCATCGACGATTACATGGTCGCCGATCCGGACGACTGGGAGACCATTGGTGCGGTCCTGCTGAAGGAGGTCTGCCGCGAGGCGCGGCGGCGGGGCGCCGTGCTCGTGAACGTGGTATCCGGCCACGAAGATGGCACCAAGCGCGCCATGCTGGCCGAAGCCGGGTTCACCATCGCATCCGAGTGGCACGTGAAACCCATTGCGGAGGACTGATCAACCATGCTGCACGCCGATCTCACTCTCGCCCGGCAGTTGGAACTTGCGGAAGCCCAGTCCCAGGCCAGGTATTGCGCATCACAGGGCCGCCTTTATCCCGACGTTCCCAGCGCCGTCCTCTGGGTGGGCGACGCCTGCGCCATATATACCGGCCCGGGCTCGCCGCTTAGCCGGGCCTCGGGTCTCGGCATGAGCGGCCCGGTCACGGCCGCCGACCTCGACCTGGTGGAGGAGTTCTACCACAGCCGCAGTGTGGCGGCCCGGGTGGACCTCTCCCCCTTCGCCGACCCGTCCCTGGCCGCCCTGCTGGGCCGTCGGGGCTATCGCATCCAGATGTTCCTGAACGTGTTCGTCCGGTCCATCGGGCCGAATGACCGGGTCACATCAGCCCCGTCCACGGGCGTCACCGTCGAAATCATCGGGCCGGACGAGGAGCGGGCTTGGGCTGATACCATCAGCAAGGGGTTCGGCGGCGAGGACGCGGCGCCGGAGTACCCCAACATCGCGCTCTGCTCGCTCCACACGCCCGGTACCCTGGGCTTTTGGGCCCGGGTGCACGGCGAGCCCGCCGGCGGCGGCTCGCTGCATATCCAGGAGCGCCTGGCCGCCTTCTTCGGCGGCTCGACCCGGACAACCATGCGGGGCCGCGGTGTCCAGAGCGCACTCCTGCACGCCCGCATCGCCCAGGCGGCTGCGGCCGGCTGCGACCTGGCCACAGTCAAGACCACGCCGGGCAGCGCCTCCCAGCGGAACGTGCAGCGAGTCGGTTTCGTCATCGCTTATACCCGCCCAACGCTAATCAAAGACTAGGGAGTAGTAATAAGGGAAATCCGGGCAGAATAAGTGGCATACGGAGGTGAAATCATGTCCGAAACCACGGTTACTGTCCGGGATAACGGGCCGCTGCTGGTCAGTGGGCCAGTCGTACTCACCGACAGCGAGGGCAACAAGTTTGAAACGCCCGAGGTGTTTGGCCTGTGCCGGTGTGGACTTTCCGGGAAAAAGCCTTTCTGCGACGGATCCCACAAAGGCCATTTTGAAGATGCCCCCCGCGCCGGGAAATCTTAAGCGGCTACACCCAGGAATACAGCCGGGCCTATGCCCGGCTGTTCGCTCAAGGGGGGAACTGCGGTCTGGGCCGCGCGAAACGTCCTCCGACGGTCTTGCTCGCCACATCACGGGCTACCTAAAACTAGGTAGCCCGTTTTATTTTGCTCTCTCGAAAATCCCGAGGACTGGCGATGTGGGCAGAGGGGGCCTCCTGGTATGATCACTCCAAACGCAGTGGCGACGCCACTGGCCTTCCGTTGACAGTAGTTCGTTCCACAATTGGAAGGAGGTTGTCTCATGCACCTGGACAAGGATCGGAAATCGCGTGGCATCGGCCGTGGCTGGACCAGAGGATACATCATCCTGGCGTTGAGTGGCATCACCGTGCTTGGTACCGCCGTCTACGGACTGGCCGCCGGGACAAATCCCGCTTCAGTACTGGTTCGGTCACCGGCCAGGACTGCGGCGCAGGCGCCATCACCTGTGACCGGCCAGATTGCCAAATCGGAGATGGAGCGGCTGCAGGGGCTGGGCTATCAAGCAACCGACATCATGACAGCCTGGCAGTTGGCACAGCGCTCCGGGGCGCAGGTTGATGCTTTGCTGGCAAAGCACAAGGCGGGCGCCGACTGGAAGGCCATCGCCCTGGCCCAGGCGCCATCGCATCCCGCCGATGCCAATCCCCCGCAACCCGCCAGCCCGGCCGATCCCGGACCCACCGGGCTCTCGCCACAGCAAGTGCAGACCTATGCCAAGCAGGGCTATGACGTCAAGGACGTCATGCAGGCGTCTGCTCTCGCCCGCGAGTTTTCGACAACCACCGATGCGGTCTTATCGACCTACAAGGCTTCTGGCTCCTGGGATGCGACGGTGAAGCAATTATCACAGGCTGGTGGGAGTTGCGTGAATGGCGATTGCAAGGTACTCCTGGGCGATGACGGCAAGGGGACACGGACAGTTGGCGGTCTTAGCCGCAGCGATATCGTAGCCTTGCAAGACCAGGGCTACACGCTCGACGATATCATGTTGGCCGATGCGATTGCGGCGGCCAACGGCTTGAAGCCGCAGGACGTATTGGCGCTCAAGGGCACCGGTGGCGATTGGAACACCGCCCTGGGCCGGTTGCGGGCCGCACACAATGGTCTGGCCGGCAGTACCCACACGCCGGCCGGTGACCCGGGCAAGCCTCCGACCAGTGTGCCCGGCACCGATTTGTCGGCAGATGATATTTCCCGATACCTGGCCGCCGGATACACCCATGCCGACATTGACAGCGCCTGGCACCTGGCCCAGCTCTACGGCACCACCGTGCAGGCGATCCTGGACCAGTATGCTGCCGCCAACAAGAGTTGGGCACAGACGGGGGCCAACCTCTCCCTGGCCGCCAAGCAGTCGGGAAAGAGTCCGGCCGCACCGGCGGCGCAGCCGGGCGGGACCCTGAAGACTGACGATGTTGCGCAGCAGACCGGCCTCAGCCGGTCCGATGTGGATACTTACGTGGCGCAGGGACACAGTCTGCCCGACATTCGGCAAGCGGCCATCATCGCTCGCGTCAGCGGCGCCGCCATGGCGCAGGTGCTGGCGGCAAAGACGCCGGACCGCGATTGGCTTGACGTAGCACGCTCGTTCAAGGCCGACCCCCAGAAGGGAGGGAATTAGCCGTGCGTCGTCAAACATCCTTGTTGCGTACCCTGATTACGGCTATTCTCGCAGCGGCCTTGCTGTTGAGCGCCATGAGTTTCACGCCACTTTCCAAGACTGCCAGCGCCGGTTACTACTACCAGTGGCAGCCGGGGTATTACGCCACCGGATCCTACTGGGTTGACGGCTATTCGTACTGTTCCAGCTACAGCTATCAACCGGGCTACGACGGCTACTCCTGGTACTGGGTGGACACAGGCGGTTACTTGTTGGCGCTCGGACTTTCTGACCCAAGCCGACTCAGTTTGAGCGAACCCATCGGGCTGGAGCAAAACCGGGGACAGGGCCCCGGTTTCGTCATTCAGCGAGTGCTAGCTCGACAGTCTCTTCGTCCACAAGTTGTTGCT
>DASXVX010000093.1:0-23390 GCA_036504075.1 Symbiobacteriaceae bacterium | reverse complement strand
AAAAAAAATCTCAGCGCTCTTGGAGAATCCTCTCAGGGGCGGAAACAACTGATCAATGCCGTCGAAGAACTGGCACCTACAGTTGCTGTAACCGTTGCCTGCCGGGCGCTTGGCGTGGCGCGTGCCACGTTGTATCGTCATCGTCGCCCCGATCCTGTGGAGGCCGTAGCCAAACCCCGGCCCAAACCGGCGCGCTCCTTGACCGAAGCGGAGCGGCAGGCCGTTCTGGACGTACTGCACTCCGAGCGCTTCGCAGACCAGTCGCCGGTAGCGGTCTACGCCACGCTGCTCGACGAGGGGACCTACCAGTGCTCTGTCCGCACGATGTATCGGCTCCTGACCGAGTGCAAAGAGGTGCGGGAGCGCCGTGACCAGTTGCGCCATCCGGCCTACCAAAAGCCTGAGCTGTTGGCTACGGGACCCAACCAGGTCTGGTCATGGGACATCACGAAGCTCATGGGTCCGACGAAATGGAGCTACTTCTATCTGTACGTGATTCTTGACATCTTCAGCCGCTATGTCGTGGGTTGGATGGTGGCCACCCGAGAGAGCGCCGAGCTGGCCAAACGCCTGATACACAACACCCAGATCAAGCAGGGCGTTGCGCCTGGAGAACTGACCATCCACGCTGACCGTGGCAGTTCGATGCGGTCCAAAGCGGTGGCCTTGCTGTTGAGCGATCTGGGCATCACCAAGACGCATAGCCGGCCCCATACCAGTAACGACAACCCGTACTCTGAGGCCCAGTTCAAGACGCTCAAATACCGGCCGGACTTCCCGCAGCGATTTGGCAGCATCGAGGATGCGCGGGCGTTTTGTCAGGGGTTCTTCCCGTGGTACAACACGGAGCACCACCACTCCGGCATCGGACTGCTGACGCCCGAAACCCTGCACTATGGCAGGGCCGAGGTGGTCACGAACGCACGGCAGCAGGTTCTACAGGCGGCGTACGCGGCCCATCCAGAGCGTTTTGTTAACAAGCTACCACAACCCCCGCTGATCCCCACGGCTGCCTGGATCAACAAGCCTGACCTGGGCTGACACCAGAGCGCATACAGGCAAAACTTACCTCATCTAAAGATAGCAGGGGAAGGTACTTCTGCGTCGAACACCGTCCGAATATTCCGCCTACGCCCGCGCGCTAAACAGGCGAAGCTATACTCAAATAGACGTTTTCCTGTCTCAAGTGCCTTGACATGTTCCGTTCTCACTACCTAAACGTTCGCCTCTCCAGGGGGCAATCTTCGCTTCACTCTCACTGTAGCCTTGGCTGACCCGATCCACGACCAGTTGTGTCCCGCCGTTGTTGTGCGTAACCTGCGGAGAGGCTACCGGTTGCGCCTGGGTCGAATTCTGCACCTGGCCGGCACTTTGCGTCGGGGCGCCCGGAGCGCTACCGGACTGCGGTTTGTTCGAGCTTAAACCAATAACGATACTACTGGCGTTGAGTCCCTTTTTAAAGGAAGAATCAGGAGCAACCTTGTTAGCGATGCTGGTGACCACCCCGGCAGCCCCCGGACTGGTGACCCCCAGACCCGCTCCCGTGCCAAATCCCACCGCAAACGAGACACCAGGTTTTGACTGCGCCGAGGTGGTCGGCGCGGCGGACGGCTGGACGTCCCGATAACTTGTGTCAGGCTTGGGCGGTGTGACCAGCGGCTTTGCAGCTGGCTGCTGGGCCTGGGCTACCAGCTTCTGCCCTTCGGTGTTGATTCTGGCGGCGGTGCCGTCATCCACGGTCGCTCCCCGAGTCCGCAACGCATCCGCTCGGGCATGTGCCGCGTTCATAGCGGTCTGGTCGTTCTTGGCCGCAGCCTGCCAGTAATCGCGCTTGCTGTCGGCTAACTGGGCATTCTTTAGTGCGCTATCATTGTTAATCACCGCCACCGACCTGACCGTATTCACCTGCGGCGCAGGCGTCGGCCGATTGATTTCGGCCAACGATCGAGGCACATACCTGGTACTGGACCCTCCACCCCCATCAACTGCGTTCACAGCAATACCTCCCTGTCTGCATGTCCTTCAGAACTCTCTTCCTAAGTCATAAGCCGGAACGGCTTCGTAACGACCGGTCCACCTTCCACTTGCACCAAAAATGTCCAAATGCCCGGCATCACTGTACTCGGTTCGAGGCTGATGGAAATCCAGAACTTGAGATCAAAATGGGGAGACGCCTTACTCTGTTCCAGCAAGAACTCGCCCCCAAATGCTAGTTCCTGGTCCGGTCGGACCAAGAATACCTGCATCAGCGCATTCTGGAAGACGTGGTCGATCTGATTCCACAGGAACACGGGCAATTCACTGGCGCCGACCCGCTCGACTACCACCAAAGGTATTCCTGCTTCGCTGATCCCGCGGCAGATCTGAACACTGGTCAGCTTGGGAAGGGTACGCTCGACCCAGATTGGCCCCGCTTCGGTCACCTGGACTACGGACCAGGTTTCCCCGCTGACCTGCCTCTTGGTGGACCTGCGCGGATCGTTGACGCTGACGAGGTCGGCCACATGAAACCGATAGGAATACACTCCTTCGGGAAGATCCAAGGACAACGCCCAGATTCCTCCGCGTTGCACCATTGGCAAGAGATCCTTGATTCCCTGGAGTTGCACAAGAATCGGCCCCGGAATTGGAAGCGTGTACAAAAATTCCACTGAAATAACTCTCACGACTTTAACAACCGTTCCCCGTGTTGTCAGTGTTGAACTGTCAGGAGCTCTCCTCACATGCGGATGTCCAGGTTGGTGCCCAACATGGCGCCCTGCAGCATGGTCCCATACAGGGGTGACGGCGGTGAAGGTTCTGCGGCGCCAACTTCATCCGCCCACCGCTGTGAACCGTGACTGCCTACGGCCACCGTAACGCCCCTGGTGAACACCTTCGCTGCGACAGGTTGGCGACGGTCAGTGCTCTTGGGGAGGGCCGAGCCAATGACCCTCTCCAGTTGCTGTGGATATGGTGTCAAAACGCTTGCCGGCAACGGAGAACGGGAAACGGAGGCTGTCTCCAGCGGCCTTTCAAGCAGTTCCCAGAAACCATCTGACTTCTGCGGTTTTAGAGTCCGATAAGTTTCCAACGCTCGCTGCACCGAGACGATACTCATCGCAATCTGGCCAATCGTCTTGAAATACCCCCTTTATCCACCGCTTACCTGTATTGTATGTGGACAAACCATCCTAGACAATCCGAAACCGTTCGACATAAATTGCGGGGACGAACAATTAGCGATACTAATCAGAACGCGTTCAGAGTGACAGATTTTATTTAGACGTTTGTGATAACAAAGGCTGGAGTAGGCCTCACCCGTTCCCTCCCAATGGCGGCGGGACGTCGAACGTTAGATTCCTGGCATCCAGCACAACCCGGATATCCGCGCCCCGGGCACCTGCCGGCACCGCCAGTTCAGCGAACATCAGCAAAACGAACGACAGCATGAGACCTATCCACCACCGGTTTCCCATCGCCATCCCCTCCGGTGTCAAGGTACGTGCGGTAACTGATTGACGGTTGTGAAAAAGGCTCCTATAATAACGGGAATATCCACATGAAGGAGGGGGCGGCATGAGGCAAGTGACACTGGTGGACCTCTTTACCGACAGCGTTTGCCGCAAGCACCTGCCCCGGGCCGGCGTCGATCATTCCATTCGCGTGGCGGAACTGGCGGTGGACCTGGCGGTGCAAATGGCCGTCAACCCGGATCTGGCGGCCAAGGCCGGGCTCCTGCACGACATCGGCCACGGCGACTTCCACGTGGACGGCGTCTGGAACTACAGCCTCTATCAAAAGGGGGACATCCACCCCATAAAAGGCGCCGAGCGGGCGCACGAACTCCTGGTGCTAAAAGGCGAGGACCTGGCCGCCGCTCGGGAGATCGCCCTGGCGATTCTCTTCCACTCCGGCTCCACGCCCATCCGGCCCATGGGCGACCCGAGCCCCCTGCAACGGCTCCTGGCCGCTGCCGACGACGCCCTGGAGGAGACCGAAGGGCACCACCACCTGCGGGAACTGCCCTACCGGGAAGCGCTTTCGCGGTTAAGGCAACTGGATGAGAAAATCGACCGGTTGCTGCCGCCGGACGAGCCGGTGGCAGAGGTTTAGAACAGCAGGGGCCCGGAGGCAGCGTACTGGTCCAGCCGGCCGAAACTGGCCGTGGTCAGAAAGTGGGAGAAGCCCCGCAGTGTCATGCCGGCCCTGAGAGCAAACCCGATGCCCAGGTGGTTGTAGCCGGGCAGGCGGAGCGCCGCAGCGCCGCCCCGGGCCACACCGTCCCGGCAGGCCAGCGACAGCACGGCCTCGCCGTCGGCGGGGTCCAGCCAGGCCGCAGGCAGCACGGCGCCCTGCGGGGTTGTGTAGTAGTAGCCGCAGGGGTCGCCGTCTTTCAGCACCAGTCGGCCCTGCCGGGTTTCGTCAGCCAGCCAGAAGCGGTGGTCCACCGCCCTGGGGGTTCCCCGAATGGCCCGATCGATGGCGGCGGCTTCAGCCACTGCCAGCGGTCGGGTTTTGTATTGCCCCGGTGTCTCCGGCAGCACCAGCTTTCCGGCGTCGCCGGCAAAGTTGAGCAACTGCGTGCCGGGCAGCATGCCCAGTTTGAAGTACGTGGCCATGGCGGTGTTGTCCACCGACGCCCAGACGCAGAAAATGCGGGCACCGGCCGCTTCACCCAGGCGCCAGACCCGCCGGAGCAGCGGCCCGCCGATGTGCTGGTTCTGCAGTTCCGGCAACACCCAGAAGCTGGAGAGGAACCAGATTCCGTCCCGCACCACCGCATTGCAGACGGCGGCCACCCGGCCGTCCTGCTCGGCCACTTCGAAAATGCCGGTGTGCAGCACATGGCGGAAATTCTTCGCGTCGCCTTCCAGGTCGTCGGGCGGCGTCGTGCGGCCGTTGCGGGTCAGCATGTCGTTGCGGGCGACCGCGTGAATCCGGGCCGCTGCGTAGAGGTCGTCTTCACGGGCGCTCCGGTAAGTAGCCGCTTCCAAGGGGTGGGCCTCCTTCGTCCAGGGATGTATAGTTCCATCATAGCGCGTTGCACGGCGGTTCGACGACCGTGATTCTTCTGATCCCGCGGCAGGCGTTGCGAAGTCCGCGGCTGTGGATAAGGGAAACGGCGGCGGAGGGTGAAATAAAGACCTGAAATGATTCGATACGGAGGTATCCCCCGTGACCGCTGGCAACCCCGTCTCCACGCTCCGCCGGCGTTTGCTCTGGATCGGCGCACTCGTGTCGGTCCTGGTGGCGCTGGCTTTCTTCGTCTGGCAGGGAATGACTCCGCAGGTGCACACGCTCAAAGTGACCCCGGGCAGCCTGGTCTCGACTGTGGTCGCCACCGGCCCGGTGGACGCCGGCGACCGGGCGGAAGTGAGCGCGCGGGTGGGCGGGCTGCTGGAGCAGATTCAGGTGCAGGAAGGGGACCGGGTCAAAGCCGGCGACGTGCTGGCCCGGCAGAACACGACGGCGCTCACGACCGCCGTCGTGGCGGCAAGGGCCGAAGTGGCCCGGCAAGAGGACAACCTGGTGCAGTTGACCCGCAAGGCGCAGCTGACGGCCCAGCAGGCGCAGTTGCAGTCCCAGATGGCCGAGACACGGCTGGCGAGCGCCCGGGCGGGCCTCTCCGACCAGCAGCGGCAGGCGTCGGACCGCTTGGCGGACGCCGAGCATGCACTGGCACTGCTGCGTAAGACCCTGGAGAGCGGCCGGAACCTGGGTGCCGACCTTACTGCCACCCGCCGTAAAGTCGAGGACGCGCCGGCCTTGTCCCCGGCCCGTGCCGCCGCCCAGGCGGAGGTGGACCGGCTGGCGCAGTTGCAGCAGACGCAGGCCGAGCAGTTCCGGGAGCAAATGGCCCAGGCGCAGGTAAAGCTGGAAGCGGCCAGAGCCGAAGTGGCCCGCCTGAACGACCCGGCGGGGCAGCCGGCCGGCCAGGTCACCCTGGCGGGCCAGGATCTGGCGCAGTTGCAGCTGAACGCCGAGTTAATTCGGGTCCTGCCCGAAGACGAGACGGCGGCCCGGTCGGGTTTGGACTCGGCCCGGCAGGCCCTGGCGAAGGCCCAGGAAGACCTGGATGCAGCGTCCATCAAGTCGCCGATCTCCGGCGTGGTCCTGAACAACTACCTCAAAGTGGGCGAAATGGCCGCGGTGGGGAGCCGGCTATTTAGCATGGCGTCCGTCGATCCGGCGGTCGTGAAAGCCAAAGTAGATGAATCGGACATCGGGCAGGTGGCGCCGGGCCAGGAGGCCAGGGTGTCCAGCGCTGCCCTGCCGGGCCGCTCGTACGCCGGCAAAGTGCGGCGGATCGCCCCGCAGGCGGTCAAAGACGGCACCGCGACCGTGATCGTCGTCGAAGTAGCCGTGCCCAACCCGGACGGCGCCCTGCGGCCGGGCATGAACGCCGACGTGGAGATTGCGGTGCTGAACCGGCCCGACGTGCTGCAGGTGCCGCCGGGTGCGCTCCGCGGCAGGTCTTTGTGCTCACCGGTGATGTCGTGGCGGCCCGGGTGGTGACGACCGGCCGGGCGACCCGCACCGGCGTGGAGATCCTGAAGGGGCTCGCGGCGGGCGAGCAGGTGGTGACCGGACCCCCGGATGTGTTGCGGGCGCTCACTGCCGGGAAACGGGTGCGGGCGGAGGCGGGGCAGCCATGAAACTGCGGCCTTTGTCGCCGGCGCTCTACTTCTGGCGGAACAAGACGCGGGCCCTGCCGGTGCTGGGGATCATCGCCCTTTCGGTGCTGGGCGTGTTACTCGTGGGGATTTTGGCCGACACCATGCTCAACAACTTCCGTCAAAACTTTGTGGGACCGTCCGCCATTTTCGCGCGGATCTACGCCCGGAAGGAGTCGCTCCCCCCCAACATTGCGGCCGTGCTCCGGCACCATCCGGACGTGGAGCGGGTGATTCCGGGCCTCAGGGCCTCCGTGCACGTGCAGGGACTGCAGGGGAGCGAAGGCAACCCGGTCATCGCCGTGGCGCCGGGCGACCTGGACTACTTCATGGACAAGGTGAGCCTGCACCTGGCGGAGGGGCGGCTGCCGGTGGGCAGCCGCCGGGAGATCGCGCTCCACGACGAGGCGATGCGGAACAAGGGGCTGAAGATCGGCGACCAGGTGGGCCGGGACTTGGACCTGAACGAGTACCTGCCGGCCAAGTTCACGGTGGTCGGCAAGCTGGAGGGGCCGTTCAGCATGTCGGTCGTGCCGCTGGCGGCCCTGCGGGAGATTTACGGGCAGAGCGGCGACACGAGTCTGTTCGTTTTCCCGAAGCCGGGGCGAATGAGACCGGTGGACGGCTACCTCTCCCAGCTGGACAGCGACAAGGTGGCGACGGAGACGGCCACCACCATGGCCCGGCGTTACGAATCGGAGACGGGCAACATCAACATCATCCTCTGGGCCATCAACGGCGTCACCATGATCGTACTTTCCCTGGCGGTGGGACTGCTGAACAACATCTACTTCATTCAGCGGCTGGGGGAGTTCGGCATTCTCTCCGCCATCGGTTACCCGACCGGCTTCCTCATCCGGCGGACGCTCATCGAGGCGACCATTCTCTCGGTGGTGGGCTGGCTGTTGGGACTGGGGCTGGCATCGGTTGGCGCCGAGATCATCCGGGTCTGGCTTTTTAACCCCCGGGGCATGACGCTGGTCAATCTTTCGTCCCGGACGATTGTCTTTACGGTGCCGATTCCCGTGCTCACCGGCGCGTTCAGCCTGGTTACGGTCATCCGGCGGCTCAGAGCTTTAGACCCGGTCAGCATCGTGGAACGGAGGGATTGAGTTTGCTCGGCGCACAGAACGTGAGCCTCGCCTACCAGACCGGCGGCATCGCGACCTACGCCCTGAAGGGGGCCACGGTGCAGGTGGCGGAAGGGGAGTTCCTGGGGCTGATGGGTCCATCGGGCAGCGGCAAGTCCACCCTGCTCTATCTGCTTTCCGGCCTGAAGACGCCCACCGACGGGCATATCTGGTATCGGAACCACCGGCTCTCCGACATGCTCCCGGCAGACCGGGCGCAGTTGCGGCAACGGCATTTCGGGCTGATTTTCCAGATGCACTTCCTGATCAATTACCTGACCGTGCTGGAGAACATTCTGGTCGCCCTGCCGGCGCCCACGTCCGCGAACGAGAAGCGGGCGCTGGACCTGATGGAGCGGTTCGACATGGCCCACCTGCGAGGCCGGTTCCCGCACCAGCTGTCCGGTGGGCAACGGCAGCGGGTGGCGGCGCTGCGGGCCATGGTGGCGGAGCCGGAAGTGATTTTCGCCGACGAGCCGACGGCGTCGCTGGACCACGTCACCGGCGGCGAACTGATGAAGGCGCTGACGGAGTATCAGGTCCGGGGCGGCACGCTGGTGGTGGTCACGCACGACAGCAGCATTCTGGGGGCGGCGACCCGGACGCTCAAAGTCTGGGATGGCCGGCTGCGGGAAGAGAGTGCGTGAA
Organism: Symbiobacteriaceae bacterium; assembly: GCA_036504075.1. Classification (GTDB taxonomy): domain Bacteria; phylum Bacillota; class Sulfobacillia; order Symbiobacteriales; family Symbiobacteriaceae; genus DASXVX01. Next base: position 14,956 of record DASXVX010000093.1, on the reverse strand, counting down.
TTCCCCGTTCCTCGTTCCCGCGGGTATGCGGTGGGCACACTAGCGGAAACCGCAACGGAGGAGGCACGGCTTTGAACGAGCACAAGGAGCCCCGCTACGCACCGGGGCAGGAGTTGACGCTGCATCCTGGCGACCCCGTAAAGGGGGCAGAACTGCTCCGGGACGAAACCAGGGAGCGATCGGGTTCAGAGCGGGCAGGGTCAGAGCGGATGGGGTCAGATCGGGCGGGAGTGAAAGCGGACGACGCCCCGGATGAGCCGCTGGTTCCGTTCTTCTAGGCGCCGTTCCACGAGACAATGGGCTGCATCCGGTGGGGGTGCAGCCTTTTTGCGAATTGGCAGTATCATCTGGCGTGGTCAAGACCGTAGGATAGTCCATCCGGGGGGTGTGAGAGGAGAGACGGAATGAACCGGCGGATCCTTGCGGTCACCGCAGCGTTGCTTCTGGTCTGCTCGATCGTGGCCCTGCCTGCCGCCGCCGGCATGGTCCAGCCGTCCGGCGCCAGCGTGGCCCAGCCTGCCGGGAGTGCGGCGCCTGGCCCGGTCATCACGACCCGGCCCGACAAGCTGATGTCGCTCCTGGCGGACCGGCTGGAGACGGCCGGCGATGCGGACACGTTCGACGTGATCGTTCAGTTTGCCGATCCGCCTACCGCTGCCCGCTACCTGTTGGTGGCCCAGGCGGCCGGGAACGTCGCCTACAAGGCGCAGTGGGACAAGGCGCTCTACGGTTTTTCCGCCACGCTCACCCAGGCGCAGATCCGGGCGCTGCAGGCGTTGCCGTTCGTGAAACAGATCGACCTGGACCTGCCGGTCCAGGCCACGCTGGACACCTCGACGCTCTACACGGGCGCCAGGCAGGCCAGGGCTGATTACGGCATTACCGGCAGCCGGGGCCAGCCGTGCTGCTCCAAGAACAACGTGGTGGCGGCCGTCATTGATACCGGCATCGACGGGTCCCATACGGACTTGGCCGGCACCGTCATTGGCTTCAAGGATTTCATCAACAACCGGACCACCGCGTACGACGACCACGGACACGGCAGCCACGTGGCGGGCATCATCGCCGGTCGGGGCACGGCCAATGCCGCATACGCCGGCAACGCGCCGGGTGCTGCGCTGGTCGGCGTCAAAGTGCTGGATTCCCGCGGCAGCGGTTCGTTCACCACGATCATCAACGGCATCAACTGGGTGATTAACAACCGGGCCACGTACGGCATCAAGGTGGCTAACATGAGCCTGGGCGGCACCGGCTGCTCGAACGGCACCGACGCACTTTCAACGGCGGTGAACAACGCCGTCAACAACGGCATTGTCATGGTGGTGGCCGCCGGCAACAGTGGGCCGGGCACGTGTACCATTAGCTCACCGGCGGCGGCAGCGAACGCCATCACCGTGGGTGCAGCCGCTGACCCGGGCCTGCGCGCCGCCAAGGCCGGCTGGACGCTGGCCCCGTTCTCCAGCCGGGGCCCAACGGCCGACGGCCGGGTGAAGCCGGATGTCGTCGCCCCGGGCGTGGCCATCGTCTCGGTGAAAGCCAACTCCGGCAACCAGTACGTGGCCATGAGCGGCACCTCCATGGCGACGCCGGAAGTGGCAGGCGTGGTCGCACTCATGTTTGCCGCCAACTACAGCCTGACACCGGCCCAGGTCAAGGCCGATCTGCGGTCCACCGCCGTGGACTGGGGCGCGGCCGGTGCCGACAACGACTACGGTGCCGGGCTGATCAAGGCGTACGACACCATCAAGATGCCGCTCGCCACCGGGACCTACTCCATCAAAGTCTATTCGTATTCGGGGTCGGGCCGCTACGACCTGGACACCAGCCGGCAGTAACCCGCCAGTGCCTGAATCCGCCCTGCCGGTGCGCCGGCGGGGCGGGTTCTTTCGATGTGTGAATGATTTGATGATGCTGCGAAGGTGTCCGGGGCGGGCTGTGGAGAACAGAATGTGCAACGGTTTGAGCCGGCGTCCAGCCGTCCCCCAAAGAGGTGTGGTTATGGCTCTGAACGGTCTGCATTTCCTGCTGACGTACCAGTGCAATCGAGCGTGTGAACACTGTTTCGTGTTTGGCAGCCCCTGGGCCCGGGGCGATTTCACCTTGGAGCAGGTTTGCCGATTGCTTGACGAAGGCCATCGCCTGGGCACGGTGGATTCGGTGTACTTCGAGGGCGGCGAGCCGTTTCTTCGCTACGAGGTGCTGGTGGCCGCCGTCCGGGAAGCCCGTCGGCGGGGCCTGAGCGTGGGGGTGGTCACGAACGCGTTCTGGGCCACCACGCCTGAGGCGGCGGAAGCCCGGCTGGGGCCGCTGGCCCGGCTTGGTCTGGCGGACCTGACGGTCAGCGATGACCGTTTGCATGGGAACACCCCCCAGGTTGCCAACGCCCGAGCGGCCGCGGACAAGCTCGGTGTTCCCACCGGGGTAAGCCAGGTGGACGCCGGTCCCAAAGGCAGCGTCAAGTACCGGGGCCGGGCCGCGCACAGCCTGGCGAAGCACCTGCCCGGCCGGCACTGGTCCACGTTTGACCGGTGTCCCTACGAGCAGTTGGACGACCCGAGCCGCGTTCATCTGGACGCGGACGGCTGGGTGCATCTCTGCCAGGGGCTGGTGATGGGGAACTGCTGGGAGACGCCGCTGGCGGATCTGGTCCGGGCGTATGACCCGGTGGAGCACCCGGTGGTCGCACCCCTGCTGGCGGGTGGTCCGGCCGAACTGGCCAGAACCTTCGGCCTGCCGGACGGGGAGACCTATGCCGACGCCTGTCAGCTGTGCTATCTGGTCCGGTCCCGCCTGCGCAGCCGGTATCCGCAGTGGCTGGCGCCCGGCCAGATGTACGGTGAATCTCGTGAGTAGCCGATGCGGGCCGGACAAGCTGTCCGACCCATGGAGCCGCCCCACCGGTTTCCCGGCGGGGCGGTCGCAGGCTGTGGGGATAATCACTCGGCCGGCTTATCGGCGGTGGCAGGCGGCTGCTTGGTGGCGACAGGTTTCTCGGCGGCCGGTCCCGGCGGTGTGGTCGGAGTGCCGTCCTTCGGGGCTGCTGCCTCCCCGTTTGCCGGCTGCTGCTTCGTCTTCTTGGATCGGCTGTCTTCATAGACTTCGCTGGTGGCCAATTCCAGCATAATTGCGGTGCCATACTTGGGGACACCGCGCTTGAGCGATGTCCAGACTCGCCGGACCATACCGGTGGGGGTCCGCCATCCCTTCGAGACCAGCGCCGGCGCCAGGTCGGCACGCCATTCGTCGAGAGTCTTCGACCAGAATACCTGGTACAGGTCCGGGTCGTTCGAGTCGAAGGCCACCTCGGGAACCACGAGGAGGGACTGTTTTTTGTCGCTGAAGAGCGCCCGAAAGGCCTCGAACTGCAGCGTGGACAACTCACGTTCCCGGGCCGCGGTTTTGGCCTGGTCCGTTGACCCCGCACTGCTGTATACGAATCCGGGTGCGTTGATGTCGCAGTGCGGCGCCAGGAGCATTCCTTTGCGAACCTCTTCAATCGTCCGGGGCACGGGGCTGAAACTGGCGAAGAACTCTTCGGAGTCATCCGCGGGGACGCTGGGCACAGGTTCGGACGGGAGCTTTCTTGCCTTTTTCGGCATTTCACGCACCTCACATCTGTAGATTCATAGGCACGATTCCTATATTCTACCTATTGGGATCATTTTCCTGCTGGGTAAACATATAGAATTTATTATTGGATTCAGCTGGTCAGGATGGTATCTCCTGATGACTGGAGCAAGCCTGGACGTGTCGTGAGCACGAGGTGCAGCGGTCCGGAGGGATTTTGAGCCGGAGCCGTCAACATTTTGAGCGGTCGTGTACCTGTCTTCAAATCTAGCGGACCCATTCCGAAAGGTGGCCGACACATTTTGAGCCACCGGGTAGTCGTTTTCAACCCGGGCTGTACACGTGTGCAGGGGAAACCGCAGACGCTTCCAACGAAAACGAACAGTCCGGAGCAGCTCCCGATGAAACTTCGTCAAGACCGCCGGCGACCAATAGGTGGCCCAAATCTACAAAAGGGGGTGCATTGCGTGGACTACGTGCAGCAGTTGCGGTCTCTCGTCGGGCATATACCCGTGATATTCGTAGGCGCCGGCGTGATCCTGCGTGACGAAGTTGGCCGCATTTTGCTGATGCGCCGGGCGGATAACGGTGCATGGGGCATTCCCGGAGGCATGATGGAACCCGGTGAATCGCTCGAAGAGACCGCTCGCCGGGAGGTTCTCGAAGAAACCGGCCTGCGGGTTGGCAGCATGAGCCTGCTGGGCGTATTCTCCGGTCCGGAGCTTTACTACCGCTATCCCAACGGCGATGAGGTTTTTAATGTTTCGGCTGTTTATGTCTCGGATGATTTTCACGGCCTGCTCGACATGCTTGACGGCGAGGCCCTGGAACTCAGGTTCTTTGAACCGGACAAGCTCCCCCATCCGATTTCCGAACCGGTCCAGCCCATCCTCCACCAATATTGCTACAGCGGCGAATCGCGCTGATTTCGCCTAACAGTATCTAGCGACGGCTAGCCAGCGTGCAGGCACGGGCCGTTCGGAAACCGTCGCCACCCGTTTCCACCCTGTGCGCAATCCACTGGGACTCGTCGCCGGGGGACTATCCATCGGATGCATTCGTTTGTTCGAGCAGCTCATCGGGTTCAGTCGCTCCATGGGACTCTCCATCACCGCTGCTATCTTTCTGACCCTGCTGGTGGGGGAATTGCTCGCCGTCGGCATTGCCTTGCTGTACTTACGCTGGTCTGCGCGGCCGCTTCGAGCCTTTCTCCCCGTGGGCCGCCTGCGGTGGTGGGAGGTGACCCTGGTGCCGCTGGGCCTGCTGGTTTCTGCCCAAATCCTTGCACAAGGCGGTGTTGCGCTCCTGACTGCACTGTTCCATCTGGCTCCGGCGGTAGGAAAGGCGACCGCCGCGATCATCCCGCACCAGCCCGTCGAGTTCATCCTGGCGGTGGCAGCGTCCGTGCTGGCTGCCGGGTTCTGCGAGGAATTCCTCTTTCGCGCCTTTCTGCCCGCCGTTCTTGGGGAGTACTTACCCCAATGGCTGGCAGCCGCCCTCTCCATGCCCCTCTTTGCCCTTATTCATCTGATGGGCTTCGGCTGGATGAGCCTTGTGAGCTATACTCTGTGGGCCATTCCGTACACCCTTTACGTAAGGCGCTCCCAGAAGCTCCTTCCGGCCATGGTCGCCCATGCGCTGAATGACCTGCTAATCTTCACGGTATTCCTGCCGCTACTCGTGCGGGCGGGATAGCTTCTGTCTCGCTCCCGATACCTGAGTGCGGCTTGGCAGCCGCCCTCCCACTCGCTTGTCGCCACCGGGCGCCCGGCGAACGCTATTTCACGCGATCCAGGTTCAGGTTGACGCTGTAGTTGCCAAACGCCAGAACCCGGTCCAGGAAAGCCGTCAATTCCTGTTGCGTGGAGCACCGGACCCGCAGCCAATAGCACCCGTCGCCGCTGATCCGAAACGCTTCCTCCACCTCGGGCTCGCGGGTCAGAAACGAGCGGAAGCTCAGGTGGTCGGCGGACTGCATGAAAACTGTTATGAAGGCGAGAACAGGCTGCCCTAGCTTTTCTCCGTCCACCTGCACAGTGAAGCCCTTCAGCACGCCCAGTTCCTGCAATCGGGCGATGCGTCCCGCCACAGCTTGCCCAGTCAGGTGCACCCGCTGACCGACCTCTTTCCAGGTCAGGCGGGCGTTCTTCTTCAACAGGTCCAGAATGGCCAGATCGGTCTGATCAAGCATATGTTATGCGTTCCTTTCAACTTGAAAGTGGCTGGACCACATCTCTTCTCTGCGACAATGGCCTTTGTGTGGAAGGTCCGATACCATTCTAGATGAAGATCGAGATGGAGGTAAGAGCTATGCAGATCAGGCTCGTTCGGCACGCTACCTTGCTAGTGGACCTTGGTGGCCGTCGCATCCTGGTGGATCCCATGTTGAGCGATGCAGGCGCCATGGCCCCGATTCCGATCGCGGCCAATGACCGCCGTTTCCCCCTGGTTTCCCTGCCCATGCCGCTTCCGGCCCTCCTGGACGGCGTCGATGCCGTTCTGGTTACCCATCTGCACCGCGACCATTTCGACGATGCGGCGGCGGCCTTGCTGCCGAAGCATCTGCCGGTGCTGTGCCAGCCCGGTGATGCCGGCCGGTTGCAGGAACTGGGTTTCCGAACGGTGCTGCCCGTGCCGGATGCCGTCGAGCACGCAGGCATCGAGATTGCCCGAACCAACGGCAAGCACGGCGTCGGCCTCATCGGGAAGGGGATGGGCACCGTGTCCGGCTTTGTCCTCCGGGCCGAGGCCGAGCCGGCCCTGTACATCGCCGGTGATACCGTCTGGTGTGAGTACGTCAGGGAGGCCCTGGAGACCTTCCGTCCCGATGTGGTGGTCGTCAATGCCGGAGCAGCCCAGTTCCGGATCGGCCGTCCCATCACAATGGATGGCCAGGACGTGGCGCAGGTGTGCCAGACGGCTCCGGATGCGGCTGTGGTAGCCGTCCATATGGAAGCCGTCAACCATTGCCTGCTCACCCGTGAGGGACTGCGGGCTGACCTGGCCCGCCGGGGGCTCCGGGATCGGGTCCTCATCCCCGAAGACGGCCAGGCGTTGACCTTCGTCGGGGCCGGCACGGGCACGTGAGGATCCAATCATGTCACAGATCAACGCCCGGCTCCCTGATGTACTTGGTAAAGACGCCCCACAAACGCTCCATAATGAGCCGGGTTTTCCGCGTTCGCTGTTTCGTCCTGTACAGAAAACCACACCAGAGTCACATCAAGTTCGCCTAACATTACCTCTTGACAGACAGGCGGCCCTTCCATATAATCCTACCTAATACCTACGAAAAGTGATGAGAAGGAAGAGTACCCGGCCCTTGCCGTTTCAGAGAGCGGATCCCCCGGACCCCGGGGTGCTGCAAGTTCCGCACGGCGCCCCGGCGAACATCCCCTTCGAGCTGCCATCCGAGTCCCGTTTGGGATAGGCGTGGCCGGCATCCTCCGCCGTTAACCGGGAGGCAGGCATGTTGGTGCCTGTGAAAGAGCGGCTGCACCCTTTTTTAGGTTGTGGCAAGCTGGGTGGTAACACGGAGGCGATTAAGCCCCCGTCCCAAGCATTTGGGACGGGGGCTTTATGTTTTCACATACCAGGGAGGTTGATGGCGATGCAGTCTGTGACCCTGTATGACACCACGCTGCGGGACGGTGCGCAGCGAGCCGGGATTTCTTATAGCGTGGAAGATAAGCTGCGCATCGCCCGGCGGTTGGACTCCCTGGGCATGCCCTACGTTGAGGGCGGGTGGCCCGGCTCCAATCCCAAGGACGAGGAGTTTTTTGCCGAGCTGCGGCTTCAGCCCCTGCGCCACGCCCGGGCGGTCGCGTTTTCCAGCACCTGCCGGGCAGGTCTCAGCCCGGAGCAGGACCCGACGCTGGCCGCACTGCTGGCGGCCGGCACGGAGACGGTGACGATTTTCGGGAAGAGCTGGGAGTTTCACGTGACCCGCGGCCTGGGCGTCACCCTGGAGGAGAACCTGCGGATGGTCCGGGAGTCGGTGGCCTACCTGCGGCAGCAGGGGCGGGAAGTGATTTACGACGGCGAGCACTTCTTCGACGGCTACCGGGCGAACCCGGCGTACGCGCTGGCGACATTCCGGGCGGCCTTTGAGTCCGGGGCGAACTGGCTGGTGCTCTGCGATACGAACGGGGGCAACCTGCCTGGGGAGGCGGCCCGGATTGTGAGCGAAGTGGCGGCGGCGCTTCCGGGGGCCCGGCTGGGCATTCACGCCCACGACGACAGCGGCCTCGGCGTGGCGGTCAGCCTGGCGGCGGTGGAGGCGGGGGCCACCATGGTGCAGGGGACCATCAACGGATATGGGGAGCGGTGCGGCAACGCCAACCTGTGCGCCGTCGCCCCGAACCTGGAGCTGAAAATGCGGCGGTCTTGCCTGCTGCCGGGGAAGCTGAAGGAGCTGACCGCGGTGAGCCGGTTCGTGAGCGAACTGGCCAACCTGCCGCCCTGGGACGCCCAGCCGTTCGTGGGCCGGAACGCCTTCACGCACAAGGCCGGGGTTCACGTGAGCGCCCTCATGAAAGATGCCGCCATGTATGAGCACATGCCGCCGGAGACGGTGGGCAACGAGCGGCACGTCTTGATTTCGGAGCTGGCGGGCCGGTCCAACCTGGTCCACCGGTTCGGCGACCTGCTGGACGCCTCGGCGGCCGGGGCCCTGGTGAAGCTGGTCAAGGAGCGCGAGAACCAGGGCTACCAGTACGAGGGGGCGGAGGCCTCCCTGGAGCTGCTCTCCCGGTCGGAGGACGCCCCGTTTGCGCTACTGGGGTTCCGGGTGCTGGTCACCGGCGGCAGTGAGGCGCCGGAGTCCAGCGAGGCCAGCATCAAGCTCCGGGTGGGCGACCGCACCGTCCACACGGCGGCGGAGGGGGACGGGCCGGTCAACGCCCTGGACCTGGCGCTCCGCAAGGCGCTGGCGGAGGTGTACCCCGCGGTGGCCGGGGTTCGGCTCCTGGACTACAAGGTTCGGGTGCTGGAGGGCTCGGAGGGGACTGAGGCACTGGTCCGGGTACTGATCGAATCCGGCGATGGGCAGAGTACCTGGGGGACGGTGGGCGTCTCAACGAATATCCTGGAGGCTTCCTGGCAGGCGCTTTCGGACAGTTTGACGTATTATCTTTCGAAGAGTGGGGCGGCGGTACAGAACCAATTGGCCGCCGACCTCGTTTTGAAGGATGAAGCGGCATCCTGAAAGGAGAGTCCCGTGTGTGGGCACCACGTTCCTAAGCGTTCTGCTGCTGGTGGGAATGGCCTACTTGATCTACCGGGTGGACCGGCTGGAGAAGCAGGTCCGGGGCCGGAGCCGGCGTGCGAGCGTCCGGGTCGGCCCTAACGGTGAGAAAATCATCCCCATCCTGAAGGACGACATTGAACCCGGGCCTTTTGCCGACGGGAACCGGCACGACCAGCCGGAAGCGCCGGAGGATCAGAAATAGCAGAGGTGCCCTGACATCGCTGATGCCAGGGCACTGCTGTTTTTCGCGCCGCTCACTGGTGGGGGACGCGTGGGGCATTGGCGCGGGCAACATCACCCGACCGGGTAGGCGCTCGGGTCCTCACCCCACCCGCGAAACGCCCCGGAGGAGTAATACCGGGAATGATGGTATTCCGGCTATGCTTGTACCAGGAGAAGGAGGGGTGACCGTGTTTGAACTGGACACCCTGGCCGACGGCCTGGCCGGGTTGAAACCGGTCCGGGCTCAGCGGCGCCGGTGCCTGCCCGCCCTTTCGCCGAAGTCGGCCTGCACCCGCTGCCGGGACGTTTGCCCGGAAGGCGCGATCCGGCTGGACCCGGGTCCGGCGCTGTCGGATTGCAGCGCCTGCGGGCTTTGTGCCGCCGTCTGCCCCACGGACGCCTTCGTCCTGGACGGGCCTTCCGACCAGGAGCTGGCCGGCCAGGCCGGAGCCGCCGCCGCCCGCTTCGGCGCCGTGGCCGTGGCCTGTGCCCGGGTCAGCGCCCGGGGGCCGCAGGTCATTACCGTGAAGTGCCTGGGGCGGCTGGTGCCGGAACTGCTGTTAGGAATGGCCGCCGCCGGCGCCCGCCGGATCGAACTGGTCCGGCCGGATACCGGTTGCGGGAAGTGCTCCCACGCCGCCGGCGGCCGGCTGGCGGATGCGGCTGCCCTTGAGGCCGGCCGCATCTTGAGGGAACTTGGGCGTGACTGCCCGCTTGCGTTTGTCTGTCAACCCTCGCCGCCGGTGGCCCTCAAGGACGCTCCGCCGGCGGTGCCGCAGGTCAACGAGGACCGGCGCAGCTTCCTGCTCTCAGCGTTCGGCCTGCTCCGGCAGACGGCGCCGGCCAAGCTGGCCGGGCTGGGGCCGGTCGTAGCGGTCGCCCCGAGTGTGGCGCCGCTGCCCGCGCAGACGTGGGCCAAACCAGCGGGGGTCCGTTCGGTCCACCGGGAGCTGCTGCTGCAAGTTCTGCCCCGGCTGGCGCCCCAACTGGCGCCCCGGCTGGAACCCCAACTGGCGCCCCGGCTGGAACCCGGCTCGGCGGTGCGCTGGCGGGCCGCCCGGCCGGAACTGACCGGCTTTTGCCCCCACTGCGGCATCTGCGGAGCGCTCTGCCCCGAGCAGGCCATCGCCCTCGTGGCCCACGGGGCGTCGACCCGACTGGAACACTCGGCGCAGCGGTGCCTGGGTTGCGGGCTCTGTGCCACGGTCTGCCCGGTCGCGGCCCTGACCATGGCCGATTCCTTCCCGCTCGCCGACCTGGCGAACCCGGCCGCCCGGCCCCTGGGCGAACCGCTGGTATTCCGGTGCAGCGGCTGCGGGGAATCGGCAACGGGAACCGCAGCCGCGAGCGAAAATGAGCAACTCTGCCTGGCCTGTACGGTCAGACGTTCCATACAAGGAGTGGGTGAAGTTGGCTGACGCAGGGGTCGTGGCATTCCTGGAGACCCGGCTGGCGCTCTTTTTCCTGCTGCAGCGTGCTTACGCCGCCCCCATCGGAGCGGAGCTGAGCGGCACGCTGCGCGAGACCGCGGTCGCTTACGGCGCCCTGCTGGACCTGGATTTGGGCGGGCCGTTGCCCGATGCCGGGCCGCCGGACGAGCCCGAGTTCTTCCGGCTCTTCGTGGGGCCGGGGCGGCTGGTGGCACCGCCATACGAGTCGGTCTACCTGAGCCCGGAGGGCGTGTTGATGCAGGAGGAGACTGAGGCGGTCCGGGCGTTCTACCTGGCGTACGGGCTGGAAGCACGGGCGAAGTATACCGAGCCGGACGACGCCCTCTCCCTGGAGTTGGAGTTCTACAGCCGCCTGCAAAAGGACGCGCTGGCGGCCTATCAGGCCGGCGACGGAGCGGAAGCCGCCCGGCTGCTGGCGGGCCAGCGGGAGTTTCACCAGGAGCACCTCCGCCGCTGGGTGGAGCCGTTTTCGCAGCGAGTTTTGGACGGCAGTGCGAATCTGTTTTACCGGTCCTTGGCGACCGTTACCCGGGAAGTCGTCCAGGCCGAAGAGCAGGTGCTTGTCTCGATCGCAGCCGTTCTAGCATAGAAGGAGGAGTAGCCCCATGAAGGACCTGTTCGAGCGGGCCAGGGAACTGGCGATTACCCGCCGGACTCTGCTCAAGGCTAGCGCCGCCGCCGGTGCCGCTGCCGCTTTGAGCGGCTGTACGGCCCAACCGTCCGCCTTTCAGTCCCCGGTCGCCGACAAGACCGCGAAAACCTTCCGAACCGCCTGTCCCCGCAACTGCTTCGACACCTGCGGCCAGATTGCCACGGTAAACGACAAGGGCTATCTGCGCAAGGTGGACGGCGACCCGCTGCACGGCTACACCCAGGGCCGCCTTTGCGTCAAGGGCTACACGTACGTCAACCGGGCGTACAGCCCGGACCGGATCAAGTATCCCATGGTCCAGGAGCCCCGTGGCTCGGGCAACTGGAAGCGGGTCTCCTGGGACGAGGCGCTGACTCGGATATCCAAGAAGATCCTGGACATCAAGCAGCGCTACGGCACGCTGCTGCCGGTCTGCCTGGACAAGTACTCCGGCAACTTCGGCATCATGCACTGGGCGGTGGAAGGCACCCTGCAGTCCATGGGCTACTACACCTACGCCCTGGGCACCCCCTGCTGGCCCGCCGGCCTGGACGCCCAGACGTACGACATGGGCACCTTCCACAACAACGACCCGGAAGAGATGGTCAATACCAAGTATCTGATCGTCTGGGGCGCCAATCCGGCCTGGAACGCCGTCCACCAGATGGACTTCATCGTCGAGGCCCAGAAGCGAGGCGCCAAGCTGGTGGTGGTCGACCCGATTCATACGTCGACCGCCTCGAAGGCCGACCTGTATTACCAGATTAAAGCCTCCACCGACGGGGCCCTGGCGCTGGGTATGGCCAAGTGGATCGTCGAGAACAATCTGCACGATAAAGCCTTTCTGGACAAGTACACGAAGGGCTGGCCGGAGTTCGAGAAGTACCTGCGTGAGACCGTTACCCTGGACTGGGCCAGCCAGAAGACCGGCATTCCGATCGAGGGCATCATCGAACTGGCCTCCGGTTACGCCACCACGAAGCCGTCCATGATCTGGATGGGCTACGGAATGCAGCGGCACATCAACGGCGGCCAGAACATCCGGGCGGTGGACGCCCTGGCGGCGATCACCGGGCAGATCGGCGTCTCCGGCGGCGGCGCCCAGTACGCCCACCTGGATACCTGGGGCTTCAACTTCCACGTGCAGTCCTTCAACCCGCCGGCCGGCTCTGTCGGTGTCAAGGGTGCGGACGGCAAGTATTCGAACCGGACCGTCAACATGAACAACTTCGCCGCCGAAGTCCAGGCGCAGAAGGACCCGCCCGTCAAGATGCTCTGGATCGCCTGCCGCAACCCCGGCTCCCAGGACCCGGACGCGGCGGATATCAAGAAGGCGTTCGCATCGATGGAGATGGTGGTCGTCGTCGACCAGTTCCTGAACCACTCCGTGGAGATGGCGGACATCGTGCTGCCGTGCACGACGCACTTCGAGAACTGGGACGTGAACGTCGCCTACTGGCACCACTGGGTCTCCATTAACGAGCAGGCGATTTCGCCGATGTTCGAGGCGAAGAGCGACCTGCAGATCGCCTGGGCGCTTTCCAAGAAAATGAACGAACTCGCCCCCGGCTCCTGCACCTACCCGACGGAGGGCAAGGAAGAGGAGTGGGCGGGCCAGGAGTTTAACGACGGCGTCTACAAGTTGTTCGGCATCAACGACTGGAAGGAACTGAAGTCCAAGCCGGCCAAGGCGAAGCTGTGGCAGGCGGCCTGGGCGGACCGGAAGTTCACCACGCCGTCCGGCAAGTACGAGTTGTTCTCCGAACTGGCGCAGAAGAACGGGCTGCCGCCCATGCCGACTTACAAGGAAGAGCTGAAGAACGCACCGGAATTCCCCATCCGGTTCCTGACGCCGCACGGCCAGCACGGCCTGCACTCGCAGTTCCAGAACATCCCCTACATGATGCAGACGAACCCCGAGCCGCTGTTGGAGATCCATCCGAAGCTGGCGGGCGTCCGGGGCATCAAGGACGGCGACATGGTCCGGGTTTTCAACAAGCTGGGCGAAGTCCGGCTCAAGGCCCGCCTGACCCGCACCGTCGCCCCGGATACGGTGGTCACCTACGAGGGTTGGTACAAGGACTCCAAGTTCAACGTCAACTTTACCGTCGCCGCCGTGCCCGCCGACATGGGCAAGGTGGCCATGGGGAACGACGGCATCTCGTTCCATGACAACTTCGTCAACATCGAGCGGGTCTAAGGAGGTTGGTAGCCGTGCCCAAGCAACTGGGATTTCACCACAACATGGATCACTGCATCGGCTGCAAGGCCTGCCAGATGGCCTGCAAGAATGAGTACGAGTTGGAGACCGATGTGAACTGGCGCCGGGTCTACCCTTTCCGGGAAGACCCGTCCAACCCGGAGCGGGCTTTCCTCTCCGTGGCCTGCAATCACTGCGAGCACCCGGAGTGCCAGCGGGTCTGCCCGGTGGGCGCCTACTCCAAGCGGGAAGACGGGATCGTCGTCCAGGACCATGACAAATGCATTGGTTGCCGTCTCTGCACCATGGCCTGCCCCTACGGCGCCGCCCGCTACTCGCCGGCGCACCGCAAGGCGTCCAAGTGCGAACTCTGTCATACCCGGCTGGATGCGGGCCTGCAGCCCGCCTGCGTGGCGGCCTGCCCCGCCAAGGCCCTGACCCTGGTGGACATCGCCACTTTCAAGGACCGGGATGCCGTGCCGTCGGTGCCGGGCTTCCCCAACAGCGACATCACCAACCCGTCCATCCGGTTCACACCGCCGGTGCACGGCAAGCAGTACAGGAGGGATGCCTAAATGGAATGGACCTCGCTGGTACTCTTTACGGTCATCGCCGAACTGGCGGTGGGGCTGGTGGCGGCCTACTGGCTCTTCGGATTCACGTCTGCCGCCCGCAATCAGGCGCCGGCTTACGCCGGACTCGGGCAAACCGTGCTGCTGTCCACCTGGCTGATCGCCGGCGTGGCCATGCTCGCCTCCCTGAGCCACCTGGGCTGGCCGATGTCGGCCTACCGGGCGCTCTCGCACCTGAGCTCCTCCTGGTTGAGCCGGGAAGTCCTGCTGATGGCGGCCTTCGCCGCTTTCGCCCTGGTGCTCTGGCTGGTGAGCCTGAAGCAGGCGGTCGCCGCCTGGCTGACCGGGCTGTTGGCCCTGGTGGGCGGCGCTGCAACGGTGGCGTCGGGCATGGTCTACGTGCTGCCTTCGCTGCCGGCCAACGACAACGCTTTCCCGCCCATGCTCTTTCTGACCACGGCGCTGGTGACGGGACCGGCCTTGCTGCTGCTCCTGCTGAACGTGACGAAGTCGGGGAAGGCGCTGGCGAGTGACTGGACCGGATCGCTCTCGCTCTTCGCCTTGGGCACGCTGGGACTCTCCGGGATTCTGGCCCTGGCCTACAGCGCCGCGGCGGCCTGGGGCCAGCCGGAAGCGCAGATGCAGGCGGCGGCCATTGTCGGGAACGGGCTCTACTGGATCCGGGCGCTGGGCTGGGTGGTGCCGGCGGGCGTTCTGCTCACCGTGGTCCGGCGGCCGAAGGCGGCAGCCATGGGGGCAGCCCTGTCGGTGCTGGTGCTGGCGGTGGCAGGCGAACTGATCGGCCGGTACCTGATGTTCGCCAGTTCGGCGTTCCTGATGTTCCACTAAGTGAGTGCATAACCAAGCAGGGCCGGGGCGTTAATGCCCCGGCCCTTTTTCCTTTCGACATCCTGTGTGGTCACTTTCGAAACCCACAACATGATCTCTAGTGAACGCAAGGTATTTTGATGGACAAGTGACCCCTAACTTTTTGGATATTACAAGCCGAAACCCCGTTCCCGCGAAAAGCGGCGACCAGGAGAGATCCTGGTCGCCGCTTTTCGA
>DASXVX010000092.1:0-6186 GCA_036504075.1 Symbiobacteriaceae bacterium | reverse complement strand
TGGACCCGCTGGCGACGATCGGCTCGGTGCCGGCGCCGGATTCCTGGGAGTAGTTGTTGGCGGCCTGGTTGGGGATTTCGCCGGTGTGGAGCAGGGTAAAGGCGCCGCCGGTGTCGGGGACCACGTCCAGGGGCTGGCCGTTCTGCAGGGCGAAGCTGTGGACGTCGCCGTGGACGTCGCTGAAGACGACGGCGCCGATCCGCTTCAGGATGAGGGGGTTGGTGTTGGCGGCGGCCCAGGTGCCGAAGGCGGGGGTGGGGTCGAGCCGTTGCTTCCAGGCGAGGGAGCCATCGGCGAGGTGGATGGCGGCGATGGCGCCGGGGGCGCCGGGGCAGGGGGGCGTGGCGTCGGGCGGGCAGCCGCGGAGGTCGAGCGCTTCGCCGGGGGCGACGTAGTTGCGGAGGGTGACGTAGAGCATGCCGCCGGCAAGGTCGAGGGCGGGGACGGTGTTGGTGAAGGCGGAGCCGCCGCCGAGGAGGGCGGCGAGGTCGAGGTGTTCGGCGGGCCAGTCCTTGTGCTTGCTGCCGTCGCCGATGGCGCGTGCCCAGAGCCAGCCCTGGGTGTCGACCCAGTAGACGTAGCCGCCGGCTTCGGCGAAGCCGTCGGCCACGCCGTTGTCCACGCAGACGCTCTTGTTACCCCATTTTGAGTTGGTCAACATGTACGGATCGGCCGGGTCCCCGGTCGGGATGATCTGCAACTTCTGGACTTTGCCGTTGCCGTCGACGCAGCCCGTCCCGTCGGACCCGACGATGATTTCGTCAGGAGTGGCGCCCGGCACCGCAGAGGGCGTGGCCCAGCCGCCGATGTCGTACTCGTCGGCGCCCACTGCGCCGACGCCGTCGAGGCCCCAGACCAGATAAATTTTGCCGCCGGTCAGGGTGCAGCCGTCGCCGACCGGCTTCATGCCTACCACCACCAGGTCCCGGTTGTCCATGCGGATGACGAGCGGGGAGGAGACAATCTGACAGCCTGCGGCCAGTCTCCGATAGACGAATTCCGCGGGCTTGTCGGCGTTGACGCTCCAGATCCATCCATACGCCGTTCCGAAATACAGGCGACGGGTGGCAGCGCTGTAAGTGGGCGTGCTGTGGCTGACGCGGACATCCAGGATGGCGGGCTTTTCCGGGTTGGCGTTGGCAGCAGCGGCGATGCGATAATTTGGCGCGGTCGCCCCCGGACTATCCCAGGTCAACTGATACAGCCCCAGTCCGGCGAGATGAAAAAGCTGATTCCCTACCATGACCGGTTGGGTGGCGCTCTGGCCGACATTCCCTTCCCACCAATGGGTGCGGTCGCTGTCCAGCCGCCCGTGGGGTTCAGCGACAATGTTGGCCCGCTCGGCACTCCCGCCGCGGGTAATCCAATCCGCGGCGCTGGCCGGAACAGCCGACGCGAGAACCAGCAACAGGAGGGCTGTCAAGGTCACGCGGGATCGGACCGTTGAACTGATCTTCATTGCCACACCCCCCGTCAAAACTGCCGCGCCCGGGTCTCCAGGAACCAGTCCGGATACTCGAAGTACGGCCACAGGGGCGTGTAAATATGGACCTGGTACCGCCCGGCCAGGGCACCGGTAACTACGTCCGGGTAAATGGGGTCGTTGCCGATCCAGTAAACCTTGGCGCCCATTACTTCCGAAATGAAGCGGACGGGCACCATGGTCCGTCCCGGGGGCACGATCACCGGCGGCGCGTCCAGGGGGACCTCTTGACCGTCGACTAGCGCCGAATCTTTGCCCACGGTCAGTACGATGGTCCGCTCCGGCTGGGTCACGGGGCGCAGTTCCAGCCGCCACTTGTAGGCGGCAAAGCTGTAGCTGTTAGGGATCACCCAATCCCCGAATTTCCCGCCGGGCAGCGGAATGGGATGAACCACATCATGGCTGGCCGCGGGGAGATGAATGGTGACAGTCTGCGTGGCGCCGTCCCAGGCGACGTCGGCCCGCATCATTTCGCTGACGAATCGGACGGGCACGCGGACCCGATTGACCTGGGTATCCAAGTAGGCCGGGGCGTCGAACCGGGCGCTGGCGCTGCCCGCGTTGAAGCAGACGTAAATGTTGTCGGTCGTCCCTTCGTGGGCGTAAGGCTGGCAGGACTGAAGTCCGCCGTGGTTCGGACCACCAAGCTGGGCGTAATCCAAGTTCGCGTCCAGCAGATTGTCAAGCCGCTGCTGCTCTTTCTGGTCTGGCGTGAGTGCCTTGCTCTCCTGGATGCTTTGGACGAGCGCCACCTGGCAGGTATCGGGATTCTGTTGCCCGATAGCGAAGGAGTAGCTCCGTCGGAAAACCTGTACGATCAGGTCCAGGTCGGGTTCAGGGTAGTAGATGACGTATTGGGTTGTGCCACAGGTAATCGGAGTCCAAATCCAGTTCCACGGATACTCCTTCATCCAGGTGGCATCGGGCCGCTGCATGACCCGCATTTCCAGGTGCTGCGGTGCATTCCGGTCGGACTGCCGGTTTGCGTTAAACATCTCTTCAGCGGCGACCGGCAGCGCGGTCGGCGCCGGCGGCGGGGTCCACCCGGCCGGCAGGCCCGGACCCGGGTCCACGGTGTACACGATGTTCGGCTTGAGCGTCGGCTCCGGGTCTGTGCCGGCCCGAGCCGGGCCGACGCCCAGCGTTCCAATCAGGGCGACGCCGAGCAGCAGTGAGATCCCCAGGACTCCCGCCACCCGCGAGCGAACGCGCGACAAGTTGCGCCACATTGCCGGTACCCTCCCCCCAGACTTTCCTACATACATAAACGGATTTGGGGTGAGTTTGTTCGGAGGTGGTGACCAGTGAACCTACAGGTAGCAGGGAAAATGCGCCCGCAAGATGAGCGTCTGCTTGAACGGCCAAACGGCAGGCGTGGTGACGGGGAGGCAGCGAACAAGTGCGAACGGAAAAAAGACCGAGGATTGCCATTACGGCGGGCCTCGGTCTCGGATTAATGACAAACTCCAATCATCGCCCATGGCAGTGCGCATTCCCTCTGCTTCGGTAACTAGCGGCGCAAGTGTGAGAGAAGTACCGGCTTGTCTAACCCCCAGGCTCGAGGCCGGCGATGCATAAAGATGCGGCCAGCATGCTCGTGCTGGCCGCTCCACTTCGCACCGACTCGGGCCACTGTGGACTGTTTAAGTCGAAGATCGGGATTATGGTGAAGGCGAACAGTTATTGGCGTGTTCAGTCCTTAAGGAATCACGCCTGGAAGGGTTTGTTCCCTCCATTATTGAAATATCGTTAAGTCAGACGATTTTGATGAGGTGGGTTGACACGCAACACCGGAGTGCGATGGCTTTGAACGGATGCTATGCGGGTCAGCATAACATCCCCTTCTAGAGCGGGTGGAGGCTACTCCCTACAGCTTTCAACGAGTTTTGGCAAAGCATTGAACTCTTCCAGGGAGTTTTATGCCGACAATAGGTGGTCGGCTCGGCAAGATATGCTGACCATTCTACTCAAAGTTCGGCAGATCAAAGGTGGGTTGGTCCACGCTACCGAAGCCAAGAAGATGAGGGCCTTTCCCGACGCTTTCGCCTGACGGAGACGGTGTTTTGCATGCCCTACCGTTGAGGATGGAGAGAAACAACTGTGGTAGTGAAGATTGTCGCAGACACCAATCTGATCCAAGGCCACGGATCGTTCCACTTTGAGAATAACCTCTGGCCGGTGATTCTTGCTGCGATCAGAAGCGGTCTGGCAGAGCTCCTGGTGCCGGAGGTTGTTGTGCAGGAACTTGTCACGCATTACTCCGAGGAGGTTAAACGCTCCCTTCGTGAGTTACGTAAGCTGCATGGCACCCTGGGGCGCCTTCGTGTGAATGTAGACGTTTGCCAGAGTCAAAAGCCCGAAGACGAGGTGATCTCGGACTACGAGATGTGGCTCCGTGCCTGCATTGATATGCATGGGCGAATTCTGCCCTTACCTACGGTTCCGCATGACCGACTCCTGAAAGACACCTTATCGGGCCGGAAGCCCTTGTCGAGAGGTGATGGAGGATATCGTGATGCCCTCATCTGGCACTCGCTGCTGGATGTCGCGCGGGTCTGTAGCGACGATATTATCCTTCTCTCCGAGAATACAAAGGACTTCGCTGATTCCACAACTGGTCAACTGTCACCTGATCTGCGAGCGGACTTAAGTGGCCTCGGATCAGAAGCAGTGGTACGGCTAGTCACCAGCTTGCAGGGCCTTGTGGATTCGCTTGTTCCTGAAGACCCTATGGCAACCGACAAGGTCTCCAAGTTCCTAAGTTCGGAAGCAGGCATAAACGCTCTGAACGCTGCGCTGAACGATCATTTTGAGGCTGATGGTAGAGAGGAGTTCACCGGACGGCCACGGGCTCTCCCGAACTGGCTACTTAGCCCGGACATAGAGGGGTTCCAGAAGGTGGATACGCCTCAGGAGGAAGCAGCCTACAAGCTCGGCACTAATACGTGGCTGGTAAAAGCTGTGGTCCGAGGTCTGGCGTATGTTGGAGGATATACACATCCTGTGTCTCTCAATGGTCTCGATGCCGATGACTTCGAGGTATGGGACCGGCTCGGCACAGAACAGGTCTACGCGGTCCACTCTCTGCCGCAGCCTGTCCGCGCAGTTCTATGCTTCAGCTGGAGTACCTCCAATGGCATTTTTGACATGGCGTTCTTGACGCTTGACCTGATGACCGACCATCTGATTCCACCGCCAGACTATCCAGTCCCTGAGCCACCGCCGCCCGACCCGGCAGGTACATACAAATGGCTTCAGGTTCAGCTCAAACGCCTGCTCCTACTAGATCCACCGCAGTTCTCGTCCGCAATCGGTTCTGAGCTATACATTTCCGGGATTCGGTCCGCTCTCGAGACAATCAACTCTTCGTCCGCTGTAAGAACTCTTCCGCCGGCTGAAACGATGCCGATTGCGCCAGACAACTTGGGATCAATGCTCATTGATCGCCTTGGAATCCAGTCCTTACTCAATACCCTCGACAGGTTAAGGTTCAATCCGCAGTGACCATTGGAAACTGCACTCTGACATGCCGAACAACGGCGTGCAGACGGACTCGCTACGTGTTGGCGCTGACGCCGTAGACGTTAGACGGCAGAAGGTGAACATCGTGAACGAGAAGAAGGCGCAAGAACTTTCCCACTTGGCGAGTTTCCTCACGGCCAGCGCAATCCAAGGGACACCCATACCGATACCCGACGGGGAAGGCCCAGATTTCGTCGTCCCAACTGACCAGAGGGAAATTGGCGTCGAAGTCACAGAACTGGTCCGTGAGGCTCCGCAGACAGGTATTGGTCGTCGTCAGATGGAAGGCATCCGAGAGCAGGTGCTTGCGGGTGCGAAGAGGTTGTGGGACGAAGCCGGACAGCCTTTTCTCGAAGCACACGTTCACTTTAATGAGCACCACACTCCATCCAAGAAGGACATTAGTCGGGTCGCCGGGGAACTTGTGACGTTTGTACGGGCGCATGTACCTGCGGTTGGTGAGCACCTCCACTTCAGTTGGCACGACAGTGGGCCGATCGCGCTACCAACAGAGGTGCATGCAATCAACATCATTCGCCTTGCTTCACATACACGGTCATATTGGCTCAGTCCTGACTCAGACTGGGAAGCGACGCTTTCGGTGGAGCAACTGCAGGCGAGGATTACTGCCAAGAATCGCAAAGCAGCGCGCTATCGTTCAGCGGTTGAAACCGTGTGGCTGCTAATCGTCCTGGACAGCCGGCGGCTTTCAGGTTGGTTTGATTTCCAGGGTGCTGCGCTGGAAGCGGTTTATGAATCCATGTTCGATCGCATATTTCTGTTCGACCGATTCACGGCCACGGTCCGTGAACTTGCGACACGCAGGCCCACTTCTGGCTCCGCCGTCTAACACGCGCTTGCAGGCGGACGCCGAAGCAAGGTTGGTGCCGGAATCGAAGGGTTTTCTCCCGGCGCCGCTGAAGCGCTGGACGTTAGAGCGAACAGAGGGGAGAGACCACGGCGTGAATGATGGGGTGAACGACGAGACGATCGACTTGTTCTGCCCGTCCTGTAATGTGCAGGTCGAGGCCCGTGCCATTGTGTTGGCGCTCACCCTTTCTGGTCACCAGAGGGCGTGGGCGCTCAGTTTATCTAAACCTACATGGCAGGCCATATTTGCATGAATGAAGGGCCATCCGGGACGGTGGTGGAAGTTGGTGGGTAGGAGACCCACCCAATGG
>DASXVX010000091.1:0-102153 GCA_036504075.1 Symbiobacteriaceae bacterium | reverse complement strand
CGCGGGGTCGGCGCTTCAGTTTGACAAAGTCGCTCGGGATGGATGGAATGCAGAACCAGCGCCTGGGCGCCCTGGCTCTGTGACAAACCCGCCAGGCGCACCGGTGTCACCGGCTGGCATTGCCGGTCACGGGGTCTACCTGCCAGAATCCAGCACCCGGAACCCGCGTTGTCCAGATATCCCCCTGAAATATCGGCTCCGGGACCGCCAATGCCTGTAGCTCCGGCCGCCGTTGCAGCACCTGCCGGGCGGTCGCAGCGTCAGGAACAGCCAGACTCACCTGACTGAAGGTGAGGGTAGCCGTTTCGCAAAGGCTACGACCCGAGTGGGCACCCGTTTACGCCTCAACTTCTGGATTCCGGTCAAGTCGAATCGTGGGGAACGATTGTTCGAAAACGCCAATCGGACCCGCTTCCTTTCGACAGAAGCTAAGGTCCGACTGGTGTATTGTGGTAATGGAGCCTGGCGGCCAACCCGGAAAGGGGTGAGCCGTTGGTGAAGATCACCGTGGAGATGAATGCATCCACATTCATCACGTTGATACTGATCCTTCTGGCGTACTCCGCTACCCACTAGCGGCGGCGCTACGATTCACGCATTCCGCCGCCGTCACTGAGGGAATGGGACGGCGACTGCGGGCTTCCAGGCGTTCGGGAAACCGGGCGCCTGTTTCATTATACCCCGGAAAAGCGAGTGGCAAACCGGCCCGATGTTGCTGACTTCTCAATCAGCGGCAGGGGTTGTGTTAGACTCTTGAGAACTATCTGCCCACCCGCAACTGAGGACTAGCCCCAGTAACACGATTAAGCAAACCCACCCCGATGGCTGCGGGGTGGGCGTTGCTATGATTATTCGCAGGCGAGTGCTTCTCTCACCCAGACCCGCGTTGCCCGCCAGGCCGGGAGCAGGCTGGCCGACACCGACAGGACCAGCACGATGCCGAACCAGATGATCACGGCGGATAGCGAGAAGGAGTAGGGGAGCGGGGTCTTCAGGAAGGCCGTCCCGACGCTCTCGGCGAGCAACCGGGTCAGCGGGACGGAAAGCAGGGTGCCGACCCCCCAGCCGGCCAGGCCAGACATCACCGCCTCGACCGTGACCATCAAGAAGATGCGGTTGTCTGAGGCCCCGATGGCCCGCCGGATTCCGATCTCTCGGGTGCGCTCCAGGACGTTGATGCTCAGCGTTCCAGTCAGGCCAATCCCGCCGACCAGGGCCAGGAGCAGGCTCATGGCCAGCATCAGCGTTACCACCAGGTTGAACTGGGTCATGATCATCGTCTCGGTGCGGGCTGCGGTGCTGAGGGCGCCTACCCGCAGGCCCTGCCGGTTGAAGTGCAGCAGCAGCTCCTCGCCGAGGCGCTGCTGCTCGGTGGCATCGAGGTCGGGTAGCTGAACGAGGAGGTCGCCCGCCAGGCCAGTCAGGCCCGCCAGTTCCGCAAAGTACGGCTCGCTCACATAGAGGTTGGTGTCGGTGAGGGCGCCCTTCACGATGCCTACTACCTGCCACGTGCGCTCGGTACCGTTGGCCTTCATCTGGACCCGGCTGCCAACCCGCAGGCCAGGCTCGCTGCTGAGGAGGGTGTGGTCGATGACCACCGCATCGGTGTCCCCGGGCTCGAGCCAGCGGCCCTCCATCAACTGCGGGTGGAGGAAGGCAAAGCCGCTCGGCAGGGCGATTAGCCGGTAGCCGGGGCTGGGCGTTCCATCTTTGTCCCGGATGGTCACCCCGGTGCGAAGCCAGGTCCCCGTTGGCGCAGAACCCAGGACCGCGACAGCCTCACGGGTGACTCGATCCTTCGGCTGGGGCTGCTCGAAGCGGATCGCCAGGTCGTAGTCATCGTGGTGGAGGTACTCCCGGGCCGCCATGGTCAGTGAGCGCTGCACCCCCGCTACTCCGATGAAGGCGGCTCCGGCCAGGCCCAGCGTCAGCACGGTCCGGATTTGCCGGCCCAGGCGTCGGGGGGCGTCTCGGTAGGCTGACAGCGCCTCTCGGACCGTTACCCGGGTGCCGGCGAGGACCGGCGGCAGTGCGGAGAGCAAGGGCAGCACCAGGGCGACCAGGAACTGCAGCAGCACGGCGGCCGGCGGGAGGCCGTGGCTGACCCGCTCGGCGTTCAGCAACCTGCCGAGGTAGGAGACCATCCCTTCGGCGGCGATCCAGGTCGCAGGCAATGCTAGCAGGAACGCTGCCACGCACAGAACCAGGGTCATGAAGAGATAGATGCCGATCAGCTGCGAGCGGGTGGCGCCGATCGCCTTCATCGCACCGATCTCACGGATCTGCTCAAAGAGCACCGCTGAGATGGTGTTGTGGATCAGAAAGCCACTGAGGAGAAGGCTTGCGGCCCCGATGGTGCCGAGCAGGAGCATGAGGGTCGTTACGGCGCTGTCGGCGATGTGCTTGCCGAGCGGCGGGAGGTAGAAGCCGGTCGGGTGGGCGCCGCGGGATCGCATCTCATCCTGGACACGATCGGCTGCCTGCCGGATCAGGCGCTGGTCGCCGGAGACCGTCACCAGCAACTGGTTGAAGCTCGGCCGTTCTCCCAGCCGGGCCAGGGTCACCATGGAGACGTACCCGGCAGGGACCCCGCTGAGCGGGGCCGGGAAGCGGCCGGCGTCATAGGCCAGGCCGGTAATCCGGAGTTCCTTGACCGCGGTGTCAGGCATCTGAAGCTGCAGCGTTTCGCCCTGCCGGGCGCCCGGGAGGTAGGGGAGGGAGGCCCGCTCCAGGAGGATTTCGCCGGAGCCGGGCGGCCAGGCGCCGCCTGCGGGGTAGACGGTATCGATTCGCATGGCCGCAAAGTCGGGGATCGCCACCAGCTCAAAGGGCTTCCAGACGCCCTTTCCATCGGGCACCCGAACGGAGAGGGCGGTGCGCCCCTCCGCTGCCTTGACCTCCGGCAGCTGTCGCGCGGCCTCGACTACCTCGGCCTCAAACGGGGCGGCCGTAATCAGCACGCTCTTCGGGTTGGAGTGCTCGTAGCTGCTCTTCAGGTCCCGCTGCAGGTTGACCTGGATGCTGGCGGTGCTCCCTACGGCGAAGACCCCCACCGCGATCGACAGGATAACCAGGAGCGAGCGAGTCTTGTGCTGCCAGAGGTCGCCCAGCACCTTTTGCCACCGTACGTCGATCATGCGGGCCTCCCGCCGGGGACGACGGCCCCGTCCTGCATGGTGACCACACGGCCTGCCTGGCCGGCCAGCTCCAGGTCATGGGTGACGATGACGACGGTCTTCCCTTCCCGAGCCAGGCCTTTGAGAATCTGGAAGACCTCGGCGCCTGTGGTCGAGTCCAGGTTTCCCGTCAGCTCGTCGCCGACGATGATCGGGGGATCGTTGGCCAGGGCCCGGGCGATCGCTGTCCGCTGCTGTTGCCCGCCTGAGAGCTGCGAGGGCCGTTTGTGGGCATGACTGCTCAGGCCGACCATCTCCAGCAGCTGCATCACCCGGGCGCGCCGGTCGCGCCTGGGGATGGCACCGCAGAAGTCCATCGGCAGCATCACGTTTTGCTGCACGGTCAGGGTGGGGATCAGGTGGAAAAACTGAAAGACGATGCCTACCTGCGTGCCCCGCCAGCGCGCGAGCTGTGACTCGCTCAACATGGCGAGGCGCCGGCCGCCCACTGTCACCTCCCCGGCCGTTGGGCGGTCGATACCGGTGATGACGTTCAGCATGGTCGACTTGCCGCTGCCGGAGCGGCCTACCACCGCGACGAACTCGGATCGCCGGACCTCCAGATTGACGCTGCGCAGTGCCTGGAACGGCCCGGCTGAGGTGAGGAAACTCTTTTCGACGTCGACCAGTTCAATGACGGTGTCGGGTGCACTCAAAGGGTAACGCCTCCCTATGCTGGCTGCACCCAGCATAGGACGACATACCAACCGAGCGCATGTGCCGTCTGTCATCCATGACCGTCATGGGTGACGGGGTATCCAGACCTGCAGCCGGAAGCCCCGGACCCCGGGCGTCGGCCCTGCCATGACGGTGCCACCCAGGGCGGAGGCCCGCTCCTGAATACCGACCAGGCCCAGCCCGCCGGTGTTCCCGCTGCCGCTGGAGCCGCGACCGTCGTCTTGAATCGTCAGGGTCACGTCACCGGGGGTGAAAGCGAGCAGCACCTCGATCTGGCCGGCGCCGCCATGGCGCAGGGCGTTCACCATGCCTTCCTGAATGGCCCGGAACAGGCAAAGCTCGTGGGCGACGGGCAGCTCCCATGGGGTGCCGTCCACCAACAGGCGCGTCTTCACCCCCGTGGAGAGGTGGAAGTCCTCTGCCAGCTTGGTCAGGGCCTTTAAGCCATGCCGTTCCTCCAGGTGGAGCGGACGCAGGGCGTGGACGGACCGGCGCAGATCGACCAGGCTGTCGCGGGCTTTCTCCTGCACGATTTCGAGCCGCCGGGCAGCGGTCGCCGGCTCATCCTCCATGAGCAACCGGACGGCCTCCAGTTGCATAATGATCCCGGTGAAGGCATGGGCAATCGTGTCGTGAACCTCGCGGGCCAGGCGGTGGCGCTCCCGCAGCACCGTGATCTCTTCGACCTTTTGCGCATACTCCCGCAGTTCGGCGTTGGCATCCTGCACCGTGGCCGCCATATAGACGAAGCCGTGGACGAAGGCGAATCCGACGGCGAACTGAAAGAAGATCAAGCGCCACTGGGTTTCGCTGATCGGCCCCGGGGCCGTCAGCCAGAACCCTGCAAGCAGGAGGAGGGCGACGCCGAGAAGGTGGGGCAGGCCCCGCTTATAGCGCCACCCGTTCATGGCCGCGTCCGTGCCCATGATCAGGGCAACGGCGGTCATGGCCATCCAGCCGGTCAGCCACTGTCCCACGAACCAGATTACCGTGTCGGCCAGGACCCACAGCCCCCGTACATGCAGGGAGAGCCGGTCGGTCAGATACAGGTTGCGCAGGGCCATGGAGGCGGTTATGTAGATCCCGACGGCGACGTAGATGCCGGCAGTCCCGCCGAGATCGAGGGAGAGAATGTAGGGGGCGTAGTGAAACCCGAGGATGGCGAGTTTGATGTACTCGACGTACCGGTAGTGGTTGGGTGTGTTCATTCCAACAGTCCCTGACGCATCGCGAAGGAGACGGCCTGAGCCCGGTCACGGGCGTGCAGCTTGGCGTAGACTGCGCTCATGTGATTCTTGACGGTGCCTTCGGTCAGGTGCAACCGGTCGGCGATCTCCCGATTGGTCAGCCCATGGGCGACCAACTTGAGGATCTCGCTCTCCCTTGGCGTCAGGTCCCCCAGGCGGGAGGCCTCAGGCCCCGCAGGTGGCTGGGACGATGTCGTCGTGGACTCCGACAGAAGCCGCGCGGCCATCGGCGGGAGGATCAGCACCCCGCCCTGGTGAACAGCCCGGATCGCCTGAATCAGGTCACGGGACTGCATGTCCTTCAGCAGGCAGCCGGCGGCGCCCGCCTTCAGGGCCTCCACGAGATACTCGTCGTCGGAGTAGGTGGTCAGTACCAGGACATGGGTGCTTGGGACCAGTGTGCGAATGCGACGGGTTGCCTCCACGCCATCCATGACCGGCATGCGGATATCCATCAGCACGATGTCGGGGCGCGTCTGCTCGATCACCGGGAGCGACTCTGCCCCGTCGGCGGCCTGGCCGACCACTGTCATGTCGCCCTGGCGTTCGATGACCAGTTGAAGCCCGTCCCGAAACATGCTGGTGTCGTCGACGAGCACGATGCGAATTGCCATGGGTGTACCTCCACTTGCGCGTCTGATTCATGAGATTACACCCTGCCGTGCGGAGTTCCTGTGCCGGAGGTCATACATGACGGTCATGGGTTCAAGCAAAGAGCCCACCCTCGCAGATTCGCAGGGGTGGGCTCTGTTCTATTTAGCCTTGCGCCTGAACTTCGGCCTGCGGAGCTACTGCCGTATCAGGTCGACGAAAATTCGTTAGAGACGCCCGCCTGCATCTGCCGCCAGGTCCGAGCCACGGACAGAAGACTCGAGTGGAGCGGGGAAGCCCACTACACCACCGCACCGGGATATCCAGACACCGGGCGCCTAAAAATCGGATCATGTTGGTCCCGTCCGGCGCCCAGACAACTCCATCCAGCCGGCGATACTCCGGCCCAAGCGCCTCCCCGGGTCACGGAAGCCGGAATTCCCAGGCCCGGCAGCGGATTTACAGTTTATGGAGTCTGCGGCGGCGCAATGAGACTCTGCCTGCTCTACCTGTGAAGTCTGCGCGGGCGCGAAGAGACTCTACCTGCTTTACCTGTGAAGTCTGCGCGGGCGCGAAGAGACTCACCTTGCTCTACCTGTGAAGTCTGCGCGGGCGCGAAGAGACTCACCTTGCTCTACCTGTGCAGTCCGCGCGGGCGCGAAGAGACTCACCTTGCTCTACCTGCGCAGTCGGCGCGGGCGCGAAGAGACTCACCTTGCTCTACCTGCGCAGTCTGCGCGGGCGCGAAGAGACTCTACCTGCTTTACCTGCGCAGTCTGCGCGGGCGCGAAGAGACTCTACCTGCTTTACCAATGAAGTCTGCGCGGGCGCAATTGCTTGACGGATGGAGGCCATATGAACCACGTCGGCAACAGCCGGCAATCAAGGACAGAGGGCGATGGCCCCATCCTGAAAGAGGGGTGCGGATTGGCAGGGATCATCCCTCACCTTCCGACACACTGCGCACCTTGTAGACGTTCATTCACGGGTGGCCTGCCACTGTGCCGACACCTGTTCAAAGCGGCTGGTCAGGTTGCCCACATCCATCCCATGGACCAACCGACGGAAGTAAACGCCAAAGGGCTCCTGCGGGTCCTGCTTGGGCAGCCGCGCATAGCATCTGCAGAGTTCGGCGAGGTTCCAGACGCGTCTGGGTGATAAACTGCCGGCCGCAAAGTTTGATTCCATGGGGCGCCGCATACCCGCAGACGTACACCTGGATATCCTCATCCACCCCTGTCCTCCAACTCAGCGATTACCGGTGCGATTCTCTGCAGCAGTTCTGCGTGGCGCGCCCATGTCTCCATGTCGTAGTACGGGTACATCCGAAAGTGAGCGAGGATGCGCTTGGTGTCGGCGAGGAGTTCCGGTCCGGAAGCGGTTCGCAGCCAAGTGAACCCGAGCGAGCCCCTCCGCGGCAAGGCGGTCGCGATTCGTCCCTGCGATCAGCCCCCACGAAGCGGAGCGACATACAGTTGGGGAGGGACCACCCGGCAAGCGGGTGGTCCCTGGCAGAAATCGGAACTACTTCAGCACCTTGGCGTACTGGAACGGCGGGGGCGTGAAGGCAGGCAGCCGGACGCTATCGGTGCGGCGGATGGTCACCTTGACGCCGTAGCGGCTCAACAGGTCGACCACACCGGCCCGCAGGCGCAGGGCTGCTTCCATGACCGCCGGGTCACCGACGGCGGCGATTTCGAACGGGGAGTTTGTCATCGTCTGGTAGATCATCACCCGGTTGCCCACGTCGCGAATGCCGGAGATGGACGTGAGCCGCTGGCCGTTGACCGCGACGCCCTCGGCGCCCGAGGCCAGCAGCTCGTTCAGCACCCGCCAGAGGTCCTCATCGTGGACCCGGGCTTTGGGTGACATCTCCCTGTCCTCCGTCATGGTGATGATGAGGCCGGACCCCTGCACCACCACCGTGCCGGCCAGGACGTCGACCGACGTCGGTCCGGCCACGGGGACGATGCCGCCGCTGCCGGCCGGGCCGCCTTGCAGTTGGGCCGTCAGTCGGTCACGGGCCTGTTCGGCCGCTTTCAGTTTCGCCTGGGTAGCCTTCAGTTCCTGAGCGAGGTCGTCGGCCCGCAAGTTGCCGGGGTCCTTGGGGATCAGTTGCTGCACGCGGAACTGGGTCGTCAGCAGAATGCCGAAGACCAGCATTACCAGTCCCAGGGCCCATTTTGTCTCACGCACAGTTCTCTCCGCTTTCCTGACATCTAACGTATAAGGACTACCCCGTGATTCGATCACGAAGGCGGCGACTCCTTCGCCATACAGGAGTATTGTGCACCGCGACGAACTTTGAAAAGCTAGCGGGTAAATTCGGACAGGAGGGGGAACTGGCATGGGTTACCGGCATGGGGGAGCGCTGGTGGCGGCGGCGCTGAAGCGGGAAGGGACCGAGGTCGTGTTCACGCTCTGCGGCGGTCATGTGATGGCGATTTACGACGGGTGCATCGATGAGTCCATTCGGGTGGTGGATGTGCGCCATGAGGCGACGGCGGCCTTCGCCGCCGACGGCTGGTCCCGGCTGACGGGAAAGCCCGGGGTGGCGGTGGTGACGGCGGGACCGGGGGTAACCAACGCCGTCACGGCGGTGGCGAACGCTTTCCGGGCGGAGAGTCCGGCGGTGATCATTGGCGGGCAGGGGCCGCACGTGCTCTCCGGCCGGGGGGCGCTGCAGGAGATGGACCTGATGGGCGTCATGAAGCCCATCACCAAATGGCAGGCCCGGATTACGGATGTGAAGCGGATTCCTGAGTACATCGCGACCGCGTTCCGGCAGGCGCTCTCGGGCGTGCCGGGGCCGGTTTACGTGGAGATTCCGGTCGACGTGCTCTTCGAGCAGGCCGACCCGGCGGATTTGACCTGGCCGGCGCCCTACGCCGGACGGCCCGCCCAGCCGGGCGACCCGGACCGGGTGAATGAGGCGGTGGGGCTCCTGCGGGCGGCGGACCGGCCGGTGGTGCTGGTGGGCAGCCAGATTCGCTGGTCGCCCCATTGGGAGGCCGCCCGGGCCTTTGCCAAGGTGGTGGGCGCGCCCGTCTACACCAGCGGCATGGCCCGCGGCCTCCTGGAGCCGAAGTGGAGCCGGTCCCGCAAGGCGGCGCTGGCGGAGGCGGACGTGGTCTTCCTTTTCGGGGTGCCGCTGGATTTCCGGCTGAACTACGGGCAGTCGCCCGTCTGGAACGAGACCTGCAAGCTGGTAAAGGTGGACCTGGACCCGGCGGAGGCCGGCCGCAACCGGGATGCGGCGGTCGCCATTGCCGGCGACGGTGCGGCGGTGATGTCGCAGTTGCTGGAGCACGGCAACCTGGGCGCCACCCGGCCCGCCCGCCAGGAATGGCTGGCGAAGCTGGCCGCGGTGGAGGAGGCCCAGGCCGCGAAAATGGCGTCGGCGCTGGCGTCGGACGCGGTGCCGGTCGACCCGCTCCGGCTTTGCGCCGAAATTGAAGCGGCCATGCCGCCCGGCACGACCATCGTCGGCGACGGCGGGGACTTCGTGGCGACGGCGGCCGCCGTGGTGCAGGTCCGGCGATACCCGGCGGGCTGGATGGACCCCGGCCCCCTGGGGACCCTGGGCGTGGGCATGGGCTTTGCCATGGCGGCCAGGCTGGCCCGGCCTGCAGCGCCGGTGGCGCTGCTGCTGGGCGACGGCACGGCGGGCCTGAACCTGATGGAGGTGGAGGCGGCGGTCCGCCAGCAGATTCCGTTCGTCGTCATCATCGGCAACGACGCCGCCTGGTCGCAGATCCGGCGGGGTCAGGTGCAGATGTTCGGCGCCGAGCGGGCGCCGGCCACGGCCCTGGATTACGTCCGCTACGACCTGGCCGCGGCGGGGCTGGGGGCGCACGGCGAGTACGTGGAGCGGCCGGAGGAGCTGCGCCCGGCCCTGGCGCGGGCGTTTGCCGCAGGGCGGGTCGCGGTCGTCAACGTCAAGATGGGGCAGTCCGAATTCCGGTCGGGCTCCGTCAGCATCTGAGACAGGGAGTGGCGCCCCTGACTTACAGCGGAACCGCTCGAAACTTGTCGAGCGGTTCCTTGTCACAAACAGATGTTCGTTTAGTATAATCTGGGTGAGCGAGGGGAGACTCGGCCTCGAAGTGAGGTGAGTCTCCGTGCTGCCTAAGTGGGTAATCCGAACGATCGTAGCTGCCGTCTTGACCGAACTCATCAGGCTCGCCTTTCAGCTTCTTCATACCTAGAGCCCCCATGCTTCCAGCAGAACCTGGTTGCAGCGGCTCCCCTCGCTCCCCTTTTATAGGGTGCCCGGCGATCACTCCGCTATACACCCCCGCGACGGGCGCCGAACTTCAATCCGCCACTCCGCCCTCCGGAATCGCCACGGACGGTCGGACAGGTACCCCGCAGAAAGCGTGCCGGTGCCAGAAAGCCCGGGCGCGGACAATTTGGTGAGACCAGGATGCACCCGGTCTCGGGAGCGGCGTGCTTTGACGGGTGTGTCCAGCCTAGCCAGGGCAAATCCACGTTCCAGCCCGCAACTGGTTCGCAGCAGCTCCTCTCGCTCACCCTTTTCGGGTGCCCCGAGCGAGTGGTTTCTAATGGCAAGACATAGAGAAACCGCTCGAAACTTGTCGAGCGGTTCTTCGTTACAAACAGATGTTCGTTTGGTATAATCTGGGTGAGCGGGGGGAGACTCGGCCTCAAAAGCGAGGTGAGTTCTCCATGCTGCCGAAGTGGGTAATCCGAGCAATCGTAGCTGCCTTCTTAGCCGAACTTATCGGGCTTACTTTCCGCCTTCTTTTTCCATAGAGCCACCCATGCGTTCCAGCACCTAACTGGTTCGCAGCGGCTCCCCTCGCTCCCCTTTTATAGGGTGTCCGGGAACTGCTCTGCTATGCACCCCCGTCGGCGGGCGCCGAGCTTCAGTCCGCGGCCCCGGCGTTCACCAGCCGCCGCCGGCTAGGCCCCGCGGCGCTCCTCCGTCGGGTCAGGCAGCCGGAACCGCGCCACCGCGCCGGCCAGCCGTTCGGCAGTACCGTGGAAGGAGCGGGCAAGGCTGTCGATATCGCCAATGGTTCCGCCGATCTGCTCGCTGGCCGAGCAGACCTCTTCGGACGCGGCCGAGGTCTCCTCGGAGACGGCCGCAACCTCCTGGAGGGACTGGAGCACCGACTGGCTGGCGCCGGCCATCTCCACGTCGACTTCGATCTGGGCAGCGGTTGCCTCGGCCATCTTGCCCACCGTGTTGGCCACTTCCCGGGTGCCCTGCGATGCGTCTTCGCCGGCCGTGCTGATCTCCTGGACTTGCCTGCTGGTCTGCTCCATGGCGCTGATGATTTCCTGCAGCATTTCGCCGGCGGAATTGGCCAGGCCTCTGCCTTCGTTCACTTCCCGGCTGCTGACCATGGTCGCTTCCACCACGGCTTCCACGCCCTGCTGAATCCCGGCCACCAGGCCGGCGATTTCGCCTGCCGAGCGCACCGACCGCTCCGCCAGGTTGCGCACCTCGGCGGCCACCACGGCAAAGCCCCGGCCATGCACCCCGGCACGGGCCGCCTCGATGGCGGCATTAAGGGCCAGAAGGTTGCTCTGCCGGGAGAAGTCGCTGATCAGCTTCACAATGTCGCCGACTTGCTGCGACAGCTGCCCCAGTTCCCGCACCTGCCTGACAGCTTCGTCGGACGAAGCCGCGGCACGTTCCATGCCCGTGAGCGTCTGGACGATGGCTGCGCCGCCTTCCCGGGCGGAGTTCAACGTCTCAGACGCAGCGGAGGCCACAGATCGGGCCGAACCGGCTACGGCCCCGATGGAACGGGAGATGTCATCCATGATGCCGGCCGCGCGCTGAATGGCCTCGGCATGTCTCTGCGACTCTGCGGCCGAATCGCTGACGGTCCGCCCCAGGCTGGTCATGGCTTCGGCGGTCTGCAGGAGGGTGGCCGACTGCTGGCCGGCCCCCAGGGCTACATGGCCCATGGCTTCGGAGATCTCGCCGGTAGCCTCAAGGGCCTGACCGGTGGCCGCCAGCATCTCCTGGCTCCGCCGCAGCACTTCGTCGCTGGCGGACTGGACCTGGCTGATCGTCTGCTGCAGATCCGCGAGCATTTGGCCGAAGGTGGTGGCCACCTGGCCAATCTCGTCCCGGCTTTCAACCTGCAGGCCGGCTGCCGTGAGATCGCCCGCCGCGAGGCGCCGTGAGGCTTGCTCCACGCGTCTCAGCGCCGTGTTCACCGAAGTGACGAAACCGAGGAAGAAGTAGCTGGCAATCGCGATTGCGACCCCAACCAGGATCAGGATGTTGTTTCGTTTCGTCTCCAGCCGGCTCACACGGGCCGCCAGCAACTGGTCGAGCCGGGTGGTGCACTCGCCGTTCAGGCGGTAGACCGACTCCGTGGACTGCCCGCCGGCATTCGCGAGGAGGGTGGCGCCCGCAGCGTCGATGGCGGCGGTTTGAAGCAGTTGCCGGTCGATCGCCGAGAGGAATGCGGCTGCGCCAGTCTCCGAGGCCTGTTCGTGGCTCTTGAGTTGATCGGCCAGTTCCGGCCTGGCGGCGTAGACCTTCTCCAGGGCTGCACCCAGACGGGCCTTGCCCGACTCAACCTGGCCGCGCAGGATTGCCAGTTCGGTCTTCTGCTGTTCGGAAATGGCTTTCCGAGCCGATATGCCCACCGCCAGCTTCTGCTCCAGGGAAAGGTTCTCGGCCAGAGAAGGCAGGGTCACGGTGGTCAGGTCCATCAGGTAGAATGTGTCCACGTCCGGGTCCAGTGTCAGGTTAGAAGTGTCTGCCACCAGGGTTATGAAGGCCAGGGCCTGTTGACTGAAGTCGTCGTAGTCCTTGAGCGCCTGCTCTGACGGTTGGCCGGCCCCGGCACGGCCGGCCTTCTGCCACGCCGCTTTGAGGCCCGCCCAGGCCGCCGACGTGCTCAGGTCGGTCCCCAGGCTTTGATCGAGTTGGTCCAGTTCGGCGACGAGCGCCTCCGCCTTCTTTGCCGAGGTTTCCCATTGACCGGCGGGCATACCGCCCGAATAGAGCGCCTGAACCAGCAGGTTACGCTGCGTCTGGGCGTTTCGGACCAGCGATGTCGCGGGGACGAGCAAGCGCGTTCCCAGGCGCTCCTTGGCCGAAAAATCGATGGACCCGTTGATCTCTTGAACGAAAAAGACGGTGAGGAGGACCAGGGGAATCGCCATCAGAAGTCCGCTGAAGGTCACTTTGCCGGCGAACCGCATCCGGCGCATCAACGATTCGGCTGGTTTGAGAATCTGCATGAGAAAGACCACATCCAGATAAGTTTTGAAACGGCGTTTCCGGTACGACAACTGCGTGCTTTTCCATTATATAGACGAAATCAATTAAGGCAGTTTCCGCAGGACACCCGCCTTTTCCTGCTGCTCGCACGAACAGCCTAAATTCATGGCCAGGTCCGTCTGTTGAACCGGCATACGGCGTATGAAGCTCTGCCGCTGAATGACAAAAGGGCGAGCTCGCCATGATGTACGGCGGCAACGCCCTTGATCCTTGTTTCCCACATCCCACAGCCCGGACGGGCAGGCTGGACTCCCGGGCCCCTGGCCCGGGTCCCTACCTCGTCGCTCCGCTCAAGAATGCCTTGCCCATTCTCCGGACGATGCTGCGGGGTGTGAGCCCCATTGAAAGGACCATGAGCTTGTTCAGCACCCCTGCAACCGCAACGGCTCTCCCCTGCGTCAATGCCCGGTAACCGATGTCGGCGACTTCGGCCGCTTCCATCGCGGGCAGTGCGAAGATCCTGGCACTCTCCATCGTCGCCCTCCGGGCGAACTCCGTCCGCGTCACTCCCGGACACGTGTCCTGAGCGGACCCCGAAAAATTCGCTTAGGAAAGATACATCTCTTGGAGGAATGTCAGCAACGAAGCCGAATAAGCTTGTACAGAAAACTGGATACAGTTTAGTGGGTAAGGAGGGGAAAGGCCCACGTGTTGGATGAACGGCTCTTGAACAAGAACGGTCGTGCCGCGGTAATGATCGCCAGAGAACTGTTTGACTGGCAAGTCGGCACGCAGATCCTGCGGGTGGCCGACTATGCGGAAAAGTTCCAAGTGGGCAACGGCACGATTCAGGGCGCCCTCCATGTGCTGGCCGAGATGGGGGCGATCCAACTGGAGACCCGGGGCCAGTTTGGGACGTTCCTGACCGGCATTGACCGAAATCAGACCCGGACGGTAGCCGGGTTGGGACCGCTCCTGGGTTCGATGCCCCTGCCGTACTCCCGGCGCTATGAAGGGTTGGCGACGGCCTTCTACGAAGTCGCGGCCCGCGGGGGCGCGTCGATCTCTTTGAACTACATGCGCGGCGGGTCCACACGCGGCGATGCTCTCAGGCGTGGGCAAGTGGATTTTACCGTCATTTCGGCCATGGCTTTCGACATGGCCGGTAAAGGTGAACCCGGGCTGACCGCCATCGCCATTCTGCCGGAGGGCACCTATGTGGGCGACCACGCCGTGCTGCTGGTCGACCCTGCCGCGGGCGGCATCGCCGACGGGATGAAGGTCGGGCTGGACCCCAGTTCCATCGACCAGCTGGAACTGACCCGGGCCGAATGCAGCGGCCGCCGGGTCAGCCTGGTGGAGGCTCCCTATACCGTGTTGCTGGACAAGCTGCTCCGCCGGGAGATCGATGCCGTGATCTGGAACGCCGACGAGGTGCAGGTCCGGCACCCGGACATTTCGGTGCGGCCGCTGCAGTCCGAAGTGGGCCGGGAGGTCAGCCGGCGCCGGACCCGGGCTGCCCTGGTGGCCCGGGCCGACCGGCATGGCGTAGTCGATTTGCTGCGTAATGTGATGAATCCGGCGGCGCTGACTGCCGTTCAGGCGGAAGTGTTGGCAGGACAACGACTTCCATCCTATTGACCGGCTCCCCTTTTGACCGGCTCCCCTTTTGACCGGCTCCTCGGGGTATCAGGCACTGCTTCAGAGGGATCAACACAGCCGAAGGAGGAATCCGCGCATGCCCAGTCTCTTCAAGCGTCTCGCAGCCGTTATCGCCCTGGTTAGTCTCGTGACCCTGACCGGCTGCACCAGCAAGGCCCCGGAGACCAAGCCGGCCGCCCCCGCCCCCGCACCGGCGGCACCCACCGGCCCTGTCAAGGGCGGCACGCTGGTCATCGGCCAGAGCGCCGATGTTCTGACTCTCGACCCGGCCCTCACCACCGACGAAGCCTCCCGCCCCGTGCAGTCGCTGCTGTTCAACAGCCTGGTCAAGTACAACGACAAGATGGAGATCCTGCCGGATTTGGCCGAAAGCTACAACATCCAGGATAATGGACTTACGTATATCTTCAAGCTGCGCAAGGGCGTCAAGTTCCACAACGGCGACGCGCTCAAGGCCTCCGACGTCAAGTTCAGCATCGAGCGTATGTCCGACCCGGTGCTGAAGTCCCGCTGGGCTTCTTTCTTCACCGACGTCAAGGAAGTCAAGGCCGTGGACGACACCACCATCCAGTTAACCCTGGCCAAGCCCAACGCCGCCTTCATCAACGCCGTCGCCTCGTACATGTTCATCCAGCAGGAGTCCTTCGTGAAGGCCAACCCGAGCCTGCAGCGCATCGAGAACGGCACGGGCCCCTTCAAATTCAAGGAGTGGGTCCCGAACTCCAGCATCACCGTCACCCGGTTCGCGGACGGCTTTGAGCAGGACAAGGTCTTCATCGACAACGTCACTTTCAAGGTGATGCCCGAAGTGGCCAGCCGCCTGGCCGCCCTGCGCACCGGCGAAGTCCAGTTCCTGGAGTTCCTCGAGCCGCAGTTCGGTCCGCAGCTCGAGCAGATGAAGACGGCCGGCAACATCGACTTTACCAAGGTCTTCAGCAACATGTACCACATGTTCGGCTTCAACACCAAGCGTGCGCCCTTCGACAACGCAAAGGTCCGCCAGGCCATCCAGTACGCCGTCGACCGTGACACCCTGCTGAAGACGGCCGCACTGGGCCAGGGCGCCGTCGTCGGCATTCTGACCCCGGCCCTGGGCAACTGGGTCCTGCCGGTGGACAAGTATCCCGAGTACAAGCGCGACGTGGCCAAGGCCAAGGCGCTGCTCAAGGAAGCCGGGTATGAGAAGGGCTTTGAGTTCAAGATCATGGCGCCGTCCAACTACCCGGTCGACCTGAACTCGGCCATCGCTTTGGCCGAACAGCTCAAGGAAGTCGGCATCACGGCGGTGGTCGACAAGACCGAGTGGGGCACCTACGTCGACAACTGGGTCAAGCGCAACTTTGATACCTTTGTCGGCAACAACGGCAACGGCACCGACCCCGACCTCGCCATGTACGCCGCCCTGTCCACCGGCGGCTCCACCAACGCCTTCCAGTACAGCGATAAGGAGATCGACGACTTGCTGGCCAAGGGCCGCATCAGCGCCGATCCCGCGGCCCGCAAGCAGGTTTACGATACCATTCAGCAGAAACTCGTGGAAAAGGGCCCCATGGTCTACACCTTTGCCACCTACGCCTACTACGCATACTCGCCCAAGCTCCAGGGCTACAAGGGCCAGGTGGTCAGCCCGTTCCGGAACATCGCTTACGCCTGGATCAAGAACTAGCCGAGTGAGGAAAGCCGGGGGGGCGGGCCCTGGCCCGTTCCCCTGCGCCTCTGTCGGTGCAAGGGTGGATACCCAATGCTGACCTTTACCGTGAAGCGGCTCCTCTGGTCGATTCCCACCCTGTTGGGGGTCTCCATTGCCACCTTTCTCATGATCCACCTGATTCCCGGCAACGTCGTGCAGGTGATGCTCGGGACCAACTCCAACCTGTCGCCCGTGCAGATTGCCGAACTGGAGGCCCGGTATGGGCTGAACCGGCCACTGTACGTGCAGTACCTGAGCTGGCTGGGGGACATGCTGCGCGGAAATCTCGGCTTCTCGCTCCACAGTGGGCTGCCCGCAGCCACACTGATCAAGGGCGCTTTTGGCGTGACGCTCGAACTGACCGTGATTGCCATGACCGTCTCCGTCACGCTGGCGGTGACCATGGGCATCATCGCCGCCGTCCGCCGGGGCGGCTGGCTGGACTTGCTGGCCCGCAGCCTGGCCATCGTCGGGCTCTCCATCCCCCACTTCTGGCTGGGGACCATGTTGATCCTGGCGGCTTCGCTGTATCTGCCGGGGCTCTCCACGTTCTCGTATGTCCCCTTTGCCAAGTCGCCGTCGCTGAATCTGCAGGCCATGCTGCTGCCGGCCTTCTCCCTGGGCCTCTCCCTGGCGGCCATCGTCATGCGGCAGACCCGGGCCGCCATGCTGGAGGTGCTGGGGATGCAATACGTGCAGACCGCCCGGGCCAAAGGCCTGACCGAACGCGCGGTCATCCTCCGCCATGCCCTTCGCAACGCCTTGATTCCGGTGGTGACCATCGTCGGTCTCCAGTTCGGGTATCTTCTGGGCGGTGCGGTGGTCATTGAGAACGTCTTCGCCCTGCCCGGGGTGGGACGGGTGGTGGTGGATGCCATCAATCAACGCGACTATCCCCTGGTACAGGGCACCGTGTTCCTGATCGCAGCCCTGTTCGTGGTCATAAATCTGTTGGTCGACCTCTCCTACGGGTTGATCAATCCCCGGATTCGCTTCCAGTAACCGGCGGGGAGGGACGACTGTGAAGATCCTGGTCCGGCTCCTGCGCAGTCCGGCCGGTGCCGCCGGTCTGATCCTGACCCTGCTGGTGCTCCTGGGCGGCCTGCTGGCGCCGCTGCTGGCGCCGCACCCTTACGCGGCGATGTCGTCCCAGGTGATGGCGGCCCCCAGCGGCGCCGCCTGGTTCGGTACCGACCAGTTCGGGCGGGACGTCCTCTCCCGCACGATCTATGGCGTCCGCATCTCCCTGGAGGTGGCGGCGGCTTCCGCCGGGGCGGCGGCCCTGGTCGGCACGCTGCTTGGCGTAACGGCGGGCTACTTCGGCGGCTGGTGGGACGCCCTGGTGATGCGGCTGATGGGGATTCTCATGGCGTTTCCGTCCCTGCTGCTGGCGATTGGCATCATGACCATGCTGGGCACCAGTCTGGTTAACGTGGTGGTGGCCATCGGGCTGGTCTATCTGCCGGTCTTCGCCCGGGTCGCCCGGGCCCCGGTTCTCGCGCTGAAAGAAGAGGACATGATCACCGCCGCACTGGCCCTGGGGGCAAGCAACCCTCGCATCCTGTGGAAGTATGTCTTGCCGAACATGATTTCGCCGGTGGTGGTGCAGGCCTCGCTGGCGATCTCCAACGCAGTCCTGACCGAAGCGGCCCTGAGCTATCTGGGTCTCGGCGTCCGGCCGCCCATGCCGTCCCTGGGGGCTTTGATCCAGGAAGGGCAGTCCATGATGATGGTGGCGCCGTGGATGGCCATTTTCCCGGGCCTGGTGATCATGCTGATGGTTTTTGCGTTCAATCTTCTCGGCGACACGGTGCGGGACCAGTTGGACCCGCGCCTGCGCCGGATGTTGGGGAGTTAAGCGATGATGATTCTGCAACCGCTGGCAACGACGCTCCTGGGACTGTGGGCGGGCGTCATGGCCTGGTCGGGCTGGGCGTGCTACCACGACGGCGTCCGGCCGCTGCTCGCCGAATGCGCCGACGGGAATCTCTCACGGGCCGACCTGGTCGCCATGGCCGACGACGCGAATCGCCCTTTCGTCCTGGGCTCCCTGGGCCTTTCGCTGGTCGTGGGCGTACCCCTGGCCCACTGGCTCTGGTTGCCCGCTGAAGCGGTTGGATTCCGGGGTCGGCGGCTCTGGCAGGCGGCTCTGGGCGGGGCGCTCTGGGGCCTGGCGGCCTGGGGGATCGTCTGGGGTGGCCGCCTGCTGGTGGCAGCCCTGCCGGTGCGAATGTTGCCTGACTGGGACCGGGCGCTCGCCGTGATTCTGGCGGGCATGACCTTCGCCCCGGCCCTGGCGGCCTACCACCGGTTCGGTTTCCGGGCCGGTGTGGCGGGCCTGGCGCTATCTGCCGCCGGGGCCGCCGCCGGTGCGGTCTGGGCGGAGCCGGGCCTGCGGGTGGCGATGGCCACCGGTTTGGGCTCGCTGGCGGGTTCGCTGACGTTTGGCGCGCTGGTGTTCCGCGAGGTTCGCACCCAGGCCCCGACCGATACGGTCCTGGAGATCCGTCCCCGCCGGGCGCCGCTCTGGGCGCTGGTGGTTCAGGGCGCACTGCTGGCTTTTGCCGTGCGGGCCGGCACCTTCGGCTGGGGCACGGCGGACGGCATTGCGGCGGGTCAGGGCCTGTGGCTGGTTGGTGGTGCGATGGTGCTGCCGCAGGTTCTGGGCTTTGCGCCCCAGTGGGCGGCGGCGCAGGCGTCCACGGGGGTCGGACAGTTGGCCGGGTTTGGCCTGCCGGTGTTGGCGGGCTTTCTCTCGCCGGCGCTGTGGCCGGCGCCGCTCCTGGGCGGGGCCGTCGTCCTGCTGGAACTGCCGGTCTCCCGGTTCGCGCTCCGGTACCCGTCTCTCAGCGAGGCCGGGGAATCCATGCGCTGGGCCATGGGGAAGTGCAGCCAGCCGGCGATCATGGCGGCCATGGTCTGGGCCGCGGCCGGCGGGCTGCCGGCAGGGCTCGGCGTCGCGGTGGTGATCGTGGCGGTGGCGGTAAATGACCTGTTGCCGAAGACCATCTGGAAGACGGCGGTTCCAGCCTGGGGCCTGCTGCTGGCGGGCTTGCTGGCAAACCTGTGGCATGTGCTGGGAGGCGTCTGAGATGGTGTTTGCAGAGCGGTTCGGGCTGTTGGTGGAAAGCGGTCAGGTGAGCCCGGAGGCGGTGGCAGCCGCCACGGAGGTTCTGGCCGGGGTCACCGCCCACCTGGGGCGGCCTCTGGATGAAGAGACCGATGCGATGATGGCCACGCATCTGGTGATGGCCATGGAGCGGCTGGCCCGGGGCGAGGAGATTCCCGACCTGCCCGCGGTCGTCGTGGAGGAGGCCCGGGGCTACCGGGAAGAGTGGGACCTTGCCGTGGGCGGGCTGGCCCGGGCTGCGGCCCGCTGGGGGCGGCAGGCGCCGCTGGCCGAGATCAGCTACCTGACCGTTCATTTGCGCTCCCTGAAAGGGGAGCCCACATAGCAGGAGGAGAGTTTATGCTGCGCATCGTCGTCTCAGGTGTCGCCAAACAAGAGATCGCCCGCGCCGCTGCGAAGGCGGGGGGCGACCAGGTGCAGGTGACCGTGCTGTCCGATATTGAGGCGGCCAGGGCCGTTAAGGACGGGCGGGCCGACGTCATGATCGGCTCCTGCGCCACCGGGCTGGGTGGCGCCCTTGGTATGGCGATTGCCCTGTTGGGGCGGGATCGCTGTGTCACCTTGGCCACCGCCGGCCGCACCCCGCGTCCGGACGAGGTCAAGGCGAAAGCGGTCGCTGGGAGCGTCGCCTTCGGGGTAATTCCCGACGCCGTAGACGCAGTGGTGCCGCCGCTGGTGGCGGCATTGCTGGCCCGATGAGCACCGGGGCGCTCGCGGGGGCGCTACGGGACGCGCGGGCCCGCCTGGGCGGCTCGGTGACCTGGATCAACCCGGAAGCGGAAGCGCTGGCCGAGGTCCAGGATACCGGAGCCCTGGTGCGGGTTGGTATCAAGGATACCGAAGCGATTCCGGTGGCGATGGCGGCCCGACTGACCGGGGCGCCCGGCCATTTGTGGTTCACGCTGGACCGGCCGGCCCCTGGCGGGCGGGCCGTGGACACCGGGCTGATCAACCCGCTGACCGGGCGGCCCATGACCGGCTCCACCAGCGGCGGCGCCGTCAACGTGCTGGAGGGCATCAACGACATCGCACTGGGCACCGACGGCGGCGGTTCCGTGCTGGGACCGGCGATGGCTTGCCAGCTTTTCGCCGTGCTGGGCGCCGGGCTCGGCCTGCAGGGTCTGGGGCAGGGCCTGTCCACCGACGGGCGCACCTTTGTGCCCGGCCTGGGACTGATCGCGAGAAGCCTGGCCACGGTTTGCCGGGGGCTCGACCTGCTGGTGGGCGAATCGCTGGCGGAGCCCCTGCTCGGCGGTCCGGACGGCGGGCTTTCGCCGGCGGGCGAGGCGGCCCTGCGTCGGGTGTCACGGGTGGTCGTGCCGGCGCCGGGCAGCCTGACCCGGCCGGACGGCCTCGACATGTGGGCCGGGCTGCAGCCGGCCCTGGAGCGGCTGGCGGCCTACGGCATTGCCCCCGTTTCGCTGGACATGAGCGGCGCCGGCGAACGGGGGCGGGCCCTGGCGATTCTCGCCGAGAGCGCCGGCAACCTGGTGCTGACGCTCGAAGGCCCGGTCGACTGGTACGGCCTGGGCGATTCGGTCCTGGGCAGTCTGGGCGGGCCGGCGTTGGATGGACAGGCGGCCTCGGGCAAGTACCTGTTGCGGGCGGCCAACATGGTGGGTGCCACGGCGGTCACGCTGCCGGTGGGCCGGGTCTCCTCCGGCTTCCTGCTGGTAGCCCCGCCCGGGAAGGCCTGGGCCGAAAGCGCTCTCGCGGCCGCTGCCGCACTGCAAGACGTGTGGCCGGTGCCCGAACTGATCCCACGCTACTTTGGACCCGCGCGGCGCCGTCGCCCGGGATTTCCCCGACCGGAAGGGGTGTCGACATGATCACCGCAAACCCGCTGGCCCAAATGGACCTGCACCAGGCCCTGGAAGCGCAGCATCGTCTGGTGGACGCCATTTGCCGGCACTTTGAGGGCGATGAGATTCTGCAGGCCGGCGACTATGGCCTGCACGGTGCTTATGGGCGGCCCCGGTTCACCGCCCGGGTGGAGGCGACGCTGGCCGACTTCTTTGGCGCACCGGCCGCAGCCCTGGTGCGCGGCGCCGGCACGGGGGCCATTCGTGGGTATATGATGGCCGCCCTGCGGCCCGGCGCCCGGGTGCTGATTCATGACGCACCGGTCTACCCGTCCACGAACGTCACCTGCCGGGCGATGGGGCTTGCACTGGAACGGGTGGATTTCAACCTCCCGTTCGCACCGAGCGGTCCGGCGCCGGACCTGGTGCTGCTACAGCACGCCCGGCAGCGGATCGATGACACATACAACCTCTCCGATGCCATCGCCGAGGTGCGGCATGCGTTTCCCCGGACGCCGATTCTGGTGGACGACAACTACGCCACGCTGAAGGCGCCCGCCATCGGCGTGCAGATGGGTGCCACCGCCAGCGCCTTTTCGGCGTTCAAACTGCTGGGGCCGGAGGGCGTCGGGGTCCTGGTGGGCGACGAGGCCACCATCGCCGCCGTGCGGCAGGACAACTACTCCGGTGGCGGGCAGGTCCAGGGCCCGGAAGCGATGCTGACCCTGAAGGCAATGGTCATGGCGCCGCTGGCCTTTGCGGCCCAGGCGCTGGTGGTGGAGGAGGTGGCTCGGCGCCTGAACGCCGGCGAAGTGAGCGGCGTGCTCTCCGCCACCGTGGCCAACGCCCAGTCCCGGGTGGTGCTGGCGGAGTTGGAACGGCCCGTTGCCGGTCGGGTCATCGCGGCCGCGGCCGGGCTGGGCGCTGCGGCGCATCCGGTGGGCGCCGAATCCCGGCACGAGGTGACGCCCCTGGTCTACCGGGCGTCGGGCACGTTCATTCAGGCCAACCCCGACCTGGCCGGCCGGGTCGTTCGCATCAACCCGATGCGGGCGGGCGCCGGCACGGTGCTGCGCATTCTGACCGAGGCCATCGCCCGGGCTGGGGTCGGGGGTGGCTGATATGAGCTGGATTGAAACCGTGCTCGGCCCCATTCCGGCGGACCAGTGGGGCACTACGCTGTGCCACGAGCACCTCTGCGTCGACCTTTCCGGCCCCAAAGCCGACGCCGACGCCGCCCTGACCGACGAGGCGCTGGTAACGGCCGAAGCGGCGGACCTGGTGGCAGCC
Source organism: Symbiobacteriaceae bacterium (assembly GCA_036504075.1). Classification (GTDB taxonomy): domain Bacteria; phylum Bacillota; class Sulfobacillia; order Symbiobacteriales; family Symbiobacteriaceae; genus DASXVX01. The sequence continues at coordinate 79,671 of DASXVX010000091.1, read as the reverse complement.
GGGGGCCGCGGCCTGATCGAAGTGACCTGCATCGGCATGGGCCGCAATCCGGCGGCGCTGCGGCGGGTAGCGGCCGCGACCGGCATCCACGTGGTCTGCGCCACGGGCTTTTACTACGGCCGGTTCCTGCCGGATTATGTTCAGTCGGCGAGTGTGGAGAGCCTGGCGGATCGCTTTGAGCTGGAATTGCGGGATGGCATCCCCGAGTCCGGCGGCGTGCGGGCCGGCGTCATCGCCGAAATCGGCACGAGCCGGGATCAGGTACTGGATGCGGAAGCGAAGGTCTTCCGGGCGGCGGCTCTGGCCCAGCGGCGCACCGGTGCCGCCATCACCACGCACGCCTCCCTGGGCACCATGGCGCTGCAGCAACTGGACATGCTGGAGCGGGCCGGCGCCGACCTGACCCGGGTCGCCATCGGCCACCAGGACCTGAACGGCGACCTGGCGGTTCACGCCGAGATTGTCCGGCGCGGCGCCTACGTTCAGTACGACACCGTCGGCAAGACCCGCTACCGGTCTGACGAAGAGCGGGTGCGGCTGGTGCTGGAGATGGCGGACCGGGGGCTGGCTCACCGGCTGATGCTTTCCTGCGACATTTCCCGCCCTTCCTACTTGAGACGCTCCGGTGGCTATGGCTACGCCTATCTGCTGACCGATTTCCTCCCCGCCCTGCGCTCCGCCGGTCTCGACGAGGCAACGCTGGACGCCATGCTGGTGGAAAACCCGCGCCGGCTGCTTGCCCACTAAGGCTTAGAAGGTGAGCTTGTGTTCCTTAAATCGACCTTGCGTCAAAATCCGGACCTGATCCGGCTGGCGGTCAACCTGCACCGCGACGGTCAGATCGGCCCCAACACTTACGTAATCGATCGCGACGCCGTCGGCGCCAACAGCCGGCACCTGGCCGAAACCGCACGGCGGCATGGCCTTTCCCTCTATTTCATGTCCAAGCAGATCAACCGCAACCCCGAACTGGTGCGCACGATCGCCGCGGAGATTCCGCGTGCCGTGGCGGTGGACTGGGACGAGGCGACCGTGCTGGCGGCAGCGGGCGTCCGCCTGGGCAACGTCGGCCATCTGGTGCAGCCCCCGGCGCGGGTGCTGGACGCGCTGGCCGACCTGGCGCCCGAGGTGGTCACCGTCTTTTCCGTGGCGAAAGCACGGGCAATCGGCGAAGCCGCCGCGCGGCGGGGCCGGGTCCAGCCGGTGCTGCTGCGGGTGGCCGAAGCGGGCGATGCCTCTTATCCCGGGCAGTACGGCGGCTTCCAGCTCGCCGACCTGCGGGGGGTGGTACCGGAGTTGCTGAACCTCCCCGGCATTCGGGTGGCCGGCGTCACCTCGTTCCCGTGTCTGGCTTTTGATGCCGAGACCCAGAGAGCCGCGCCAACGGCCAATCTGTGGGCGCTGCTGCAGGCACGCGACGTGCTGAGGCAGGAGTTCGGGCTCCAGGGGCTGCAACTGAATGCGCCTAGCCTGACCAGTTGTGCGACGATTCCCTACCTGGCTTCGATGGAGGTTACGCACGGTGAGCCGGGGCACGCCCTGACGGGCACCACCCCGCTTCATGCCGTTACCGAGCAGCCGGAAGTGCCGGCCGCGGTCTACATCAGCGAGGTGTCGCACCTGTATGGCGGCAAGGCCTACTGCTTTGGCGGCGGGCTCTACCCCCGATCCCGGGTTCAGGCCGCCCTGGTGGGACACGATCCGGACCGGCTCTGGCAGGTGCCGGCGGAGCCCCTGCCGGCCGACGCCATCGACTACTACGGGACGCTGGTCCCGGCCGCTGATCAACCGGTGGCGGTGGGGGACACGGTGGTCTACGCCTTCCGCATGCAGGCTTTTACGGCCCGCTCCAGCCTGGCTGTCGTGTCCGGCGGACACCTGGTCGGGCTGTATGACCAGGTGAACCGGCCCGTCGGGGACCTGGTGCCGGACGGGAGGCGACCGTCATGAAGCCCGATATCCGGCGTGTGACCGTGCTGGTTCTGGACGGTTTCGGGATCGGCGCCATGGCCGACGTGGCAGCGGTCCGGCCTCAGGATCTCGGCGCCAATACCATGCTCCATCTGGCCGAACAGCTGGGCGGACTGCACCTGCCGGCCCTGGCAGCAATGGGTCTGGGCAACCTGCTGGAAGTGCCGGGGGTCCGGGCCGCCGGTGCGAGCGCCACTGCCGCCTGGGGGCGCTGTGCGCTCCGGCATGTGGGCGCCGACACCTACGCCGGGCACCAGGAGATGGCTGGCTCGATCCCCGGGACGCCCGTCGCCCAGCCGATGACGCTCATGTCCAATGCCGTGGCCACGGCCCTGGAATGCGCGCACCACCAGGTGCAGCGCATCGGCCCGGCCCTTACCACCCTGCTGGTGGACGGCGGGATGGTGGTGGCAGACAACCTCGAAGGTGAGGCGGGCCAGAACATCAATGTGACCGCCAGCCTGGACGATTTTACGTTTGAGCAAATCTGCGCCGTCGCCGAGATCGTGCGGGCCACCGTGGCGGTCGGGCGGGTAATCGCAGTCACCGGTCGTGGCTTTGGCGGGTTGCCGGCCATTCTGGCCAACCTGGAGGAGCGGCCCGGTCTGGTCGGGGTGAACACGGCCCTGCTAGGCATCTACAACGACGAGTACCGGGTCCGGCACCTGGTGCTGGGCACCCGCCGGGAGGGCCAGGCGCCGTTCATCGTGAACGACGCGGGGTTGCCGGTCGCGCTCATCGGCAAGACCGCCGACGTCATCGTCTGCGAGGGGGCTGCCACCCTGCCGGCCGTCAGCACGAGCCTCGTGCTCGACCTGCTTGAGCAGCAACTGGCGTCGCAGCGGGCGGGGCTGATCTTCGTCAACGTGCAGGAAACCGACCTGGCCGGGCACGAGCAGGACGCCGGGGCCTACGCCCGGGTCCTCCAGTTGGTGGACGCCCGGCTCGGGCAGTTGCAGGCGGCCATGGACGAGCACGACCTGTTCATCATTACCGCCGACCACGGCAACGACCCCACCGCCGGCACCAGGCATACCCGGGAGTACACCCCGGTGCTGGCCTGGTCTCCTGCGCTCCGACCCGTGCCGCTCGGCGACCTGGCGACGTTGGCCGATGTGGGCGCAAGCGTGACCCGGGCGCTGGGGCTCCGCGCTACCCAGTCCGGGACCAGCTTTTTCGAACAACTAATCGAGGAGATGCCCGCATGACCGAAGCGCAGGTGGTAATTCGAAGCGCCCTCGGGCTGCATGCCCGTCCCGCGGGCGAGCTTGTCACCGCATGCCGGGGATTTGCCAGCCGGATTCGGGTCGCGTGCGGCGCGAAGGAAGCGGACGGGCGCAGCATCGTCAGCCTCCTGGGCCTGGGCGTGCAATCGGGCGCCACGGTGATCATCCGGGCGGACGGGGCTGACGAAGCCGCAGCGGTGGCCGCTCTGCAGCAGCTTCTGGCCGGCTGGGAGTGACAGCCATGCAATGGATCCACGCGGCTGATTACACCGACATGAGCCTGAAGGCCGCCGAACTGGTGGCCGCCCTCGTACAACGGGGAGACCGGTGCGTGCTGGGATTGCCCACGGGGAAGACGCCGTTGGGACTGTATCGGGAACTGGCAGCCCGGCGTCTGGATTGGCGGGGTGTAGCGACCTTCAACCTGGACGAGTATGTTGGGTTATCGCCTGAGCATCCGGCAAGTTTTCGCAGTTTCATGCGGCGCAACCTGTTCGATCTTTGCGCACAGCCGCCCCGGTGGGCGATTCCAGACGGGTCGGCTCCAGACCTGACGGCGGAGTGCCTGCGGTACGAAGCGGCACTGGCTGAGGCCGGTCCCATTGACTTGTTGATTCTGGGTCTGGGACGCAATGGCCACATCGGCTTCAACGAGCCGGGCTCCCCGCTGGACAGTGCGACCCGGGTGGTGACGTTAAGCGCAGAGACCCGGGCGGTAAACCGGTCTGACTTTCCGGCCGACGAAGCGGTCCCGGCCCGGGCCATCACCATGGGCATCGGCACGATGCTGAAAGCCCGGCGCATTCTCCTCCTGGCCGGCGGCGCCGAGAAAGCGCCGGCACTGGCAGCCGCCCTGAGCGGGCCGGTCACGCCTGCCGTGCCGGCATCAGCCTTGCAGTTGCACCCGGACGTAATCGTTCTGGCCGATGCGGCGGCAAGCGGTTGAGGTGGCCCGCGTTTCAGTTCAAAAGCGGCGCCTTCCCGAGGGAGGCGCCGCTTTTCGCACAGCACGCGGCTGAACCTGGATCTGCCGAAATTGTCTGCCTAATCCTGGGAGGCGTGTGGTGGAAGGCTTTGGCGGCCTGGCAATGTGCAGGCGGGCGAACGCCGCATGTAAGGCGCATGTAACGCGCATGTAAGACGCATGTAAGACGCATGTAAGACGCATGTAAGGCGCAGGTAACGGGTGCCGATGGGTCGTGTAACGGTCCCGAACGCCTGCCGATGCCTACCGGATGCCCAGACCCAGGTGGGCGGCAGACGCCCGCACCGGGGGCCGATGCCTCACCGCTGCCGAACCTCACGGTCGGTCCGCGTAGGGCGATGGTGACCGGATGCGTGGCCTATCGGGTCTGGATTCTCTGCCGAACGGGCAGCCAACGTGCCCACATGGGTCCCGCAACGCGGGGCCACACTCCTGGTCTTCCTAGCCGTCGGGCAAGGTTCGGTAAGACCCTTCGAGCCCGATGACACACGCCAACAACGTGAGTTGGTCATCATCGGACAGGAAGACCTGGGGCGGGTCCTAAGTTTGCTCAGGTCCATCGTTTCCGTCGGGTGCCGCCGGCAGTTCCTTCATGACGCCAGCCAGATTGTTGCGGAAGATGGCCACCGTAGGGTGGTGGGGGCCGTATGCCGCCTCAGCGATCGCCAGTGCGCGCTCGAGGTGCGCCCGGGCCGTCGCCAAGTCCCCCAGGGCACGCAGGACGCCAGCCAGGTTGTTAAGGAAGGTGGCCACCGTGGGGTGGCGGGGGCCCAATACCGCTTCATCGATCGCCAGTGCGCGCTCGCAGTGCGCCCGGGCCGTCGCCAGGTCTCCCAGGTCCTTCAGGACGCCAGCCAGGTTGTTGAGGTCGGTGGCCACCGTAGGGTGGCGGGGGCCGTATACCGCCTCATCGATCGCCAGTGCGCGCTCGCAGTACGCCCGTGCCGTCGCCAGGTTCCCCAGGTCCTTCAGGACGAGAGCCAGGTTGTTGAGGCGGGTGGCCACCGTAGGGTGGCGGGGGCCGTATACCGCCTCATCGATCGCCAGTGCGCGCTCGAGGTGCGCCCGGGCCGTCGCCAGGTCTCCCTGGTCCTGCAAGACGCTAGCCAGGTTGTTGAGGTCGGTGGCCACCGTGGGGTGGTGGGGGCCGTATGCCGCCTCATGGATCGCCAAAGCGCGCTCGAAGTGCGCCCGGGCCGTCGCCAGGTCTCCCAGGTCCCGCAGGACGCTAGCCAGGTTGTTGAGGTCGGTGGACACGGTGGGCTGGTGGGGTCCGTATGCCGCCTCATCGATCGCCAGTGAGCGCTCGTAGTGCGCCCGGGCCGTCGTCAGGTCTCCCAGGTCCTGCAGGACGCTACCCAGGTTGTTGAGGTCGGTGGCCACCGCCGGGTGGCGGCGGCCGTATACCGCCTCATCGATCGCCAGTGCGCGCTCGAAGTGCGCCCGGGCCGTCGCCAGGTCCCCCAGGTCATGCAGGACTTCAGCCAGGTTGTTAAGGCCGGTGGCCACCGTGAGGTGGCGGGGGCCGTATTCCGCCACATTGATCGCCAGTGCCCGCGAGAACGCCCGTTTCGCCTCCTCGAATTCGGCACGCCACCGCAGATACACGCCGACCTCATTCAGCAACCGCGACACAGACTTTGGGGCCACGTGGCCTTGTTCCGCGTGACTAACCACAGCCAAAGCATGCGGCAGCAGCTTTTCAAACTGTGGCCAATTCCGCACATTGCCACTCTCAAAGGGGAACTGGCTGTTGACCAACCGGATTGCAACCTTGGTCCATTTCCGCCAGGCCCATTTCCACCAGGCCCTTGCCGATAACTGGTCGCGGATTACCGCCTGAACCAACCGGTGAACGGCCAATGCATCGCCGCGGCGCTCGATCAGTGAGTACCGACGGAGGATCGAAATGGCTTCGTCGAACGCGATGGAATCGGCGACGGCGCCGGCCAATACCCTTGGCAACTCCTGGACTCCCGCCCGGAGGGCATCCAGGGGAAAGTCTTCGGGCGCCAGGAAGGCGACCAGGTGCATCAAGGCGATTGCAGCGGGCGATCCCTTTTTCACTGCCCGCAGCGATATCTCCCACGTGGTGGCGATGGTGGCGTGGTAGTCCTTTGGTGGCTTCGCCCCCCGCATCAACCGCCCCTGGTGTTTGCGGAACAAGTCCAGGTAAGTGGCGACCGCTATGTCATTCTGATCGATATAGGCGCCCGCATGTTCCAGGGCGAGGGGCAGGTCCCCCAGCGCAGCGGCCAGTTGGTCAGCCGCCGCGTCAACTTTCCCTGTCCGCCGCTGCAGGAACGCAATGGACTCGCCCCGGCTCCATACATCCACTGGAAACGGGCGGGCCGTGTCTCGCCAGATCGCGTTACGCGATGTGATGATCACGTGCCCGGTCGCACCGCGGGGGAGATAGCGACTCACCGCTTCGGGGGCGGTGGCATTGTCGAAGATGAGCAACCAGCCGGCCTGCTGTTCCAGCCACCCGCGGACGGCCTCGGCGGCAGCGGCGAGGTTGTTCGGGTCTTCCAACCGCAAGCCCAGGTTCTGAGCGAGGCGTGCGTAGTCCGCCACAAGGGTGGCTGGCTCCTCCGCTCGTACCCACCACCCGAGTGCGTACTCGTGGGTGTGCCGATAGGCGTATTCGATGGCTACCTGCGTCTTGCCGACCCCGCCCAGGCCGGTAATGGCCTGAATGACGGCAGCCGGCTGCCCGGCGTGCAGCGCATCCCGCAAACCGGCCAGGAGGCTGCCCCGTCCCGTAAAGTTGGGGTTGCGAGCCGGGAGATTCCAAAGGGCGGGCAGGCTGCCGGGAAAGCTGGGCTTCTGGATGTTTGCGTGTGACGGAAGGCCCGGAAAGTGCGGCGCGACCGGCGGCTTGGCCCGATCATTTTGCAGCCCCGCCAGGAGCGTCTCCGTGGCGGCCGTCTCACTCCGGCCAACCAGGTCGATTGGTTCGATGGATCCCAGCAGACCGACCAACGGTTGTGGCAAGGGCTGCACCACCACGGGCACTACTCTCCGCTCCTCACCGGCGAGGGTGCCGGCCCAAAATGCCGTCCAGTCCGTCTGTGCGTCCTTGGAGGCGAAAAACGCCGGCGACAGCACGACAATCAGCCGGGCGGCTTCCTGGAGCGCGGTATTCCGCTTCAGCACCTGGTTGTCGCCCGGTCGGAGATCCCAACTCTTCACGTGTGCGCTATGGCCGGCCGCTTCCAGCTGCCAACCGATCCATTCTGCCCACCGCTGGTCGCCCTCGGCGTAGGCGATGTAAAAGCCGTTCATGACGGCATCTTTCGCGGCGAGTCGGGGCCGCCGGGAAACGGTGGCGGATTCGGCGGTGCGTGACGGCCTGGGGCCAGACCGTCCAGAAGCGCCTGCCGAGCCGCCTCTTCATTAAGCTCCAGCAAGCTGATGTGGACGATAGGGCCGAGCAGGCCTTTCAGCGGCCCGTCCAGCTTCCGCACCAGGACGGGCACCAGTTTCCGCTGCTCCCCGGTGGGATCCGCAGCAAAGAAGCCGGCCCATTCGGGGGCCGTGAAGCGCGAGGTCAGGAAGTCCGGCGAAAGCACGGCGAGCAAGCGGTGGGCATTCTGAAGCGCCTTGTCCATCTCGATCACAAAGTTGGAGCCCGGCGGGAAATCCCAGGCCTGGATGACCGTGCTTTTTCCGGCCTGCTCCAGCACGCCTGCGATCCATTCCGCCCAGTGCCGATCGGCTGTGTTGTAGCTGATGAAGAAGTCTTTCATGGTTACACCTCGCGCTCGCCCCGAATGGACTTCATTCTTTACCGAGCATCAATCCTGGTGCCTGCCGGAACAATTATCGCAAATAACATTCTGGTTAGAAATGCGATTCCCTCTACGTTTGACCAACTGGCTGAGTGCGTGCTTGAGTGTCTTCAATCTCGCCAACCACGCCGTAAGGTCGCTTTGTCCTGACGTTCGGTCAGGTCGACTGCCCACGTTGCTGCGGCGCCACGGCCCATCGGTGCGCCAACTTTCCATGCAACGGCAGCCTGTAGGGTTTCGAACTTGGCCCTGGAACTGGACGGCGATCATCGACCTGCTGGATATTCTCGGGGCCAGGACGCGACGAATACTCTGCCGGGACCGTCCAAAAGGGGTGAAGAGACACAGTCAGGTTGATAGCGGGGTGAAATGTTTGCATAGACGGCTTCCCGTTCTCGCCCTTGTGCTCGTGATTGGGACGGTCTGTGCCTGTACCCGGCCGGCCCCCGCCCCCGGTGCTCAACCAACCGGTGGGCCTGCTCCCGCCCGGGCCGCGGCCTGGCCCGCGACCCCCGACGAGATGCGGACCTGCGTGGCCCAGAACACTCGTCCCTTCGTCGTGGCCGGCATCGAGATTGGCAAGCCCTCTGCCGGCGTGCTGGACCGGTTAGGCAAGCCGTCATCCGTGGAGACATCGGCCCGGTACGGGGATTCGCAGCACCACTACCCGTTCGGCACCCTGCATGTGTTGGGCGACGGAATCATCTACAGCATCACACTCACCGCTGATGCGCCCGCCGGCGATCTGTGGCCAGGCATCCGCATGGACGCCCGCCGAGAGTCGGTTCTCGCCGACCTTACCGCAGAGGGCTACTGCGGGATACCCCAGCCCAACGGCACCGACGTTTCCTTCCTGCACGCCACGGGAAGCTCGCTGCTGCTGCTCACCTTCAGCGCCGATGGAGCGCTGGAGAAGGTGACCTTGTCCATGACGGGCGAATAGGGGCGCCGGAAGGGGTACGTTGCCGGATGGCCTGCTGGGGGATCAGCAGGGCTTCGACGCGAAAACGAATCAGACACAACATTGTGTCTGATTGGGAAACGCCGGGATGTCTTGCCGCTGACGGCCTTCCAGTGGCGGGGATCGCCGTCTCGCCCGCCGCTCGCAAGAAAAGCAAATCCCCGGCCATTTAGGTGCGAACATTCTCGGCGGTAGTGACGTATATACTTACAAACATCCCCATAGGAGGCACGTGAATGGCAGACTCCGGACCGAACGATGAGCCGATGATTCCCAATCTGCAGTGGGATACCGAGGACCGCAGCGAACTCCTCTCCCCCAAGGAAGGCCACCTGCGTGACAACCTCATGTACATCACCGCACCCCTCTGGTCGGACATGCAGGAAGCGTGGGGCGGCGTGATCAGCCACATCAAGACCTCGACCAACGTCGAGAACGGCGAAGTGAGCATTTTCAAGGCGACCGAAGGCGAAAAGGGCGCTGTGCTCGTCCGGCTCTACGGGGCGCTCAACAGCGCCGAGTTCAGCCTCTTTCGTCCGTTGCGCAAGTTGAACCTGAAGGTGCCCCCGGGTCGGCAGTTCAACGTGACCCCGTTCACCCGCGAGGTGCCCAAGCTTGGCACCGTCTACGTCTTCCCCATGTCGGCACGCGTCAGCGTGCCCCGGAACCGGAGGGAAGAGAGCGCCACGCAGGCCGACCAGAAGGCCGCAGCGGGCGACCAGAACCAGGATGCAGCAAAGCCGGACGCACAGGCATAGCGCCGGCAGACACTCCCCCACCGAAAACCGAAGCGCTCCGGAGGCACGACAGCCTCCGGAGCGCTTTTTGCTGACGCCAGTGTCCGCGCCAATTCGGAGGCGGCGGTATCCTACGGGCAGAGGGGGAGGCCTTGTTTTATCTGCAGCAATTGCCTGCCTAATCCCGGATGGTATGGTGCAGAAGGCTTTGGCGACTCGGCTATGGGCGGGCAGGCGAGCGCCGCATGTAAGACGCATGTAAGACGCATGTAAGACGCATGTAAGGCGGACGTAAAGCGCATGTAACGCGTGCCGATGGCTCGTGTAACGGTCCCGAACGCCTGCCGATGCCTACCGGATGCCCAGACCCAGGCGGGCCGCAGACGCCCGCACCGGGGGCCGATGCCTCACCGCTGCCGAACCTCACGGTCGGTCCGCGTGGGACGATGGTGACCGGAAGCGGGGCCTACCGGGAGCGGATTCTCTGCCGAACGGGCAGCCAACGTGCCCACATGGGTCCCGCAACGCGGGGCCACACTCCTGGTTTGGCATGAAGATTAGATCTCATACGCGTGGAGATTGACCCTCCCTGTCGGTCGGGCACCATAGGGCGTCCGGGAATTGCTCCGCTATGCACCCCTGTGGAGGGGCGCCGAATTCATCAGTCCGCGACTCCGCTGTTCGGAATCGCCATGGCCTGCTCCACCGACCGGAAGGCCCACATGGCGTAGAGGCCCATGAGCAGGTAGGTCGATATGAAACCCATCAGCACCGGAATGGGGCCCAGCCGGTCGGACAGGTACCCCGCCGAAAGCGTGCCCGCGACATAGAGGCCGTTCTGAAGCGTGGACCAGGCGCCGGCGACGCGGCCCCGCACGTAGTCGGGGACCAGGGTGCCGAAAGCGGTCGCGGCGCCGACGTTGACAGCGCTGCTGCCGGCCCCGATGGTGATCACCAGGGCGGCGCTGGGCAAGGTCCGGTGGATCGCGATGGCAGCGAACAGACCCGCCCAGATGTAAACCCCGCCGGAGCTGATGAGGTGCCGCCAGTGGACCCTGTTGCCCAGGGCGCCGATCGCGAGCCCGCTCAGGACGGACATGCCGCCGAACAGCGCCATGACGAAACCGATGTGCTCGGCCGCCAGGCCGAGGCCGGCGATGAAGAACGTATAGAGGAGGACGCTCAGGCCCGCATCGCCGACAGCGGCGAAGCCGAACGTGACGACCAGACGGCGGACGACCGGCGCTTCCCGCAGGAAGGCCCCGGTCTCACGCACGTCGTACCGGAACTTCCCGAGGAGGCCGTCGGGCTGGGCCAGGGACGGATCCGCCGCCTGGGGCGCGACCGCCCGCAGGACCATGAGGCCCGTGAGCCCGGCGCTGACCATGAAACTGGCGGCGTCGATAAAGAAAACCTGGTGCGGGCTCATCACGAGGAGTGCGGCGGCGCCCAGGCCGTTGCCCAGCAGTTGTGCCGTCCGCTGGGTGATATAGGCCAGCGAACTGGCGCTTACGAGTTCATCTTTGGCGACCACGTTGGGCAACAGTGCTGTGTGGGCGGGGTTGAAGAACGCAGAGACCGCTGCTGCCAGAAAGACCAGGGCCACAATGGCCGCCGGGCTACTGGTGAAAGCCAGTGCCGCTACCAGGCCGGCCCGGAGCAGGTCGCTGACCACCATCATCGTCCGCCGGGGCAGCCGGTCGGCCAGAACGCCGGCCACCGGACTGAGCAGCACCGCAGGCAGCGTCTTGGCGATCATGATCAGCGCCAGGTAAAAGCCCAGGTGGGCCGGGTCCTCGCTCAGGATTTTGAGCAAGGCCACGCTGTTGAAGAAATCGCCGACATTCGAGATCGCCCCGCCCAGCCAGAGCAATACGAAATTCCGGTTTCGCAATAGTGAGTGGTACTGCTTCACGGTGGTCACTCCTCCGCGTGGGATCGCTTCGAGCCTACCACGGCAGGAGGAGTGGCCACATCGTACCGGCGGGCACAGTCACTCGTACCTGAGTACGATGCGTGGCCGCGCCGGCTGTCCACTGTGGTCCCACCTTTTTCTCATGTGGAAGGGAAGCGACAGGTGTCCAGGGAATAAGGCATTGCGAAATATTACGAGAGACGCACCGAAAGGCTGAGAGGGGATATACGATATATGACGGCGCGTTTGACCAGGGCTCAGGTGCCCGAGCCGGAAACCTGGAACCTGGATGATCTTTTCCCGTCGCATGAGGTGTGGGAGGCCGGGTTGAACGCTTCCCTGGCCGCCATTCCCGCCGTGACGCAGTACAAGGGACGCCTCGGGGCGGGCGCCGGCGTGCTGCTGGCCTGTCTGGAGGCATCGGAGGCCCTGCAAAAGCAGGTTATCCGGGTGGGCACTTACGCTAGCCTGCGCAACAGCGAAGACGGCACGAACACGGTGAACCAGGGTCTCGCGGCCCGCACGGCGGCCATGCACGCCAAGCTGGGCGCCGCGCTTTCATTCATACGCTCCGAGATCCTGGCGCTGCCGGACGGCACCATCGACCGGTACCTGGCCGCGGAGCCGGGCCTGAAGGACTTTCGGCTCTACCTGGAGGAACTGCTGGAAATCAAGCCGCACATGCTCCAGCCCGAGACGGAGGCCGTTCTGGCGGCGCTGGGCGAAGTGACCAACGCACCCCATATGATCTATAACCGGGCCAAGTCGTCGGACATGGCCTTCGAGAGCGTCGTTGACAGCGAAGGGCAGGAGCATGCCAACTCCTTCGCCGTGTACGAGGGCGGTCTGGAGAGTGCCCCTGACATCACGCTCCGGCGAAACGCGTTTTCTGCCTTCACCCAGGGGCTCAAGCGGTATCAGAACACCTTTGCCGCCACCTTCGCCACCGAAGTGACGAAGAACGTGGTGCTGGCCCGGCTGCGCAAGTATGAATCGGCGACGCATATGCTTCTGCAGCCGCAGCAGGTCACGCTGGAGGCCTACAATAACCTGCTGGACGTCATTCAGACCGAACTGGCGCCGGTCATGCGCCGGTACGCCCGGTTGAGCAAGCAGGTGCAGGGGCTCGACCAGATGCGCTACTGCGACATCGATGCGCCCCTGGACCCGGGCTTCTCGCCAAGCGTCTCCTACGACGAAGTCCGGCAAATCATCATCGACGGGCTTTCTGTACTGGGTCCGGAGTATATGGAGGCCATCCACACGGCCTTCCGGGACCGTTGGATCGACCGGTCGGACAACGTGGGTAAATCGACCGGCGCCTTCTGCTCCTCGCCTTACGGGGTGCATCCGTTCATTCTGATTACGCTCACCGGCTCCATGCGCGAGGCGACGGTCCTGGCGCACGAACTGGGCCATGCCGGCCACTTCGCCCTGGCGCAACGGTATCAGCGGGTGATCAACACCCGGCCGTCCATGTTCTTTATCGAGGCGCCCTCCACCACCAACGAACTGCTGGTGGGCAACCATATTCTGGCGCAGTCCACGGACAACCGGATGCGCCGCTGGGTGCTCATGCAGTTCCTGGGCACCTACTACCACAACTTTGTGCGGCATCTGCTGGAAGGTGAGCTGCAGCGGCGAATCTACGGGCTGGCCGAGGCGGGCAGGCCGATTACCGCTTCGACGCTCTGCGAGACCAAGGGCGATATCCTGGAGCAGTTCTGGGGCGGCGAGGTGGTCGTCGACGACGGTGCCCGGCTCACCTGGATGCGCCAGCCCCACTACTACATGGGGCTTTACCCGTATACGTACTCTGCGGGACTCACGCTCGGCACCGCCGTCTCCCAGGCCATCCGGACCGAGGGGCAGCCCGCCGTGGACCGCTGGCTCAAGACGCTCAAGGCCGGCGGCACGCTGAAGCCGCTGGAACTGGCAAAATTGGCCGGCGTCGACATGTCCGGCAAGGCGGCCATCCAGAAGGCGGTGGCCTACGTCGGTTCCCTGGTGGATGAACTGGAGAAGTCTTTTTAGGCGAAGTCTTTAAAGGCGACCGCGTCTTTGCGAAGGAGAGGAATACCTATGGCTGCAAGGCTCACACGGGCCGAAGTTCCGGTCCATGAAACCTGGAACCTGAATGACCTCTTTGCGACTTTTGGGGCCTGGGAGGCGGCGCTGGCCGCGGTCGAGGCTGACCTGCCCTTTGTGACGCAGTACCAGGGCCGGCTCGGCGAGGGGCCGGAGGTGTTGCTGGCTTGCCTGGACGCCTACGAGGCGTTGATCACACGGGTCTATCGGGTCGCCACCTATGCCGAATTACTGGCTTCCGGGGACGGCTCCGCCACGGCCAACCAGGCGGCCCTGGCCCGGGTCGATTCCATGCTAGCCGAGGGCCGGGCGGCCCTTTCGTTCCTGCGCTCCGAACTCCTGACCCTGCCGGCGGGGACCATCGAACGGTACCTGGCGGCGGAGCCGAAGCTGGCCGCCTTTAAGCGGTACCTGGAAAGGCTGCTGGTGGAGAAGCCGCACCTGCTCCATCCCGAAACCGAGGTCGCCCTGGCCTCGCTCGGCGAAGTTACCGGCGCGCCGTACATGATTTACAGCCGGGCAAAGTCTTCCGACATGACCTTTGCGAACGTGCTGGACGCCGAAGGCCGGGAGCACGCCAACTCGCTGGCGCTCTACGAGGATTTGCTGGAGGATGCTCCGGACGTCACGCTGCGGCGCAATGCCTTCGCGTCGTTCATCAAGGGGCTTACCGCGCATAAGAACACCTTCGCGGCCACGTTTGCCACCGAAGTGAAGAAGAACGTGGTGTTGGCCAGGCTCCGCAAGTATCCGTCGGCGACTCACATGCTGCTCGAGCCCCAGGAGGTCGATGTGGAGGCGTACAACACGCTCCACGACGTCATCCAGACGGAACTGGCGCCGCACATGCGCCGGTACGCCCAACTGCGCAAGCGGGTGCTGGGGCTTGAAAAGATGCTGTACTGCGACATCGAGGCGCCGCTGGACCCGGCCTACAGCCCGGAGGTTTCCTTCGACGAGGCACGCACGTTGGTGCTGGATTCCGTATCCGTACTGGGGGCGGAGTATCGGCGGATTCTGGAGGCGGCCTTCACCGACCGCTGGGTGGATCGGACGGACAACGTGGGCAAGGCGACCGGCGCATTCTGCGCCGGGGCGTACGGGGTGCACCCGTTCGTGCTCATGACTTTTACCGGGGCGATGCGGGGTGTCTTCACGCTGGCCCATGAACTGGGCCACGCCGGCCACTCCGTGCTTTCCGAGCGGAAGCAGCGGCCGCTGAACGTGGAGCCGTCGCTCTTCTTCATCGAAGCGCCTTCCACCATTAGCGAGCTGCTGCTGGGACAGCATATTCTGGCGAAGTCCACCGACAACCGCATGCGCCGCTGGGTGGTCATGCAGTTCCTGGCGACCTACCACCACAACTTCGTGCGCCACCTGCTCGAAGGTGAGCTGCAGCGGCGGATCTACGCCCTCGCCGAGGCCGGCCAGCCGGTCACCGCGGCCACGCTCTGCCAGACCAAGGGCGACATTCTGGAGCGGTTCTGGGGCGGCGAAGTGGTGATCGACGAGGGCGCCAAACTGACCTGGATGCGCCAGCCGCATTACTATATGGGCCTCTACCCGTACACGTACTCGGCGGGTCTCACGCTGGCGACGGCGGTCGCCCAGGCCATCCGGACCGAAGGTCAGCCGGCGGTGAATCGCTGGCTCCAGACGCTGGAGGCGGGCGGCACCCTGGGGCCGCTGGAACTGGCGAAGCTGGCCGGGGTCGACATGTCCGGGCCGGCGCCGTTCCGCAAGGCCGTGGCGTACGTGGGCTCCCTGATCGATGAACTGGAGCGGAGCTTCTAGGGGATACAAAAAACGACTGCCCGCCTGGACCCGGCGGGCAGCCGTTCTCACAACAAGGGGTTGTCGCAATCATGCCAGGGGACAAGCACGCCGCAGGGAGAGCACAACGGTTAATCGCCATCGCCCGGGCCGGCCTCTTTTTGGGCGCCACCGTCTTCGGGGGCATCGCCATGGGCTACCCGGAGATTCGGATGCTGGCGCCGCAGGTCGGCGACATCTCCGTCGAGGAGGTGGACGGGCTGTACGCACTCTCCGTCAGTTTTCCGGGGCCGTCCTTCCTGAACCTGTGGGGAGCCGTGGGCGCCCGTCTGGGCGGGTTCATGGGCGCGGTGGTGGGGGAGGTCTCGCTGCTGGTGCCCGGCGTTTCGCTGGTGCTGCTGCTGCCGCTGACCGTTCGGCTCCCGTACATAGGTAGCCATACTGCCGGCGCCCTGCAGGGGGCGGTCTGGGCCACGGCGGGGCTGATGCTTGCCACCGGCATCGAGAACGCCCGGAAGCTGAAAGACTGGAACCATCAGGCCATGGCGGCGGCCGGGTTGGCGGCGCTGTTCCTGGGGCTGCATCCCTTGCTGCTCATGGCGCTGATGCTGGCCGCGGGCGCCGGCATCGGCTACCTGCGGACGCCGGGCAAGGAGGTGGCCTAGGTGTCGGTCTGGCGGCTCTTCATGATCGTGCTGGGCCTGTCGGCCGTCTCCTTTGGCGGCGGCAGCACGCTGCTGGCCGGGCTGGAGCGTGAGTTAGTCCAGACTCATGTGATTACGCCGGCGCAGTTTATGGCCGGCATGGCCCTGGGCCAGACGACCCCCGGCCCGCTGGCGGCCTTTACGGCGTCGATCGGCAGCTACGTGGCGGGGCTCGCCGGGGCACTGGCAGCTGCGGCCGCCATGGTCGTGGTCAGCCTGGCGGTGGTCATGCTGATCCGGCGGGTGCCCAGTGCCTGGTTCCAGCTGCCGCCGGTCCGAAGCAGCCTGAGCGCGGTTTCGGCCTACATTGTGGCGATTCTCTTCTTTCTCGGCTACAAGTCGATGACCACGGGCAATCACGACCAGTGGAGCATCCCGGCGGTCATTGTCGGGCTGATGATCGTCGGGCGGCAGTTGAAGATCCCCACGGCCTACCTGATGCTGGGCTCGGTGGCCCTGGGGATGCTGACCCAGGGCACGCACCTGGCGGGGTGGTAAGGAACGTCAGTCCCGGCCTGACGATTGAGCCTGCTAGACCAACGTCACAATGCCCAGGTCGCCGTTTACCTCAATGCGGTCACCCGTCCGGATGACGCCTGTGGCGCTCTGGCAGCCGGTGACGCAGGGCAGCCCGAACTCGCGGGCCACAATGGCGGCGTGGCAGAGGGCGCCGCCCTGGTCGGTCACAATGGCCACGGCCCGGCCCAGGTACGGCGTCCAGTCCGGCGTTGCCATGGGGCAGACCAGGATTTCGCCGGGCTGCAGTGCGTTAAGGTCCGCCGGCGTTCTGACCACCCGGACTCTGCCCGTGACCAGTCCCGGTGCTGCCGGGATCCCCGCACACAGGTACTCGCCGCTGGAGACGCCTACCGGCGGTGTCGCCCGGCGCTCATCAAATACGGCCAGCATCTCCCGGCTCCAGGGCTGCACGGCTTCGCCAGCCGTCATTTCCCGGTCGAGCCGCAGGTGGGTGATGTTCACGCAGTGGTCAAAAAGCATGATCAGGTCACCCGGCGCCAGCCGCTGCCACTGGGCCTCCAGCACGTGGAAGTAATCCTGCTTATACGTGGGCATGTATGGCTTGAAGACCATCAACTGCCCAATGGCGGGCGCCATGGCCGCCCGGAGGAGCGATTCGTTCTCCGGCGTACGCCGCTGTTGGTAGCGCAGGATGGCACTGTAGCAACGGTCCAGCATCGGCTTCAGCCTGGCGGCCTCTTCGGCCATGGCCTTGCGCAGAATGTTCACGGCACCGCCCCCTTTCACGGGGATTCGAGAATGAGTTCCACATCACGTCCGGTCATCCTTTCCGGAGTGAGCCGAATATTTTGAGCTGTGCAAGACAGGCGGGGCTTGTGCCCCGCCTCAGCTGTGTGCTATCGGTAGACCTGCCCACCGCCCTTGCGGAACTCCTCGGCCTTCTCCGCCATGCCCTGGGCGTACTCGCGCACATCCTGGGTGATTTTCATGGCGCAGAATTTCGGGCCGCACATGGAGCAGAAGTGAGACGTTTTGGCGCCTTCCGCCGGCAACGTCTCGTCATGGTACGACATGGCCCGCTCCGGGTCCAGAGCGAGGTTGAATTGGTCGCGCCAGCGGAACTCGAACCGGGCTTTGGACATGGCGTCGTCTCGTGCCTGCGCGCCCGGGTGGCCCTTGCCCAGGTCGGCGGCGTGGGCCGCGATCTTGTAAGCGATGACCCCTTCACGGACGTCGTGCTTGTTGGGCAGCCCCAGGTGCTCCTTGGGCGTCACGTAGCAGAGCATGGCGGTGCCGAACCAGCCGATCATGGCGGCGCCGATCGCCGAAGTAATGTGGTCGTAGCCCGGGGCGATATCGGTGGTCAGCGGGCCCAGGGTATAGAACGGTGCCTCGTGGCAGACCGCCATCTGCAGGTCGACGTTCTCCTTGATCTTGTGCATGGGCACGTGGCCTGGCCCTTCGATAATCACCTGGACGTCGTGCTTCCAGGCAATCTCGGTTAGCTCGCCCAGCGTCCGCAGCTCGGCGAACTGGGCCTCGTCGTTCGCGTCGGCGATGGAGCCCGGCCGGAAACCGTCGCCCAG
The DNA here is from genome assembly GCA_036504075.1 of Symbiobacteriaceae bacterium. Lineage (GTDB taxonomy): Bacteria > Bacillota > Sulfobacillia > Symbiobacteriales > Symbiobacteriaceae > DASXVX01. The sequence goes on along the minus strand of DASXVX010000091.1, from coordinate 61,451 downwards.
GGAGAAGGCGACATCGTAAGCCTTCATGATTTCGCAGATCTCTTCAAAATGGGTGTACAGGAAGTTCTCCTGGTGGTGCGCCAGGCACCAGGCGGCCATAATCGAGCCGCCGCGGGAGACGATCCCCGTCACCCGCTTTGCGGTCAGCGGAATGTAGGGCAGCCGGACGCCGGCGTGAATGGTGAAGTAGTCAACACCCTGTTCCGCCTGCTCGATCAGCGTGTCCCGGTAAATCTCCCAGGAGAGGTCTTCCGCCACGCCGCCGACCTTCTCCAGCGCCTGGTAGATCGGCACCGTGCCAATGGGCACCGGCGCGTTGCGGATCACCCATTCCCGGGTGGTGTGGATCTGCTTGCCGGTGGAAAGATCCATCACCGTGTCGGCGCCCCAGCGGATCGCCCAGGTCATCTTTTCGACCTCCTCCTCGATGGAGGAGGAGACCGCCGAGTTGCCGATGTTGGCGTTCAGTTTGGTCAGGAAGTTCCGGCCGATAATCGCCGGCTCCAGTTCGGGGTGGTTGATGTTGGCCGGAATGATCGCCCGGCCCCGGGCGACCTCGTCCCGGACGAACTCCGGGGTGCAGCCTTCGCGGATGGCGATAAACTCCATCTCCGGGGTGATGAGCCCCCGGCGGGCGTAATGCATCTGGGTCACGTTCTGCCCGGGCTTCGCCCGGAGCGGGCGCCGCTTCAGGCCCGGAAAGACCAGGGGGTTTTCCGGTCCCGCATCGGCAGGGCGGAGGCCGTTGTCTTCCGGCTTGATCTCCCGGCCGGCGTACGCCGCCACATCGCCCCGCTCCAGAATCCAGCCGGTGCGGATCGGGGCGAGCCCCTGCCGGATGTCCGTCGTCTGGCTCGGGTCGGTGTACGGGCCGCTGGTATCGTAGACCTGAACCGGGGTGTTTTCCTCTTCGCCAAAGCGTCCGGTGGTCGGGCTGAGCTGAATCTCCCGGACGGGTACCTGCAGATCCGGGCGGGAGCCGGGGAGGTAGACCTTACGGCTTCCCGGGAACGGCGAAATGCTGGACACAAAGACCCCTCCTTGCTGTATGGCCGCAAGACCGGAAAGGTGCCGCCTCATCGGAGAGTGCCTGCAATAGAAAAGTCCGGCACGGAGTGCCGGACAAGTACAATCGAAGGTACCCACCCGACGCTTCCCTACGCTGGTATGACCCAGATCAGGTTTGGAGGGTACGGCCTTCCGGCCGTTCTCAGCCCGCATTACGCGGACACCCCTAGCGCCTTTTGGTATGCAGTTTGGATCTGGAATTCGGAGCCCAAACGGAAAAACCCTTCCACATCAACGGATGATCTTGAAATTGAACCTGGGTGCACTGCCTAGCTGCCCGCACGTTGGTGTGGAGGCTCGGCCACGACGCAGTTTCTGCCTGTGCTCTTCCCGACATACAAGGCTGAGTCAGCCTTCTTGATACTGCCGTCTACGCCTTCGCTCTTGTCATAAGTCGACACACCGAACGTCATCGTCAGCGCGATCCGGTTTCCGTCATAGAGTATTTCGGCGTTCTCAACGACTCCCCGCAGCCTCTCGGCGGCAATTTGCGCTTCCTTCAGTCCAGTTTCGGGCATCAGCAGCAGAAACTCCTCTCCACCCCATCTCGCCAAGACATCCTGTTCGCGTAGTGCAGACTTCAGGATACTGGCAATACTTTTCAGTACGTGGTCGCCAGCATCATGCCCGTACGTGTCGTTGATCTTCTTAAAATGATCGAGATCGGAAATGCAAAGCGAAAACAGTCCTTGGGTTCGGTCTGTTCTGGCCGCCTCTTCCCTGATTCGCTCGACCATGGTCCGTCGGTTCGCAAGCATTGTCAGTGGATCGGTCCAGGCCGCAAGCGACAGGTTCGCGTTCGCCTCGTTTAACTGGATGTTCAGGCTCTGCAATTCGCGGTTGAGTTCCGCCATCTGCATTGCATACCTTGCCAATTCCGCGCGGGAGTTCTTCAGGTCAATGTGTGTCTTCACTCGGGCGTAGAGTTCCGCAGGGTTGAAGGGCTTGGTGATGTAATCCACCCCGCCTGATTCGAACCCCTTCACCACATCGTCTGTCTCATGCCTCGCAGTAATGAAAATCACCGGGATGTTGGTGGTCAGCGCCGTCAGTTTCAGTGCTCTGCAGGCGGCAAAACCGTCCATTTCGGGCATCATCACGTCCATCAAGATGAGATCCGGTCGCTTGGCCTGCGCAATCTGCACCGCCCGGTTCCCATTGTTCGCAACGAGGATTTCATACCGGTCTTTCAACAGCTCGCCAAGGATTCGGATATTTGTGGGCATGTCGTCCACAATCAGTATCTGCTCCACATTGTCCCGCCTCTCCGTGCCAACTACGCCCATACTCGCAACCCGCAATCATTGGTTGATGCCGAGACGAGAGGCGACCGCCGATAATTCGGTTAGAGCCTTTTCAAAGTCGAAGCCGTTGATGTATCGGTCCAACTGCTTGAGCTCGGCCGAGAACCGGGATCCGGCCACCTGCCTTAGCGTTTCGAACGTTTCGCCCGCTTCAAAACTGTTCTCCTCAAGCTGCTGTTTGAGCGTAAGGAACAGCGGCGCCATTGCCATCGCGCTCATGTCGGCATTCGGTGCACTTGTAGGCTTGGGACTCTCGGCCATGCCCGGCATTTCGCTGATCGCCACCACGGATGCCAGTTCCGCTTTGAACCGCTCGAAACTCACGGCGATTTCCGTTTTGTCCCCGTCCTGAAGCGCCGCCTCCAGTGCGACCGCCAGCTCTTTCAGCACCGTCGCGCCCACATTCCCGGCGGTCCCTTTGATGGCGTGCACCAGCCCGGCGGCTCCGGCGGTGTCGTTACCGGCGAGGAACGCCTCCAGCTCTGCCGCGGACTGGTCAAAAGTCGTGCCGAACTCCCGGAGGATTTTCTTGAACAGTTTCCGGTTCCCCAGCACCCTTTTCAAGCCAAACTCCAGATCGATTCCCGGTATCTCCGCCGGCAGCTCTGCTTCGAGATCACCGACAGCCTCCTGATCTCGCTCGGGACCGCCTTCAGCCGTATCGCTCAGCCACATGGCGATGGTTTCGAACAGCCGCTCCGGTTCGATCGGCTTGGGTGTATGGTCGTTCATGCCTGCCGCCAGGCAGCGCTCTCGGTCACCGCTCATCGCATGCGCAGACATGGCGACAATTGGTAGTTCCTTGAGCCGTTCGATGCTTCTGATCACACGGGTGGCTTCCAGTCCGTCCATCTCCGGCATCTGGATGTCCATGAGGACCAGATCGAAATCCTCGGATTGAACCTTTTCGACGGCCACCTTTCCGTTCACGGCAACCGTGACTTTCGCGCCGACCCGCTGCAGAATTTCGCTAGCCACCTGCTGATTGATGGCATTATCTTCAGCCAACAGGATCCTGCTGCCTGCGAAATGATACTCCCTGCTCGGCGTGGCGGTAGGCTTGATCTCAACACTCCCGGTGTCGTGTTTCGTGCCCAACGTGTCCATAACTGCTTCGAACAGGGCTGATTGATTTACCGGCTTCGTCATCAATCTGCTAATCCCCAGCCGTTGGGTTTTCGCCTCCATTTCATCGCTGAAATATGCGGAAACCATGATCATCGGGGGGGGTACCGGGATCAGCTCATCATTCATGATTTTATCGGCTGTCTCAAATCCGTCCATACCAGGCATTTTCCAGTCGATCAGCGCCAGCCGAAACGGCTCACCGGCGTTGGCCTTCAACATGTCCAGCGCGGCAAAGCCGGAATCGGCGCTTTCCACCCGCATGCCGAACATGTCCAAATAGGACTTCAGGATTTCCCTGGATGTGTCGTTGTCGTCTACAACCAGCGCCCTGGCACCTTTCAGTTGCAGTTGCTGGAACGGCGACCGCTCGACGATTTCAGCGGGGTTCTGGAGTTGGAAGGGGATGATGAAACGGAATGTGCTCCCCTTGCCCGGCTCGCTCTCAACAACAATGTCGCCGTTCATGAGCTGAACCAGACGTTTGCAGATGGCAAGGCCAAGGCCAGTGCCACCATACCTGCGGGTGATCGACGAGTCTGCCTGCGTGAACGACTCGAAAAGCCGCTCCTGCTGCTCTTTCGTCATGCCAATGCCGGTGTCGGACACCGAAAAACTGAGCCGTGCCTGTTCTCCATGCTCGTTCCGGAACTTTTCCAGCGTGTCAATCCTGATGATTACCTCGCCCTTGTCCGTAAACTTGATGGCGTTACTGGCGAGGTTTATCAATATCTGCTGGATCCGGAACGGGTCCCCTTTCAGGTGGAGCGGCGTATCCGATTCAATGAAGGAGAGAAACTCAAGCTCCTTTTCACTCGCCCGGTGCGTCAACACATTGGACACATTAACCAGGACGGTCTCAAGATTGAAGTTGACCACTTCTACCGCTAGTTTTCCCGCCTCGATCTTTGAGAAGTCCAATACATCGTTGATAATGCCTAACAAGCTCAGTGCCGAAGTCTGAACTTTGGTCAGATAGTCCCGCTGCTTGTTCGTTAGCTCTGTTTGCAGCGCGAGATGCACAAGCCCCATGATACCGTTCATGGGCGTCCGGATTTCGTGGCTCATGTTGGCGAGGAAGTCGCTTTTCACCCGGCTCGCGGATTCCGCCGCCTCCTTCGCTCTTTGGAGGCTATCCTCGGCAAGCTTGCGGTCCGTGATGTCGCGCACGACGGCCTGCAGGAACAGCTTCCCATCAAGCTCCAGCCTGGACAGCACGACCTCGGCGGCAAAATCCTCGCCACTACACCGCCTATGGGTCCATTCAAAGCTGACAAACCCATGCTCGAGCGCTTCATGGCTCAACTGTTCGAATCGCAGGACCGATTCCGTGCCGTCGGGCTGCGAAGGCGGTGAAACCGCACTCGGTCTGGTCTCCAGGAACTGCGCTTTGGTTTCACAGCCGAACATGCTAATTGCATAATTGTTGCAGTCGTAGTAGCTGCCGTCGCGTATCAGCATGATGCCTTCGGTGATGCTTTCAACGATGGTCCGCGCCCTGGTTTCACTCTCTTCCAGTTTCGCCGTGCGCAGTGCGACCAATTGTTCGAGATTGGCCTTGTGGAGCATCAGTTCTTCCTGCACGGCCTTCCGCTCTTTGATTTCGCCCCGCAGTTCGTTGCTGCTTTGCTCCAGTTGCGCCATGAAATTGTTAAAGTACGTGCCAAGCACTCCGATCTCGTCGGCGGCGGCAACATCCACTCTTGCGGAGAGATCGCCCTTGATCCCTTTTTCCATTCCCTGCACGAGTTTTTTCAACGGCTGTGTAAAACTCTTGGAGAATACCAGGGTGAAGAGCAGGACGACAAACAGCGACAGAATTGCCGTGATCATGACGATATAGGTGATTTCGCGCAGCGGCCGGTAGAACTCCTCGGTGTAGCTCGAAGAAGCGACAATCCAATCAAATGACGGCAGATACTCATAGATGACCAGCTTATCCCGCGGACGCGTTTCCCCGGGATTCTGCCACGGATAGGTGATCTCGCCGCTTCGCTTTTCGGTCATCTCCTTGATGAACATCCGCCCGCTGGAATCCCTTTCATTGTAGATGCTGCGCCCGGCGGGCAGGCTGGGATGAATCACCACGACACCTTTCCGGTCGATGACATACGAATAGCCGGTTTGCCCGAATTTTTGCGAGAGTACGCTCTTGGTGATATCGTCCATGTCGATCAGGTCCGAAAACTCCTCGCGGTAGGAGGACGCGGAGATGATCCAGTCCCACGGGGCGAAGTAGGTCATGTACAGCGCCTTGGGTCTGGCGAACTCCTCTCCCGGGTTCCGCCAGTTGTAGTCCAGGAACCCCTCTTTACGCTTGATCTGCGAAATCACGAATGCGTAGTCGGAGATATTTGTTCCGATCAGTTCGGGCTTCTTATGCACCTCAAGGATGCCCAAGCTGTTCAGACAATACAGATAGCCGGTCTTGCCGATCACCTGCCCGCCCATGATCTCGGCGGCGGCTTTCTTGGCGTCTGCCTCAGACATCTCACCGGCCTTGTACTTGTCGTACAGCCCCTGTACGATGTCCTTGTTTTTCTCCGCCACTGCGCGCAGATAATTCTTGATGGAACTGTCGGCAGACGCCTTTACCATGTCCGAGATGGTATGCGTTGTGCTCGACAGCTCGCTTTTGATCGAAGATTGTATCGTCTGCATGACAAGATAGAAGATCACACCACAAGTGATCAATATCACGCCTACAGCAATCGCCCCGTAGGTCAAGAACAGCTTGTACCGTAATGGCAGGCTCCGCATGCTGCGGGCCACCGGGTTGTCACGTCTCATGATCACAGCTCCCTGTTGCGTCCGATGTCACTTTCCTTTGGCCACGAGAAGGTGCCGCTGCCTGCCGGCGCCGACAAAGCGCCTTGGCAGTGATTCGCGAATACACATGAACGTTTTCGTGTTCAATTCCGGTGGTTCCTTTTTTATTCCAGAAGAGCCTGACGCGTTCTTTGCTGCGGCATCCGACGTCGAGCGACGGCTAGCGACGAGCACCGACTACAATCTGCGCATGCCTGGTATTAGGAAGCCAGGGAGGACCCGAAACCTGCTGTCAGCTACAACCACGGACGTTTACGGCCAATTCCCAGCGCACTTCAGTGGACAGGAGTCACTTGTGCCCGCGGCCAAAAATGAAGAACTGCGAGTACCGACCAGCGCCAACGAGTACCGACAAGCGCCGACGAGTACCGACGAGTACCGACGAGTACCGACGAGTACCGACAAGCACCTGCGAGTACCGACACCTGGCCGCGAGCACGAACGAAGAGCGAGGCAGGAGGCATGACCTCGCCGATCTGGCCCGAGAGTTGCCCCAGATCCCGCATGCGCGCCGCCGACCGTCTGCTTGATCCGATTCATCCCGGCCAGGGTATTCTGGACGACTTCTGAACCCCGGCTCGCGTTTTCGGCCGACCGACCCGCTTCGTTGACCGCCTCACCGGCATTCGCTGCCACGGCCTCCAGCGACCGGGCCATACCGGGGGCGGCGCCACGGGAGAGAATGTCAGCCCTCGTCGATCTCTCTGCTGGCCAGGCATGGCCGTAATCGTGCACTTGACGCGTCTTTTCAGGCATACCTTCTCTTCTCAGATAACCGCCGACCTACAGTTTAGGAATTCACTTGTCTGATTTAGCGGGAGTTCGTCGGCGTAAGTCGGGGTGAGCGGGGGTTCCCAGGGTGCGATGCGGGGCATTGAGTTCCGGAAAAATGGCGCTCACTTGGGTTGAGCCGCACTGAGGCGGACTCGGGGGGACTGGCGGTTCCATTTTCGGCCCGACCGGGGTGTTCCGAGGGTGCGGGGCTATCCGCGTGCCCTTCCCACAAGCCCAACGGCCGCATCGAAAGACCCTTCAGACAGATATCATTACCTTGGATCAGGGAGGACCACGGCAGGCTCCCCTCCGCAAGGGGCCGGGTGCCTACTGCCGCGTCCCGAACGTTGGGAAAGGAGGTACGGACGGTGACGACGATTCTGATTGAGGTTCTGATCAAGATCGCGAAGGAATTGGTCAAACGGTAGGCACGATGTATCTGTCAACGCCGGATCATTTTACACCCGGCATCTATGTATCCAAGCTACGGGAAGGACCCCCGTAGCGACCGAAACAGGCACGGCCAGCGGACTGGCCATGCTTCTTCTATTGTATGGAACTTTCTGACCGTCTATGATAGTCACAGATGATTGAGGTTTCACCTAAACCAGTATTGACAAATACTGCCAATAAGACCATAATCTAGACAATGCGTTGTCTCGATTTGGCGGTTGCTATAAGATAGCAGATCGAGAGGCCATTCAGATCGCCGAGGGGGGTGCGTTGCCTCGTGGAAAGGACTTCGAGAGCAATGAAGTTTCGGAAGTTGATTGCGGTTCTCATGGTGATCACGGCCTTGGCTGTGATCAACTCGTCAGCGGTAAGCGGCACCCTCTACGGAAATTCCCAGCCGGTCATGTTGACAGTCAACTGGGGGGCTATCGGCAAGGACGTCGGCACTATTGTTGGTGCTGGTCTAGCAATCGCACTGCTCCCGGAGATCACCGTTCCCGCTCTAATCGGAGCATACATTGCGACAGCGACCAGCGGCTTCGACCTTGGCTACAATCGTTGCAATTACGGCATTAACTGGGGCTGCTAAGTACTCACGTGTTCGGTAGCGGCGCCCCCGCTACCGAGCCCCTCGCCCCGCAAACCGAAAGGAGGAGTTTGGACATGCCGGATGCAGTTTGGCAGTTTGGTTTGTTGCTGGGTGGCTTCTACGCCATCATGAAAACGGTGGACCCCAAGCGGCGTAGGCAGCGGCTGCTGCTTTGGGCACCAGTCCCTGTCGTCTACACTGTCATGTGGTTTGTCATCGACCGAAACCCTGCCTTCTGGGAATCGGATCGCGCTGCGCTTCCGACCATCGTGTATCTGGCGTGCCTCATCGGCTACGGCCTCTTTGCAGTGCGGGCGGAAAGGAAACTGAAATGAGCGAACGACATAGACTCATCGTCGAGTGGCTGGCTATGCTGGCCGCTTTTTTCCTCGTTGCTGCCGCCAACACCTTGATTGGTTTGCCCTCGGATAGCCCCTGGGTAGGCATCCTTTTTGAGGTGGAGCTGGTAGCCGTTGTCGGCACGGTTCTATTATCCACCAAGCGACTCAGGACATGGTCCTCCATCCTCTGGAAGGGTACGTCCGCTGAATTCTTCTATTGGGCATTACTCATTGGACTGGTCGGTTCTGTTGTAGCGAACCTACCCATGGCGCACGGTGGCAACCCTCAATCGCTGTCGATTGCTTTCGACTCCATCGCGATCGCCCCGGTGGTCGAAGAACTTATTTTCCGCGGGTACATACTGTGGAGCGCTGAACGGGCGTTCGGGACCAGTGCGGGGGTTGCCTTGTCCTCTATCCTTTTTGCCGCTGCTCACGTTCCCGGTGGTCTGGCCACGGTGCTGTCGTCTGTTGTCATCGGCCTCTGCTTTGCCGTGCTGACCGTCAAGGCGAAATCCTTAGTCCCTGCCGTGGTCGGCCACGTGTCATTCAACCTCGTTCCCCTTGTCCTGGTCCTTGTGCGGGCAAGTTGACTGGTACAAACCTCACCGGCGGGTCGGCGCAATGCCGTCCCCGCCGGTGATTTCTTGACCTCAATCTCCTTCAGTCACGAAGGAAGGGTAATGCTGGTACTCATGGCTGAGATGGCGAAACTGGCCAGGAACCACAGGCCCCCAACCCACGCCACTTGCAGGGCGGACCTCCGGTGCATGGCGGCAAAGCCAATCACTAGCAGACAAAGGCTCCAGAGTCCGAAGATGTTCATGCTGTATAGCAGGGCATAGGCTGCACCCTGGAGGTTCGGAAAGAACGCTGCCGGCCCCAAGCTAATCCTAGTGGCTTCCGCAAGTGATCCGGCTCGGAACACAAGTAGGGAAGTCAAGATGTTCCCGACCAAATTCGGAATCTGTATGTACCCGACCATTGCCAGGTAGGTCTTGTACGGAGTGCCGCCGCCCAGGAAGAGTCCGAAGCCCATCAGAATTAGAGCAAGCACTGCGCCCTTCAGCCACGGACCGGCCAAGCCCCGAAACACTGCTCCCACATAGACAGCAGCCTGGCTGACGGCCTGTGCCTGTCCGGTCGCAGCACCTGACTGTTGCATCGTCAGGGAGAAGACGTGCGGCACCGAAATGACCGCGGCCACAGTGGCCAGAGCCATCCACACGACATAGGGCACCCAGATGACCGGGCTTTCCTGAATGTCACTAAAGGCCGCACGGGGGTTCCAAACGATCTTCAGCGAATCATCCATTGCCGTCCTTGCAGTTCCTACCATTTCTTTGCCTCCTGATTTCACTACCACTACCTTACAAGGTCCTCTCGTCAATACCCACGAAGTTCATACCCAAAATGTTCGCATCGAACCATCCAGGGAGTCATGCGTGCGGGTGCCGTTTCTCGGATGCAAAAAGCGCCAGCCCACTTGATGGCTGGTGTTCTTCCCGTGACCCTGAACGCCTTCGGCAGCCTGAAACGACCGCAGAGTCAGGCAGATATTATTGCTTTGAACGCTAGACGCGTTGAAAGCAGGATGCCGCGAATGGACATCATCTCTAGGCATACCCCTTGGCCTGTAGACGGCCAAGTGAAACAACGTGTGGGCGCTCAGATTGTCTGAGCGTGGGCGCCAATAGCCACGCTGTCAGTGCCGCCAGCGTGGTAGGAACGGCGACCAGACGGTTCACAAGCCTCTACCGTGATTACTCCAGCATACTTGGTAAATTGCCGTAAACCCTGCCCATTGAGTCGTCTTACCGTACTTTTTTCCTCGTGGAACAGGAGTATCTGGCAACCTGACAGGCGAAAAGTCACAACCGCCCGAAAAATGTATATTGGATATCAACGGGGGTGATTGTTATTCGGCAACGTCTTGTATTTTCGGCATTCGTAATTCTCGCTGCAATAGGAGTGCTCATCTGGATACAGAGTGACCGGTGGGCGGCTCTGGGGTTGCTCTTTGTTGTGGCCTTCGGTGCTAGTGCTAAATGGGCCTATCGCAAGAGAAGCGGCTAGCGCCCGATGTGCCGGCGAACCTGCACTCAGCCCAAAATCTACCCAATACGGATTTCGGCGAACCCGGATACGTAGACAAAAGCAGGGTGCCCGCTGGGGGCACCCTGCTTTTGTCAATCGAGCCACGTGGAGGACAGGCCGCTATCGGGCGGCGCGGGTCCTTTTCTCACGCTTATTTGCAGTCCGGGTGAAAAACCGGGGGTAGTCTTACGACCACCCCCGGTTTCGTTCCTGCGAACCCCTGTGCCATTTGGTGCGCCCGGACGGGATCGAACCGCCGACCTACAGTTTAGGAAACTGCCGCTCTATCCGACTGAGCTACGGGCGCATTATCCACGAAGTTATGATACGCTGCCAGGTTCCCGGTGTCAACCGCCACAACCCTCCAGCAGGGCGGCGGAAACCGACCGTCTGATTTCGCGACTCGCCACCGGCAGCGGGGAGGAACTGCTGGAAGCTGCGGAGAATTTATTGATGAATCTGAATGGATGCAACGGTAGGCGAACAACTCATAAGGAGCGATGATTACGAATCCCAAACGCAAGCCAAGTCCTGCGATCATCTGGGGGATGGTCGGCGTAGCGGCTGTCGCCGCCGGCCTGCTGATCGGGTTCAGCGTGATGTCCGGGCGAGCGAAGCCGGCGGACGTGAACACCGCCAAGCCGGCAGCGGGGACAGACGCCGCACTGAAGGCCGACCGCAACCGGATGGGCAGCACCGGCGCCAAGGTCCAGTTAGTCGAGTACGGAGATTACCTCTGACCGGGCTGCGCCTCGGCCTTTAAGGTCGTGGAGCCGCAGTTGGCGGCTTTGATCGCATCCGGCAACGTCAGTTTTGTCTACAAGGACTTCGTGCTGCCCTCGCATAAACCGTACGCCCAGATGGCCGCTGAAGCGGCCGGGTGTGCGGCGGACCAGGGCAAGTTCTGGGCGTATCACGGCTACCTGCTGGCCCATCAGAAGCAGTGGACGAAAGCCGAACTGAAAGATTACGCCCGGCTTCTGACCCTGGACACCGTACAGTTTGACCAGTGTTACGATTCCGGGAAACACACCGCCGAGGTGGATGCATCTTCCAAGGAGGCCATGGACCTGAACCTGCCCGGCACCCCCTCGTTCCTCCTGAACGGGCGGATGCTGGACTTGAAGACCACCAACCTGGGCAGGCTGGACCTGGTGATCAAGCCGGAACTGCAAAAGTGAACCGAAAGGCCGAAGGCAGACCGCCTCCGGCCTCTCTATTTATGACTCACTACCACGCGTCGCCCGGGAACAGTTGCCGGACCGGTGCCCAGGGCCGCCCGGCATCGTCCACGCGAATGTGGCCATTGCCGGACACGAAAACGCGCTTCCGATAGATGGTCCGATTTCCTGCGGGATCGGTATGCAACACGTCCACCTGGAACTCCGTGACGCCGCTGCCGGAGGCGCCGTCCACGATGAAGACCGGCTTCAGCTTCATGCCGCCGGTGAGGGCGCCGGCCAGCCCGCCCGTCTCGCCCCGGACGAGGTACTCCCCGATGTCCGTGATCACACAGCCGAAGGTGTAGGAGACGGTCCAGTCCACCCGCCGCCGCAGCAAGCCGGCACTGAGTCCCTCAGTGACCCGGATGGGCCGGTTCCAAAGCCGATCCGTGATCAGCAGCCGGGGTCCGGACCGGGAGGGAATGGTGGCAAAGCGGATGTTCGGCCCAGCCACGGCGGCGTCCAAAACCCGGTAACTGCCAAGCGGTTCAGCGAGTTTTACCGACAGCGAAAATGACTGCTTTTCGAGGGCCACCGCCTGCCGCCTCAGGGCGAAATACGTGTCCACGTCCCCCGACGCGGCCGTGAGCGCCAGGCCGGTCTTCAGCCCGATCATGGCCATGTCGTCGCCGGTACAGCCGATGCCCAGCAGGGTGCCCGGGTCGTAGTAGCACCCCTGGGTGGCGGCCTGCGCGGCGGCGGCAGGCAGGAGCAGCATCAGAATCAGGGCGAGGGAGACCATTCGTCTCGGCACGAAACCCACCTCCTGATTTTGACTATTCATCCTTTTTGCGGGACATGCCTTTCCGGATACGGAAAATTTGTACGACACTTTTCAGCAAATTTAGCCAGCGGTGAAAAGCCCGGGCAGGATTACTGGCAGGTTGTGTCGCTTCATGGTACAATCACCCATGCCAACCATGGGGAAGGCGCAGAGGAGGCATCGTCCTTGCAGTCCGCTTTTGCCGCCGTGCCCGCGACCGCCCGGCACGCCATCCGGAAAACCATCATCCACCTGGCCTGGCCGGTGATCGCCGAGCAACTGCTTTCGACCCTGGCCAATATGGTCGACACGGTGCTTGTGGGCCGCCTGGGCGCCGTCTTCGTGGCCGCCGCCGGCCTGACCCAGTTGCCGCACTGGCTGATGCTCGGCCTGTTCATGGGCCTGGGTGTGGGCGTGAACGCCCTGGTCGCCCGGTTCCAGGGGGCCGGGGAACTTGAGCAAATTGAGTCGGCCACCCGGGCCGGCTTCTGGTTGGGGCTTTCCGTCAGTACGGTGGCCTGTGCCTTGTTATATGCCTACGCGCCGGCCATTTTGCGCGTGTTGGGCGCCGAGCCGGACGTGGCGCCGATCGGAGCGATGCTGCTGCGGCTCCTGGTGCCGGGCATGGTGGCCATATTCTGGATGATGGTGATGACCGCCGCACTCCGGGCCACCGGCGATACGCGTACATCGATGCTGATCAACTTGGGCATCAACCTGCTGAACGGGGTGCTGGCCTATTCGCTGATCTACGGACACTTCGGGGCGCCGGCCCTGGGCATTCGCGGGGCGGGCATCGCCACCTCTACGGCCCGAATTCTCGGGGCGACGGTGCTGCTGGTGGTGCTGCTGAGGCGCAAGTCGGGCGCCCGGATCGACTGGCGAAAACTGCTGCACATCAACTGGGACCTGCTCCGGCGGATCTTGCGGGTGGGCTCCGTCTCCTCGTCGGAGCGGATGTTCTCCACCTTGATCTTCATCGGCTACGCCCGCATGGTGGCAACGCTCGGCACCGTCGCATTTGCGGCGCACACGATCACGATTTCGGCGGAGAACGTCTCCTGGATGCTCTCTTCGGGCTTCTCGATGGCCACAGCCGCCATGGTCGGCCAGCGGCTGGGTGCCCGCCGGGTGGACGAGGCTGAGGCGGTGATCCGGGAGGCCACGGTGCTCTCGGTGTCGCTCCTGAGCCTGCTCGGGCTTATGTTTATTCTGCTGCCGGGACCTTATCTCGCAATTTTCACCCGCGACCGCTCCGTCCAGTTGCTGGGAGCATCCGCCTTGCGGATCGCCGGCTTTACGGAGGCGTGTACCGCCTGGGTGTTGACGCTGAACGGGGCGCTTTCCGGCGCCGGCGACACCCGCCCGCTGTTCTTCGTAAGCATGGGCGGTGGGGTGGTCCGGCTCTCTCTGGCGGCGCTGCTGATCTTCGGCCTGGGCCTGGGTCTGCAGGGCGCCTGGCTGGCGGCGGGCGCCGACTGGGTGATCCGCTCCGTGCTCATCTGGCTCCGGTACCGGTCGGGGGCGTGGAAAAGCGTGACCGTTTAGCGCATTCAGCCGGGGAGGATACGGACATGGCAGTGGTGGTAATTACCGGTGCCTCCAGCGGGATCGGCGAGGCGACGGCCCGGCTGTTGGCGCGGGAGGGACATAAGCTCGCCCTGGCGGCCCGCCGGGTGGAGCGGCTGGAAGCGCTGGCCGCGGAACTGGCCGGTTTGACCGACGTGCTGGTGGTCCGGGCCGACGTCGCGCAGCCGGCCGACCTGGAGGACCTGGCCCGTCAGGCGGGAGAACGCTTCGGGGCGATCGACGTCTGGATCAACAACGCGGGCATCGGGAACGGTCCGCCCTGGTATGAGCAGGACCCGGCGGCGATTGCGCGGGTGATCGACACGAACCTCACCGGACCGATCCTGGGCGCCCGGGCGGCGCTGCCCTGGATGCGGAAGCAGGGGAGCGGGCTGATCATCAATATCGGCTCGGTTGCGGGGTCGATCGGCACCGCCGGCGTGTACTCGGCCACCAAGTTCGGCCTGCGGGGGTTCAGCGAGTCCCTGCGGCGGGAGGTGGCCCGCTTCGGCGTGAAAGTGGCGCACGTGTCGCCGGGCTTCATTCGCACGGAGATGACGGCATCGGTCCGCATGCGGATGCCTTCGGCCGACGTGGCGGCGCGGGTGATCGCCCGGCTCATCCGGCGACCGAAGCGGGAGGTCGTGGTGCCGGGCTGGTACCGGATGCTCATCGCCCTGAACCGGATTTCGCCGGCGCTGGTGGACTGGGTGCAGATCAAGTTCCTGCAGGGAAAGGTCAACATGGAGTAGGTTGACGCAGAAAGGCCCCGCTCCCCTGACGCAGGGGAGCGGGGCCTGATTATCTTCCGGAAAGGAAATTTCGGAATCCGAATGGAACTTCCCCAGGGTAAAGCATTTCACGGAGCTGCTCGACACACCGGTGGCTGACGCCATCTGGGACGCTCTGCCCATCGAAGTCGCCTACAGCACCTGGGGTGATGAAATCTACTTCGACACCGGCGTGAAAGTGAGCCCCGGCCCCAGCAAGCCGATCGTAAACCTGGGCGACATCGGCTACTGGCCGCCCGGTCAGGCCATGTGCCTCTTCTATGGCGCCACGCCGATGAGCAGCCTCGGCGAAATCCGGCCGGCCAGCCCGGTGGCCGTGTTCGGCCGCCTGGAGGGCGACCCGAAGGCCCTGAAGCGGGTCCGCGCCGCCACAGTCCGGGTGGAGCGTACATAACCTGACGCCATCCCCCGGGTGGCGCGTACATAGTGATTTCCTGACGCCACTTTCGGGGTGGCGTTTACTCTTCCCGCAGGACCTGATACGGCTTGGCGGAGACCACATCCACCGTGGAGAGCACGCCCACCGCCACCGTCAGGACGATGGTCACCCCGATGCCCGCCAGCAGCGGCAGCAGTTCGAAGTGGTACGTCGATTCCATGACGAAGCGGAGCAGCGCCCAGGTGACGCCGGCGGCGAGGCCGGCCCCTACGATGCCCGCCACCAGGCCGATGGTCGCGTACTCCACGGCGAACATCCGCCAGACCCTGCTGCGGGTGGCGCCCAAGGTCTTGTACAGCACGGCCTCCCGGGTCCGCCGGAACTTGGTGGCGGCGATAGAGGAGGCCAGAATGATCAGCCCGGCGGCCACGGAGAAGCCGGCCACAAACCGGATGACCAGGCCGATGCGGTCCAGCACGGTACCCACGGTCTTCAGAATATCGTTCAGATCGATGGCGGTGACGCCCGGGAACTGGGCGGCCATCTCCCGCTGCAGCGGCCCGGCGGCCCCTTGCGCCACGTTCGCCTGCCCGATGAAGCTGACCGGCACCGGCCCCAGTTCGCTGGGTCCCAGCACAAAGTTAAAGGCCCCGCCGGCCCGGTAGTCGGTGGTCTTGCGGATGTTCATAATCTCGGCGTGCGCCGGGATGCTGCCTTCCAGTTCGAGGTCCATCGTCATGCCGACATCCAGGTGCAGGCGGGTGGCCGCCTCGCTCTCCACGGAAATCACGAGCTTATCCTGGTAGTCGGCCGGGGTCCACCAGCGGCCGCGGAGGAGTTCGTTGCCCGAAGGCAGGGTGGCGCTGTACGACAAGGTCTGCATGGAGTTGAACCAGCGCTGGTCGTTTTCGGCCAGGGTCAGTTCCTCCATGGACTTCCCGTTCACTTTGACCAGCTTCCCCCGCACGAAGGGGATGGGGTCCGGCGCATTCAGCACGCCGGGCTGCGACCGGAGGAACGCCTTGAACGCAGGCTCGTCGGCCTGTTGCAGCCCCATGAAGAACATGTTGGGCGCCCCGGCCGGCGACGTGAGCCGCACCTCCCGGAGCAGCCCCCGCTGCAGCAGGAAAATCGTGAGCACCAGCGTGACGCCGACGCCCAGCGCCAGCACCACGGCCGAGGCCTGGCTGCCGGGCCGGTGCAGGTTCGCCAGCCCCTGCCGGGCGGCCGGCCAGGAGCGGGGCACCCGGATGCGCTTTACGATCCCCACGGCCACCCGGGCAGCCCCGCCCAGCAGCAGCGTGGCGGCGCCCAGCCCGCCCACGAAGGCGAAGCCCCACTTGACTGAGCCCGAGACCCAGGTGGAAATCAGGGCGATGCCCAGACCGGTCACGGTCAGCAGCAGCCCTTCCCGCACCGTCGTCCGGCGGTCGAGCCGTGCCTCGCCCATGGCCCGCCGGAAGACCAGCGCCGGCTTCACATCGGCAATGGCGGTCAGCGGCAGCAGCGTGAAGAGGAAGGCGGTGAGCACCCCCACGAGGAGTCCCTGCAGGGCCACTTCCGGCGACAGGTAAGGCGTGAGCGTCAGGTTCAGGAATGTCCCCGCCAGCTTCGGCAAGAAAAGCTGCACCCCGTAGCCCGCCGCCACGCCCAGGGCGGAGCCGGCCAGGCCCAGCATGAGCATTTGCGTCAGGTAGACGCCGGTGACCTTCCGATTGGTGGCGCCCAGGCATTTCATGACGGCGATCGCGTCCAGCTTCTCCTGAATGAAGACCCGGGTGGCGTTGGCCACGCCCAGGCCGCCCACCAGCAGGGCCACCAGGGAGACGAGCGACAGGAAGGCGGTCAGCCGGTCCAGGAACCGGCGCACCGTCGGGTTGGCCTCCCGGTAATCCGCGATGCGGGGCCGCTCCTTGGCAAAGGCCGTCGTCAGTTCCGACCGCAGCGCCCCGACCTGTTTGGGGTCCGCCAGCTTGAACAGGTATATGTTCTGGGCCCGGCTGCCGAACTGAATCAGGTTGGCCCGGGCCAGGCCCGCCGGGGTAATCATGACCCGGGGGCCCATGGCGAAGCCCGCCGTGATCCGGTCCGGCTCCTGGACGATGACCCCACCGATGACAAACGTGGTCGACCCCAGTTTGACGGTGTCGCCGACCTTCAGCCCCAGCCGGTCCAGCAGTTCCGGACCCACAAGGGCGGTCTCATCGGTAAGGGGGGCGGGCGGGTTGACCGCCAGCGCCCCGTAAAACGGGTAGCCCGGCCCCACCGCCTTGACCTCCACCAGCGTGGTATCTCTGGTGGCCGGGTTGACGGCCATGGAGGCGGTCTCCACGTTGTGGGCGACGGCGATGCCACGGGCAGGCAGACCCGCCAGGAGTTCCGCCTGGGCCGGGGTCGCGGTCCGGCCCGTGGAAAGCTGCAGGTCGGCGGCCATGAGCGTCCGGGCCTCCCGGAGCAAGGCGCCCTGCAGGCTGGCGTTGAAGCCTTTGATGCCGGTCAGCCCGGCCACGCCGATGGCGATGCAGAGCAGGAAGAAGACGAACCGCCGCCGCCCCCGCCGGAATTCCCGCAGGGCCGTTCGGAAGTAGAAGTTCATGACCGCACCTCATCTTTGATGATCCGCCCGTCCCGCAGATGGACCGTCCGGTCGGCCCGGGAGGCCAGTTCCGGGTCGTGGGTGACCATCACCATGGTGGCGCCCTGTTCCCGTCCCTGGCGGAGCATCAGTTCCACTACGGCGGCGCCGGTGGCCGAGTCGAGGTTGCCGGTGGGCTCGTCCGCCAGCAGCAGCGCCGGCCGGGAGGCAAAGGCCCGCGCCAGGGCGACCCGCTGCTGCTCGCCGCCCGACAACTGCACCGGGTAGTGGTGACCCCGCTGGTCGAGCCCCACACTGGCGAGCAACTCCTTCGCCCGCGCCCCGGCCTCCGCCGGGTCGGCGTCGCTTAGCTCCAGCGGCAGGGCGACGTTCTCCGCGGCCGTCAGGTTCGGAATCAGGTTGAACGACTGGAAGACGATGCCCACCTTGCGCCCCCGGAGCAACGCCAGGGCATCTTCGCCGAGGCCGGTAATCTCCTGCCCGTCAACCTGGATCGTCCCGCCGGTCGGGCTGTCCAGCCCGGCAATCAGACCCAGCAGGGTGGACTTGCCGCTGCCCGACGGGCCCATAATGGCCACGAACTGGCCCTTCGGCACATGCAGGTCCAGCGGCTTCAAGATTTCCAGCATCCGGTCTCCGCTGCGCAGCGTCTTAAAGACCCCGGTCATTTTTAGCATCGGCGTAATCTTCCTCCGTCTGCATAATCCACCGCGTTCCGGCCCGGCCCCGGTGTGGTACAATGCCCGGTGGCGATCCGTACCCTTAGAAAGTGAGGGAAGTGTACCATGCGCAAAGCGCACATCTTCCTTTTAGTCGTTTTCATTCTAACACTCGGCATGGCCGGTTGCGGCAGCAAGGCAAAACCGGCAGCAACTCCCGCCGGCCAGACCGGTACAACCGCTCCGACTCCGAAGCCGCCGGCGCCGGACCGAACCGGCTGGCCGGTCATTGTGACGTTCGGCGACAGCCTCACCGCCGGCCAGGGGGTTGCGCCGGAGCGGAACTACCCCAGCCAGTTGCAGGCGGCGCTGGACAAGCAGGGGTATAAGTACCGGGTGGTCAACGCCGGCATCTCCGGCGACACCAGCGCCGGCGCCCTGAACCGGGTGGAGGCGGTGGTGAACCAGAAGCCGGTCATCGTCATCCTCGAAATGGGCGCCAACGACGGCCTCCAGGGGAAGTCGGTGGCGCAGATGCGGGCGAACCTGGCCACAATCATCGAGCGGCTGCAGAAAGCCGGCGTCAAGCTGGTCCTGGCCGGCATGGAAATTCCGCCCAACTATGGTCCTGAGTATACCCAGGCGTTCCGGGAATCTTTCACCGGATTGGCAAGTCAGTACCATGTGCCGCTGATTCCGTTCTTCCTGGACGGGGTGGGCGGCCGGCCGGACCTGAACCTGCCGGACGGCGTGCATCCCACCGGCGACGGGTATGTCTACGTGGTGAAAAACGTGATGGCGGTGCTCCAGCCACTGCTGACGAAATAGCAGGCGGGCGGCTTCCCCGGGGGAGGCCGCCCGTTCGCTTCCTATCGGGTCCCCAGCGCCACGGTCAGCGTCACTTTCTGGCCGGTGACGGCAAACTCCCGGATGGAGAAGGACCGGCCCAGGTTCTCGCTGATCAGCGATTCCACCGGCAGCACCAGCGCCGGTTCCGCCGGGTCAAACCCCGCGGGCTGGAAGCCGGAGGCCTGGCTGAGCCGGCGGATGGCCGCCGCCGACAGGGGAATGCGGCCCACCATACCCCGGACGATGCGGAAGCGGGCAGGGGCGCCGGGCGTGATGCGGGGCTCCAGCCAGACCCGCAGACCGACGGGGCCGCGGAAGCGCTCCGGCACCGCGGGGTCCTGGAACCTGACCACCATCTCCTGCCGAATCAGGCCGTTCTCCAGGAGGGACCGGACTTTCGGCTGGTCGCCCGGGCCGCGCCAGCCGGAGAGCAGGGCCGACGAGACGACGCCGCTGAACTCCTGCTCGGTCAGCGTGAGGCGCACGGGCTCGCCCCGAGCCAACTGGCGGGCCTGGGTTCGGAGCTGGGTGGACAGGCTCACGAAGGCCAGGGCGCCGCCCGGCCCCTGCGGGAAGTCCGGCGCCGGCGCAATCCAGGCCGGGCCGTATGTCCAGATGGCAAGTGCCGTCGCCCCCAGCAGCACGACCACGGTGAAAAGCGCCTTGACCAGGAATCGCAGGTCCATCGCCTCCTCTTCGCGACAGGATTTCCATTCCGCTTTGCGGACAGACGCAGCTTTACACTAGTGCTCCCGGAGGTAATCGGAACGGGCGCTACAGGTAGGTGCGCCCGAGACCGGCGAAGTCAGCCAGCATCATTGGACAGCGGGAGGGCTGGGCACATGCGGAAAGTGTGGCTCATCGGCTTGATGCTGGGGGTGCTCCTCGTTTCGGGTCTTGCCCCGGTCGCCAGTGCCCAGTCCACGGTGAGCCTCATGTCGGCCGACGGGTGCCCCGCCGGGCCCCGACCGGACTAGCGATAGCGGAACCCGATAGCCGCGGATTGTGGCTAGTCATCACCCAAATGAACCTGTCATAATAGACGTACAGATTGGGTGGAGGTGACACCTTTGGGGGAGTTCATCTGGCGGCCTTCGCCGGAGACCATCGCGGACGCACGTATTACGACGTTTCTCCGGCGCTGCGAGTTACCCTCGCTCGAAGCGCTCCAGGCGAAAGCCGCTGCCGACCCGGGCTGGTTCTGGGAACAGGTGGCCATCGACGTGGACCTTGACTGGTACGAGCCGCCGAAGGCGGCGCTGGACCTTTCCGGGGGCGTGCCTTGGGCCACGTGGTTTCGCGGGGCGCGGACGAACCTGGCGCACGACTGCGTCGACAAGCACGTGCCGACGGACCGGCGGAACAAGCTGGCGATCATCGCCGAAGGGGAGGACGGGTCCGTCCGCAAATGGACCTACCGGGACCTGCAGGCGGAGTCCAACCGGCTCGCCGGCGGCCTCCGGGCCCTGGGAGTGGGGCGGGGCGACCGGGTCGGCATCTTCATGCCGCTGATTCCGGAAACCGTGGCCGCGATCATGGCCGTGGCCAAGCTGGGAGCGGTCTTTACGCCGCTTTTCTCCGGCTTTGCCGCCCACGCCGCCGGCACCCGGCTGAAGGATGCCGGGGCGAAACTGCTGATCACGGCCGACGGCTTCACCCGCCGGGGCAAACCGGTGGCCATGAAGGCGGTGGCCGATGAGGCGGCGGCGCTGTCGGGCACCGTGGCGCAGGTGGTCGTCGTTCGGAACACGGGGGCGGACTGCCCCTGGACGGCCGGCCGGGACCACTGGTACCACGAGGTGACGGCGGGCCAGCCCCTGACCTTCGCCACCGAGTCCATGGATCCGGAGGACCCGGTCATGATCATTTACACCTCCGGCACCACCGGGCGGCCCAAGGGGGCGGTCCACGTGCATGCCGGCTTCCCGCTCAAGTCGGCCCAGGACATGGCGCACTGCTTCGACCTGGGCAGGCGGGACATCATGATGTGGTACACCGACATGGGCTGGATGATGGGTCCTTGGCTGGTTTTCGGGACGCTGATGCTGGGGTCGACCATGTTCCTCTACGACGGGGCGCCGGATTACCCGGGGCCGGACCGCATCTGGGCCATGGTAGAGCAGCACGGCATTTCCCACCTGGGGCTTTCGCCCACGCTTATCCGGGCGCTGGCGCCCCACGGCGAGGAGTACCCGACGAAGCACGACCTGACCTCGCTCCGCGTGCTGGGCTCCACCGGGGAGCCCTGGAACCCCGAGCCATACCTGTGGTTCTTCCGCCACGTGGGCGGGGAGCGGTGTCCGATCATCAACTACTCCGGCGGCACGGAAACGTCCGGCGGCATTCTGGGCTGCGTGGTCACCCGGCCGCTGAAGCCGTGTGCGTTCAACGCGGTCGTGCCCGGCATGCCGGCAGCCCTGCTCGACGACCAGGGGCGGCCGGTGCCCGCCGGGACCGTGGGCGAACTCTGCCTCACCGGGCCCTGGGCGGGCATGACCCGGGGGTTCTGGCAGGACCCGGACCGCTACGTGGAGACATACTGGAGCCGGCTGCCGGGGACCTGGGTGCACGGCGACTGGGCATCGGTCGATGAGGACGGCTTCTGGTACATTCACGGCCGTTCGGACGACACGATCAAAATTGCCGGCAAACGCGTGGGGCCGGCGGAATTCGAATCGGCCCTGGTGGCCCACCCGGCGGTGGCCGAAGCGGCGGCCATTGGCGTGCCGCACGAGCTAAAAGGCGAGGTGGCGGTCTGTTTCGCGATTTTGCGGCCGGGCTTTGTGCCGTCGGACGGACTGGCGGCCGAACTGCGGGAGGTGGTCGCGCACGAACTGGGGCGGCCGCTGGCGCCGGAAGCGGTCAGGTTCGTCGCGGAACTGCCCAAGACGCGGAACGGGAAAATCATGCGCCGGCTGATCAAGGCGGCCTACCTGGGCAAGGAACCCGGCGACGTTTCTGCCCTGGAAAATCCGGACAGCCTGCAGGCCATCGCCAAAGTTCGCGCAAACTAGGAACGCCCGTCGGGTCGTTGGCATAACATGAAGCAGAGACCCCTCACTGGGCACAGGTCGCCGGCCTCACGGCCACAGACCGCCGCCCACCTGGGGTCTCTTCAATTTTCTACTTGCCAATGTCATGGTCACGTTGTAGAGTTGTTATAACAACATAACCACGTGGACGCTGCGGGGACGTCGGGCATTGTTCTTCGCCGCAGATGACGCAGATGACGCAGATTTCCGGAAAATCACGGATAAAGGCACAAAGACAATCGGCAATATAAAATATATATTATGTCCGGAAAAGAGAATCTGCTCAAACCCATCCCCGAATGTATTAATATCTGCGAAATCTGCGTCATCCGCGGCCAATAAATAAAGGCCCCACCATCTACCCACCAGGGCGGACAATGTGACGTAATTCTATATTTTGATCGAATATCTGCGCAATATGTGTCATCAGCGGCCAAAAAACGGTTCCACGACAGGAAGGGGGGACAAGCGTGCTCGACCCGGAAAGCCGCATGCCGCTTTACTACCAGCTCGAGATGGCGCTCCGGCGCGAGATCGAGTCAGGCGTCTGGCAGGCCCACGGGGTCATTCCGCCGGAGCGGGAACTGATCGAGCACTACGGGGTGAGCCGGATTACCGTGCGCCAGGCGCTGCAGAACCTGGTCGCGCAGGGGCTGCTGTACCGAAGGCACGGCAAGGGGACGTATGTGGCTGAGGTCCGGTCGGGACGCATCACCGAGTCGCTGGCTGAGATGACCGGCCACCTGGAGGAACTGCAGTTGCGCGGGCTGGACCCGCAGGTGGACGTGCTGGCTTTGGAGATCCGACCGCTGCCGGCGGAGGTAGGCGCAGCGCTGCAGCGGCCCCCGGGGTCGGAAGGTTGGTATCTGTACCGCCTGGTTACGGTGGACACACAGCCGCTGATGCTTTCTACCGTGTGGCTGCCGTGCGACCTGAAGATCACATTAACCGAAGAGGTTCTGCGGCAAAACGGCATGGCCCGGCTGCTGACCGCACACGGCCACGTGCCGGACAAAGGGGTCCAGCGCATCGGCGCCTGCGGCACAACCCCGGAGGAGTCCCACCTGTTGAGCATCAAGAGCGGGGATGCCGTTCTGCGCGTCACCCGGGTGATTTCCGGCGCGGGGGATCTGCCGCTGGTCTGGTTTCTGACGCTGTACCGGGCGGACCGGTACGAATATGAAGTCGAGCTAAAACGAAGGAGATCATAATCTTGGCCAACACTACGCTGGTTATGTTCCTCATCTCCATAGCTGCCGGGGTAATCGGTGCCATGCTGGGTCTGGGCGGCGGCATCATTATCGTACCGGTGCTGACGCTGATCTATGGCGTGCCCGTCCGCACGGCGGTCGCAGCCAGCACCGTTTCGATTATCGCCACGTCGACCGGCGCGGCCGTGGCCTACCTGAAGGATCACCTGACCAATACCCGGGTGGCCATGTGGCTGGAAATGGGCACCGCTTCGGGCGCCCTGACCGGTGCGCTGATCGCGGGCTTTCTGGCGCCACGGTTCGTTTTCGTGCTGTTCGGCGTGCTGCTGGGCTACACGGCCTATAACATGTTCCGGGCCCGCAAGTCCGAACTGCCTTCAGGTGTTGAACCGGACGCCCTGTCCAGGAAGCTGAAGCTCTCGGGCTCTTACTACGACCAGGTGCTGAACCGTCAGGTGGACTACCAGGTCACCCGGACCATTCCCGGCCTCATTCTCATGTATTTCTCGGGCGCAGCGGCGGGCATTCTGGGCATCGGCGCCGGCATTTTCAAGGTTCTGGCGATGGACCAGGTCATGCGGATGCCGATCAAGGCCTCCACGGCGACGTCCAACTTCATGATCGGCGTCACGGCAGCGGCGGGTGCGGTGGTCTATTTCGCCCGCGGCGACGTCAAGCCGCTGATCGCTGGCCCGGTGGCCCTGGGCGTGCTGCTGGGCGCGCTCCTGGGCACCAAGATCATGGTCCGGCTCAAGGGGACGACGATCCGGATGCTCTTCATTCCGGTGCTGCTCTTCGTCGCCGGACAGATGATCTGGAAGGGAGTGATGCCGTAATGGAACTGACACAGGAGACGCCCGCGCGGGTGATGTCCATCGAACTGGTTCTGGCGCGGGTGCTGCGAGTTGGCTCCGTGATTGCCGCCGCGTTGGTCGGCGCCGGTATTTTCGTCATGATCATGGGCGTTTCCCCAGACCTCGGATCGAAGCTGATCACCTGGGGCCTGGGCGTGCTGGTGAGCACGCCGGTGATGCGGGTACTGGTGGCCGGGCTGGTCTTCCTCTGGGAGAAGGATTACCGTTTCGCCTCCTTTTGCGCGGTGGTGCTCTCGGCGCTGCTGGCGGGCATTTTGCTGGGCGGACTCGGGGGGTAGAAACGGGACGGGAATCAGATGCGGGGCAGCACCACGCGTGCAGCCTCGCATTTTTGTTATTCAGTGCAAAAACCAATCCTGCGCACCGACATCGCCCGATTGAACCATCACGAGGTCCGGAATCCTCTACGCGAGTAACTTCCATAATTTTGACGTATAGGAATCGCGTTCTATCCAATCTGCATATGGGCGCCTCGGAATAAGTGCGCTATAGTATAGTTACCGCCTAGACTTTGGTACAGGGCGCAAGCATGACCGTGCCGGAACCACCTGCTGCAGGGCACCCACACGAAGGGGGTAGACCGTTGAGACTACCAGCTTTCAAAATCGCTCATCGCCTGGCACTGGGTTTTGGTCTGATCATTCTGCTTACCGTCTCGCTCTCGGCCTATCAGATTTACGAACTGACCCGGTTGGGAGACCTGCAGGACGCCGGTGCGAAGCGGTCTGAGCACGCAAGTCGAATCGCCGTGGCCGTGTACCATGCATCCAGCATTTATCCGATTGTTGCCGACGCCATCATCAACCGCGATCTGCCCGCTACCCGCCAGGACCTGACCCGGCTGGAGGCGGATATCGAGAAGGATCGTGCGGCGATCCATGCTGCGGCTGACACCGCAGACGAAAAGCGGTGGGCCGGCGATTACGACAGGCAGGTTACCGAGTACCTGTCTTTGATCGAGACGCAGATGCTTCCCCTGTTGCGCCAGAGCAAGGTGGAAGATTCAGAAGCAATTAGCCGCCTGGACGGTCAGATCGACAAGGTCCGGAACGCCACGATCGAACCCCTGACCAAAATCAGCGACTCCTTAAGCGCCGAAGCGGTGGCTGCTGACGGTCTCTTTGACGAGACCCGAAAGGCGTCCAGCCTCGCCACGGCCGTGGTGACTGCCCTCGTAGTGTTGGCTTCGCTCCTCTTTGCCTGGGTTACCGGACGCTCGGTGGTCCGGCCGGTCTCGCAGACCGCTTCGGTGCTGCTGGAGATTGCGGAAGGCGATGGCGACCTGACCCGACGGTTGGCTGTCACGTCGCGCGACGAGACCGGACAACTGGCGGGGAACTTTAACAATTTCGTCGCGAAGCTCGCAGCGATCGTCCAGCAGGTGGTGGAATCGGCCCAGCAGGTAGCCGGCACCAGTGCCAGCCTCTCTGAGAACCTGGTCCAATCGACGACAGCGATCGGTCAGGTCTCCGAAACCGTGGGGCAAATTGCCAGCGGCGCCCAGGAGCAGAGTTCCAGTGCCTCGAACAGCGCCGCCTTCGTGGACCAACTGCACAAAGCCATCGAACAGGTGGCAAGGGGTGCCCAAGCACAGCAACGAATCGCGATGGAATCCGCTGCCACGGTCGCGGGCATGCGGAAGTCCCTCGACAAGGTCGCTGAAATGGCCCAGGCCGCCGGGGTTTCCACCGGAGAGAATGCTCGAATGGCGGCCGCCGGCGGCGAGGCCGTGGAAAAGGTTGTCGCCGGGATGCAACGCATCGAAGCAACAAGCACGGAAGCGGCTCGTCGGATCAGGGAACTGGAGAATCAGTCGCGTGAGGTAGGGCGGATTGTTGAGATTATCAACGGGATTGCCAACCAGACCAATCTCCTGGCCCTGAACGCAGCCATCGAAGCGGCCCGGGCCGGTGAACACGGGCGTGGGTTTGCCGTGGTGGCTGACGAAGTGCGCAAGCTTGCCGAACGCTCTACCGGTGAGACCAAGATGATTGAGCAACTGATCGGCGGCATCACGCAGGAGATTGGGACCGCCGTCGCCGCCGTGGAAGCAGGGGGGCGGGAGGTAGTCGTCGGGAACGCAGTAGCCCAGGAGGCCGGCCGGACCCTGCGCGGGATTCAGGAAAGTGCCCTGTCCGGGGCGAAGACGGTGGCCGACCTGGCTTCTTCGTCCTTGTCCCTCCGGGATGAAAGCCTGAAAGTTGCCAGGGCTACTGCCGAATTGGTGACCATCACGGAGGAGAACACCGCCGCCACGGAGCAGATGTCAGCCCATGCGAACGGCGTGCGAAAGGAGATTCAAAATGTGGCAGCCGTCTCCGAAGAGAGTGCCGCCGCGGCCGAAGAGGTGTCGGCTTCCGCTGAAGAAATGAACGCTTCCGTTCAGGAGATGGCCGCATCGGCCGAATCGCTGGCTCGGATGGCGAATGATCTGCAAACGTTGCTAGGACGATTCAAGATCTAAATCCCAACGTGGCGCATACCGGAGGCACCATGAAGCAACTTGTCCTCCTCTTGGCCGCCGCTGCAGCAGCAGCCTGGCTCTTCGATACCCTCCAGCTGCCCGTGGCCTGGCTGCTTGGACCCATGGTCGCCGGCATTGTGGCGGCCGGGATACACGGCAAGCCGCGCCCGCTGCCGCCGGCCTCTCAGGTAATCGGGCAGGCGGTGCTGGGCCTGGCTACCGGCGTCAGCTTTCCCCTGGCGACGCTGAAAAGCGCCGCGGTTTACTCCGTGCCACTGTTCATCGCAGTCGTCCTGACGGCCGGACTCAGCATGCTGAACGGACATCTGCTCTGGAAATGGGCGGGGGTAGACCGGGCCACCGGCTTCATGGGCTCCTTGCCGGGGGCGGCTTCGAGCATGGTCGCCATGAGCGACGAGATGGGCGCCGACGCCGTGGTCGTCGCCATGTTGCAGTACGTACGCCTCCTGCTGGTCAGCTTTCTGGCGCCGGTGGCGGTCAGCACTTTCTTTCCCGCCGGGGCCGGGGCGGCTGGGCACGCGGTGGCGGCAGGCTTGCCCGAGGTGCCGCCGGTGCTGGGCCTCGTAGTGCTCGTGGCTTGCGGGGCTTTCGGCGCCTGGGCCGGCCGGAGGCTGCACATCCCTTCGCCGACGTTCCTGGGGCCGTTTTTCGCGATGCTGATCGTCGCCTGGACGGTGCCGCTGCACTTCGCCGTCCCGCTTTGGATGTACCGGGCGGGAATGCTGGCGGTGGGGCTTTCCATCGGCGTGCGGTTCGACGTGCCGACGGCCCGGCGGCTGGGCCGCATGGCGGTGATTGAGACGGCGCTGGTCATTGGCCTGATCGCCATCGCGATTTTGATTGGGTGGGGCTTTCACGCCGTCACCGGTGTCGATACCATGACCGCCGTGCTGGGCTCCACGCCGGGCGGGATGGATACCATGGTGGCCAGTGCTTTGACGCTGGGGGCCGACGCCGGGCTGGTGCTGGCCATGCAGCTGGTCCGCTGGTTCGTGGTCTTGTTGGCCGGACCGTGGGTGACGGGCCGCCTCATCGGGAAAGACTATGCCCGAGGAGGGATCGCGCGTGAAAATGGAAGCCGTCCAGACTGAACTGCAGCACTGGGGCGAAATTCTGATCACCACTGCGGGTGGGGACAACTACGAACTCCACCTGGGTGACACGGAGTTTGACACGAACGCCCGGGTCATCCGGCTCAAGACGCCGGACGCCGATTTCATCATCAACGGCGACGGGGTGGAGGCGATCAAGAAGCATTACGGACACCCGGTCCAGTAGCAAAAACCCGGCTATGCCGGGTTTTTTGTTTGCGCAGGCAGGGAAGCACGGGTGCGGCGTCATGCCCTATGAGTGCGGGCCATCGCGACCGCAGAGGAGGGGGAGTCACTCATGGCGCTTCTGGTGCAGATCGTTTTCGGCTGGCCGGCCATTCTGGCCTCACTGGCGCTGTCCGGCCTGGGCATTCTGCTGCGGCGGCCGGCCCTGCTGGTGGCCGGGACTGTCTGCTGCCTGGGGTTTGCGTTGTACTTGTTGACCTGGCCGATGTGGCCGCTCCGGTTGACAGCCCTCGCCCTGCCGTTTCTCCACCTGGGCGGGGCGGCGGCGGTGAAGCGGGGGCGGGCACTGGTGGCCGGCCTGCTGCTGTTGCCGCACGTGGGGGCTGCCGTGTTCCTGGCCGTCGTAATGGCCTGCTACAAAAACCATACATCCTGATGGGTCAATGCTACGGCGTAGCGGGATTGTGGTCAATATGGGAAAGGACGGCAGGAAGGCTACTCTCTTCCTGTCGTCCTCTGTTTCAACAGGGCCTGGACCAAACCCTCTACCATGATGGAGCGCACCTGGGCGACGGCGCCCGGGTCGGGTTCGTGGTGGACGGTACAGACACATTGAATCCCGTCGATTACTAGGAGGCGACGCTGCGATTCGCTCGCCAAACATGAACACCACCCTATCGAGGCTTTCAACAGGGCTAGTGTTTCACCTCAACCTCGCTGTGCGACTGGTGGGTTTTGGGACGACCTTACAATAAGTTCTCAGGGGTCCCGATGACTGTCATCCTAGCTTCACCCCAAGTGAGCGAAGCATGTCATAGGTGTCGACCGTCGGGACCCCGAATGCTCTACACGCATTGGGAATCAGGATTCGCTTCTTGGCGTCTCTTTGGAACTGCTCGTGCGTCACAAGGACTTTATTACGAGCCATAGCATATGCGACCAACCAGCCATCAGCAACCCTAGCGAACTCAGCTCGGGCAGCTTCGGTATACTGAGGCTCTTTCTGAGCCCACTCCATGACCTGCCGGTACGCCTGAATAGCATCGGCTTCAGCCGTTGAATCAAAGTAGCCGGCGAACTCGTTGTCTGCCCACTTCGATAGATCATCGTTACCTCGGAGAAGCTCCTGCTTCACTCGGTCGATGCTGCGTATCCTCTCCGCTGAAGCTTGGTCGATCAGCGCTTTCCAGAAAGACGGGACGAAGTCGAAGCCGTAATACCTTTGGGAGGCTTCGATGAATACGTTGGCATCAAGGACATACTTCTTTGCCACGATTACGACAGCCCCCCTTGGACGAGCTTCTGTGCGAATTGGGTGAAGGTCTTTCCGTAAAGCCCGGTTAGGTGATAAGCATCACGGAACAGGAGCCTTCCCTCCCGAGTCGCAGTTATTACTGTTTCGGCAAATCGTCGGCCGACACGGAGATTCTGGGTAGCGTAGAAATTGCCCCCATCACTTTGTTGAGCTGCGGCTCGGCGCTCGTCCTCAAGATAAGCCTGGTAGAACTCCGAGAACTCGTTCCGAGTGATAAGGCTCAAGTCCAGGGCTCTTCGGGCTGCGACCACTTCACTTACCTTGAATCGCCTAGCCACTTGCTGAAAACGATCGTGTGCATTCCGAAGGCGCTCCCAAACCCCACACAGTTCTTTTGCCGGTACCAGAAACTCTGCGGCTACCCAATTAGATGCCCGTTCCACTGCGTTGGATGCGGGATGCAACTCTTGTAAATCGAATGCGGCACTCTTCCCAAACCAGATGTGAGCAAGTTCGTGCGCCAGACTAAACATCTGTGCTGCTTTGCCATCTGCGCCATTGATGAAGACCAAGGGGCAGTACTCATCAACCAAGACGAAGCCACGAAATTCTCTCACGTCCAGCTTGCGATGCGTGTTGTTCCCAACTATGCCGTTTACCACCAACAGAATTCCGGCTCGCTCCACACTACGTTGCAGCTCACTCAGGGCGCCTGTCCAACTAGGCTGGTCCGCCGCCCAATCATCTTCAAGGCCTAGCGTTTCTCTGATCTGTCTGGCTACAGTGTCTAGGTCGTCGGTCACAGACGCGGAACTTACGAAGGAGAGCTGTTCTTCCCCCTGTTCGACGAGATACTCCCGCATCCAAGCCTGCCGACGTTCCATGGTTTGCACCGTTTCCAGTAGGTCCGGGCTTGGCCGGAGGTCGTGCCGGTCATCAAGAGTCCGATAATGGGGAATAGGCAAGCGTTCCTCAGGAGGTTCAGTGAGGAAAAAGTATCCAAGCGGCGTAGCTGTCGCAGCCGCCAAGTCTTCCAGTTGGCGCATGGTCGGCTGACTAGCACCGGTCAACCACTCACCCAGCTTGGGAAACTTCTGATGGATCGTGGAAGAGTCTTCCGACCGCTGTATTACCCATTGCAGGACGGCATTGCTTACAGCGACTTTTGTCATGACGTTTCTCCTCCCTCCATCGCTCTTCATGTCTAAAAGCGCTGTGAACCAAGGCGAACCGGCCTTGAACCTCAGCACTGTGGTGTTCATCCTGGGCACATCCGTGTGCCATCACACTTCTCTTTACTGGGACAGTCGCTTGGAAGGTCACTACTCCTCACCATAGCGGTTGACTACTGCAATCAGTATATCGTCAATCGGCTCTCCGGGCGAGTAGTGGATTGATTATTGTGGCGACAACGTCCACGTATTAGCCATCAGCCATGCAGGGTGTTCATCAGAATGCTCCGCACCGTGGATGCGTACCATTTCCCTCCCTTTTTGTCGAGGCCGGGGCCGTGTGCTGCCGGGGTTCGCGTCTTACCTGTTCGGCTGGCCGGCGTTGCCGTTCCGGCTGACGGCGCTTGCCTTGCCGTTTCTCCACCTGGGCGGGGCGGTGGCGGTGAAGCGGGGGCGGGTCCTGGTGGCCGGCCTGCTCTTGCTGCCGCATGTGGGGGCTGCCCTGTTCCTGGCGGTGGCTGTGCTGACACAACCGTAGACCAACCTGGCTGGGCTGTGCTCGTTTTCGCCGCCGGGAAAACGCTTTTTTTGTACTTGAGCTTCGGCGTTACGTCCCACGCGGCATCATCGGGCTGTACCTCTCGACCATCGAGACGGGCGGCCCATGCCGGTACGGACCGGCGAAGCCCTGCCTGATGACTTGCACCCATCCCGGCTCGATGGGCGCCCATCCCGGCTCGATGGGCGCCCATCCCCGACTCGATAGGCACTCATCCCCGACTCGATGGGCACCCATCCCCGACTCGATGGGCACCCATCCTCGACTCGATGGGCACCCATCCCGGTTCGATGGGCACCTATCCCCCGGTTCGATGGGCACCCATCCCCGGTTCGATGGGCACCTATCCCCCGGCTCGATGGGCACTTATCCCGGTTCGATGGGCACCCATCCCCGACTCGATGGGCACCCATCCTCGACTCGATGGGCACCCATCCCGGTTCGTTAAGGAGATGGTACCCCGGCCCAGCCGGCAATTGTGACATAACAAGCCCCATTTTGACCATCAGTTGCCGCATCAAAAAAAGAGCCTTCCCCTTGTAGAGAAAGCTCCTCATGCGTCACGGGTGCTCCACCTGGGTCCGGTGGTATCGGGGGATGGTCTACCGGAAGGACCTTGTGACCGAAACCGAGAACGGATCGATTCCGCCGCCCCACGCGGCGCTGGCGCTCCCCACGAGACCTAAGACCACCAAGGTCAGGACCAGGACTAGCATCAAGGCGCGTTTCATGCGAGCACCTCCCTCGTTTTTCGCCGTTCGTGCAAGAGGTAAGAGTGAAGACCAGGGGCGCTCATGGCCCAGTTCGGTTTGCCTGCGGGTGGAGCAAATGGATCTGTCGGAGCAGATCTGCAGCGTCGTAAAGTGAGCGGGCGTCAGCTACCGGTGTGGAAAGGGCGTGTTGGATGGCCTGAAGCCCAAAATGATGGGCGGCATTGATCTCCTCAAGAGCAAGGTTGATCTTACCAGCCAGCCAACATGCTTGGCTACGAACTTCGGCAGGAACGTCGTCGCCTTCGTGCTGACAGATCACCTGACAGAGTTCCAGAGCCCGGCGCTGACAGACCCGGCGTGACTCAGCATCCAAGGGGTCGAAGGCGATGGACGCCAGGAACGCTTCGCCCAGTCGCTGATGCCATTGTTGGGCGAGCGTGGTGCAAAGCGGACGTGCTTCTTGGATCGCCTGCCGGACTTGGACGGCATCCTCGAACAGTGCGGCGACCCAAGCAAGGTTGTGGAGAGCCATACAGAGGTAGACGGCCAACCCTTCCCTTCGAAACTCGGCACAGGCCAGGGTGAAGTCGTTCAGGCTTTCATCAAGCCGGTTGGCCTGCCAGAACGCTGTGCCCCGGTTGAACTGAGCAGGCCCCAGTCCGACTGCGTTCAGTTCAGGGTAATCCGGCAGCCCATCGATGAAGGCTGTCAGATATTGAATGGCTTCATGAGGCTTTCCAAGCTGCCGCATGACCTCACCGAGTACGAACCGCGCCATACCAAGGACCGCACCTTCCGGCTCCCGCTCCAGGCAGCTTTCCAGGGCGTCTTTTGCAGCCCACAGGTTCCCCAGCTTCTTGGCCGCCTGGCCGCCGATGAGGCAGGCTTCAGCGGAAGTCTCTTGCATGGCGACGAGCTGCAAGTACAGGTTATAGGCATCCTGATGCTGGCCTGCGGCTTTGAGACTCCGTAAGCGCTCAATATCCAGGAGAGGCACCCCCGATTCCGTTGGTCGTCTCTTCTAGTCTACACCAAAATATGGAAATCGTCACCAGGGAACATAAATCGAACACGGGGAGGCGCGGGACACATCACCGAACAAGTGATGTTGCCCGGAGTGGGCCGTCCAGGTGGGCCATTTCCCATTTCCATATGCAGAACTTACAATGATTGGAAGGAACTTCAAACAGAAAGGATGAAATGGTAGGCGAGGTGATGAGATGATGCGCCATAAGAGCGCAGTGATCGCACTTTGCCTTCTCCTGAGCGCCGTGTTGATGCCCGCCGAATCCTTCGCCGCAGGGTCCAAAGGGGCGGTCCCCGGTGTAGGGACCCAACAGCTACCGTCAGAGGGCGGGAGTGACCGCATCTGTGAAGGACGGCGTAATCCGGCCGTCAGCGAAACTGGTGATCCCCTGGGCACGGACTTCGCAGTCATCATCCGGGGCCAGTGCTACCAGTTCGACGCCCCGGTTGTCGTCAAGAACGGCCGGACCCTTATGCCGATGAGAGAACTTGTCACTGCCACGGTGCCTTCGGGTTACATCAACAACGTCGTCCATCTCAAGTGGTTCCAGGAGTATGGCACGGCCTGCCTTGACGCGTCCAGCAATGTCCTCTGCTACCCGAATGACCAGAACTACATGATCTGGAACGGGATGAAGATCCAGCTCGACCAGGGCGCAGTCGTACTCGACGGCCGGACCCGCGTCCCTTTCCGCGATCTGATCGAAAAGAACGGCGGCACTGTCCGCTGGGATGGCGACTCTCATACCATCTGGATCGAGCACCTGGAAACGGCCTACAACATCTGGATGACCCCTGAGCAGGTCTGTAACCTCATGGGATACTCCTTTGACACATGCCCGGCCGACGGGGTCATCGCGGGACACTATACGTACCAGACGTGGGGCACGGACTTCATCATCGAGAACCTGCTCAACGGGACCCTGTTCCAGCCTGGCATGCGGCAGTACGTGAATAAGTTCGGGCTGGAGCGCAAAGGGGACCCGCTTGAGACTCAGTTCAAGTGGGGCTATGCCATCGCGAATACGGCCATCGATGTGGCCACGGCTATCTACATCGGAAGTTTGGTGAAAAACGTGGCCCCGGCGACCGTCCGGGAGGTCACCACGCCCGTCGGCCGCGAGGTGCTCCTGGATGGTTCAGCCGCCGCGGGCAAGCACGATGTGTGGTTCTGGGCGAACCGCAACAGCTTCAGCCCGCGCGTTGTGGCGTACCAGCTCCGCAACGCCCCTGGCTCCGGCTCGACTGTCGAGAACGGTGCCCTCGAGATGTGGGAGTATGCCTGGAAGGGCATCGCCTTCGACGGCATGGATCGGGAGGGTGCTCTGCGCATCTTTGTGGAGACCAAGTCCGATGGCGGCTACTTCACCCGGCTGTCCTCCTCTTCCGTGGGTGAATTCTTCTTGGGCAAGATGGATCGGGACTTGGGCGACGAGATCACCCAACAGTTCCTCGCCCTACGGGGCGAGCACAACGTGGTCCTGGAGTGGCGCGTGGAGACCCAAGACCTGTACAATGCCATCTGGCGTGCGGTCGACGGGCGTGTCTTCCTCAACCTCCGGGAGGCCCTCGGTGAGCAGGAGGGCACCGCCGCCTTCCAGGAGCTGGTGCAGATGATCCGCGTCAAAATTGTCCCGTAGGAGGAATCAGTATGGGCACCACGATGACCGTAATCTATCCCGTCGACCCGGAGTACAAGCCCCCACAGGCCGCCGTTGATCGGCTGAAGGCCCTCGGTGACGGTTTGGCGGCATTCGTTGGCTTCCCCGAGAGCCCCCATTTCACGCCGCGGGCCAGCGTCGTGGAGCAGTACGACCTCTACTTCAGCGTGGAATGTGAGATTGAGCCGGTCTGGAGCTCCTTCGCCATCGTTGTGAAGAACGCTCTACGGTACACTTACACCACTTTCGAGTGGGAAGGCCGCAGTGGGCCGGAGTACGACACGGGGGTCGAGGCCGACAAGATGGCCGAGATGGAGGAGCTTCTTGGCACAAAGCTGGCCCAGATGAACTACGTGCTGTAGACGAGGGAGTTGGTGAAGCTCGGCCAGGTGACCTACGTCAGGTAGAGGGTTCGCCGGCCCGAAAGGGTCGGAGACAGGAGCTTTTTCCTGTGTTCTGCTTCGGCGTGGGCTGTGTTGACACAAAACTGAACATTGAAGCGCTAACTCATTGCAGGGAAAAAGTGGTGCTAGGCGAAACTTATCACAATGTAGCATCGTCTAACCTACGATATGTCCCCGCAAGGAGTGAAGCGGGTTTGAAGCGCATGGCGGCAACGGTGGCCCTGCTCCTGGTGATGGGAACATCTGGCCTCGCCGAGGCAGCGACGCTCCGGCCTCTGGATGCAGACGGACTCAATCTGCGTAGCGGCCCCGGTACGGGGTATAAGGTCATTGGCATCCTGGGCGTGAGCCAATCGGTACAAGTGCTGGATCAGCAGGGCGACTGGGTCAAAGTGCGGACTGCGGACGGCAAGGAAGCCTGGGTGGCCGGCTGGGTCAGTCGCATCAGCTACGCCGGCGAGGAGGCATTCGGCGCGGCCACCACGGACGTGCTCAACGTCCGCAAAGAGCCGTCCACGTCGGCGCCGGTGTTGGCGTCCATCAAAAAGGACGAGCAGGTGCGCCTGCTGGAGACTTCGGGCACCTGGTGGCGCATTCGGACGAACGGCGGGACGGAGGGCTGGGTGGCGGCCCAGTACATGAAGCGGGTCGCCGCTCCGGTCCAGCCACCGGTCCAGCCGCCGGTCAAGCCGCCGGTTCAGCCACCGGTTCAGCCGCCGGTCAAGCCTGCGGCTCCGCCGGTCGTCCCGGTCCTGCCGGTTGAAACGCTGGTGCCTCCGGCCCCGGCGGGCACCGTGCCGTGGCTGCCGCCACAGGCGCCGACCTCGGTTTCGCCCGTGGGGGCCAAGACGGTCAAGGCGGCGGTGGCGGCGGGGGTCTACCTGGGTCGCGACAGCGAAGTGTATGACAGGTTGGATTCGACCAGGGCCGGCGAGTCCTTGAAGTTCCTGGACGCCGCCGAGGGGTGGGTCAAGGTCACGACGCCGCGGGGCGTCACCGGCTGGCTGTCCGGCAAGGCGGCGGTCGTGAATGACGGGGCGGTGGCCTGCAGCCTTGACGAGGGCCGCTGGTCGATCGGGTCGATCACCCTGGCCCCGTCTCCAGCCCCGGCCCCGGCCCCGGCTCCAACCCCGGCTCCAACCCCGGCTCCAACCCCGGCTCCAGCTCCCACTCCAGCCCCGACTCCAGCTCCTGCCCCGGTCGCGGGTCAGGCCCCGGGCCAGACCGGCCGGCGTGTGGTGAGCGATCCCGGAGGCGCGAATTTCCGGCAAGGGCCGTCCGTACAGGACAAAGTACTCGCCATTCTGCCCAAGGGCGAAGCGCTTCAGGTCCTGGAGACCGGCGCCGCCCCGTGGCTGAAAGTGAAGTCCTCCAGCGCCCTGGTGGGCTGGGTGAACGGGAATTTCACGGCGCCCGCCCCCGCCGGGACCCCGGCCCCCATCCCGGCCCCGGCTCCCACCCCGGCCCCGGCTCCCACCCCGACCCCGGCCCCGGCTCTCACCCCGGCTCTCACCCCGGCTCTCACCCAGACCGGCGTGCAGGCCACCCTGCGGGTCACGGCTCCGGGCGTGCTCCGCCTGGAGGTGGAGACGCCGGGGAAACAGCCCGGTGATCCGATCGTAGATGGGACGACCCTGCGCATCCCGGTGGCGACCGGCTGGGCAAGCACCGTGGCGCTGCCGGTGGAGTACGCCGGGGCGCATGCACTCTCCGGCGGTCCGACCGGGTTCGGACTCAGTCTGGAGGGAATGCCCTCCTGGACCGTGGTGGAACGGCAGGCCGGCAAAATTGCCGTCGAACTGCGGCCCATGCTCAGGAGTGTTGCCGTGCAGGACTTCGCCGACCGGACGATTTACACGGTGCTGGTCGACGGCCCCGTGGCCCCCAAATCGTCTGGTGCCGGCCCGGACACCATGGTCGACTTCCCCGGGGCCAAGACCGCATCATTTGTGGCGCTCCCGGCCGGCGCCCGCCTTACGACGACGCCCGATGGCGCCCGCCTGACCGTGGCTTCCCGGCGGCCTTACGCCTTGAAGCGCATCACCGGCGGGTTTGAATTGCACCTGTACAAACCGGGCCTCACGGGCAAAGTGATTGTGCTGGACCCCGGCCATGGCGGCGACGATACCGGCGCGGTCAACGCCTTGCTGGGCGTCCGCGAGAAGGATGTCAACCTGCAGGTGGCGCTGCGCGTCCGGGCTTTGCTCGCAGCCAAGGGTGCGATGCTCTACATGACCCGGGCCACCGACGTGCGTTCGGCCCCGGCAGAAGTGCTCCGCTCCGGCGACGACATTACCCACGCCGACCTGGGCTACCGGGTTCGCATGGCCAACGAACTCCGAGTGGACCTGTTCCTCTCGATTCACCACAACGCCGGCGGCAGCGGCAGCGCCGGGACCGAGACGTACTATACCGCCAACACGCTGAACGGCGAGCGGGCCGGCGCGCTGGCCCGGTCCCTCCAGGACCAGGTGCCGGTGGCCCTGAAGCAGGTCAACCGGGGCGCCCGCCCGGACCTCATGTACGTGACCCGCAATACCGATGCGCCGGCCGCCTTGCTGGAAGTGGGCTTCATCAGCAGTCCCATCGAAGGGGCGGCGGCCAAGCAGAGCGCCTACCAGGACAAGGTCGCGCAGGCGATCGTCCAGGCGCTGGAGCGGTTCTACGCCGAGCGGACAGACTAGCACCAGCAGCCCATGGCGGTCGACGCCATGGGCTTTTCTTCGGACTGGACGCCGGCGTTCGCCGGTGGCAGACTATCGTTAAAGCTGCAATCGCGGAGGGATAGCCCGATGGCTGTAACCGTAGAGGTCTTCTCCGATTTCGTCTGACCCTACTGCTATTTGGCGGAGACGCCGCTGGCCCGTGTTGGCCAGATCGAAGAGATTCACGTCATCTGGCGCCCCTTTGAACTTCGGCCCGAGCCGGCGCCCTTGCTTGACCCCAACGGCGACTACATCAGGAATGCCTGGGAGCGGAATGTGCTGCCTCTGAGCCGGGAGATGGGCGTGACCATGGTCCGGCCGCCCGTCCAGCCCCGGACCCGGCTGGCGCACGAGGCGGCGGCCTACGCCCGGCTGCAGGGCCGGGAGATGGCCATGGCGGGTGCGATTTTCCGGGCCTTCTTCCAGGATGGCCGCGACATCGGACAGATCGAAGTGCTGGCAGATGTGGGGCTCGCCGCCGGGCTCGACCCGGTGGGCCTGCGGGCCTGCCTGGAGCAGGGCGAACTGCGGGCGCAGGTGCAGCAGGAGGAGCGGCTGGCGCGCATCAACCTGATCGATGCCGTGCCGTACTTCATTTTCGACGGGCGGGTCGCCGCCCGGGGCCTGCAGAGCGAGGCGGACCTGCTGCGGGCCATCCGGCGCTGCCGGGGCGACGGGCTGATCAAGCTCGAAGAATAGCGCGCGGAAAGGCGAGGCACGACTGCCTCGCCTTTTGGTGATCTTGCCATGTGTCGGGCACGCAATGGGCATCCGCATTGATGTGACGCGCATGCGATCGGCATCCGCATTGAGATGACGCGCATGTGATCGGCATCCACATTGAGATGACGCGCATGCAATCGGCATCCGAATGGAGATGACGCGCATGTGATCGGCATCCGAATGGAGATGACGCGCATGCAATGGGCATCTGAATGGAGATGACGCGCATGCAATGGGCATCTGAATGCATGTTTGTCGGGCACGCTCCCGGTCTCCCGGACTGGGCGGGCTTCCTTCGCGCTATTTCACGTCTAGCCGGTCCACGTACCACGCATCTTTGGACTCGACCATGTGGATGGTTCCGGTGGCCGTCCGGCTGCCGTTTGTGACGGTGATGACGCCGGTGAACTCCCTGCCGTATGCCTCAGGGCCGGTGACCGACACGTCCGCTCCCTTGCCCGACCAGGTCCGCACAAATGCGTCTCTGACGGCAACGTCTGTAATGAGCCCGCCATCATGCCCCTGGTTGCCCAGTATGATGCTGAGGGCAAGTCCGACATTACCTGGCGTTACGAATTGCGGCACCACGGAAGAATAGCTGCCGGTTTGGACCAAGTCCGTGCCGTCATACCGGTAGGTGTAGGAGTCGTAGGCGGGTATAACCCGCTGGGCAAACGAGACCATACGTTTCTCCTTGTCGAAGTGAACGACAGTGGCACAGCCGAACCAGAGCAGCTCCCGGAGCTGGTCCGTCGCCTTGTCATACGCGTAGAATCCGTGCTCATTTCCGGCGGGGCAACTGGGTCCGGCCTCAATCCAGAGCACTGGCAGCGGCGTTCCCAGGTCCACCGCTTCTGCTCTGAAGTCTGTGAAGCGTGCCACTCGGTCCGCACTGAGCGTGAGCATCTTCTTCCCGGAAGCGGAGAGCACCCGCAGTTGACCCGGTCCGGCCCAGACTTCTTCCGGAAGGCTGTCTCCGGTCAGGTCGGCCCGCAGGATCATTTTCCGCTCGGCGGCGAGGGCCGCATCGAGTCGCTGGACGGCCGCCTGGAATTCCGGGTCCCCGGGTTGGCGGGCCAGTGCTTTCGCGCCAGCGCCGCCGGCAACTTCTGGTTTCCTTCGTAGGCAAGGCCCAGATACCAGGCGATATCTTGATTCTGCTCGTCTTTCCGGTAGGCCGACAAGAGATTGTCCTGGGCTTGGC
Source organism: Symbiobacteriaceae bacterium (assembly GCA_036504075.1). GTDB lineage: Bacteria > Bacillota > Sulfobacillia > Symbiobacteriales > Symbiobacteriaceae > DASXVX01. Next base: position 21,740 of record DASXVX010000091.1, on the reverse strand, counting down.
TGTATTGTTTCGCGCCCAGATAGGCCCGGCCCGCGTTGAACTTCGCACCCGGAATGGATGGGTCAAGTCGAAGTGCAGCCTCTCCGGCCGCGACCGCCTCGGGCCAGCTTTGCAGCCGGATGTAGGCGAAACAGAGGTCGTTGTATGCCCGAGCGTTCTGGGGGTCGCCGGACACGGCGGCTTTCAGGAGATCAACCGCCGCCGGGAAGTTGCCGGCTTTCAACTGCACCTGGGCCTGGTCGTAAGGAGCGGGGTGCGCGATCGGTGTGGCTTCCGGAACGGCACCCCCGCTCGGCGTCGCCTGCCCCGGAGGATTTACCGGAGCCCCGGTACCCTGCCGGCAGGCTCCCAGCAGCAGGGTTGCAAGGAGAACGGGCGCAAGAATACGCTTCATGGAGACCTCCGCAGATGGAGTTTGGTGAAATCCCGCTCTATTATGACGATGAGATGCCCGGAACGGATTCGTCCGACGCGAACAAAGGAGGCAGCACAACCCGTGCTGCCTCCGCGCATTGTGTAGTTCGTCAGGCCTCCGGCTCCAACCTCAGGACCGACTCGGCGTTGGCCAGCACGGCCCCCTGCCCGAAAATCATGGGATGCAGTTCGCCCTGGTGCCAGAGCGGCAGCAGGTCCAGGTAGTGGCGGCTGCCGGGCTGGCCCGACTGCCCGCCGGGGAGGACGCAGACCGAGGCCTCCAGGTCGGCGAAATCGACCACCTGCCGGTACGACGGCGCCCAGGCGCTGGCGGTGAACGGGGCGTGAGGCACAAACGCGGTCTGGCAGGGGGTGGACATGTCGCCGCCGATGGGCAGGTCGACCCGCTTGAAAATCGGCCGTAGCAGCTTGATGGCGCTCATGGGATGGCCGAACTTGAGCCGGTGGAGTTGGCCCCACTGCCAGTGGGATGGGTCGTCGCCCAGCGTCCGGCGCAGGTAGGCCACGGCATCGGTCAGCGCGTGCGACAGCAGGCAGCGCCAGAGTTCGGCGCCGTCGCAGTCGGCCGCCCGGTCGACGCCGGTGGCGGTGGGACCCAGCGGGAAGCCGGATTCCCGCTTCCGCAGGTCCCGCAGCAGCGCCGTGGTGGCCCGCCCGACTCGGGCGTTCGCCTGAGCCAGGCCGTGGTAGGCTTTGCCCAGCCAGTAGCCCATCAGTTCGTCGCCCATGGCGGGTCCGTACGCCCGGCGCAGGGCGGCATCGGCCATCGCCTCATAGACGGCCCCGCCCACCGAGCCCGGCCGCAGGTAGCCGTCCCAGCTCAGAAGCGCCTTCAGCGCCTTCTGCTCCAGGGGATCATCGGGCTTCAGGTCCCGGCAGTGCGTGGCGAACTCCTCGCCGGGAATGGAGTAAACATCCACCTGAATTTCGGCGCAGTCCTGAACGGTCAGGCCTTCGGTGGTCTTCAGCCGCTGGAGAATGCGCGCCGCCCGGTAGCCGGGCATGTAGTCCCAGGAGATGTGGTGGCGGTAGGTGTGGTCCACCACCTTGTTGTTGGCGGTGGCGATGAAGCCCGAATCGGGGTTCATGATCTGCGGCAGTTCTTCGAACGGAATCCAGCCGGTCCACTCGTGCTCGCCGGTCCAGCCGGGCACCGGCGTCAGGCCCGTGCCGCTTTTGCGGATGGGGACCGAGCCGCACATGAGGTAGCCGATGTTGCCGTCCATGTCGGCGAAGACCATGTTCAGCGCAGGAGCGGGCCAGTCCCGGAGGGCCTCCCGCACTTCGACGGCGCTGTGGGCGGCGTTAAGCCCCCGGATGGCCCGCATCGAATGGCCGGGGTCCAGGGCCACCCAACGGAGGGCCAGAGCCGGACCCGGACCCAGCGGGCCGCCGGCCAGCACCGGGCCGTGGCGGGTGACGTAGACCGTTTCGACTTCGTCCGGCTTGCCCTTGACTTTGATGATCTCCTGACGGACCTCCGCCGGCTCCCACTGGCCCTGGAACTCGCAGGCGGCTTGCGTCGGATGCCACTTCTCGATGAAAAGGTCGGCGGTATCGGCGAAGGCGTCGGTAAAGCCCCAGGCCACGTGCGCGTTGTGGCCGATAACCACCCCGGGGACGCCGGGCAGCGTGGCGCCGGTCACGTCCATCTCGGGGCAGGTGAGATGCGCCTCGTACCAGGTGGAGGGCATCGACAGCACCAGGTGGGGGTCGTTGGCCAGCAGCGGCTTGCCGGTGGCGGTCCGGTTTCCGGCCACGACCCAGTTGTTGCTGGCGCCGCCCGGGGTAATCAGGTACGGACGGGCCGCCTCGAAGAGCCGGAGCAGTTCGGCGGCGGAGTCGGCGGCACCGGGGCCGATGGGTTGGGTGGTCAGCGGCATTCCCGGCGTATAGTCTGGCTCGAGCCGGGCGGCCAGCTCCGGACCGACATGCTCGGCCAACTGGTACCGCAGCAGCTCATCTTCCCAGTTGTGGACCAGGGAGAGCGCCATGACCTTGCCCCAGGCGAGGACGTCCACGGGGGTCCAGGGCTCGAACTTCAGCCCCAGCAGCCGGAACTCCAGGGGGAGCCGCCCGCCCATTTTGTCCCCGAAGGCGTTCACGCCCCGGCAGTAGGCCTCCGTGAACGCCCGCTCGCTTTCGTCCAGCTGGGCGGCTTCTGCTTCGGCGGCCCGCCGGAGGCCCAGCCGCCGGAGGAACCGGTCGGTCTCCAGCATCTCCGGTCCGACGCTCTCGGCCAGCCGGCCGGCGCCGACGCGCCGCTGCAGCTCCATTTGCCACAAGCGGTCCTGGGCGTGGGCATAGCCGAGGCCGTAAGCGCAGTCGGCGAGCGATTGGCCGGCGATATGCGGGACGCCCCAGCGATCGCGGGTGATGGTGACCGGGTCGCCCAGTCCGGCAACCCGAACAGTGCCACTCACCTGCGGCAGGGAGTAACGGAAGAGCCACCACCAGAGCCCAACCCCCATTACAGTCAGAACCAGCATGACGGCGATTACCCATGCCACGGCCAATGCCCCCTCCCGATGTCGGTAGACGCTTTTACCTGAGCAGTACTTCAGCCGGGCCGGAAATCCCTGCCTGACGCGCCCACCAGTAAGATAACCGGGAGAGCGATTGGTCATGTTGGCCCAACCGAGATGAGGCGGCACTACCCGAAGGTGCTGCTGCGGTCCTCTGGGTGCGGTGCGCGGCAAAACGGAGCGGGATTGGCGACCAAATGGCCAATCCCGCTCCGTTTCTGCGCGGTTTAGTGCCCCGGCTTCTGAATCATCTCGGCGAGGGCCACGCCCGACGTCGCCATGATGGTGAACACCCCGGCGGCGAGGAGTACCAGCAGCTTCTTCATGTATCTCACCTCCTGGCCTTAGCCTACCACCCACCCCTTGCACCGCTCCTACAGCCGCGATTTTGCACATGAGGGCTGCGGTAGGCGCGGTGTGCCGGCCCGGTAGGGCGCCTCTGGTAGATTGATGGTGAGGAACGGGGCACCACCCCGCCGGAATCCAAACCAAGGAGCGTGTGCATGATGAAGTTTTCGACGTTCGTAAAGCGCCTGGGTGCTCTGCTGGGAATCGTGGCTGTGCTCTCCCTGAGCCTGGGCTTCGCCGCCCCCCATCCGGCCGCTGCGGCATCCGGCTGTACGTCCAGCCCCAGCGACGCCAACTGCGACGGCCAGGACCCCGGCGTTACCGGCTGCAGCAACGATGCCCAGACCGCAGCCACTTCCAGCGTGATCGACATTTACGGCCATCAGATCGGCCGGATCGTGGTCCGCTACTCGCCCACCTGCCGGTCCACCTGGGCCCACATCGTTTGCAACGCCGGCTGGACTACCTGCACGGCGCAGATCAACCGGAACGACGGGCTCAGCTATTATGCCAGCAAGCAGTTCCCCTACGCCGGCACGGCCCAGACGACCTTCAACTCGCCCATGGTCTACGCCCGTGGGTATCTCGTTCAGGCCACATCCTTTATTCAGGTGTTCGGCGGCGCCTACGGCTACGGGAACACCGCAGTGGTCTACGTGGCCCCCTGACACAGCAAGCGGCCTCCCCGCCGGGGGGGCCGTTCTGCGCGCTGGCGGCGGATCAGCAGCCCAACACCAGCTGCTCCAGGTCCCAGGCCATGCCCATTTCGATGAAGAGCCCGCGGGCCGTCTCGCAGCGGCCCAGCCGGGCATGGCAGCGGGCCGCTTCCGGCCCGTGTCCGATCTCGCCGCAGATGCGGAGCGCTTCGGCAAAGTGCGTGGTCGCTTCGGCCCCGTTGCCCTCCGCCAGGGCGACTTCGCCCAGCACGCGGGTGCAGAGGGCGGCGTCGAAGCGGGCGCCTTCGTCCAGGGCGATCTGCAGCCCATTTTGCACGACCGCCCGGGCCTCCGGAATCCGGCCGGCGAGCAGGTAGGTCTCACCCAGCCAGCCATGGGCCTGCCCGAGCACGATGCGGGTGGACATGCGGCCTGCCAGTTCGATCGCCCGCTGCTGGACGGCCAGCGCCCCGGTTACATCGCCCAGGCGGGCCAGGGCGGGACCCAGGAAGACCCCGGAGACATACTGGTGCACCAGATCATCTGACTCCACGGCCCGCTCCAGGGCTTCCCGGCCGGCCGCTGCGGCCGCCTGCCAGTCGCCCTTCATGAGGGCCACCGTCGTGACGAAGCCCAGGGTGGAGGCGAGCGCCGCGGCGTCGCCCGACGCCCGGTTCAGCGCCAGCCCGGCCGACAGAATCGCCTCGGCCCGGCCGAACTCCCCCTGGTACGCGAGCACCCCGGCCAGCATGTTCCGGAGCACCACGCCTTCCAGGTAATTGTCCACCCGCTCCTGCAGGGGAATGGCCTCCGCCAGCACCCGGACGGCTTGCTCGTAGTCGCCCCGGGCGGCCAGCACCTGCCCGAGCACCGAGAGGCACGGGGCCAGCAGGTCGGCCTCCCCGGCGGCGCGGGCGAGGGGCAACAACTTCTCCAGCAGAGGCTGGGCCGACTGGAGGCGCCCCTGAATGTAGCGGGCGCCGGCCTGCGCGAGCCAGACCCGGGAGAGCCGCGCCTCGTCGCCCAGGCCGGCCGCCTCCCGGGCCGCCGGCTCCAGCCAGTCGTCCAGCCGCTCCGGCTGAAAGTACAGCGATACCTGGCCCAGCTTGAGGCGCAGGTCGATCGCCCGTTGCCGCCGTTCCCGGGCCGGTGGGAGGTTGCCGAGGCAGGTGAGCGCCTGGGCATAGAACCGGCAGACGCTCGCATAGGCGTAGACCCGCAGCGCCGCTTCGGCGGCGGCCTCGCTCCAGATGACCCCTTCCGCCCAGAGTCCGCCCTTGAGCGCATGGTTCGCCAGCGGTTCCGCCTGGGCGCCAAACCCGTGGAGCGCCTGGAAGGCAGACCGGTGCAGGTACTGCTGGCGGGTCTGGCTCAACCGTGCCAGTACCGCCCGCCGAATCAGGTCGTGGCTGAAAGTAATGCGGGGACTGGCGTCCGCCGACTCCCGCAGCATCCCGGCGGCAATGAGTTCATCCAGCGCGGTCAGCAGCACATCCTCCGGCAGCCCGCAGACCCGTTGCAGCACCTGCGCCGGCACACCGCCGGGGAAAATGGCCGCGGCGGCGGCGAGCGACCGGGCCTCCCGGGAGAGGTGGCCCAGCCGGCTGTGGATCACGCCCTGCACCGTCCGGGGCAGGGGCATCTCCCGGAGCGCTTCCGGAGTCAGCCGGTCCAGGCCCTCCCGCTCCTGAATCGCCCGGAGCATTTCCACGGCGAAGAGCGGGTTGCCCCGGGTTTCGGCATAGAGCCGCTCTTCCAGCGGGGCGTGGCGGCGGCCGCAGAGCGCCCGCACCAGCGACTGGATGCCGTCGGGGGAGAGCGGCGTCAGATCTCGCCAGGCCGCCTTGCCGTCCCGGCGGAAGGACTCCAGCAGCCACCGGACCTCCTCCGGCTCGTCGCCCGCCCGCAGGGTCGCCAGCAGGGCGACCTGCCGCAGCAGCGGCTGGTGGGCCAGGTAGGCCAGCATTTGCAGCGTGGCCTCGTCGGCCCACTGCAAGTCTTCCAGCACCAGCAGCACGGGCAGCGGCAACGCGGCCAGGGCGCGGGCGACGCCTTCGAAAAGTCGGCGCTGTTCCTGTCCGGCCAGTTCGCTCATGTCGATGTCCGGCAGAACGGCGCTTAACGCCTCCACAAACGGGGCGTAGGGGAGTCCCTGGAGCGACGCGTGGCAGCGCCCCACCATGACCGACTTGAACGGCGTGGCGCCCGGCGAGCGGGCTTTCCAGAGCATCTCCTCCACCAGCCGCGACTTGCCGATGCCGGCCTCGCCGCAGAGGACGACGACCCGGCCCTCGCCGCCGGCGGCCCGGGTGAGGGCGCCGGTCAGCCAGGCCAGGTCGGCCTCACGCCCGGCGAGCGGCGGGGCCGGGGGAGCCACTCCCGACGCGGTGGGAGACGGGGGCGGCGGGGCGGACCCGTGGCTGCCGGCAACGATTTCGTCCCGCAGGGCGGTTGTGGCCCGCTCCGGGGCGACTCCGAGCTCCTGCTCCAGCAGCCGCTTGCAGGCACCATACTGCGTCAGGGCCGCCGCCCGGTCGCCCATGCGGGCCAGGGCCAGCATGAGCGCCCGGTGAAACGGCTCCCGGAGCGAATCCACTCCCAGCGCCCGGCGGGCGTGAGCGGCCAGAGCCTGCCAGTCCCGGGCTTTTTCGGCTTCCGCCACCTGCCGGGAGAGCAGGTCCAGCACCAGGGCCTCCCGGTGCGGTCGCTCCTGCTCCAGCCACTGGGCGTAGCCTTCGCTCGCAGGCACTTCGAAACCATCCAGAAAAGGGCCGCGCCAGAGCGCCGTGGCCGCCCCGGCATCGCCGCTGCGGCTCAGGTCCTCAAACCGGGCCGCATCCACCCAGACGTCCGCCCGGGGGTCCCAGCCCACCGAGTCGCTCGTGCTCTGAAGCGGCCAGACCGGCAACGCCTGCCGGAGGCGGGAGAGGGTGGTGCTCAGGCTGTTGCGGCCATCGGCCTCGCTGGTCTCCTCCCAGAGCAGGGCCGCCAGGTGGGCGCGGGAGAACGTCCGCTCCGGCTGGGCGGCCAGGTACCAGAGCAGGGCCTGCACTTTCAGGCCCGTCACCCGGACGCTGGACTGGGGTCCCCGGAAGAGTGGTTGACCAAGGAGCAGAACGCTGTAGGTGGCCATTGGGGCATCCTCCCCAGGCGGATATTTCTTCCATTTTATACCGAATATTCGTCCTGGACAAGGCTCGCCCCGATGGATGCCTGGCATGAGTGCGTTCAGCCGCCGGGAAAGACGCGTAGCCCGTCGTCCGGGCGGGGCGGGGTCGACTTTTGCCGGACGATGCGGTACCCCAGCGGCAATGCCACCGCCCAGGTCTCAACGGCAGTGGACTCGTCGAGCTCGAAATACTGGTAGGTGGCCTGTCTGGTCAGCAGGGGCCGGGCCAACGAGCCCGCCAGGCCCATTACCACGGCAAGCAGCAAGACGGCCCAGGCCCCCGGAGCGAGGCCGGCCGTGTTCGCATCTTTGATCAAAGCCTTTCGCACGGAGATCAATCCTCCTCAAGAGGCACCTTACGTGTGCCGCCGGGTCCTTATGAGCGCCGCGTCTCATCCGGGAGGGCGGCGCTCTTTGCCAGAGCGCTCTTTGAGCGGGGGGTAGGATTTTTCCCGGAAAGACGAGTATGCTTATGTATGTTGCAGACATCGTTCTCCACCCGGAGGCAGACATGCGGATTGACTTGAGTGGAATCTGGCAGGCGACGGATGTCCTGGGCGAACAGGCCCGGGCGGGCAGACCCGGCTACGTGGCGGCAGGCTGGAAAGCCGCGCCCGTGCCGGGTTACTTTTCGGAAGTGGACAACCTGGCGGGGACCCCCGGCCGGCTGCTTTTTCGGCGCGCTTTCCGGCTGGACGCACCGCCCGCCCCCGGCACGGCGGCCCGCCTGGTGCTGGAAGGCGTGGCCGGCGAAGCCCGGGTCTGGTGCAACGGCAACCTTGCCGGGGAGCAGCGCGGCAGTTACATCCCGCGCTCCTACGACGTCGCCCGCCACCTGGTGGGCGGTGAGAACGTGGTCATGGTGGAAGTGACCGGTCCCGGCGCCACCGCCGGCCTCGTGCGGGAGGTCGCGCTGGAGTTGCTGCCCGGACCGGCGCCGGAGCGGCTGCTGCTGCAGGCGACGCCGCACGGGCTGCACGGCGGCCAGGCGGCCTCGGCGGCGGTGGACTTCGACCTGGCCTTTACGGCCGCCGGTGCGAGCGGGCTGGAATGGACCGCCACGGTTGCGCCGGCGACGTTTGCCGGCGACCCGGTCACGCTGGCGGGCAGCGGGCGGGTGCACCGGGGCTGGAACCGGGTGCACGGCCGGCTGGCGTTCAACGATCCCCGGCTCTGGTGGACCTGGGACCAGGGGCAGGCGGACCTGTACCGGTTCACGCTGGAACTCCGCACCGCCGGCGGCGCCGCCGAGCGGGTGGAGCGGCTGTTCGGCGTTCGCACGGTGGAACTGCGGGACTGGACCTGCTTTCTGAACGGGCGGCGGCTGTTCGTGCGGGGGACGGCCTACGGGCCCGCGGACCTGCGGCAGGCGGTCGTCACCGCGGACCGGCTGTCCGAAGACCTGGACCGGGTCCGGGAAGCGAACCTGAATGCGCTCTGGGTTCAGGGCCTCATCGCCCAGGCGGCGCTGTATGAAGAGGCATCCCGGCGGGGCATGCTCATCTGGCAGGAGGTGCCCGCGGACCTTACCGGGGCGGAGGATGCGGCCACCCTGGCGGACCGGCTGGGCGCCTGGCCCGCGGTGGCGCTGTGGCAATTGCCGGCGGCCGCCGCCCAGGAGTCCGGGCAGCGGCTGGCAGGCCGCATCGCGAGCCTCTGGAACCGGCCCCGGCAGGCGGCCGCCCTGGCCGAAGGGCTGAAAGACGTCGACCCGACCCGTACCTGCCTCTCGGGCGTGGCCGAATCCGGCCGCTTCCGGGCCGACGAGGGCGTGCGCAAACTGCCCGAGAAAGCAAAGTTCGTCAGCGAGGTCGGCCCGCCCGCTTTTCCCAGCCTTGCGCACAGCCGCCGGTTCGTCTCGGGCGAGTGGCCCGACCTGAACTGGGAGCATCTCGGGGCCGAACGGCTGCAGCGGGAACTGCCGGTCTCCCTGGCGCAGTCTCTGGCGCAGTATGTGGCCGCCTCGCAGGCTTACCAGGCCTTCGAAGTCCGGCATATCATTGAGCATTTCCGGCGCCGGAAGTACCGCCCCTGCGGCGGCCTGATGCTGGCCCGCTTCGCCGACGGCGAACCCGCCATTTCCACGGCCTTGCTGGACTACTGGCGGGAGCCCAAAGCCGCATTTGCTGCCGCCGCTTCGGCGCTGCGGCCGGTCAATATTTTCGCCCAGTGGCCGCAGTCCGGTTACGCGCCCGGAACGCCCGTTGTCCTGGATGTGACGCTGGTGAACGACCGGCCCGACCGCTACCGGGGCGACTGGTCCTGGGCGGTCGTCCGGGACGGCCAGGCACTGGCTGGCGGCATCTACCCGGCGGAACTGGAGCCCGACGGCATCGTCAACCGGGAGGCCGCCATCGATTGGACAGTACCCGATGGAGTCCGGCCCGGCGGAGTGGAGTTGGTGCTCACGCTTGCCCTGAAAGACCTGGCTGAACCTGTCGTCACAAGATATTTGTTCGATATTCTGCCATCTAGTTGACATTGGCTCTTGCGGATAGCCGCCAGAGGCTCTATACTTTGGCATTAAGATTTACATGAATGCCCGGTCCGCGATTGTGCATTCATGAACTTACGGAAAGGAGCCCGCCAGCATGCGCCTATCTGCCCGTGCGAAGGCAATGTCGCCTTCGCCTACGATGGCCATCGACACCAAGTCGAAGCAGTTGATGGCTGAGGGAATCGATGTGGTTAACTTCTCGGTCGGCGAACCTGATTTTGACACGCCTGCTCACGTGAAGCGTGCCGGCGTGCGAGCCATCGAGGGGGGTTTCACGAAGTACACCCCCGCGGCCGGGACCCTGGAACTTCGGAAGGCCATCTGCCAGAAACTGCAGAATGAGAATGGCCTGGAGTACAAGCCGGAGCAGATCGTCGTCTCCAACGGCGGAAAGCAGTCACTCTACAACGCCTTTCTGGTCATCCTCGATCCCGGCGACGAGGTGATCATTCCGGCGCCGTACTGGGTCAGCTATCCGGAAATGGTCAAACTGGCGGACGGCGTGCCGGTGACCGTCTTCGCCGACGACTCCACGGGATTCAAGATCACGCCGGACATGTTGAAGGCGAAGCTGACGTCCCGCACCCGGGCCATCGTGATCAACAGCCCGTCCAACCCGACCGGCGCCGTCTACAGCAAGGACGAGCTTTTCGCCCTTTGTCAGATTGCGGTGGAACACGACCTGATCATCGTCACGGACGAAATTTACGAAAAGCTCCTGTACGAAGGGGCCAAGCATGTCTCCATCGCCGCCTTCGGCCCGGAGTTCAAGCAGCGGACCATCACCGTCAACGGCATGTCCAAGGCTTACGCCATGACCGGCTGGCGGATGGGCTACACCGCTTCGGAGTCCATCTACGCCAAGGCGATGGGCGACCTGCAGTCCCAGACGACGTCCGGCCCGTCCTCCATCTCGCAGAAGGCCGCCGTGGAAGCGCTCATCGGCACCCAGGCGCCGGTCGAGGAGATGCGGCTGGAGTTCGACTTCCGCCGCCAGCACATGAAGGAGCGGCTGAACCAGATCCCCGGCTTTGAGGTCAAGGTGGCGCCGCAGGGCGCGTTCTACCTCTTCCCGAAGGTCTCCAAGCTGTTCGGGACCACCATTCGGGGCCGGAAGATCAACAACTGCGACGACCTCGGCACGGTGATTCTGGAAGAGGCCAAGGTCGGCGTGGTGCCGGGCTCCGGATTCGGGGCGCCCGATTACATCCGGTTCTCCTACGCCACCTCGATGGAGCGGATCGACGAAGGGCTCAACCGCATCGAGGCGCTCATCAAAGAAGCCAAGTAGCAGCACGAACGCCTGACCCGATGGGGAGCTCTCCCCATCGGGTCATTTGGTGAGTTTCAGGAGGGATACCCGTGCAGTTTCAGGGGACCCGTGTGGCGGTGGTGGGCATCGGCATCTCCAACATGCCGCTGATTCGCTATCTACTTGCAAAGGGGGCGCAGGTGACCGCCTGCGACCGGAAAAGCGAATCGGACCTGGGCGAGCGAGGCGCGGAGCTAAAGCGGTTAGGCGTTACTCTTTCCACCGGGGCGGACTACCTGGCGCCGCTGGCGGATCACGACCGGGTCTTCCTGACGCCGGGCATCCCGAAGCACTTGCCGGAGATCGTGGCCGCCCGGCAGCGGGGAGCGGTCATCGCCGGGGAGGTCGGGCTGGTGCTCGCCGCCTGCAAGGCGCCGGTCATCGGCATCACCGGCAGCGCCGGCAAGACGACCACCACGACGCTGATTGGCGAAATCCTGCAGGCCGCCGGCCGCGAGACATACGTGGGCGGCAACATTGGCACGCCGCTGATCGAGCAGGTCGAGGCGATTCCGGCGGAGGCGGCGGTGGCGCTGGAACTCTCCAGCTTCCAACTGCAGCTGACCGGCGCCCGTTCGCCGCACATCAGCGTCATTACCAACATCACGCCGAATCATCTCGATGTGCATGCATCGCTGGACGAATATATTCAGGCCAAGCAGAACATCTACCGGTACCAGGGGCCGGGGGACACGGTGGTGCTGAACCACGGCGACGAACTGGTGCGCTCGTTTGCCGATGAGGCGCATAGCCGGGTCGTCTTTTTCAGCCGGCACGGCGACCCGGGTACCGAGACTTGTGCGTTCATCCGGGACGACGAGGTCATCTGGCGCTACCGGGGCCGGGAGTACCCGACGCTGAAAGTCGATGAGATCAAGCTGCTGGGCCTGCACAACCGGGAGAACGTGCTGGCGGCGATGGCGGTGGGGTACCTGGCGGGCGCAGGGTTGTCGTCCATTCGCACCGTGCTGACGACGTTCACCGGCGTGGAGCACCGGCTGGAGCCGGTCCGGGAGCTGGACGGCGCCCGCTGGTACAACGATTCCAAAGCGACTTCGCCGGCTGAAGCGGTGGCCGCGCTGGAGACGTTGGCGGCGCCGATCGTGCTGATCGCCGGCGGGTCCGACAAGGGGATTCCCTTCGACCCGATGGCGCCGCTGGTCGCGCAAAAAGTGAAGGCACTGGTGCTGACCGGCCCCACGGCGCCGAAGATCGCGGAGGCCGTCCGGCGGGCAGGGTACGACCAGGTCATCCACCGGGCCAAAGACATGGCGGAGGCGGTCCGGCTGGCCCGGGCGGAAGCCCGGCCGGGGGACAACGTGGTGCTCTCGCCGGCCTGTGCCAGCTTCGACGCCTACCAGAACTTTGAACAACGGGGCCGGCACTTCAAGGCCATCGTGACCGCGTTGTAGTCCGTGACGCACCGCCCGGAGTGGAGAGCGGCGCAGTACCGTGGCGATACGTTTAGCCCCCGCCCGGGATATCCCGGACGGGGGCTGTTTCTTGCGTGATCGCACCGCCGCTTTACGGCGTGATGTCGCCGCTGGTCAGGCCGCCGGCCTGGTCCGTGAAGCCTGTCTGGCCGGTGAAGCCGGCCTGGTCCGTGAAGCCTGCCTGGCCGGTGAAGCCGGCCTGGTCTGTGAAGCCTGCCTGGCCGGTGAAGCCGGCCTGGTCCGTGAAGCCTGTCTGGCCCGCGAGGCCCGCCTGCCCCATCACCAGGGGCTGGACCGCAGCGATGGCGGTCCGACCGGCCTGATCGGCGATGGCGGACACCTGGGCGATGGACCGGACGACGTCGCTGGCCCGGGCCGGCTCGGCGGCTGCCAACTGCTGGAGGGCGGCCCGGCACTCCATGTGGGACTGCTGCAGGGACTGAACCGCCTGTTGCAGCCCGGAAACCACGGGAGCGGAAGCATCGCCGGTCAAAAGCCGGCGGATGTACCCGGCCACGGCGGCCATGTCGCTCAGGTGGGCCCGCTGGGTCTCGGCCACCCGCTGCACGGCTGGCAGGTCCCGGAGCTGGGGCTCGGTCATCGTCTGGGCGACCAGGGAGTGAATGACCTCCTGCGCGGGCAGCGCAGACTCAATTAGCTGGAGCGAGCGGATGAGCAGGTTGGACCAGTATGGCGCCACGCCCTGCGCGACATACTTGCCAAAACCACCGGCCCTCTGAACGCCCATGCCTGAGACGCCGGCGCCCGGGAAGCCGAAGTTGCCCGCGCCGGGCATGCCGTAGGCCCCGGCCGTACCACCGGGGAAACCAGTAGCGCCCCCGCCGCCCCAAACCATGGATTGGGCGCCCGGGAAGCCCTCGGCCCCTGCGCCGCCGGGGAAGGCACCATAGAAGGAAGCCGCTTCGCCTTCAAATCCGGTGAAACCCGAAGCCGATTCAGGATAGTCCATGCGCAATCACCTCTTTGTCGGGGGAACCGAAGCATGGTATGCCCTGGCGGAAAGGGTGGTGCACGCCCACAAGCCCGGTTACCCCAACGGGTTGGTGCTGAACATCGATAAAGAAACTGGGGCAGCAACAGGTCACCTTCTTCACCAGAAGGTGACTGTTTTCAGATGGCGTGGGTTTTGGCGCGATCGTCAGGATTTGCATGACCTCAGGCCGGAATTATCATGCAATTTCTGACGTTCATGGCGGAAAACGGAGCTAATAATACCTGGTGGGGTATGTTAGGGCGACGCCTGCCGCCCGGGATGGCGCTCCAGGGCGGCGCCCACTTTTTTGCCGCCCAGCGCCCCACCAGCCTGACCCAGGCAGGAGATTCGTCGATGAAACCGAACATATATTCGACAAAACGAGTCCCGGAATGACGGGTGGTGAACCAGATGGTCGTCGTCGATCCGACCCGGCAGAACAAAACGCTCTGGGTCGTTCATCTGGATATGGATGCGTTTTTCGCTTCCGTGGAGCAACGGGACAACCCGCGGCTGAAAGCCAAGCCGGTAATCGTGGGCGGCCCGCCGCACGCCCGGGGCGTCGTCAGCACGTGCAGCTACGAAGCCCGGAAGTTCGGCGTCCACTCGGCCATGCCCTCCCGGGAGGCCGTGCGGCTCTGCCCGCAGGCGGTCTTCCTCCGGCCCAATATCGCCAAGTACGCCGAAGTAAGCCGGCAAATTCAGGCGATCATGCGGCGGCACTCGGACGCCATCGAACCGATGTCGCTGGACGAAGCCTACCTGGACGTGACGGGCCAGGACCCCCTGGCAGTGGGGCGGGCGCTCAAGGAAGCGATCACGCGGGAACTGCGGCTCACGGCCTCGGTGGGCATTTCCTATTGCAAATTCCTCGCCAAAATGGGCTCCGATATGGACAAGCCGGACGGCTTTACGGTAATCACCTGGGAACGGGCGCAGGAACTGCTGCCGAACCTGCCCGTGCGCAAACTCTGGGGCGTGGGGCCGGCCGGCGAGCAGGCGCTGAAGCAAGTGGGCATCGTCACCTGCGGGGACCTTCTGCGCTACGACCCGGACGTGCTGCGGCGCCACTTCGGACGGCGGGCCGACGAACTGGTCATGCTCGCCCGGGGCATCGACCCGCGGCCGGTGGAGACCGCGCAGGAGACGAAGTCCATCGGCACGGAGCAGACCTTCGCGCACGACCAGACCGACCGGGCCTACCTGGCCTCGATTCTGGACCGGTATGCGGCCGAACTGGCCGGCGAGCTTAAACGCGAAGGCCTGGCCTGCCGGACGGTGACCGTGCGCATCAAGTGGAACGTGTTTATCGAAGGCGGGCCGAAAGGCGGCGACTTTCTGTCTATCACCCGGAGCCACACGCTGCCGGCGCCCACCGTCGACGCGGCGGAAATCGCGGCGACAGCGCGGGCGATCTTCAGCCGGGTGGAGTGGGAGGGGCGGAAAGTCCGGCTGCTGGGCCTGGCGCTGCACAACTTCGTCCGCCCCGGCGAACTGGTCCAGTCCCGGCTGCCCATTTAGGCCGATGCCAGGAGGAGGCTGCTCATCATGTCGATTCGCTACACCACCGTACCGCTCGCACCTTTAGGCCCGGTCCATGTCGCCTGGACGGAGGCGGGCCTCGCCCGGCTGACCGCCAACGGCGACGCGGAGTCCTTCCGGGACGGGCTGGCCGGCCACTACGGGCCGAGTTTCGTCATCCGGGACGACTCCCGCCAGGCGGAGTGGCGGGCGCTGCTGGCGGACTGGCTGGCAGGGCGCGAGCCGGCCATCGGACTGGACCTGTCGGGCGTGAGCCCGTTCGAGCGGAAAGTGCTGGCGAAAACGCGGGAGATTCCGCGCGGCGAAGTCCGGCCGTACCAGTGGCTGGCTCGGGAAGCCGGCAGTCCCGGCGCCGTCCGGGCGGTCGGCTCGGCCATGCGGAAAAATCCGATTCCCCTGCTGGTCCCCTGCCACCGGGTGGTGACGGCCACGGGCGCCCTGGGCAACTACAGCATGGGCGGCCCGGACGTGAAGCGGCGCCTGCTGGAGGCGGAGGGGGCCGCAGTCGCCCGCCTGGAAGACTTGGCGGACCGGGGCTGCCGGTACCTGGGCGATGCCGCCCGCGGGACATTCTGCTATCCGTCGTGCCTGTCAGCCAAACCCGGGCCGGACCGGCTGAAGCTGAAGACCGCCAGGGAGGCTGAAGCGGCGGGACTCAAGCCCTGCCCGCACTGCCGGCCCGTGTAACGCACCGGCAAAAAACCGGAGTCGTTCCGGGCGGCACTGCGAGGCAGGCCGGTCCGGGAGGACTCCGGTGTGTCAACAAAGGACTCCGGTGTGTCACCACGCTCTACGGCCCACCGCCCGCAGCAGCCGGTCGGCTCGCAGCAGCCCGGCGCCTTGCGCCCGGGCCGGGACCGTCGGCAACCATTCCGCCGTGGCGGTCAGCCGCTCCCGCACCGACCGGGGCGCCAGTTGCGGCTCCATCCCCAGCAGCAGAGCGGCAGCGGCGGTGACATGGGGCGCCGCCATGGAGGTGCCGCTCATCCGGGCATAGCCGCCGCCCGCTGCCAGCGAGAGCACCCCGGCGCCGGGAGCGATCAACTCCACTTCCGGGCCGGTGCTCGAGAACGGGGCCAGTTCGTCCTTGCGGGTGCAGGCCGCCACCGCCAGCACTTCCGGGTAGCGGCCCGGGAAATCGACGGCGCCCTTCCGGCCGTCGTTGCCGGCCGCGCTGACCAGCAAGATGCCCGCGCTCTCTACATCGACGATGGCCTTCTGCAACGTCCGGCTGGTCTTCAGGTCCGTGCCGAAGCTAAGGTTGATCAAGTCCATGCCATATTCCGCACACCAGTACAGCCCGCTTACGATATCGCCAATGCGGCCGAAGCCGGTCTGGTCGAAGATTTTGACCGGGTGCAATACAATCCCCGGCGGGCGACCATCTTCGGCCCACGCCCCGGCAGCCGCTGCGATAATGCCCGCCACGTGAGTTCCGTGGCCGTTCTCATCGAGGGGCGGCTCCCCCGGTTTCAGGGGGTTGAAGCCCACGCCCAGCAGCCCTTGCAGGAGCGGATGCCGGAGATCGGCGCCGCTGTCCAGAATGCCGATGCGAACGGGACGTTGCCCGGAGGGGCGTGCTTTCCCCAGGCGCCAGGCGGTGGGAAAGCCGGTCCGCCTGATATGCCAGGGAGGGCGGTCGGTGCCGTGCTCCCGCTCCATGCTGGATCGTTCCTCCGCCCGGCTGGCACCGGCGAAGCTGCCAGCCCGTAGAATAGGGCAAAGGAGTCAGGCTGCCTCCACACGCACACGGGAACTTGCTGTCGGTAGTCCATGGTACGGCTCGGTGGTCGGATTTGCCACCAGAAAAAATAGCGATACGTTCCAAATCAGGCTCTAATTGATTGACACGGTTGAAGCGATCTGGTAATTTGTGGGTATCGCTGGCGCCTTGTTGTAGGGGAGGGGCTCCCATCATGAGTGACAAGCTGGAGATCACCCTGCGGATCGCTTTGGATCGGTCCGGCCTGGCCAAACGTCTTAAGCGACCCGTGGAGGATGAGGACGTGTTTTTCGTCCTGGGACTGGTGAACGCCCAGCTCGCCGGTACATTTGGGGAGAATCACTGCCTGGTGGAAATGGAATCCGCGTCGGGCGTGAGCCGGAGCCTGATTGAAGCCATGAACGTGCTCCCCCGGCGCCTGAGGCAGACGCTGCAGGCACTGAAACGGGATGGGGAAGCAGTCGTGACCGACCCGGATGTGCTGGCAGCGCTTTGCGAGATGCAGGACCTTACGGTCACGCCCATGGACGGCAAATGGCTGGTGATCCGGCCGGCCGCACCGGGCGACCCCTCTGTCACGCCGGGAAGCAAGGGCATGAAGCATTAAGGCAAACCCCCGGCGCAGGTGGCGCCGGGGGTCTTTGTCGAATTGTCCATAAACAGGTCTGCGTGTGACATGGAAAAAAGGGGTGGCAGAGTGAGCAAAAAGCCCGGTAATCCTTATCAAGTGCTTTACTGGATGGGTGGGGCGCTGCTGCTGCTGTTGCTGGGCGTGCTCGCACTGGTGCTCCTGGCGCCGCCGAAAATCGCGGCCCCGCCTGACCCGGAGCGGACCTTGCTCTACCTGTACAGCAAGGACGATCCGACAGGGCCGGCGGCGGCGGTGGTGATCGAAGAATCCCGGGGTCGTGCCACGCTGTTGGCGATCCCGTTTGCGGTGCCCCCGGAAGTCCGCAAAGCGTTCGCCGGGACCAACTCCAAAACGGCGCAGGACATGCTGTCCACCGCCATGCAGCACAAACTTCACCACCGGGTCTTCCTGCCGCACACCATTGTCGCCACACTGGTGGACGCGGCCGGCGGCATTACCGTGGAAGGCCGCGTTTACACGGGTCCGGAGGCCATCGCCTACATCAACGGCGGCGGCGATCAGAGCGCCCGGCGGGCGGGCCTGGTCATGCTGGCCCTTGCCGGCGCCGCCTCGTCCCGGGGCGTCAACATGGGCCTGAGCCAGGGTCTGGCCCTGGCCCGCCAGGTGGACACCGACATGGACCTCACAGCCCTGCCGGACATTCTGAGCCGCTGGAGCTCGTATGCCAGTCCCCGGGTGGAGATCACGACCACCAACGACCCGGCGGCGCTTGGGAAGCTGTTGCTGCCCGACCCGGCGGGCGGTCAGAAATAAGCAAACGGCGGGGCGCTCCGGCGCCTCGCCTTTTTATGATCGCACAGGCAGGAATGTAGGACCTTTCGTGAACTCTTTTACTTTTCGACGGGATTAGATAGAATCATCTTAACTGACTCTGTTTAAGCCTGTCGAAAGGGCGGATCGGACGATGACTACCGTGCTGGTAACCGGCGTTTCGGGCCTGGGGCGGTCCAAGTTCTTTGACGCAGAACTCAAAGGCGAAATCCGCTATTATGACCTGGGCGAGCATATGTGCCGCATCGCTGAAGAGCGGGGGTTACCGTATACCGAATCCAACATTCTCCGGGCGCCGGTGCCGGCCCTGACCGGCCTGCGGGCCGCGGCCCTCGAAGTGCTGGTCCACCAAGCCCAGAAGGGCGATCAGTCCAAGCCGCTGGTCATTTCGGCCAACGCCCTTTTCCTGCTGAAAGACCGGGTGATGGAGGGGCTCACCACGGCGGACCTGAACGCAGTGGAACCCGACGTCATCATCACGCTCATCGACAGCCCGCAGAACATCCACGAGCGGCTGAAAAGTCACACCGGCGAATACTTCCACCTGACCATCGAATCCATCGTCCGGTGGCAGGAGTTCGAAGTCTTCTTCACCAACCACCTGGCCAAAGACCGCAAGGCGACACACTTCGTGGTGCCGGTCACCCAGCCGGAAACGTTCCTGGCCCTGGTGCGCCGGGAGCAGAAGCCCATCGTCTACGCCAGTTACCCCATGACTCACCTGCCGCCGGAGCAAAAGCCGCTCCGGGAGGCGTTCGTGGCAAAGCTGAAGGAGAAGTGCACGGTTTTCGATCCGGCGGCCATCGAATCGGGCCTCATGTCCGACGCCTACTTCGAGCCGGCCGACCACCGGGCCATCCGGGACCACACCATCGTGCGGGACCTGGACTGGTTCATTGGCATCAACGCCCAGGCGGTGGTGGCCTACTTTCCGTCCCTCGTCTTCTCCAGCGGCATGAACGACGAGCTGCGGTATGCCTATGAGAACGGCCGCCCGACCTACATGGTGACCGAAGAGATGGCCAAAGGGACAGTCCCCCGGCTCAGCCCGTTTACGACGTACAAGTCGAAGATGTTCTGGTCCAGCGCCGACTTCTTCGAGTTTCTCGATAAGCCCCCGAAACTGCAACATGCGTTCCTGCTGATGCAGGACGAGATGATCAACCTGCTGGCCCGCCTGCGGGACACGGGCAAGGACTTCAGCGCCGCCGATTTCTGGGTCACCTGCCAGGCGTCGCTCCGGAACTCCATGCCCGACGCCGCCATCGCGGCCATGCGGGCGGATCTGACCCGGCAGGCCGATCAGATGTACGAGCGCTGGTCCGGCGTCCGGGCATCGGTCCAGGAGATGCGCAAGGAGCGCGAGCCGAACGGCCACGCGCCGCAGCCGGCCGGGCGGGGTGCGGAAGCCCCGTAGCAGGCAGCTTGAGAGAGATTGACCGGACGCTGGTGTCCAGTATACATAAAAACTATCAGACCAATCAAATTTGCCTATAACCTGCAGCCGACCGTGAAAAGCTGGGTTGAGCCTTTGACAACGAGCCCGGTAAGAGCGTATAATACGAAAGTTGGGAGCCTTATTTCGGGCTTCTTTTATTCATGTGGACTTTACACGCCAAAGGAGCGTTATTTCAAAAATGAAGCGGACCGACCTGCGCAACGTGGCCATCATTGCCCATGTTGACCACGGCAAGACCACTCTGGTGGACGGGCTCCTGCGCCAGTCCGGAACTTTTCGCGCCAACGAACACGTGGCGGAACGGGTGATGGACTCCAATGACCTGGAGCGCGAGCGCGGGATTACCATCCTTTCGAAGAACACGGGCATCGTTTACAAGGGCGTCAAGATCAACATCGTCGACACGCCAGGACACGCCGACTTCTCCGGCGAGGTCGAGCGGATCATGACCATGGTCGACGGCTGCCTGCTGATCGTGGACGCCTCCGAAGGCCCCATGGCGCAGACCAAGTTCGTGCTGCGCAAGGCCATGGAGGCCGGTCTGAAGCCGGTGGTCGTCATCAATAAGATCGACCGTCCGGACGAGCGGATCGCCGAAGTGGAAGACCTGGTGCTCGAGCTCTTCATCGAGCTGGGCGCCGACGACGACCAGATCAACTATCCGGTCCTGTACTGCTCCAGCCGGGCCGGCGTCGCCAAGTACAAAATGAGCGAAGAGGCGACCGATCTGTCGCCGATCTTCGACACCATCATCAACAGCATCCCCTGCCCGGAGGGCGACCCCGAGGCGCCCCTCCAGGCCATGGTCTCCTCGCTGGACTACGACGAGTTCGTAGGCCGCGTCGCCATCGCCCGGGTCCGGCAGGGCACGGTCAAGGCCGGCGGGCAGGTGGCGGTGGCCAAGCTCGACGGTAACGTGGCCAAGTTCCGCGCGGCCAACCTGTTCGGCTTTCAGGGCCTCAAGCGGGTACCGCTGGAGGAAGCCTTCGTGGGTGATATCATCGCCATGACCGGCCTGGAGTCGGTCAACATCGGCGAAACGATCACCGACCCGGAGAACCCGATCGCCCTGCCGCCCATCAAGGTGGACGAGCCGACCCTGCAAATGACTTTCCGCACCAACGACTCGCCGTTCATCGGCAAGGACGGCAAGTACGTCACCTCCCGCCACCTGCGGGCCCGGCTCTACAAGGAGCTTGAGAAGAACGTCGCCCTGCGGGTGGAGGACACCGATTCCCCCGATACGTTTATCGTTTCGGGCCGCGGTGAACTGCACCTCTCCATCCTCATCGAAACCATGCGGCGCGAAGGTTACGAACTGGCCGTTTCCAAGCCGCAGGTGATCTTCCACCACGACGAGGACGGCAACAAGCTGGAGCCCATTGAACAGCTCACGGTGGACATCCCCGAGGAGTATATGGGCGTGGTCATGGAGGCGCTGGGCAACCGGAAGGCCGAAATGAGCAACATGACCAACAGCGGCAGCGGACAGCTCCGGCTGGAGTTCCTCATTCCGTCCCGGGGCCTCATCGGTTTCCGGTCGGATTTCCTGACCATGACCAAGGGCTACGGCATCATGAACCACCTGTTCCACGGCTACGGGCCCTACCGTGGCGATATGATCACCCGGCAGCGCGGCTCGCTGGTGGCGTCGGACCCCGGGACCACCACGCAGTATGCGCTCTACCAGGCGCAGGACCGCGGCGTCCTCTTCGTCGACGCCGGCGTCGAGGTGTACACCGGCATGGTCATCGGCGAGAACAGCCGGGAGCAGGATATCGACATTAACGTCTGCAAGACCAAGCACCTGACCAACATGCGGGCGTCGGGCTCCGACGAATCCCTGCGCATCGAGAAGCCCCGGCAGATGAGCCTGGAAGAGGCGCTGGAGCAGATCGATGAAGACGAACTGCTGGAAGTCACGCCGAAGAACATCCGCCTGCGGAAGATGTACCTCGACCCCCACATCCGGGGCCGGCTCGCCCGGGGTAAGGAAGTCACCGCCGACGTCCTCCAGCGGCTCCAACAGGGCGGGCGCTAACCGCAAACCGTAAACAGCGGCACCTCTCAACCGGGAGGTGCCTCTTCGCGGTGCGCCTCGCAGTCATGCAAGTCAGGAGGTTCAAGTCCTCCCAAGGCCGTTTATCCTGTTCGGTCTTGTAACTGAAAGACAAACAAGTGGAAATCCCACTTGGGCAGTGCGCCCCGGTGACGGGGCGTGCGG
>DASXVX010000090.1:0-78312 GCA_036504075.1 Symbiobacteriaceae bacterium | reverse complement strand
CCTCGCTTCTGTCGTTCGAATACCTGAACCGCCGGCTGATCGTCTCCACACTGTGCAGACGCACCGCTCCGGCAGGTCATGTCCTCATCCACTCAGACATCTTCGTCATAGAATAGGCAGTTGTAGATCGTAACTTGACCTACCATGAGGCGAGAATTCGGCCGGCGGGGCACCCTTACAGGTGGCGCCCGCCCGCCGTCTTGTTGAGTGTTCATGCGATACCCTGGTTCCCATATCCACAGTCCGCGCCGTGGTACTTCTGACAGCGGGTATCCTCCATGAGCTTGAGTCGCGCAACCGTGTGGCTCGGGCGCGGAAAGGACTGCCTTCCTCGGATTGCCGAACTGGCTCCACGAAATGTCGGCAGTTCAGCCAGTCATCGCTCGGGCGAATTGACATGTTCTTGTGGCGGCATTCCAGAGTCCATCACTCCCGAACCCACTGCTTAAGCTCCCCGAGAGGTGAATACTTCAACCCCAAACGGTCCGCTAACGTCTGTCCGATCTTCGATAATCGTTCGCCTTGCACTGTAACGCCATACGCCTCTCTATTTCTGGTCCTGATAGAAAGTTCGTTGATCCCTTTCAGATTCACCTCCGAGACGGCGACGATATCTTCGTTACGAAAGACATTGTCAGTTTCAAGTAGGTGCTTAATTGTGACATTATCCTGTCCAATTATCACATGCGTCTGAACGTCCAA
Organism: Symbiobacteriaceae bacterium; assembly: GCA_036504075.1. Lineage (GTDB taxonomy): Bacteria > Bacillota > Sulfobacillia > Symbiobacteriales > Symbiobacteriaceae > DASXVX01. The sequence goes on along the minus strand of DASXVX010000090.1, from coordinate 77,610 downwards.
GAACGGCATAGCGACCAGAACGGCTATGGCAGTCCCGAGAATAAGGGGTTTGAGCCTGCCCGGTCGTGTCCGCGTGAACGCATACAGGCACGTGACTCCCATCACGATGAAGAACCATAAGGAAGCGCCTGATATTGCCTCCAACACAGGGTGGTCGTAGATTGGCAACACGATATCCACTGAGGAAACACCTCCAGGAGGTTCCACTGAAGGAATCTCTGTTCTTGAAGACCTAACAGGAGGTCAAGTTCGAAGGAGACGAGTGTTGTTGCCACGCTTGGATACTCCAGATCATCGTCATTCGGGGGACTATGGGCCTTCATCGGGAAGAAAATGTACGTGCTGAAGTTTCCCCATACCGTCCAACAGCCGGCCGAACTTATCGATGTGTCCAAAGAACTCATCGACTGGCACTTCAAACAACTGGTAATGTTTCTCCTTAGGAAGCAGGGAGATTTGCTCCTCGGCCTTTTCCCGGACGCTGTAGACACCGACTACGTAAAAGTTAGGAAACTGGTTTATGGGCTCTACGACGCATACCAGCCAGACAATCTTCAAGGCCCCACCTCCGCGACTCTTCCAGCGCGGTGAAGGGCGGGTTACCCCGCCCTTCACCGTTCGACTGGTCAGGAACTCACCACGCACCACGTGGGATTCCCTCTCTGGTCATCAGCCGAAGTTAGTCAACCAGCTCAAAGGACTCTGCGATAATCTCGATAATATCGAGGGCAGTCCCTGACCTGGCGATACCAGGGATTGGAGCCAACAAGAACTTGGCCTGCAGGGGGGCGACACCACCCTCATTCGAGGCCAACTCCTGGACTTCCAGCGTAAGGACTTCATCACCTGGGACGAAGCCAGGTGTCCCATTTGCCATTGAACCACTCACGGAAAGGGATTTGACTCCTCGAAACAAGATGGTCCGCTGTCCTGAAGCTCCCTCGATTGGTTCCTCCATCTCGATTTCGAGTTGGGCATGTTGGGGATCGAATAGCAGGCGGAGTATTGAATTGTCATGCACGCTAAATCTCGGATGACGCGAAGAGGGTTCCATTTCGACCACCTCTAAAGGTGAGTGGTTTAGGAAGCAGAGGTTTCGGCGGTCACGCTCGTTACGGCAGCCCTCACCCCACCTCTGCCGCAAGTAGTCCAGAAAGGCATCCGTAATTCGGCCTTGACGGCGCCGGGCGCCTACTTTTCATTTGCACACAATCCACTCAGGCATCTTCGTCATAGAATAGGCAGTTGTAGATCGTAACTTGACCTCTCGGTTTCAGATCAAGTTCGACATCCGGTATAACACCGTTTACAACATCATCAGGCAGTTCAGTGAATTCTCGTTGGGCGGCGAAAGTGCGAGCACGATCTACCGCAGCCGGACATGTGTCTGTTCCCACCTGCCGAAGCCTGATTCCTCCATCTGGAGCCAGTTCACGTATCTGAACGTCCGTGCGAAAGAATGGCGCTATCACCGATATCGCAAGGAATACACAGGTCATGCTGCCCCCAAGTCCAGACAATTGTGCCAGAGCTTGTTCCAGGGAAGGCGCCTTCTGTAGGGGCACCGGGTGCAGCACGATGGAGTATGGCATTTGTCGTAATTGAAATCCGTCCAGTTCCACACCGGGTACTCTGGAAAGCATGCCTGAAGGGCTTGATCCCACTGATCTCTCGGCGTGCTTGGCTGCCGCACCTGATCCCAACGGTGTCGGATCGCCGCGACCACGCTGGCAGCTAGTTCTCCATGCATATTGATACCCTCCTAAAGAGGGAAAGGGATGCCCAAGGCGTCTGTGATCTTAGGGGATGTTTCTGTTTCCTTCAGCCCCCTCGATCGCAAACTCCTGTGCTACTACAGTGATCTCTCGCCAAAACGTCTGGTTGTCCCAGCCGCCCGTTAAAGCAAAGTGAAACTCTACCAGCCCATCGTCTCTTACGCAAGCCGAGAAATCCACGATCGTGCCGTTCATTGCGTAGGTGCCCTCTGAGAACCGAATTTCCCTGCAACCGAGAAATGACAACCGGGCTGGTTCATGGACCTGCTCTGGGTCGAAGATAGACGCTTCAGGAGTCTCTTTAAGCACCACCACGCTGTCAATTTCCAAGCATACTGTGGCCTTTGACGCATCGATCAAAATGGACTGGAGGACTTTGTCTCCGAAGTACAACCGCTCGAAACGATGGATTATGTCCATGTTCTCCTCCATATATTGGCGCTATCCTGCTGTGCTGCTTGGCCAGTGGGCTTCTGGAGCGTTTTGTGTGTCTCGTGCTCCCGCGTATTGCGTCCGTGTTGGCCCGCCACAGAGGGCGGTGAAGGGCGGGTTACCCCGCCCTTCACTATTCGACCAGCAGGTGCTCCGGGGCCCATCGTCCACCTTCGGTTGACCAGTCTCAAGGCGGCTCACACAGATAAAAACCAGCGGCCCGCTTCGTTGTGGCATTTCATGAGGCGTGCCTTTTCTGTGAAATGAGCCTGATCGTTCATCAGGTCGTCCATGCCAAAACCGTTGGAGGTTGAGTAGGGAGCGTGCATCTTACCGAAAACGAAGACAGGGATTTCTACCCGCCCTTCTCCGCTGCGGCGTACCGCAGTCAAGTCAAAGTGCAACCCCTCACTGGACAAACGCTGAAAGCGGCCACAGTCAGATTTGGAGTCATCTGAGCCACACTGAACCCCGAGGTCCTGAAGTTTGTTTTCGATAAGGTGGGGCACTGCACCAAAAAACACTTTTGGATCCTTGAAGTAAACTTTGCAGTACCAGCCATCGTCGTGACTGAGAAACGCGAACCGATTGTTCAGGTTGTCAAGGAATGGTGACCTGATCGGTCGCTTCAGGTGGCTGAGGTAGAGCATCTCTGCTACGTCCTGTGGGGTGAGCCGGTCCAATGCTTCGGTGGACTCTGCATCCAAGACGTCCAGATTCCCGGAGTCATCTGGACATAGAGCTGGATACTCCTGGCTCAGGACAGTCGACAGGCCAGTCTCTGTGTGCACTTTGCCTGTGGTGTGGCCGTGCCGAAGACAAACCAGTGTGGCAGGCATGAACACCCGAGCGAACTCTTGAAAATCAACTCCCCCGAGGTGGATGCAATCGTCGGGTGTCTCCTGAAACATATACAAATATGGACGTGCAGTGGCCATCATGATACCCCCTGTAAGAACCTTCATACAAGACGGCGTTGGGGGAACCAGTCATTCTTGGCCCAGGGTCCCCCGCTCCCCCATAGGTCTCTCCTCCGCCCGTACCGTCGCTACTTCAGCATCAACCCGGGTCCTCCACCGCCTCTTGCCATCGCCCACGCAGCTCCCAGTAGGGCCAGTCCAACAATCGTTGCCGATGGTCCGGAATTATCCGGTGCAATTGTCGAATAGCCGCCACCAAATAGCCCCTCAGGAACATCCGTCTGCTCTAGTGACAACGGAACAGGGATGCCAGTCTTGCCCTTAGCCAGCTTCCTTATTCCCTTGGGAATGTAGCCCTTCTGAGCGTGTGCATCGTGAACGCTACCATCATCATTCCAGGAACCGTGTTCTCCGTTAGGCCCCCGGATGTGGACATGCCTTTTCGTCTTGGTGTTGGTGTTTGCTGGATGGACATCTGCTTCCCACCCCCGCTCTAGCGGTATTTTCTGATATACGAGGGTTGAAATGTCACCCTCAGAATTCGCAAGCGTTTCTGCGTGATTCCTGCGAGGTGAGCGGGGGGCTGCATATCCGTTCTGATCTTCAATCAGAATCATGGAATCAATCGGAATCATGCCCGTCGGGTCAACGAGGTTAACCGAATCATTTTGGACATAAGTGTTTGCGTTTTGCGACAGAGGATCCCACACCGAACCCCTCCACATGTCTTTCATGAGGAGCCTGCCAAGATCCGGATCGTAATAACGAGCATTCAAGTAGTACAACCCGGTCTCGGCGTCCCACCGGTAGCCCGCGTAGCGGTATGGATTCTCCACCGTCTCTGTCGTGTTTGCAGGATCAGGTTTCCCCCAGGAATCATATGCGTACGAGTTCTGCAACATTCCAGTCCCGTCAGCAAGCCCCACCACATCGCCGTGAGCGTTGTACAGGTAGTAATACGTGACCCCGCCGCGCGTCTGACTCACAACGCGGTCGCCGGCCCACGTGTACCAGACAACCACGGCCCCGGTGTTGGCGTCGATCTCATAGAGTACCCGGTTGCTCAGGCCGTCGTAGTGATACACACGCTTCGATCCGTTGGCCGTCTTGCTCGCCCGGCGACCAGCGAAATCATAGGTGTACGTGGCGATGATGTTGCCGTTCTGTTTGACCTGAATCAGGTGATTCTCCGCATCGTACTGATAATCCCAGGTGGCTGGGCCAGATGCGTTTTGGGTCATGTTCCCGTTGGGGTCGTAGCTCACGTTCGTAGCGGAGCCGCAGGCGTTCGGCCCCCGGTAGAGCAGCTGGTCCGCTGCGTCATAGCAATAATTCTCCGACACCCCGCCGCTGACCCGCGTCTTGCGGTTTCCCTGCGGGGTGTACGTATAAGCAGTGGTGCCATCGCTCAATAATTGCCCCACCGGGTCGTAGCTGAAGGACCGGGTCACGGTTCCGGTTGTCGTCGTCACCGTCTCAGTCAGCCGGTTCCCCTGGTCGTCGTAAGTGTACGCATAGGCTGCCAGCAGCGTTCCGTCAACTTTCAGGTTTTGTTGCTTCACCAGCCGCCCTGCACCGTCGTATTCCATAACGGAATACAGCTTGTTCCCGGCCGTCACCCATTTTACGAGCTGACCACGCTCGTCGTAGCTAAACCGAGCGTAGAAATTGCCGGCGCCATCCTCGACCCGTAGCAGCCGGTCCATTGCATCGTACTTGAGTGCATTGGTGAAAGTGGCCCCGCCGACCGACATCACGCGGCTCGTCAGGCTACTATTCTTGTCATAGCCGTAATCAACCTTGCCGACGACGTTCGTTACCGTCTTCAACCGATCGATCGCATCGTAGTCGAAACCCCAGGTGCTGGTCCCATCTGCAGCCCGCGTCAAATTGTTGTTACCGTCGTGCAGGAAGGTGTATTTCGTCCCGGTAAAGCTACGCTGGCTTACGCGGTTGGCCGCATCGTAGTCAAGCGAGATGACGGTGCCGTTCGGCTGCGAAAGGCTGGCGAGGTTCCCAGCCGCATCGTACGAAAAGGTTGTCTTTCGCCCAAGCGGGTCGGTGATCTGCCGGAGCAGATCGCACCGGTTGTAGTCATACTGTGTAACCGCCGTCTGGGCCGTTCCGTCCGTCCACGAATGGGTCACGGTATTGAGGAGGCCATTGCCCGTATAGCCGTACCTGGCAGTCAGGCCGTTGGGCAGCCCTACGGTCTGCAGCCGCTGAAGATTGTCCGGCGTATAGGAGACGGCCTTGCCGGCATCACCGTTCGGCGTTACCTTTGTCGTGAATCCAGCAGCGTTGTACTCAAAGTTTACAAAGTCGCCGACCGGATTGGTAGCCTGCGTCACCCAGTTGTTTGGCTTCGGCTGCCCCACGGCTCCGTACTGGAATTCCGTGGCCACCGGGGCCTCCTCCAGACGGATTGCATCGAAGTAAGCTGTACCGGTCGCTCCGCCTGACGTTTCGACTACGAGGGACGGCTTCACATAGGTTACCTGGGTACCTGCGGGCGGTTGCACGCACTGGCCGTACTGCAAGCATTGCACGTAAACCCGAGTCCAGTCGCTGGAACCAGAACGTTTCGTTTTGCTTTGTGACTCCCCGATGAAGTTCTGCTGTGCGTCGTACCATTTGAGCTTGATGTAGGCACTGCCATTCTGTAGGTTGTCGGTCTTGACGAATGCACTGAGCGTCAGCGACCGGCCGGCATCCAGGCGGATGACGTAGCTTGGCTCAAACCCGGAAGTAGCACTGGCATTCGTAAGGCTGACGCTCTTTGTCCCGGCGAATACCGCAGGCAGCGCGCTACTCCAATTGAACGGCTGATTGGAGCTCTGCCAGAAATCCGGACCGGTTGTGCCGCGTTCGAAGCCGGGATTGTCCAGCAAATTGAAGGTACTAATCGACGGCGCTTTCTCGAACTGGACGTTGTCAAAATAGACGCTCCCTGAAGTCAAGGCCGGGTTAGCGATCAGGTTGATCCGCACCTGGCTGGCCCCGGGCGGCGCAGTGGCCACGACGGCAGACCGGTTCCACTCGCCCGCCCGTTTGAACAGGTTGGAGTAGGCCGAAGCTAACGACACTCCGTTGGCGTCGAGGAACTCCAGCTTGCCCTGTGCCCCTGCTCCCAGGTCCGGCGAATCAGCCCGGACATACAGACTCAGGACATAGCTGGCCCCGTCGCTAACCGGCAGGTTCGTACCATACGTCACCGTCACCGTCTGTCCCGATGGCGTCACGCGGAAGGCCCGTGCCCCGCTGTAGACTGTGGATGAATCCCAGGAACCGGTTCCCCCGCTGACTGTCCAGGCATCGGGCCAGGCGCCGGACGCGGAGCGTTCGAAACCGCCGTTGGTCAGGAGGTTATCGGCCAGACTTAAGGCAGGAGTTTCGCCGAGAACACATCCCGAGCAGCTGGACAAATCCACGCTTCTGGCGCTCACCATGCCCTGCCGGTCAGGAATGGCTGCGGCATTCCGCTGCCCGTCGTAGGTGAATTTTACTTGGGGCGGTCCGTTAGCGCCGTATGCATTTGGGTCGGTGTAGGTGATCAGGTCGTTAACTGAGTTATACTCCCGATGCGATGCATTTCCCATGCCGTCGATGACATCCCGCAAGTTACCACTGGGATCATAAGAATACTTTGTACCCTCGCCGGCCGTGGCGACCGCAACCGGGTCCTTATAGCGCTCCAGCGGGTTCGGCTTATCCGGCGTCCAGGTAAACTGCGCCTGGTAGTTCAGTCCAGTTGGGTCTGCCGTTTCGGTCAGCGGATTCCCAGAGTCGCTGTATGTCCACTTGACCTTCTTGCCGCTACCGTCGTACATCGCAGTAGCAAGGTTAACCGGATCAACTGTAAACGTGGTCGGGGCCACAAAGTCGGTGACGGCAGGCCCTTCCTCCAGTTGCACGCCGTCGAAGTAGGACGTGCCCGATCCGCCCAAGTTGCTGGCCGCCACCTTCACCTGGACGGTGGCAGTGCCAGCCGGCAACGTGCCCACGGGTAGTGTGGAAGAATATCGGGTCCAGTTCTGGTTGTTGCCCGTCAGTTGCATGCGTCCGAATTCACCCAGGTAACTCCCGGGTCCATCGTACGCGAGAAGCGAAAACACGGTCGTCTGACTACCGGTGTTCTGTACCGCCCGCATATAGCCACTCAGTTGATACGTCTGCGTCAGGTCGACGAATATCGATGGGGAAACGTAGACGCCCCATGAATTGGCCGTAGTACTTGGTGCCGCCGGACTAATGTCGAAGTGTTTTCCGCCGAACGGTGCGGCAGGCGTGGAACCCAGCACTGCCGTCGTAGCACTTGAGCTATTCCGCACCCAGTAGTCCGGCAGATTATTGCCGTCGCCGTCCACTTCGAAACTGGCGTTTACAACTGCATTGACCGGATTTTCGCTCGCCAGCCGGCTATCGTTGGTATAGAAGAAATAGGTCTTGTTGCCGTCCGGCGGAGTAACCGAAACGAGGCGGCGGTAGGCATCGTAGCCGTGTTTGACCGTATAGGATCCCGGCTGCCCGCTTGCGTATGTCACCGACGTGAGGTTGCCAACGGCCAGCGTAGCTGCCGTCCGGGTTCTGGGCAAAGTAATGGGGCGTCCCGTCCAAATCGGTATAGCTCACAATACCGCGGGGCGAGCCGTTGGGCATAACCGGGATGCCCAAGCGCATGTCAAGTTCCGAAGACCATCCGAGTCCAAAGGCACCGTTCGCCGCCGACCGACTGTTGTATGTCCGCGTAACAGTTGCGGACAATCCCCGGGCCGGGATGTCCGTATCGGTGGCGCTGAAGAGCATGTTCCCGTTGGCGATGTTCATGTTTCCGGCGTAGCCCCAGAACTTCTCCCAACCGATCTCATTCACCGTGTAGGTAATCGTAAGTTTGGGCCACGCGGAGACGGTACTTGACCGGCTGGAGTCGTACTCTTTGTGTTCAAGCGTTTCGTCGGCAAAGCGAAGCATCACGCCCAGGTTTGGCTGTCGGCCCTGGTACCAGTCGTTGGCCAGCACAGTCAGATCCCAGTTCCGGGGACCCGTACCGCTAACGTAGGCAGTGGATTCCCGGGTGGCTGCAGTTGAAGGTTGGGTATTCCAAGTTACGGTGGGGGCAGACCAGTCCGAAGTAACCCGGTAAAGGTCTACGTAGGCCGCCGGCTGATTTCCGCTATTCTCGTTCAATGTCAGTGCGGTAGAGGTAATGAAGGCACCGCTGGGTAAGACCGGCAGATTATACGATATAAATGTGCGCGTCCGTCCACGGCCCAGATTGGTATCGTTGCCGGTGAACAACGAAAAGCGGTCTGACCAGTTGGTGTCAGGATAGTTGTTGGAGACAAACGTATCTTGGCCGGCAAACGGTTGCTGCGGCAGGCTAATCGTCGGATCAATCGTGATGGGATACTTTCGCTGGACCGCCAACAGCCACGTCCGGTCAACCTTCAGGTCAAGGAAAGTTGCCCCCGGCTCGGCTTGGAGGTCGAGAGTACCAGCTATGGTAGCCCCCGCATCATCCCACACCACCGGCCGCCGAAGTTCAAGAACGCGTTTCCCGTTCGCGTCGAAAAGACCGATGGTGCCATCCGTGTCTTTGTGCGCGGTCAGTCCTTGCAGGTCCAGTTTGTATCGCCAGGAGTCACGTGCCGCCGCCCTGCTCCTGATCATGAGGGACTCCTTGACCGCGTCGGATTCAAAGGCGTAGATCAAGTCGGTATCCGGAAGAATTTTCGAAAACGATGCCTGGTTACTTGTGATACGGCCTGGTCCCCGGCCCACCCCCACAGGCGTCAACCGCACTTCTGTTTTGTCCAGGGTGATTTTTAGAAGGTTGGGCTGCCCTGTGGCACCGGCCACATACGCCTTAAATCGGTTACTGCGGGTGGCGTACGCAAAATCGGCCTCACCGCTGGCGACCAGCGTGGTATCGATCTCACTCCACTTCCCGGTAGTTTCGTCCTGGTAGTGGATGCTGTTGGCAAATACCTCTTCGGTCAGGCTCCGGTCGGGGTTCCGGTACCGTTTTGAGTATTGGGTTCGGAAATCTGGCAATTCCATACGTGCAAGGCCCTCTTTGGTCACCGTGGCAGCCCGAACAATCGACGGCGACGGAGCAACCCCCAGCGAAAGCAACTGCACAATGACCAGGGAAGCTACAAGCGAACGCCAGTAACGATGTCACATACGGACCCTCCTCCAACGGTCGTAGGTCTGTCACACGTGGAACGACCGGCTGTCATCTCCTCATACATACGACACAAAGGGCCAGAATGTTCGTACCCAAATAAGTCATTACTCGAATCACGGCGTGGCGATAGATTCTTGACAGCAAGTAAATTTCCCGGTCGTTCCTCGGAGATCTCCGTACCATCGGCAGCCAACCCAGTACGAGGCCCCGACCGTCAACGTGACGGTTGGGACCTCGTGTCAGTAGTGAATTCTCACAAACCTGAGACACCATCAAGACAACCGGATCCAGCCAGCAGAATTTCCATAATCTTATAGATAACTGGTATTCGGGTGGTTCTCTCATGGATCTTTTCTCGGTCATTCCCGACCGCTTCTTCAGCGTCCTCGACGCGACGGCTGCGTACCTCGACACCTTCGTGCTCGCCTCCTTCGTCGCGCTCCGTGTCAACACGCTAAATTGAAACCGATTCCAAAAGTGGTCTGCACAGGGTTCATCCTGAGCGCATGAGCAGTCCATGAGTACCGCATGAGTAGCGCATGAGTAGCGCATGAGTAGCGCATGAGTAGCGCATGAGTACCGCATGAGTAACGCAGGGGCGGCACGTGGGCGGGGGAACAGCGGGGTCCATTGGTCGGGAAAATGGCCTGGGAGTAAGGCCTGCAGGGGTCGTCTCCGGCGTGGGGGTCGGGGGGCGGCGGCCTGCGGAGACTGCGAAGGGCACGACGACTGCCGCCGCCCCCCGATGAGCGCGGAGCCCGGAGGGCTTGTGGCAGTAGGGAAAGCAGGCAACGCGAGGGGTGCGTGAGGGGTGCATGAGGAGCGCGTGAGGAGTGCGTGAGGAGTGCCTGCGCCCTTTACAGCCAACTCGCATGCTGTAACAGGAAAGCTCACCGACGGCGCAGTAATACACAAGCAGAAGCACAGTTGGAGGGGGCAGCCCTTGTGACCGTCACGGTGCGCCGCACACTCCTGGTCTTGACCTGTCATCTTCTACTACTCGCAGCCTGCACCGGTCGGGCGCCCAAAGAGCCGGCAGCGGTCCTGCCCGGCACCTTGCGCATCGCCACGGCGACCAGTGCCGGGGTCTACTACCCAGTAGGCCAGGCCATGGCGCGCCTCTGGGAGCAGCGGGTGCCCGGGGTCAAGCCCGCGGTGCTGCTGACCGCCGGGGGGCCCGAGAACATCGGCCTGCTCATGCGGCACGAGGCCGACGTGGCCTTTTCGCAAAGTGGCATCGTTTACGCCGCCGTCACCGACGGTGCCAAAGGGGCGCAAATCCGGGCCACCTTGCGGGGGCTGACACATCTCTATCCGAACGTCATGCACCTGGTGGTCCGCAAGGACAGCGGCGTGACCAATCCGGCCGATCTGAAAGGGAAACGGTTCATTCCCGGCCCTCTGGACAGCGCGGCATACATTAACTCCACGGAATTGCTCTCCTTGTACGGCCTGACCCTGGCAGACGTAAAAGCGCAGTACATGGGCTACGCCGAGGCGGCTGTTGCCGTGCGGGACGGGCTGGCGGACGGCGCCCTGATTCCCGGCGGGCTGTATATCGAGGCGGTATCGAGCATGCTAAACGCCGGCCAGGCCGACCTGCTGCCGCTGGATGCCCCCCGCATCATGAAGAAATACCCCTGGTATTACCCGTACACGGTCCCGGCGGGCACGTACCCGAACCAGGCCGGCGAGGTGCGCACGGTCGCGGTGGCCAATATCCTGATGGCGCGGGCGGACTTGCCGGACGACCTGGCTTACAACCTGGTCAAGAGCCTCTACGAAGGCAAGGCGGAACTGCAGCAATCCCATCCGGCGGCGGACCTGCACATTGAGGACGCCCTCCGGGGCATTACGGGCGTGCTGGAACTGCATCCGGGGGCCGCCCGCTACATGCGGGAGGCGGGTGTGCTGCCATGAAACGGCTGAAGAACTGGCGCATGCAGACCAAGATCATCTTCCTGGCCGCAGTGATCATTCTGACGGTGCTGCTGGCCACGGCCCCAGCCGTGCTATATCTGGTGGCCGGCTCCACGGAACGGCAAATGGGCGCCCGGGCACTGGACATCGCCCGGACGCTTTCCGTCAATCCACCTTTGCAGGAGGCCTTTTATAGTACAGCCCCGATCGAGCGGATCGCACCCCTGGCCGATCAGGTGCGCCGCCTCACCGGTGCCGACTTCGTAATCGTCATGGACCGGGGCGGGCGCCAGTTCTCCCACCCCCTGCCCGGATACCTGGGCAAGGCAACGGCCGGCCTGGACTACGGCCCGACGCTCATGGAAGGGCGGCAGTTCTACACGCGCCTGCAGGTGGAGCACACCCCGGCCCTGGCCGGACTGGCCCCAGTCTACGGGCGGGACGGCGAACTGGTCGGGCTGGTCTCGGTGGGCTTTTACCTCCAGGAACTGTCCGCGCTCACCTGGCGGCTGGGCGGTCAGATTGCGGCCACGGCGGCGGTGGGCCTCCTCATCGGCGTTGGCGGCTCGCTGCTGCTGGCGGGGCACATCAAACGGCAAATGTACGGCCTGGAGCCGCCGCAAATCGCCGGGCTCCTGGACGAGCGGACCACCGTCCTGCAGTCGGTCCGCGAGGGGATCATTGCCGTGGACGCCGAGGAGCGTATCACCGTGGCCAACCAGGAGGCCCGGCGGATCATCGGCTTTGAGGGCGATCCGGTGGGTCGCCCCGTGCGCGACCTGGTGCCGCAGTCCCGCTTGCACGAAGTGCTCGAATCCGGTCAGGCGCAGTACGACCAGGAGATGATCCTGGGTGGCCGCGTCGTGGTGGCCAACCGGGTGCCGCTCCGGCATGAAGGCCGGGTGGTAGGCGTGGTGGCTTCCTTCCGCGACCGAACCGAATTGAACCGGCTGGCGTCGGAACTGACCGCGGCCAGACGCTACAGCGACGCCCTGCGGGCGCAGGCCCATGAGTTCAACAACCGGCTGCACGCGGTGGCCGGCCTGGTCCAACTGGGGGCCACGGACGAGGCGGTGGAGTACATCCTCAGGACCCAGGGGCAGCACCAGTCGCTGCTGGACCTGTTGGCCCGCACCGTGCCGGACCCCCTGGTGGGGGCGATTATTCTGGGCAAGTACAACCGGGCGGCTGAACTCCACGTGCGGCTGGAAATGGACCCCGCGAGCCGCTTCGCCCAGGCCCCGGAAGACCTGGGGCCGGACCTGCTGGTGACTGTGCTGGGCAATCTGATGGACAACGCCATCGAAGCGGTGCAGGCGCTGCCGGAGGAGCAACGGTGGGTGCGGGTGCTGCTGGATGACCAGGGGCCGGCAGTCCGGATCACGGTGACCGACGGCGGCCCCGGCGTACCGCCGGCTCTGCAGCAGCAAATCTTTACCGATGGCTTCTCGACCAAGGCCCCCACCGGTCGCGGCTTTGGACTGGCCCTGGTCTCCCTGCTGGTGACGCAGGCAGGGGGGCGAATCTGGACGGAGGAAGCGCCCAGCCGATTCGTAATAACCTTTCCGGGGAGGGCTCTGGCGTGATTCAGGTGCTGGTGGTGGAAGACGACTTCATGGTAGCCCAGGTCCACCGCCGGGTGGTGGAGCGGGTGGAAGGCTTTGTGGTGGTGGACTGCGTCCACTCGGGCACGGCGGCGCTCGAGCGGGTCATGGCCGATCCGCCGGACCTGGTGGTGCTGGACCTGTACCTGCCGGATGTCCCGGGGCTTGAGGTGCTCCGGCAGATTCGGGCCGCCGCCCTGGGCACCGATGTCATCGTCATCTCGGCCGCGCGGGAGGCGGAGATGGTGCGGGAGGTTCTGCGGGCCGGGGCGGTAGACTATATCGTGAAGCCCTTCCGGGTGGACCGGCTGGTCCAGTCCCTAGAGGATTACCGCCAGCACCGAGCCGAACTGGCAGAGGCCGGCGTTCTGGCCCAGGAGGAGATCGACCGGATGCTGGGCCGGCGGGTCCGGCCCCCGGAAGCTGCGGTGGTTCAGCCCGCACCCAAGGGCATCGACCCGGCGACGCTGGCCCGGGTCTCCGGCGCCCTCTCGGCCGCAGGCCGGGCCGTGACCGGCGACGAGATTGCGGAAGCGGTAGGCGTCAGTCGGACGACGGCCCACCGTTATCTGCGGCATCTGACGGCGGCGGGGGAAGTCCGGGCCGAGCCGGTCTATGGTTCGATCGGACGCCCGGAACTGCTCTACCGGAAAGAGCCCCCAAACGCCTGACGCTTATGATTCAAACGGGATGTATGAGATTAACGAATCCAACGCCACAAAATAGGATTGTTTCCACCTCCGTCCGAAGCACTGCGGTGCTAAGAACTTACGGGGGTGGTCTTCTTGTCAGCGATTCCCGCAGTACCGACTTCCACCAAAGTCGCCCCGCCGGTCAAATGGGCGTGGCTCGCCGCCGCTGTTGCCGTCCTCCTGCTGGTTTGGGTCCTGCCGCTACCTGCCGCACTGCCGGTGGCCGGACACCACGCCCTGGCGATCCTGGCCTTCGCCGTAGTCCTCTGGATCTCCGAAGCCGTCTCCTACCCGGTCAGCGCCGCTCTTATCATTGGACTCATCTCGCTCCTGCTCGGTCTCGGCCCCAATCCGGACAAGCCGGCGGAAATCCTGACCTCCAAGACCGCCCTTTCCTGGGCGCTGGCCGGGTTCAGCGACCCGGCAGCCATGCTGGTCGCCGGCGCCCTGTTCCTGGCAGCCGCCATGCAGACCACCGGGCTGGACAAGCGCATCGCCCTGTGGATTCTCTCTAAAGTCGGCTCCAAGACCAGAGGCATCCTGGTGGGCGCCATCCTGGTCGGCGTCGTGCTGGCCTTTTTCGTGCCCAGCACCACGGCCCGCGTCGGCGCGATCGTGCCGATCATTCTGGGCATGGTCGCGGCGTTCGGGCTGAAGAAGGACAGCCGCTTCGCCGCCTTGCTGATGATCGCCTCCGCCCAGTCCGCTTCGATCTGGAACATCGGCATCAAAACCGCCGCCGCCCAGAACGTGGTCGCCATCGGTCTCATGGAAAAGGCCTTCAAGGGCGCCACCGTCACCTGGCCGCAGTGGTTCATGTACGCGGCGCCCTGGTCGATCATCATGTCGGTGGTCCTCTACTTTGTCATGATCAAGGTGATCCCGCCGGAAGTGGATGAGATCAAGGACGGCCAGGCGATGGTCAAGCAGCAGCTGGCCGACCTGGGTCCCGTCTCCCCGCGCCAGTGGCGTCTGATGATCATCTCCGTCCTGCTGCTCGGCTTCTGGGCGACCGAGAAAATCTTGCATCCGCTGGACTCCACCACCACCACCCTCGTCGCCGTGGCGCTCATGCTGACCCCCGGCATCGGCGTCTTCAGCTGGGGTGAGGCGGAGCACAAGGTACCCTGGGGCACCATCATCCTCTTTGCCGTGGGCATTTCCCTGGGCGGCGTGCTCCTGAAGACCCAGGCGGCGGCGTGGCTGGCGAGCGCGTTTGTCGCCTCCACCGGCGTCAAGGTCATGTCGGTCCTCGCCATCGTGGCGGTGCTGGGCCTGTTCAACATCTTCATCCACTTTGGCTTCGCCAGCGCCACCAGCCTGTCCACCACGCTGATTCCCATCGTCATCGCCTTGATGACGGCCCTGAAGCGGCCGGACCTGAACCCCATGGGCATGGTGCTCATTCAGCAGTTCATCGTCAGCTTCGGCTTCATTTTGCCGGTGAACGCCCCGCAAAACATGGTGGCATACGGTACCGGCGCCTTTACGGCCAAAGACTTCATGAAGTCGGGCATTCCGATCACCGTCATCGGCTACCTGCTGATTCTGCTCATGGCCAGCACGTACTGGAAATGGGTCGGCCTGATGTAACGGGTTCGTTCAAATTGAATCAGCTCAAACCCCTGAGCACGAGCGAACCGGCAGGCAAAGACGCCTGCCGGTTCAGCTTTGGTTGGGCTCACGTTTCGCATCGTAATCTCCATCTAACACGACTTAAATGAGACCGAACTTACTGCGCCTCTCAATCGTATACATATATAAATGAAATCAGAAAGGGAATGTTGGCATGACACGCAATGACCGCAGCCTGGTGGACGTGGCCAGCTTCCACACCACCGAAGAGATTCTGGCCAAAGCCGACCAGTTGCTGACGAGGTTGCCCGGACACCCGGATTACCCGGATGAAGAGGTCGCCGAATTCGGAATGATCGCCGGCGCAATCGACCAGCTGACCCCGGAAGAGCTCCTTCAGGTGCTCAAGCGGGGGAAGGTGCGCGTTCCGGCTGTGTACGCCCTGGATTCCGATCGCCTGGTGCGCTATGTCCTCTACCGCTGGCGTGAGCCGCAGGTGCGGGCGGCGCTGACCAGCGGCATCAACCTCAAACACGACAAGATGTCGAGAGCGGTGCAACTGGGCCAGCTGGAGCAGTTGCCGGCGTTATACCGGACGGACGGAGTCTTCCTCAGCGACGTCCTTGTGATCAGGGGGGGCCATTTTCACCGGCTGCCGGAGGTGATGACCGGCTGGTCCCCCGAGGAGCGTAAGCACCGTGAGGCCTGGTACCGATATGGCCAGGCGCTGATGCAGCGACTGCTCCACCAGCCTCCGATCATCTGGCAGAAGTGCGGGTTCCAGAAACGTCGGCGGCTGATCCAGTGCATCCGCCGCCGGGATCTCCAGCTCCAATCCATGCGGCGCAGCCTCTATCAGGTCGGGCGGGAGCGGAAGGTCCTGATCTCGCGCGTGTGGCAGGCGGAACGGGAGGCCGCAGCGGAGATGGATAGGCTGGCTGCGGAGCTGAAGCGGCTGCAGCAGGAACTCGCTGAGGCGGAGGTCCGGCACGCTGAGACTGCGGCAGCGGCGGCGGACCGGTGGTGTGCGGAAGTGGATGCAGCCCAGCGGGAAGTGGAGGCGCTCACGCGGGACTTCGCCGAGGCGTTGGCCGAGCGGAGCGCATGGGCCCCCGACACGCCCCTCACGGGTCTGGCGGTTACGGTCGTCGGTGATGATGCCCGGGCGGATGGATACCGGACGCTCATTGAGGCCGCCGGCGGCCGGTTTACCCACGTCAGTGCAGTAGAGAAGCTCAACCGGGTGCCGGAGGCGGTGGCAGGAGCGGACATTGTCATCCTCATGACGGATGTCGCCAAGCATGCGGCCGAACATCGACTGCGCAAGGCCGCCGGTCCCGGCGCCCTGATTCTGCGGTGTCCCAAGGCCGGGCTGGCCTCCTTCGACCGGGTCGTACGCAGCGAGGTGCTGCCCCGGATTGTCATGAGACACGCCGCCAGTGCCGGGCTGGGAGGTGAGACCCATGGCGTCGGGTGACTGGCTCTTTCAGTTGCCATCGGTGGGGGCGGTTTCGCGTCAGCTCACCGTGCTGCGACAGTGGTTCGACTCCGATCCGGCAGCCCAGGCGATTCCCGACGCGGAGGCTGAGGAGTTCAACTGCGCGGCGGACCTTCTGGTGAGGATCCCATACACCGAGCTGGACGCCATTTGCCGCCACCTCGGAGAGGGTGGCGTGCGGAACTCGGAGTTGGACAAACGGCGAAAGATCCTCGCTCTGCTGCGATCCTGGCGTAATCCGGCACGGCGGAAGTTTCTCGTGGAGGCCCGTCGTCACGCCAGCATCAGCTCGATGGGCGATGTCGAGCGCTACGGGTCCACCTTTACCCTTGGGCGGCTGGCGCAGGCCCATAGGGAGGGGGCTCCCATCTTCTGGCTGACCGCCGTTCTCCGCATGCTGGGCCGGGAGGCCCAAATTTCGGTTCTGCTGGACGGAATGGGCACCCGGGCGTGGCAGGAGCACCATATCTTTTTGTTTAACGGCCGGGCGATGATGCGCCGGATTCTCGACGGTGTTAGCGTGCCCTGGTCATCGCCTGCGTCTCACGCGGAGCCGTCCGGGCAAGATGAGAGTACCCTTGTCCATCGCCTCCAGCAGAAGGAGTCCGCCTTGAATTCCCTGTCCAGCGACATCCGGAAGGGGGAGCGGACTCGGTCGGACTGGAAGCAGACAGCCCGACAAGCGGAGAAGGATTTGCAGTTCCAGCTGCAGCGGGTCCGGGCGGAGGTCGCCTCGGCAGCGGAGGATCTCCAGCGCCGCCAGGAAGTTCAGCAGCGTGAGATGAACGATCTCGACGCCCGCTACGGCCAGCGTCTGCGCCGCCTGCAGGAGCGCCTGGCGGAGGAGCGCCTGGAGTTCGCCCGGGCTCTGGCCGAACGGGCAAGTCGATCCGGCGCAGCCCCTCTGATGGGTTGGCGGGTCCTGGTAACAGGTGCCGGGGTCGATCAGGATGCCTACCGGCTGCTGGTGCAGTCTGCGGGGGGGCGCCTGGTGGATGACGGCGCCGATATTCTGATCGCCCTGGGCGACCTGGGCGACCTGGCCGGCGGTCCCCCCGCCTTCCGGGTGGAAGGGACCGGCCTCGGGGCGTTTGAGCGTACGCTCAGGCAGCAGGTAATCCCCTGGGTGCTCCGGTACCGAATGGGCTGGCAGTAGGCACAATCAAAACAGGCGGAGACCGGGGCCCCCGCCTTTGCGGTTTCACGCTATCAGAGTCGTGTTCCATGCGCCAACATTGGACTGCAATAGACCGGCTGGACACCATGCCCAGCCGGTCTTTGCATGTCACTTGCGGGTGATAATGCTCCCCTCGCAGGTAAGCACGGTCTTCTTGTCACCAATCTTCGTCTCCAGGTGCACCGGCCGCCCCCAAAGCTGGTAGGCGTACTGCAGCGTCCGCTCGGCGTAAGGCATGTCGAGGTCCCGCCCGTCGTGGTAGTGCTGGAGATACAACTCACGTTTCCCACTGTAATCTCCGTCTACCACGACAATATAGGGTTGACCAAAGTTGGTCATGCTGTTGCAGATGGCATCCCGGACTCGCTCCCACTTCTTGTCCGTGATCTTCCAGTCTTCATCTAACTCGTAGATGAAAAGATCGAGATCCTTGCAGAGTTCCTCCGTGAGGTAGGAGCGAATGAAGGAGACGTCGTTCTCCAGTTCCCGGACTCCGAAAATCTTCGGCCGGCCGAACCGCTTTTCGATATCCTCAAACATCTTGAGTCCGACGTGGTACGGGTTCATCCGGGTCCGGCCCGGCGTGCAGACCCCGCTGTGGAGCCGGCCAAATTCCATGAACTCATCGTCCGTCAGGTTCAGTTCCCGCAGGATCCGGCTGTGCCAGAACGAGGCCCAGCCTTCGTTCATGATCTTGGTCTGCATCTGCGGGACGAAGTAGAGCGACTCCTCCCGCACAATGGCCAGTACGTCCCGCTGCCAGTCCTCCAGCCGGTCGGCGTGCTCCAGGATGAAGCGCAGCAGATCCTTCTCCGGTTCCGGTGGAATCCGCCGGCGCTGGTCCGCCTTGGCCTTCCGGGCAGACGCCTGCCCGGCGCCGTCCAGGTCGGGGAACAGGTCGCCGTACGGACCCGGAGCGGCGTTGCTGGACATGCCGGGCTTCGCCTCCGCCCGGTCATGCCGGGGGTAGGGATCAATGTGGTCGGACAGGGCGAGCACGGCGTCCAGGAACTTCTCCACTTCCAGCGAACCCTCATCGATGCCGTACTGCCGGATTCGCTGGGCGTTCTGGCTGACGGATTCGATCATCTGCCGGTTGGTGCGGCCAAACCAGACGTTGTGCTTAAAGAAGTCGGTATGGCCGAAAACGTGAGCCACCGTGCACGTTTTTAGTGCAAACTCACGGAATACCCTCTTTGGAGGGGTGTTCATGTGCTGTCCGATTTCGGAAAGGCGAAGGTCGACCCCAACCGGGTTGCGGCCTACATAAGATGGTCCACAGAGGATCAGGGCGAAGGTCATACACTGCAGGTTCAGCGTGAGCACTGCATGGGGGTTTTCCGGGAACACGGCTGGACTTGGAACGAGTCCCGCGTCTTCATTGATGCCGGATACAGCGGCACTGTGATGGACCGCCCTGCCCTCACCCAACTCCGAAAGGCCATTCGCCATCGCCTGGTCGACTGTGTTGTAGTCTACCGGCTTGACAGGCTCAGTCGGCGTACGAGCGACACCCTGGTGCTAATCCAGGACGAGTGGGATGGGGTGTGCCATTTCGTATCCGCCACGGAGCCCATCAGCACGCTGAACGGCATGTCTGACATCGTGCTGCCCCTGCTCTCCACCGTCGGGGAGATGGACCGCAACCGCATCGTCAGCAACACCCGAGCCGGCAAGTACGCCGCCGCGGCGAAAGGCAAGCCCATGGGCAAGTTGGCCTATGGCTATCGGTTCGTCGGCAGTACGGACAACGTCGAGATCGACCTGATCGAAGGCGAGGTCGTTAAGCGGATCTTCCGGGATTACCTCAACGGAATCGGCCAGAACTCGATCACCAGGCAGCTTAACATGGAGAAGATCCCGTCGCCGCAGGGCAGAACGTGGAGTCAGGTCACGATCGGCAACCTCTTGAAGAACGAGGCCTACGTCGGACGGCTGCTTTACGCCGTGAAGGTCATCAACCCGCGAAAGCGGCGACACAGAGACGAGCCCCGCTACCTCCCGGGCCAGCAGCCTATCGTTGTGGAGGATGCCTATCCCCGCCTGATCAGCGATGAGGAGTTCGCCGCCGCCATGCGGCTGCGCAAGGACCGGGCGGATAAGAAAAAGGGCCGCAGGGGACTGACCAGCCCCTTCCTCCTTTCCCGGTTGGTGAAGTGCGCCCAGTGCGGCTTCACCTTGGTTGGGGTGCGGAGCAGTGCCGGCCAAACCTACTACGCCTGTCAGGGATCAACCCGCCATCGCGCCGACTGCGACTGCCGGATGCTCCGGCAGGACGGGTTTGAGGAGCGAGTCCTTGCCGAAGTGCGGCGGGAATCCGCGGTGGACAACCGGGAACCCTTGATGGCGATGTACCGACAGCAGCGGGACGAGGTAATTGTCCAGGTGCGCAGCAAACTACAGGCTGTTGAGGCCGAACATAACCGCATCCAAGCGGCCAAGAAGAAATGGGTAGCGGCGTTCGAACAGGGCACGATCAACCCGGCTGTCGTGAATAACCGGCTGACTGAGCTGGCGGCTCAAGAAGGGGAAGCCAAGGCGGCCCTGGATGAAGCCACGCGAGCATTACGGTTGGCCGAACTGCAGGCCGGCGATATTGATGAGGCAGCTCTGGCCAAGGCGGTGGACAGCCTGGATGTGTGGGACGACATCACACATGAGCAGCAGAAACACTTGCTCCGGTTTTTCGTTCGGGAGATCACGGCGTACGTGGCGCCGAACGGCGAGAAGCAGATGACGATTCTGTTCAATACGAAGTCTCTTGGTAGCCACACCTGACGAGCGGAATGCCCAGAGCCTTACAAGGTAATCCGGTCCCGGCTGGGACGACGAGTACGAAACGAACGCCTGCGGTCCAACCTTCAAACGTCTCTGGAGTTGACGACAAATTGGGGCCCACTGGTTGGGCGAAATGCGACGACAGGCTCCGGAGTATGCCTCCGGAGCCTGTCCCCCATTTTGGGTTGGCCACAGGAATTAGACCTGCAACCCCGCAAAATACCGGGGCAGCGACACACGTTCAAAACGGCGCCTCGGTCCACACCACCCAAAAACTTCTGGGGCCATCCGACTCGGAAACCGGCGAACTGGTGGCCTCGGCGTGCACCACCTGACGAGCACAACAGTGCTAGGAAACCGTTTTCTGACCGGCTTCTGCGCTGATTTGCACCGCCAACTTCGGCTGGTCATTCCTGCCATCGGACTATGGACAAACCAGGCCATCCGTGGAGGAAGGTTCAGCAAAAGTCTTTCGGCAAATCAAAGCACCTGAGAACCCACCCGTTCCCCTTTACTGCAAGAGCACTCTTGTAACCGGGCCCGGGTTCCAGCGCCATCATCGACCAGTCTTCCGCCTGATATCCCTCCCGGTCTACCATCAGAAGGGCAGTTGGTTCACCGGGGGCTAGCGACACCTCTACCCTGTCGAGCCCGAACGAGATCCCCTCTCCCACCGCCTTGATAAATGCCTCTTTACGGGTCCACCCGTTGAAGAACATCTCCGTCTGCTGGTCAGGTGACAGGGTGGTCAGCCTCGCTATCTCCCTTTCAGAGAACACGGAATGGGCTAGCGCAACCACATTGACGTCTGGCCGAATGCGCTCAACGTCCACTCCGACCTCATGCCCGACAGTAAGGGCAATGAGAGCCAATTCGCCCGAATGCGACAGGTTGAATTGCAGCCACGCCCCACCGCAACCGGGGTCCAGGAATGGCTTTCCATACTGCCCCTCCCGGAAACTCAGGTCGTGCGACGGGACGCCGGTATACTGAGCCAGCACCCAACGCAGAGCGGCACGGCTGACGATCCACGCCGACCGATCTCGCCGAAAGCGGAACCGGTCGGCCCGATCTCGTTCAGTAGGAGACAGGGCGAGACGGAGCCTGGCAGCACGCTCCGGGGTAACGGTCAGCCGCACCCGGTAGACATGAACGTGAAACTCGCCCAGGGAAAAGGACTCGCTGAAAGGGACCCAACCAGCAGGGCTCACCGGCTACTCCTCCTCGTCCGGCGCCGGAAGGACGCCTTTGTTTCCATGGTCACCTGTGTTTGGCACTCGGGCAGCAGTTCAGCCATAGAAAATGCAGCTCTTCATACAAAAATTTAGTTGATATTGTATTGCGTATAACGTATATTAAGTATAACTAGGGTTATTATTTAATATGATCATAATTAGCTGTCTTTAGCATACGACAACCCCTCTTCCCGTTGCGCATAGACTTCAAAATACAATCACGCACCAAATATCCATTGGAGGAGAAACCATGCCTGTCCCCGCGTACGAGATCATCGACCTGGTCAAACGGTACCGAACGGACCAGCCGCTTGCCAACGACCACATCAACCTATCCGTTCACCAGGGGGAAGTCTTCGGACTGCTGGGACCCAACGGGGCTGGCAAGACCACGCTGGTCCGGCAAATGGCCGGGCTGATTAAACCCACCAGCGGTACCATTCACTTGTTCGGGCACGACCTCATAAAGGAGCCGGCCCGTGGCGGTCAGTACGTCGCCGTTCAGCCACAAGGATTTGCCCTGCCACGAACCGTCGGTGCGCAGGCTCTCCTCGAAGTTACCGGCCAAATGCGTGGGTTGTCACAGCCGGCCGCCCGCCAAGAAACCGCCCAACTGCTGGAAGAGTTTGGCCTGACGCCTTACGCCCGACGTTCATTTGACAATCTCTCCGGCGGGCTTCGCCGTTTGCTGGCCATCGCGTCAGCTCTCGTCGGTCGTCGGCCGGTACTGATCTTCGATGAGCCCACAAACGACCTGGACCCGGAGGTCCGCCGCGTAATCTGGCAACGCATCCGGACAAGTGCCAATGCCGGCTCGGCCGTGGTTCTGGTCACGCACAACGTTGTTGAAGCCGAGCAGGCCCTGGATCGTGTGGCGATCATACGGGCGGGCAAGGTCCTGGTGATGGGAACCCCCGGGGAGCTGAAAGCCAAGGTGCAGAAACTGGTACGCCTTGAATTGCTCTTCCGACCGGAGACCGCCCCAGCCGCCGCCGATCTTCTGACCGGCTTTGCAAACGTGCGAAATGTCGGAACGCGTCGGTTTCTGATTACGGTGACACGCCCCGAAGCCGAATCCGCCCTCGCTCGGCTGCTTTCGTCACTGAATCTGCTGGACGACTTCCGCATCGTCACACCCAACCTCGAAGATGTCTATCTGGAGCTAAGCGGAGGTGAGCGCCTTGAAAGCTGATCTCGCAGTTCCGGTGCCGTTCGAGGACCAAGCGGTCAACTTGCCGTGGCGGCGGCAGTATATCTTCCTGTTTTGGCTCCAGTGGGCGGACTACCAGGACAGTGCCGCGTTCATGATCCTTTTCAGCATCGTGATGCCACTAGGGCTACTGTGGCTCCTCAGTGGTTCGTTGGGGAACAGACCGTACGATTTTCTCGCCGGGAATGCCGTTATCGCCATTGGCTTTGGCGCCGTCAATTTTGCGGTTAACCGGGTCGGCATACTCCGGCTGCAGGGAGAGATGGACTACTACGCCACTCTTCCCATCAAAAAAAGCGCTTTTGCCGCCAGCCTGCTTTCCCTCAGTCTGGTGGCGGCGCTGCCGGGGGTTCTGGTCAGCCTCCTCTTCGGCCACTGGCTATTGGCTATCCCCTTGCTGAACGTCGCCACCGCCTTGCCGTTGACCATTCTGGCGGCCGGCAGCCTCACCATTGTCGGTGTAATGGTGGGCAGCTTTGCCCGAACGCCGGGTCAGATTAACTTGTATAGCAATATGGTCTATGTGGTCGTGATGTTTCTGTCACCCGTGTTGGTGCCCATGGACCGCCTACCCTTGCCGATGCAGATCACCAGCTATATTCTCCCGACAGGCCAGGCCGCAATGGCGATTACCGAAGCGCTGGGCGGGCATTTCGGCAGTCGCTTCTGGATGCTGACGGGGCTTCTCACGGTCTGGCTGCTGGCCGCCATGACCATCGGGCTACGCCGATTGGACTGGCGCGGCGCCTAGCTGCAGCGCGCCGTCTAAGCACCGCGCGGCGACGGGCGGGCCACTGCCACCAACAAGCCGACGGTCAGGATGCGGCGCTGTCCAACCCACGTCTCGCCAGACAGGAATGCGGCGTCGGGCATGGCCTTGTCGAGGCGAATTCGGTGCTCGAGTACGTCGCCCGGGAAAGCTTCTCCCTCCACGGAACCGTCCTTCAGGGAACCGAACAGGGGGACGCCTCCCGAATCTTCAGCCCCGGCCCTCCGGGCCACCTTCCACAGGATCAGCCCAGCCTGGGCGAATGACTCGACAACAAGCGACACCGGGTAAACCATGGCACCGGAAACACCCCGTAGCGACTCGGCCACAAAGCACGGCTCGTCTTCGGTCACCGCCTTCCGGGCCGTGATTTCCCCCTCGCCGTCGAGGCGGGCCCAATCCACGAGCAGCATTGGCGGACGGTGGGGCAAGATCGCCGTAATATCATCACGGGACAGTGTTCTCATAATGGTCTCCTTTCACTTGGAGCGCGTCCCACATCATTCCGTTTATCTGAGATGTCAGTTTAATCTATTGTGTAACACATATCCTAAAATGTATAGATAAATCAATTCTGTAATCATATCATAGGCACAAGGGGATTGGTTAGAGATGGGTGAAACGCTGGGCTTTGCGGTTGTTACAGGCGCTTCACGAGGCATTGGCCGGACCGTGGCTCTCCAGTTAGCTCGCGATGGATACGACATTGCTTTTTGCTACCACAGCAACACCGTGGCTGCTGAGGACGTATCGGCTCAAATCGCTGCTCTGGGCCGGCGGGTTTTCGCGTACGCGTGCGACGTTTCGGATTTTCAGGCAGTGGATGGCTTTATCCATCTGGCCCGACAGCAACTGGGGCAGCCATACATACTGGTTAATTCGGCTGGCATCGTGCGGGATAATCCGCTGCTATTGATGGAGCCCGAGGCTTGGCATGCCGTATTAGACACCAATTTGACTGGGGTGTTCAATTGTTGCCGTAACCTCGCTTTCTATTTCATGAAACAGAAAAACGGAATCATCGTCAACATGTCCTCTGTGAGCGGTGTTTACGGAAACGCCACCCAGAGCAACTATGCTGCGTCCAAGGCGGGCATCATCGGATTCTCCAAGGCCCTCGCCAAAGAACTGGGTCAGTATAACGTCCGAGTCAATGTGGTCGCACCTGGCCTGATTCGGACCGACATGACGGCGAATTTGGATTCGAAGCATCAGGAGCGGTATCTGGGAGTCATTCCGTTGCGGCGGTTCGGTGAACCGGAGGAGGTCGCCGACCTGGTTTCATTCCTGGTTTCGGACCGGGCCCGGTACATCACGGGTCAGGTGATCCAGGTGGACGGGGGCATCATCATGTGAACGATGAAAAGGCCCTGGCAATGACCGGTACGTATGCGCGACCGCTCCGCGCTCTTGACCGGGTGCTGGACCTCGCCGACGAGACCATCACCACATCGTTGGAGATCCATGGGACAGAGCCCTTCTTCGCAGGCCATTTTCCCGAGTATCCCATCTTCCCCGGCGTCTTTCAGTTGGAAGCGGTCCTGCAGGCGACCAGCCAGTTCGTCAGATTGCGCCTGGGCCATTCGCACCGGGTCCGCCTCTCAGCCATCAAATCGGTTCGGTTTACGGCCCCCGTCCGCCCCGGCGACTCCCTCACCATCACCTGCCGGTTCCTGTTGGACATGGGTCAGTCGGGACTCACGGCCGATGCAACCTGTGCGAATACCCAGGGGATCAGCACGGCCCAGATGAAGTTGCGGTTCGTTCTTGAGCAGGTCCTTTAAAAGTCTTCTGCCATGGAGGTTAGATGATGAGTACACGTAACGAGCGTCTTGAGATCATCCAGGAAATTGTCGCCGAAGTACTGGAGGTGGACACCTCCGAGATCACCGAAACCAGCCGCTTCCGGGAGGACCATCATGCTGACTCCCTGCGGGCCCTTGAAGTACTCGCCCGGCTGGAGAAGGAGTTCAAGGTAGAGTTACCCCCCACGCTGCTCCCCAAAATGACCCATCTCGCCGCGGTCTACGATATCGTTCGCGAAAAAGCCGGGTGGCTTGACTGACATGGCAGGACGTCGTGTCGTCATTACGGGTCTGGGGGTCGTCTCTAGCATCGGTATGGGGGCCAGCGCCTTCGCTGAGGCCCTTCGGAACGGCCGGTCGGGCTTCCGTCCCATCCAGACCTTTGATACCACCGGGTTCCCGGTTGCGATTGCCGGTGAAGTACCGGATTTTGACGCAACGCGCTGGCTGCAGCGCGTTGATTCCGCGGACCTCGGGCGGGCCAGCCGTTTCGCTGCTGTGGCGGCTCGGATGGCCATAGAAGACGCCGGTACCAATGAACAGATCCTGGCGGACGGTCGTTGCGGCGTCAGCGTTGGCACCACGGACGGGGAGTCGCAACTGATCGACCTCCTGATGTCCGAATGGGTGACGAAGGGACCCCAGCACCTCTCTGCATCGTGGGTGCCGAAAGTATCAGCCAGTCATCTGGCCGTCGCTGTCGCTCGGGAGCTGGATCTCCACGGCGAAGTAGCCACCATTTCAAATGCCTGCGCTGCCGGCAATTACTCCATCGGGCACGCCTTCGACCTGATCAGTTCAGGAGAGGCTGACTGTATGGTCTGCGGGGGTGCTGATTCCGTTTGCCGAAAAAACTATGCCGGCTTCTTCAAGGTCGGGGCGATCACACCCACCGTTGTCAGACCCTTTGATCTCAATCGCCAGGGGATCTTGACGGGTGAGGGGTCGGGAATGCTTTACCTGGAAACCCTGGAGAGCGCCCAGCAGAGGGGTGCGCACATCTATGCCGAGGTTCTTGGCTATGGGCTGACCAGCGACGCCAACCAGATGGTCGTCCCTGATCCGAGCAGCATTGCCCGCTGCATTCGCCTGGCTCATGCCCACGCCGGAATCGCCCCAGATCAGGTCGATTACATCTGTGCGCACGGTACGGGCACGAAGGTAAATGATGTTGCGGAAACCGCCGCGCTGCGGGAGGCATTTGGTGACCGACTGCCACCCACCAGTTCGATCAAATCGATGATTGGTCATACCATGGGCGCGGCCAGCGCACTCGGTGCCATCGCCTGTGCTCTGTCCATTACGCATAGCTTCCTGCCGCCTACAATCAACTTCGAGACACCTGATCCCGAGTGCGTGACCGACTGCATTCCCAATCGGGCCAGGGAGGCCCGGCCCGACGTCGTGGAGAACCACGGGTTTGCTTTTGGTGGGCACAACGCGATCGTAATCCTCGGGAGGGAATCATGGAATACGGAAAGGCTGCACTGAATCAGCCCCTGGTCATCACGGGATGCGGCGTGGTCTCATCCATCGGGATCGGCTTTGCGGAGTTTGCCCGTGGCATTTATGAGGAGCGATCCGGCCGTCATTCGGTTCAGGGGCGGTTTCAAGAGCCACTGCCGTTTGATGAAGCCTGCGTTGCCGACGATTTCGACGTTGCCCGCCATGTTGGCGCCAAGGGCACCCGCTATTTTGACCGGACGACCGGATTCATCGTATCCGCCTGCGGGATGGCGATGCAGCACGCGGAACTGGTCATCACAGATGACAACCGTGAGCAGGTGGGAATCGCCATCGGTACCAGTACTGGCAGCATCAAGAGCATCTGCGATTTCACCCGTGATACTTTGATTGGTGAGCGTCCCTACTCGGTCAACCCGATTCTCTTTCCCAACCTGGTCATGAACAGTGCCGCAGGTCAGGCGGCGATCTGGCATCGGATCAAGGGAGCGAACGGCACGGTCGCCGGCGGTCAGCTCTCCGGCCTCCTGGCGTTGCGGTACGCCGCCCTGACCATCCGGCGGGAGTATGCGGATACCGTGATTGCGGGCGCCGTGGAGGAGTTCTGCCCATACACCGCCTGGGGTGTCTACCACGCCGGAATTGTACGTCCGGGCGGAGAACTGGCCCTCGGCGAGGGGGCGGCCATGTTTGTGCTCGAACGGGCCGATACGGCCCAGGCGGCAGGCCGGGCGCCGCTGGCTGAGGTCCTGAGTTGCGAGGTGGCCACTTACGCTGATCTGGCCGGGCAGGCCGCACTGGCGCCGAAGTTTGCCGAGTGCATCCGCCGGGCCCTTGAACGGGCTGCCGTCGACCCGGCGCAAGTGTGGCTAGTCGCGGATAGCTTTGGGGCAGACGTCCGGCGCGATGAAGTGGAATCCACGGCGATTCGTCAGGCTTTAGGACGGGAACCGGCGAAGCGGCTCACCCTGAAGAAGCAGATCGGCGAAACCCTCAGCGCCGCGGGAGCATTCCAACTGGCCGGTGCGATTGCGCTCATGGGCCAATTCCGAGGAGATCAGCGGATTGCATTGATCACCAGCATCGGGCGGGACGGCATGATCGGCTGTGCAGTAATCCGTAGCGCCTGAACAACACAACCAAGGAGGGGGCGAGCAGCCCCCTCCCTTTGCGTCTTTATCCCAACGGTCGATAGAGTTCTCGGGCCAAAATGCGCAGGACGATGGGCTGGCTCACCTTCAGGTAGAAGTGGTCGCCGAGGAACATCCGCACCGTGAATGGCCCCGTGGTCTGGGTTCGCCAGGCCTCAAGCCGTTCACGGGGAACCTCGGAGTCCTGGAGCCCGCCGAACGCGGAAAGCGCACAGGCAAGGGGCGGCTCCGCCTGATAGGCGTAGGTCTCGCAAACCTCGAAATCTGCCCGGATCGTAGGCAGAATTAGACTCATCAGTTCCCCTGCCTCGAGCACCTCTGCCGGGGTACCGTTGAACTTCCCCAGTTGGTAGACCAGATCGGGGTCCGATAACCGGTGTAGATCCCGACCTGTTTTGGGCAGTTGCGGAGCCCGAAAGCCTGAAACATACAGGTGAAAGGGCTGTGGCCCATTCTGTCTGCGCAGCATTCGGGTCAGTTCAAAGGCCACCAACGCACCCATGCTGTGACCGAAAAAGGCAAACGGCTTGTCCAAGAGGGGCGCAATGGATTCACTGAGCAGGCCGACCAGCGACGAAAGGTGCCGTAAGGGCAACTGATGCTGCTGGAACCCGCGCCCCGGGTACTGAACGGCATAGACTTCAGCAGTTTCCGGCAAGTCCCATGGCCATGCTTGATACACCTGTGCGCTCCCCCCTGCATAGGGAAAGCAGAACAGACGGACGGTGGCCCTGGGATTGGGCCTTGGTACGACCCACGCCACATCGGCTGGTTTTGACCCGTTCAAACGGTGCTCCTCCGCTCTTGGTATATGCTCCGGCATCAGTCATTCTCCGGGCCGGAACGCATGATACTCTCAACAACGGCCACCGCCGCGTCCACGTCGGCCGCCGTAATCCCGGCGTGTGTAACAGCCCGGATGCGCCCATGTCCCAACTCGCCCACCCGAAGACCCCGGCGTGCTGCCGCCGCGATGAAACGCTGGACAGTGAAGTGCTCGTCGGTGATGCGGAAGAACACAATATTGGTCGGCACCTCTTCTGTCACCAACTCAATGCCGCGGATACGAGCCAGGCCGGCAGCGAGCCGCCGGGCGTTCGCGTGGTCGTCCGCCAGGCGATCGACCATCTGCTCCAGGGCGACGATTCCGGCTGCGGCCAAGACACCAGCCTGCCGCATGCCGCCGCCGAGCATTTTCCGCAAACGCCGGACCCGGTTGATGAACTCACTCGTCCCGACCACGATCGAGCCCACGGGTGCGGCGAGGCCTTTGGAGAGGCAAAACTGCACAGAGTCAGCGTATCGGGCGATTTCGGCCACACCCACACCCAGAGCGACAGCAGCGTTGAAAATACGCGCTCCGTCCAGGTGGACGAAGACCCCCCGGTTACGGGCGAAATCATGGACGTCCTTGAGGTAATCTAGCGAAAGCACCATTCCACCACAGCGGTTATGCGTGTCCTCCAGGCAGATCAGGGCCGGAATCGCGAACTGCGCATCAGAGGGGTCTTCGGGAAAGCCGGCGGCCAGATCGCTGATGCGCAATGTGCCATCCGGTTGGGTCGGAATCGGTTCGTAGACCACACCACCGCAGACTGACGCACCGCCCGCTTCATAAATGTAGATATCGGTCTCATCGCCGACTAACACCTTGGCGCCACGCGGGCAGTGGGCCAAAATTGCCGTCAGGTTGGCCATGGTGCCGCTGGGCACCAGGCACGCGGCTTCCTTGCCGAACCGCTGTGCGGCCATTGCTTCCAGTTTGTTGACCGTAGGATCCTCTCCGTACACGTCATCGCCCAACGGAGCCCGAGCCATGGCCTCGATCATGACCGGCGTCGGCAGGGTGAAGGTGTCACTGCGCAGTTCGATCATCTGGCTCCGCCTCCCCCGTTCAGGCGTTCACCGAGGCGGCCTGCCAATCTGATCTCGCCCGCAGCCCGCGCAAGGCTGGCGACCGTGTCCTCGTGGGTATCCCCGGCAGCGATGATGAATCCCAGCCGGTCGTAGGCACTTTGCCGAGGCCGTACACGGGTCGGTATCTGTGCCGTCACCACCACCTGTTCGATGCCGGGAACCGCCCTGGCGGCCTGCAGCCCCTGAATCTCCTGGAGTTCGCCTTCGGCGTCGGCAACCATGAATTGGATCCCACCGTAACGATGCCGCGTCACCGAAAGATCGGGGGCCACACCGCCGGCCGACTTGATCTGCTGCTTGAGCAGGTCGATGCCGGTGGCATGCCAGACCAGCTCTGGAATCATGCCGCCCGCCAAACGGGCGTTGATCTCGACGATGGCGCAGCCCTGCGGTGTGAGCTTGACCTCCGTGTGGGTCGCGCCCAGTGTGATGCCGACGGCTTCAAGAGTCCGGAAAACCGTCTGGCGAATGTCACGCTCTGCTTCGGGCGTCAGCATTGCCGGGAAAATATGACGAGATTCTACAAAATACGGGAAACCGGTCAGACTCTTCTGGGTGATTCCGACGCAAGTGGTCCGGCCGTCCCACGTGAACATCTCGACACTGAACTCGGGAGCGTTAAGATACTCCTCCACCAGCACCGTCCCAGCGGTCCGCTGTCCCCGGATGTTGGTATGCTGGCCGAGAATACTGACTGCGTGTATGGCAACCTCCGCGAGCGTTGTGCAGCAAAGCACACCGAAGGAGCCGGTATCATCAGCGGGTTTGACCACACAGGGCAACCCCACCGCCTCCACGGCCGCCGCCAGCTCCGCTTCAGCGCGGCAGACGGCAAACTTCGGCTGATGCACCCCAGCGGCCTTCAAGGTCTGTCTGGTCAGCGCCTTGTTGCGGCAGTTCCGCATCGCTGCTGGCGAGTTGCCCGGCAGATGGAAGGCCTCGGTCAATTGTGCCACTACCTCCAGATAAAACTCGCTGGTGGTGACAATCCCCTCCAACTCTCCGACCTGCAAGTTGGCCGTAATGACCTCATGGAGGGCTCCATAGTCATTCGTATCGACGACTAATACAGCACAGCCGGTCTCGCTGAGGCCCGCATAGCGGGAAGGCTTGTTCGTCAGAAAGACGGGCTGCAGGCCTTGTTCCTGAGCCATCCGCAGTGCCAGCATGCCGGTGCCCGTAGTGTTGGCTTCAACGAACAGCAGGCGTTTCGGCATGGGGCACCCGCTCCTTCAGGTATGAGTAAGACCAGGTAGATACCGCCGTACCATATGACACATGCTCCGGCTCAGGCGGAAGCGGCGCGATCACGACGCCTTTTGCAGTGCGGTACTCCTCGCTGTAGATCGACGTGGCATAGCGGTCGCCTCGGTCAGGAAGAATGCCGACGATCCTGGTACCTGCCGGAGTGGAGCGGCCGAGCCAACGCAGCACCGCGTAGACCGATCCCGAGCTGTTACCGGCAAAGATCTTCTGCTCGGCGGTCAGTGCCAGCGTCGCCGAGAAGGCCTCGGCATCGTTCAGCCAGTGAACCTCATCGATCAGTGCGTGGTCAACATTCGGCGGCATCAAGCTATTGCCGAGGCCACCCTGGAGCCGTTTTGGATAATCGGGCTGCCCAAACAGAACACTGCCCACGCAATCGACGCCCACCACACGGAGGTCGGGGAAGAACCGCCGGAGGACTCGGGCCGTGCCGCACAGGGAGCCGCCGCTGCCCACTGCGCCCACCAGGATATCGACCTTGCCCAGATCATTCATCAGTTCGGCTGCCATAGCCGCATATGCCCGGGGATTCTCCGGATTGGAGTACTGACGAGGCCAGAAGGAGCCGGGGTATTCTTTCATTAGTTCATCCAGGCGTTCCAGCCGGGCGCTCTGCCACCCATGACTCGTCATCCGTTCAACGACGTGGACCGTGCAGCCTAATGCCCGCAACTTGGCCAGCGTAATCGGATCGATGCGCGGGTCCGTAACGATGTGGACCGGATGTCCCAGGTATGTCCCGACAAGTGCGACGCCCAGGGCCATGGTGCCTGATGAACTTTCAACAATGGGTGCTCCATCCTGCAGGACACCTGTGCGCTTCGCCTCAAGAATGGCCTGTTTGGCCACGCGGTCCTTCATCCCGAATAAATTTTGCAGTTCGAGCTTCGCGTAGATGTCGGCCACGGAACCAGCCACAGGCCGGAGTTTGAGTAGTTGTGTCTTTCCGACAGCATCCAGCAAATCTAAACATAACATGGTAGTCCCTCCATTACGCCATGCGTAGAGAATGGTAAACGGTAACCGTATCACTGAGTTGTCCGAGCAGTTTCCTGGTGAGGGTCAGTTTGTCCGCATAGTCCGGTTCCTCAGGCGACAGCAGCACACCGAGGCAGGTTCCGCTGTGCGCCACGGCCACACCGAGGGCGTCAACGTCACGGGCAACCATGCCAACATCATCCAGCATCTGTTTGGGCCGCAGTTTCTGGTTCAGTGCAGCACTACGGGTAGCCACACGGCCAATAGCCCGCACGTCCTGATCACGAATCGCTTTGTCCAGTTCGTCTAGCAGCTGGCGGTACTCAAGTTTTTCCGCTTCATTAAAAGGCTTGGGAATGCGGTTAAACTCGATGGTATCAACCTGCCCCCCTTCATCGATACTGACCACCGTCAGCGCAGGCAACTGGCCGATGTATTGGCGCAGTTGGACCTTGCGGTGATAAAACGCGACGACGCCGGGGTACATCACACCATCTGAAGGTTCGATCTGGTGCATGAAGCGTTGCAGAAGCTCCACGGGAATATCCAGCTGAAAGGCAGCAGCCAGCGCTCGGGCCGTTGCAACGAGATCGGCAGAGGAACTGGCCAGGCCCTTTCCAACCGGTAGATCACTCTGCAATGTCAGACACCCGCCGCACTTCACGCCAAAGTGCCCGAGGATGATCTGCGTCATCAGGTGCGACTTCACCTTGTCTGGCGGCTGGACCGAAACCACCCTTCCCCCGGGCTCTGGAACGAAAGTCGCCCGCGAGAACGCCTGAATCGGGAAAGTGACCAGAAAATCAAGATTCTCCTCCAGGAGAACCCCTTGAAGCAGTTCCCCAAACGTACCGAAAGATTCGCCTCGACCTATCTGCCAAAAATCACCTCGATCAGGCGGCGGTGCTTCAAGCGCCATTACAATTCCTCCCCGTTCCTGCAGGTTAGACGCTCGATCTGTGTGTCGGCCTCGGCCAACACCGTCCGGCGTTCCCCCCACAGGAGCTGTAATTGATATAGCTCCCGGCGCTGAGTCTGCAGCAGCGTTTCCACGAACTCGGGAGCGGTGGAGCCGTCTGAACGCTTACCCCCGAGGTTGCCTTCGGGGCTAAAAGCATCGCGCACTCGGTCCCGGGAAAGGTTTACCGCGTATCCGTGGCTTCGGGCTACGTCGGAAACCAGGGCACTATCGATTCCACCCGGCGACAGGTGTCGTTGCATCGCTTCGACGATAACGCTTCCGGCTACCACCTGGGCTTTGCGCCATGGCATTCCGGCACCCAACGTCAGCATGTTGGCCAGGGCGAAGCCGCCCAGGTACTCCCGACCGCAAGCGGCCCGCATCCGGTCTTCCCGGAACTGAACATGTTCGATAACAGTTGTAAATAGTTGCAGTGCCGTGCGTGTCGTTGCGAAAAGTGTCGTTAGATGCGCCCCGGCCTCTTTCGACACCTCCACCAGGTTGGTGTACGGATTGCTGCGCTGCCCCATGAGGAAGTCGACGTTAAACGCCGCCATGTGCGCCGTCTTACCACGAATGCGTTCCAGAACGGGGAAGTTCTTTTTCTGCGGCATGGCTGACGAGATGCCGGCGAGTTCATCGGGCAAATCGATAAAGCCATACTCGCTGCTGCCCCACAGCATAAAGTCAGTGGCGAAGCGGCTGAGAGCCACCGCAAGCATGGAGAGCTCCCCGGCAATGCGCAGGGTCCACTCCCGCGATGCCACTGCGGTCAAGGCGTGCCGCTGCGGGGCGGCGAATCCCAGCAGACGGGCCATTCGCTCCCGGTCCCAGGCCAATTCCTGGCCAGCCATAGCCCCCGCCCCCAACGGGCAGCAGTTGATGCGGTCGTAGATGTCACCCAGCCACCGCCCTGTCTGCAGCACCTGCTCGGCCATGGCCGAGAGGTAGAACCCCGGGCTAATCACCTGGGCAGCCTGGTAATGCGTGTAGCCGGGCATGGGCATCGCCGTAGTCTCTGCAGCCCGCTCCAGGGCGATCTCCCCCAGGCCAAGGAGGTCGGCCGCCACCGCCAGCAGTTGATGACGTCCTGCCATCAATTGGGCTGAAGACTGATAGTCGTTTCGGCTCCGGTCCACGTGCCACGTGACGGGCCGTCCAGGCCAGTGCTCTTCGACGTACCGCTCAATCGCGAATGCAATGTCAGACATGTTGGCTTCGGGGTTCGCTGTGATCCGTTCCGCATTGATTTCGCCAAGACAGGCCGCCCCGCAGGCAACCGTCTCGTGGTCAATCAGCCCCATGCGCTGGTACTCCAGCAAGAGCACTTTCTCGATCTGCACATACCACCGCAGAAGGTGGACAAGTTCATACTCAAACTGGGGCTTCAAGATCTCTTCATGCATCAAGGGGCTCGGACTCTTACGAATCCGCCCGGTCAAATGTACCAGTTCAGGTATCCCTGGCTCTTGCATTACGGCATCGACACCTCCTTCACTTGCTGTGCGAACTGCCTGTCCAAGACCGCTACAAGCTCCCTGGCCAAGACTGCTATATTGGGCGCTCGGAGCAGATCGTAGTGATTTCCCGGAACGTCGATGACGTGGACTCGGCCGGTCGTATGTGGGGTCCAGGCTTCGCCATCAAGCAGCGAATAGGCACCGGCATGGGCGGCTCGGTCGGAAGCCCGGATCAGGTGTATATCCGTCTGGACAGGGCCTTCATGCCGATACAACTGTCCAGCGATGCTGTTGGATTCAATCACACGGACCAGCCGGAATACATCATCCGCAGTAGCGCCCGGCGGCAATAGGCCGGCGAGCTTTGCCTGCTCCAGGAAGGCGTTGACCACCTGGGCTTCCGCCAACCCTTCGAACTCTGCCGCCGTCGCGCCGAGTAATTCCACAGCCAACTCGGCGACAGTGGCCCGGAGGTCCCGGGCATCTGCAGGGGTACCTTCGGCCTCCAGACCGCGCGGGTGGGTGTCCAGCAACCCCAGGAACATCACGGTCTCGCCTTGTGCCTCCAGCCGCCGGGCGATCTCAAAGGCCACGGTTCCACCGAAGGACCATCCCGCCAGGTAGTAAGGGCCGGCAGACGCCACACCCTGAATCTCGCTCAGGTACCGGTCCGCCATGGCTGACACCGACACAAGGGGCGGTTCGTCGGCGGCAAAACCGATCGCTTGCAGGCCGTATACCGTCAGATTCGGCCCCAGCTCCTGTACGAGGGGCACATAACAGAGCGCAGTACCGCCGCTGGGATGCACCAGGAAGAACGGGGGGCGATCTCCGTTTCCCGCCTGCAGCCGTAAGAGGCAACTGCTGCGGCCCGCTGCGTTAGCCCCGAGGTCCTGGCAGAGTTCGGCGACTGTCTGGTGCAGGAAGATCGCAGCAAGCGGCAGATCCACACCGAGACGCTCCTGCACGCTTCTGATCAGGGTTACGGCTTTGAGGGAGTGACCGCCGATGGCGAAGAAATTTTCGGTCACGCCTACGGGCCTGACGTCCAGGACTTGCTCCCAGATCCGCACCATTTCCGCCTCCATCGGTGTGCGAGGCGGCGCCGGACCTGTTCTAGCGGTCGGGACAGCGGGAGTCGGTGGGATGGGGGTGTCGCCGGCGGCCCTCGCGCCGACCCGGCAGGTCAGCAGACCGGCCGTCGTTTCCGTTGGTCCGGCGTGGTTGAAGATTTCGCAGTCCGGAGCAAGCCAGCGGATTCGCTCCGCCAGATCCCAGCGCAGCGCCTCGCCACCGAGGACGAGCCGACGCCGGGGCAGCACTGTGGAGGGATCGGAGCGCATCAGCATGGCCGTTAAGTCGATTAGTGGGATCGCCAGGCAATCGACCGGGTTACGCCTGAAGTACCCGGCCAGACGGGCGGACTCCGGCGCGTCTTCTCGGGTGGGGATGTACAGCCTTCCCCCCGAGCAAAGGGCCTGAAATATCATGGTATTCGCCGGATCGACAACCGAAGCGGAAGCAGTGGCATAGCTGCTCCCTGGCGGTAAGTGGAGCGCCTGCTGGACCTGGTGGAAGTAATCAAGCAGGCTACCGTGGGTGATTGTCACACCCGGCTGTCTGCCGGAACCCGCGGCGTAAAGGAGACAAACCGGATCTGTCGCCTGCACCGAGAGTGCCAGCCGGGTCTCCGGCTCTTGGTCTATCTCCTCCCAGTCCCGATCGAGTGCAATTGCTGTCCTGCGGAGCGCCGGCCGGTCTGTCAGCAATCCGGCCTGGGTAAGCAGCACTGGTGCGGCGACGGCATCGAGCATGTCGGTAACCCGTTCCGATGGCAAGATTGGGTCGATGGGCAAATAGGCGCCGCCGGCCTTCAAAATGCCCAGCAACCCCACCAGCGCCTCCAGCCCCTGCGGAGCCCACAGACCGACCGGCACTCTCGGTCCCACGCCCAGCTTCCGCAAGCGATGAGCCAGCTTGGTCGCACGCCGGTTCAGTTCTGCATACGTCCAGGAGCGTTGTCCGCAGACTGCGGCGACCGCCCCGGACAAGCGTGTGGCTGTCATCTGGAAGAGTTCATGCACACGGGTAGGCTCGGACTGACCTATGTTACGGGTCGTCCCGTCATGGGCCGGCAGACGCCCCCGATCGGTATCGGACCGGGAGGTGGCGAGGGGCATATCCGGGTTCTCGGCCACGGCTCCCAGGAACAACTTGAGCGACTCCATCCAGCGCTCTATGGTCTCGGGAGCAAAGAGGTCCGCGTTATAGGTCAGGTTGCAGTCCAGTCCGTCCGCGTTCTCGCTGAACAAGACTGCCAGGTCATACTTGGTATCGGTCACGGGTACCGACCTTGGCCGGACCTTCAGCGGACCTGCCCGCAGAGGCATCTCCTCCTGAAGTACCTGGAACTGAACGGAGAAGATCGGCGTTCGGCTCGGGTCCCGTGGCGGGTTGAGCCGCTCCACCAACAGGTCGAAGGGGTACTCCTGATGAGCAAAGGCCGTCAAAGCTACGTCCCGCACATTTCTGAGGAGCTCGGCGAACGTCGGGGAGTCGCTCAGGTCCAATCGGTAAACCAGGTTGTTAATGAAGAACCCGATGAGCTCCTCCAGTTCCATCGTCGTCCGTCCCGATACCGGCGACCCGATCAAAATCTCCTGCTGCCCGGTGAGCTGGGACAGGAACCCGCCTGTGGCCGCCAGTAGCAGAATGAAAGTCGTTACCTCCGCCTGCCGCCCCCGCTCCTTCAACCGGGCCGCGAGGTCGGCGTCGAGGCGGCTTGTCACGATTCGCCCGTTGGTAGTCAGAACCGGCGGGCGTGAGAAGTCCAGAGGCAGGTCGAGCACCGGGAGTGGGCCGGACAGGCTGTCCAACCAGAAGGCCTCATCCTCCTGAAGCTTCCCTGCAGCCAACCGCTGTGACTGCCAGTGTGCATAGTCGGCGTACTGAATCGGCAGTGGTGCCATTGGGTCCGGGAACCCCTGGGAGTACGCTTCGTAAAGGGTCACCAGTTCTCGGGCCAGGATGTTCCAGGACCAGTGATCGCTGGCAATATGGTGCATGGAGATGACGACGGCGTGCAACTGCTCACCCAGCTTTGCCACCTGCAGGCGCAGCAGCGGACCTGTACTGAGGTCGAAGCCCAGCGTTGTTTCCTGCTCAATAAGGGCAGCTATGGCCCGCCGTTGCACCTCTGCCCCGAGGTGCGCCAGGTCCGTCAGCGGGCAAGCCCCCAGCGCCAGTTGCGGTGCGATCCGTTGCCGGGGCTCGCCGTCGAGCACGAAGGTCGTCCGCAGAGTGGCATGGCGATCGACGATCCTCTGGAACGTCCGCTGGAGAATGGTCAGGTCCAGCGGCCCGCCCAGATCGAACGCCGCCGTCATGTTATAGGCCGTGCCACGCGGGTTGAGCTGATGCAAGAACCAAAGCCGCCGCTGGGCATAAGACAAGGGCATGTACTCGGATTCGGGCTGCCTGGGAATGGTCGGACCGGCTGCCGTAATCGTCGGGTTGAGTCCGACCACGGTATGCGCCAACTGCCGAATGGTCTGCTGGTCAAACAGAGCCCGCAATGGCAGTTCCACGCCCATTTGCTCCCGAATACGCGCCCTGACCTGGATGGTCTTGAGCGAATGGCCGCCCAGCAGAAAGAAGTTATCGTTGACGCCAACGCGTGAAACACCCAGTACTTGCTGCCAGATCGCCGCCAGCGCCATTTCAATGGGGCCGTCCGGCGCCACCCATTCGGTCTCGGGACGTTGCGACTCGGGCGGATCAGGGAGCGCTTTGCGATCCACCTTCCCGTTGCGGGTTAGTGGCAACTGGGGTAATTGCATGATGTGCTCAGGAAGCATTCCTTCAGGCAGGACGGACTGCAGGAACTTGCGCAGGGCGGAGGGAACGATGGGCTCCGCAGCCACCACGTAAGCGAGCAGCCGGTTCTGACCCTGCGCGTCCGGACGGACGATGGTGACGGCCCGTTGCACAGCAGGATGGCGATGCAGTGCCGCGTCGATTTCCCCAAGCTCAATGCGCCGTCCGCGCACTTTGACCTGAAAGTCCCGCCGGCCATGAATCACGAGGCGGCCATCAGGCAGGAAACGCCCCAGGTCCCCGGTCCGGTACATGCGTGGTCCCATGTCATCAGCAAAGGAATTGGTCAGGAATGCTTCGCTGGTGCGGGCTGGGTTATTCAGATACCCACGGCCGACGCCGATGCCGGTGAAATAGATCTCGCCAACAGCCCCAACGGGCACAGGCCGCAGCCAGCGATCCAGCACATATGTCCGGAAGTTGGGAATGGTCCTCCCGACGGTGAGGAACGTCTGGCCCTCCGCCGGTGGGATCCGGTTAAACTCGTGGGTGGTATCATCGGCGCATTCCGTGGCGCCGTAGCTTTCCACCACCGGAATCCCCGGGTAGATCTGGAGCCACTTGCGGCACATGGCCACCGGCATTGCCTCGGCGTTGGAGAACATATACCGCAGGGCGGGCAGGGTGCGTTCTTCAGCCGAAAGTTGCCCGGCCACCTGAATCAGCAGATCCAGGACGGTCGGAACGACCTCCAGAACGGTCACACCGTCACGCCGAATGGCCTGGAACAGGGCAGCGGGATCGCCGGCAATCTCGTCACTGTAGATGACGACCTGACCGCCGACCAACAAGGCGGCCAGAAACTGCCAAACCGAAATATCAAACGCGTGAGATGCGTTCTGCGCCACTACGGCGGATTCAGCGAGCTCGAACAGATTGATCTTGGCCAACAAGTGGTTCAACATCCCGACCTGTTCGATCATGGCTCCTTTGGGCGTACCGGTCGAACCCGATGTAAAGAAGATGTAGGCCAGGTCATCCGGCCCGCCGACCAAGGGCGGATTCTCCGCCGCGTATTGCTCCAGCTCAGACAGGTCGGGCACGCCGGCTACCTGCGCAGCACGGTCGAGGCAGAACACCCGGGGCGCCGGCGTTTGTGCAGCCGCCAGGGAGAGGGTCCGTTGCAGCAGAGGGTTCTGTGTCAGGATTGCCTTGGCCCGGCACTCGCCCAGGAGTGTAAGCAGTCGCTGATCCGGGTAGGCTGCATCGAGGGGAACGTAAGCGGCGCCTGCTTTGAAGACCGCCAGGATGGCCGCAAGCATCTCGATGCTCCGCTCGGCCAGAATGCCTACGATGTCCTCCCGTCCTACCCCCTCACGCCTCAGCCAGTGAGCCAACCGGTTCGCCCGTCCGTTTAGCTGGCGGTAGGTCATCTGCTCGGTCCCAAAGCGTACGGCCACAGCATCAGGTGTGCGTTCGACCTGCTGTTCAAAGCGCTGCACCATCAACCGGTCCAGCGGTTCGGAGGGTTCAGGGCGATTGAACTCTTCCAGAACCATGTACCGCTCCGCGCCGCCCAGGATTTCCACGTCACGGACCCGCGGGTTGTCCAGAGTCGCCATATTCACCAGGGCCATCTGGAAATGCTCGAGCAGGCGTTCTGCGGTCAGTTCGTCACAGACTCCGGGCAACCACCGGCAGCAGATCTGCCATGCCTCGCCCGGGCGTATGGTAACTTCAAACGGCGCCGACACACCGGTCAGCCGCTCCTCGGCCGCCACCCGCCACGGGACGCCGGCCGGCAGAAGAGCAGCTTCGCGAGCCACGGTCAACACACTTCTGAACACAGTGTCATGAGCGGACAAACCGCTGTCCGTCAACACCTGGCTGAGCGTGCTGTATGCGTAAGTATCGGCATTGCACCGCTGCTGCTCCAGTGTCCGCAGGAAGTCGGCCACTCGCTGCTCACCGGCGACCTGCATCCGGACCGGCAGCGTGTTCGCAAACGGACCGATCAGATCAGCGCTGTCGGGCAGCCCGGCGGGACGGCCGGGGCTCCGTAACCCAAAGCAGACGTACTCCTCGCTGCTGTACACGCTCAACAGCATCGCCCAGGCTGCCTCAGCCAGCACCGCTGGGCTGACTGCGAACTTTCGGGCCAGGGCCATCAAGGCCTGCGAGTGCTCAGGATTCAGGGTGATCTGTTTCAGGGCCGCGCCGGGCGGCTCCCCGCCTTGCAAGTGCTCACCCCAGAGCAGCGGCGTTGGACCATCAAACTCCGCAAGCTGGTCAGCCCAGAAGGCCCGGGCCGGCTTCCAGTCCTGTGCGGTGTACCAGTCGAGGTAGGCCCTGGCCGACGGCCGACGAGTGCCGGGCAGCGGCTGCCGCTCGTGCAGGCCTGAGTAAATCTCCAGCAAGTCTGTCATGAGCAGGCTCCGGCTCCAATCATCCATGATGGCCGGATGCCAGGTCCAAACGAGCGCCGCCGACTCTTCCGACAGCAGTGCCAGTCCCAGTCGGACCAGGGGTCCTTCCGACGTGCGAAACGGCTCCCGATGAGCCTGTTCCAGTTCCAAAAGGGCCTGCTGGCGCCCGGCCTCGGTGAGCCCACGCAAGTCGCGCACATCCACGGGAACGGGGCGAGTCCGCAGCACCACCTGCACAACCCGGTTCTTGGCGGAACGGAAGAGCGTGCGCAGAGCTGGGGGGGCTTCGCAGACCCGGTCCCATGCCTGCTGGAAGCGGTCAGGTACCACGAAACCCGCCAGCGTGTACCGGACCTGCTCTAAAAGCGGTTCAGACGTTGCATCAGCTGAGTCGCGCAGAAGCGCCTCCTGCAGCGGCGTTAATTCCAGAATCTCCTGCACGTTCTCTTTGGATAGGTAGTTCAACAAATCCCACCGCCTTCTTAATCCTCCGCCAATATCGAATCCAACACGTCTGCGGCCAGCTCCTCCTGACTCAGTCGGCGGAACAAAACCTGAAGGTGCGCATCCGGATCTTCGGAATCGGCTTCCAAGGTGGTTTGTATCTGACTGAGCATACGTTCAGCCGTAGCAGCATCAAAGAGATCGGTGTTGTAGTCCAGGACGAGGCTGAGATCGCCGCCCGCCTCCCGCACACCAAGTGTCAGGTCAAACTTGGCCACATCCACAGGAAACTCGATGATCTGCATTCTCAGTCCCGGCAGATCAAATTCTGCAAAGAGCTGCTTCTCGTAAACAAACACGACCTGGAAAACCGGCGTGCGACTCGGATCCCGTTCGAACTGCATCTGGTTCACCACAAGTTCGAAAGGCAGTTCCTGGTAGGTATAAGCCTCCAATGCTGCTTTCCGCACCTGCTGCAACACCGCTCGGAAAGTGGGGTTGTCGCTCAGGTCTGCGCACATGGGCAGCGTGTTCACAAAGAAGCCGATCAAACCCTCGGTCTCGCCGTGTGTTCGGTTCGCAAGGGGCGTCCCTACGATGACCTGCGTCTGCCCGGTCGCGTACGCGAGCCAGGCCTGGAATGCCGCCAGCACCGTCATGAAGAGCGTGGCTCCTTCGTCGTGCCCGAAGCGGCGGAGCTTGTCCCGCAAGTCGTTGGGCAGATGCCGGGAGACCAGGGCACCATGGGTCGTCTGGATCGGAGGACGGGGGCGGTCGGTCGGTAACGCCAAAGGTGCCGGATTACTCCCCAGTTGCTGCCGCCAATAGGCCAGGTGCTGCTCCAGGACTTCACCCTGCAGCCACCGGCGTTGCCAATACGCGAAGTCGGAATACCGGAGCGACGGTTCAGGCAGGGCAGGCGTCCGACCTTCAGCGAAAGCGGCGTACACTTCGGCCAGTTCCTTCCGAAACACGTTCTGCGACCAGCCGTCCGTGATGATGTGGTGCATGACCACAATCAGAACGTGGTCCTCAGCGCCGACCCGAAGCAGGTGCACCCGGAACAGCGGACCCCGGTTGAGGTCAAACGGGGTGTGAAACTCTGACTCAAACGCAGCCACTATGCGGGCCTCGCACTCTTCGGTACCCAATCCTGTGAGGTCCGTGACAACCATCGGGACCGGGAGGGGCGGCATCACCCGCTGCACCGCCTCGCCGCCGACCGGCTCAAAGACTGTGCGCAGACTTTCGTGCCGGCGGACAAGGTAGTCAAGGCTCTCTGCGAGGGCCGCTGCGTTCAGCGTCCCGAGCAGGCGCAGGGCCGTGGGGACGTTATACCCCACACTGCCCGGGTCCAGCTGATCGAGGAACCAGAGCTGCTGCTGGGCGAAGGAGAGCGGTAACGAGTCCGATTGCGGAGCAACGCCGATTGGCGGCAAGGGTGCCCTCTGCTCGCGTTGGGCATCCGCGATCCGTTGGGCCAGTTGCGCCAGGGTGGGCGCTTCGAAGACGCTGCGGACCGGCAGATCCACCGAAAAGCTCTCCCGCACGCGGGAGATGACTTGCGTGGCCAGCAGTGAATGGCCGCCGATTTCGAAGAAGTTGGCATCGGCGTCGACCCGCTCAAGGCCCAATACCGAGCACCAGATGACCGCCAGAGCCTCCTCAATGGGCGTGGACAGGCTGCTGGCTGCCCTGGTCGCTTCGCTTGCCGGTGCAGGCAGCGCGCTGCGGTTCACCTTACCGTTCGGGGTGAGCGGCAGCGCATTCAGCATCACCAGGGCCGACGGGACCATGTAGTCCGGCAGTTGCTCCTTCAACCAAGTCCGCAGTTCGGCTGCGCCCAGCTCGCCTCGGGAGACGACATAACCCGCCAGCCGCTTCTCCCCGGGCCGGTCTTCGCGCACGACAACCACCGCTTCGGCCACGCCGGGATGCGTCAGCAGCCGCGCCTCCACCTCGCCCGGTTCGATGCGGAAGCCGCGAATCTTGACCTGGTTGTCGATGCGGCCGATGAACTCCACGGCCCCGTCGGGCAACTGCCGGACCAGATCGCCGGTCCGGTAGAGCCGGCCCCATTCGGTCTGCACAAACCGTTCGGCAGTCAGTTCCGGCCGGTTCAGGTACCCCCGGGCCAGACCGTCGCCACCGGTGCAGAGTTCGCCGGGCAGCCCCACCGGCACCGCCCGCCGGTTCCCGTCCAGCACGTGGACCGTGGTGTTGGCAAGCGGTCTCCCGATCGGCACCGTGGTCGCCCCCTCGGGCACCCCGACCACCTTGTGCCAGGTGGTAAAGGTCGTGTTCTCCGTCGGGCCGTAAACGTGCAGCAGGTGGGCCGGAGCGCCGCTGCGCAGCACCGAGCGGACAGCATTCGGGTCACAGGCTTCGCCGCCGAACAACAGATACCGCAGTCCGGCGAAGCAGCCGGGCGCCTGCGCGGCCATCTGGTTGAAGAGTGCCGTGGTCTGGAACAGGACCGTGATCGCCTCCCGCTTCAGGAAAGCGGCCAAGTCGGCGGGCGAAAGCACGGTCTCACGGCCGGCGCCTACCAGGCGGGCGCCGTTCAGCAAGGCCCCCCAGATTTCGAAGGTGGCCGCGTCAAAGGAGGCGTTGGATGCCTGGGCGATGCGGTCCGCCGCGGTCAGGGCGACGTAGTCGGTATCACGCACCAGGCGCACAACGGCCCGGTGCGGTACGGCCACGCCCTTGGGCACGCCAGTCGAACCGG
This sequence comes from Symbiobacteriaceae bacterium, assembly GCA_036504075.1. Classification (GTDB taxonomy): domain Bacteria; phylum Bacillota; class Sulfobacillia; order Symbiobacteriales; family Symbiobacteriaceae; genus DASXVX01. The sequence continues at coordinate 33,419 of DASXVX010000090.1, read as the reverse complement.
AGGTGTAGATCACGTACGCCAGTTGCTCGGGTCCCGCCGTGTCGTCCAGGTCGGTGCCATCCTCTGTGGCAATTGCCGGCCTGTCCCGGTCAAGGCAGACCACCTCGGCCTGCGACTCGGGCAGGGCGTCCAGAAGGGACTCCTGGGTGAGGAGGACGGGCGCCCGGCCATCTTCGAGCATGAAGGCGAGCCGTTCCTTCGGGTAGGCCAGGTCGAGCGGCAGATAGGATCCGCCGGCCTTCAGGATTCCCAGCAGGCCCTCGATCATCGCGATGGACCGCTCCATGTAGATACCGACCAGTTGATCAGGCCCCACCCCCAGCCTGCGTAGCCGGCGGGCCAGCCGGTTGGCCCGGTCGTTCAACTCCCCGTAGGTGATCTGCTCCGCGCCGTAGACGACCGCCACGGCGGCTGGCGTCCGCGCTGCCTGCGCTTCAAAGAGCCGGTGGATGGCCTCCTGCCGCGGATAGTCGGTCACCGTCTCGTTCCAGCGCTGGAGGAAAAGCGCCTCCGCTTCCGTCACCAGGGGCAGATCGCCGACCCGCTGGTCCGGGTTCGCCGCAATCCTCTCCAGGAGGGTGGTGAAATGCCCGACCAGCCGCTTGATGGTGGGAGCATCGAAGAGATCGGTACTGTACTCGAAAGTAGCTGACAGACCCGTGGGTCTTTCTTCCATTGACAGCACGAGGTCAAACTTGGCTGTTCGGTTGTGGATGAACATCGGACTGACCGCCACACCCGGCAGTGCCGTTTCATGGGTGCGGGGATTCTGCAGGGCGAACATCACCTGGAAGATGGGCGAGTAGCTGATGTTGCGGTCCGGGTGAAGGGCCGCCACCAGCTCCTGGAAGGGGAGGTCCTGGTGCATGGTAGCATCCAGGGCGGTCTCCTGCGCCCTGTGCACCAGCTCACGAAACGTCGGGTTACCCGCCACGCTTGTGCGCAATGCCAGGGTATTGACAAAGAACCCGATCATCCCTTCGGTTTCCAGCCGGTTGCGATTGGCAATCGGGCTCCCTACCACCAAATCCTCCTGCCCCGTGTACCGGAACAGCAAGGCATTGAAGGCAGCGAGCAACACGCTGAACAGCGTCGCTCCTTCGCGGCGTCCCAACTCCGTCAGGGCTGCCAGCAGTTCGCCAGGCAAAACCGCCTTCTCCACCCCACCACGGTAGCTCGGCACAGCCGGTCGCGGCCGGTCCGCAGGCATGTTGAGCATCGCCGGCGCACCTTCCAGTTGCTTACGCCAGTATGTAAGCTGGCGTTCCAGCTCTGCGCTCTGCAGCCACTGGCGTTGCCAAACTGCGAAGTCCACATACTGAACCGGCAAGGCCGGCAAACTTGACGGCTCTCCCCGCATGAAGGCAGCGTAGAGCGAGGTCAGTTCACCAAGCAGTACCTGTATGGACCAGCCGTCGGCAACGATGTGATGCACGTTGAGAAGCAACAGATGCTCCTCGTCCGCCAGGCGATACAGAGTCGCCCTGAACAGCGGGCCTCGGGCAAGGTCGAACGGCGTACCGGCCTCCGCCTGGACAATCTCCGTCGCCCGCACTTCCCGCTCGTCCGCCGGATAATCCGTAAGGTCCACCAGAGCCAGCGGCAAGGGCAGGCTTGAGGCCGGTGCAATAATCTGCTCAGGCTCCCCACCCTCGCTCCGGAAGGTGGTCCGCAGCGCCTCGTGGCGCTGTACGATCTCGCCAAGGCAACGCTGAAGAACATCGAACTGGAGCCGACCGCGTAAGCGCAGCATTTCGACTATGTTATACAGGGGCAGACCCGGCTCCAACTGGTCCAGAAACCATAGCCGCTGCTGGGCCAGGGAGAGTGCCAGCGGTCCGGTCCGCGGCACAGGATCGATGGGTTGCAAGGGTGCCTTCTGCTTGCGTTGGGCATTCTCAATCCGCTGGGCCAGTTGCGCCAGGGTGGGCGCTTCGAAGACGCTGCGGACCGGCAGATCGACCTGCAGGCTCGCCCGCACCCGGGAGATGACTTGCGTGGCCAGCAGTGAATGGCCGCCCAGCTCGAAGAAGTTGTCGCCGGCCCCGATCCTGTCCACCTTGAGCACCGTGGCAAAAATCCGCGCCACCGCCTGCTCGATCGGAGTCCGAGGCTCGACATAATCGGTGGCGAGTTCCGAACGATCCTGATCGAATGCCGGAAGTGCCCGGCGGTCTACCTTGCCGTTGACGGTAAGGGGAATGGCGTCGAGCAGCACAAACGCAGTGGGCACCATGTACTCGGGCAGCAGGTCCTGGAGATGATGGCGCAAGGCCGAAACGAGTTTGCCAGAAGGCGTCACCTGATGCGCTTGATTGGAAGGGTCCACTCGATGAGGCGGTTGACTGAAAGAACCCGCCTGGCGCCGTTGGTTGGAAAGGCCCATCTGGTGGGGCTGACTGGCGTATGCCCGCCAGGACGGCGTATGTAGCGATGTTGTCGAACAGGCCGGGAACATGGCCCGGGGCAGTCCCCGCAGCAAGTCGACCGGCATGAACACGGCGTCGTAGCAATCGGGCCGGTCAGGGTCACCGTGGAGTATCTCCACCGCGTAGCCAAACTTCTGCCCCAGCGTCTGAACGTTCTCCGGGTCGATTCCCGGTGGGCTACCGTTCTGCTGCAGCATGGCGGCGAGGTCACCCACGGTACTTGCGCCGTCGAGCTTCCCGACCAGTTCGGAAATGGCCAGATCGGATGCGACCCGAGCGTTGGGAATTCCCGTGATGCCGAAAACCCGGGACTGTCCTTCCGCCAGCCGCCCCTGGAGAGATCCAAGCGTCACGATTTCGCTTGCCCAGTCCAGCCGTTGCTCTACTGGCACCGGTTCCGGCGCCTCCACATGTAGGATGGCGTCATAACGGAACCGTGTCAGTTCATTTTGGCACCGTTCCCGCCGATACCGAGTCTCCACGTGGGAAATCCGGGACCAGTCCAGGGCCAGTGCATGGAAGAACCGGGGGTCCAACACCAGTTCGTTGTCCTGCGTGAGACGAGCCCCCACGGCGCTCTGGAAACGCTTCAGCGTCAGGCTCCGCGGCGCCCGGAAGAACTCTACTGAGGTGTGAAAAACCGGTTGCAGCGGCAAACTGCGCACATCGCCGATGAAGATAAATCCGCCCGGTTGAACGAATGCAGCCACGTGCCGGAGCACCTTCGCCAGGTATTCGGCGCGGGGGAAGTACTGGACCACCGAGTTGAGAATGACGGCATCAAACTCTCTGCCCGCGAAGCCAGTGAAGTCGTCAGCCGTGCGGCGCTCCACATGTACATGGGATAGCGCCGGGTTCGGGCGCACCAGTTGGTCGCGCACATAATCGACGGCGCCTTGAGAAAAGTCAGTGGCGTAATAGTCGTCGCAATAAGGCGCCAGGCGCGCCAGCAGCATGCCAGAGCCGCACCCGATTTCCAGGACGCGCCGGGGCGCAAGCGATCGAATTCGTTCTACGGTGCTTTCCAGCCACTCGCCCATTACGGTGGTTGGAATCGGTGCATTGGTGTAGCTGGAATTCCAACCGATGGTATTAAAGGAAGGGTCGACATCACTCCGGTCTCGGGCGTACCAGTTGTCAAAGAGTATTTGCCACTGCGCCACCTGTTCGCTCTGTTCCGGCTCCGCTACCGGGTCATCCGCCTCGGTTGCGTTCCGCCCCGGCACCACGTAGGCCACCAATCGCCTGTCGCCGGGGACGTCCTCCCGGTCGATGACTACCGCTTCCCGAACCTCTGGATGTCTGGCGAGGGTAGCTTCAATCTCGCCCAGTTCGATCCGGAAGCCCCGGATTTTCACCTGGTGATCAATGCGGCCGAGGTACTCGATGGTACCGTCGGGCAACCAGCGGGACAGGTCGCCCGTCCGGTAGAGCCGCGCACCGGGGTCGGCACTGAAGGGGTCACGGATGAACCGTTCCGCCGTCAGTTCCGGCCGACCCAGGTAGCCACGCCCCACCTGCACGCCGCCAATGTAGAGTTCTCCGCCCACGCCCATGGGCACGGGCTGCCGATGGTCGTCCAGGATGTAGATGCGGGTGTTGGCCACGGGACGTCCGATCGGCACCGTACGGCTGCTGCTGCCCCGGCGGCAGGCCCAGTAGGTTACGTCGACGGCAGCTTCAGTCGGGCCATACAGGTTGTGCAGCTCGGCATCGAGCCGGCTGAAGAAGCGCTCCTGCAAGTCGTACGGCAGGGCCTCCCCGCTGCAAATCACCCGTCTCAGCTTCCGGCAGTGCTCCGGGCCCACGCTTTCCAGGAAGACCTGCAGCATCGGCGGGACGAAATGCAGCGTAGTAATGCCCGCAGAATCGATCAGATCGACCAGGTAGGCAGGGTCCTTGTGCCCGTCCGGCCGCGCCACTACTAGCCGTGCGCCGGTGATGAGGGGCCAGAAGAATTCCCAGACCGACACATCAAAACTAAAGGGCGTCTTCTGGAGCACGCGATCCGACTCATTCAGCCGATACTCTTCCTGCATCCAGAGGAGCCGGTTGCAGACACCCCGGTGGTGATTCATGGCGCCTTTCGGTTTACCGGTGGAGCCCGACGTGTAGATGACATAAGCCAAGTTGTCCGGCCCGGTCTCACTCGCCAGGTTCTCCTGGGGCTGCCGGGCGATCTCGGCCCAGTGGTCATCCAGGCAGACTACTTTCGCCTGATGCTCCGGCAGTTGTGCCACCAGCCGCTGCTGCGTCAGCAACACGGCCACACCGGAGTCGGCCAGCATGTAGGCCAGTCGTTCCCGTGGGTAGCCGGGGTCCAGGGGTACGTACGCCCCACCCGCCTTCAAAATACCGAGGAGCCCGACCACCATCTCCAGCGACCGCTCAGTGGCAATACCCACCAGCACTTCGGGTCCGATAGCCAACGTCCGCAGATGGTGAGCCAATTGGTTTGCACGTTCATTCAGTTCCCGATAGGTAAGCGACTCCCCCTCAAACTCCACAGCCACGGCTGTCGGAGTACGCGTCGCCTGGGCCTCCACCAGGTGGTGAACACAGGCGGCATCGGGGTAGTCAACCGCCGTATCGTTCCACTCCACCAGCACCTGCTGCTTTTCCGCCGCCGTGAGCAGCGGCAGGTCGCCCAGCGGTAGATCCGGGTTGGCCACGGCACCTTCAAGCAACGTCCGGTAATGGCCCAACATCCGGGTGATGGTGGGCGCATCGAAGAGATCGGTACTGTACTCGAGAGAGGCCGACAGACCGGTGGGCCCTTCCTCCATGGAAAGCAGGAGGTCAAACTTGGCTGTTCCGTTGTGGATGTAGATCGGACTGATCGTCAGACCCGGCAGTTCCGTTGCGGGTGCGTGGGTGTTCTGCAAGGCGAACATCACCTGAAAGATAGGTGAGTAGCTGATGTCGCGGTCCGGCTGAAGCGCCGCCACCAGCTCCTGGAAGGGGAGGTCCTGGTGTATGGTGGCGCCCAGGGTGGTCTCTTGCGCCCTGTGAGCCAGTTCACGAAACGTCTCGTTGCCCGCCAGACTCGTGCGCAATGCCAGGGTGTTGGCGAAGAAGCCGATCAGCTGTTCGGTTTCCAACCGATTGCGATTGGCAATCGGGCTCCCCACCACCAAATCCGCCTGCCCCGTGTACCGGAACAGCAAGGCCTGGAAGGCAGCGAGTAACACGCTGAACAGCGTTGCGCCTTCGCGGTGTCCCAACTCCGCCAGGGCTGCCAGCAGTTCGCCAGGCAAAACCGCCGTCTCCACCCCACCCCGGTAGCTCGGCACAGCCGGTCGCGGACGGTCCGCAGGCATGTTGAGCATCGCCGGCGCACCTTCCAGTTGCCTACGCCAGTATGTGCGCTGGCGTTCCAGTTCCGCGCTCTGCAGCCACTGGCGTTGCCAAACCGCAAAGTCCACATACTGAACCGGCAAGGCCGGCAAACTTGACGGCTCTCCCCGCATGAAGGCAGCGTAAAGCGAGGTCAGTTCACCAAGCAGTACCTGCATGGACCAGCCGTCGGCGACGATGTGATGCACGTTCAGAAGCAACAGATGCTCCTCGTCTGCCAGGCGATACAGAGTCGCCCTGAACAGCGGGCCGCGGGCAAGGTCGAACGGCGTACGGGCCTCTGCCTGGACCAACTCCATCGCCCGCACTTCCCGCTCGTCCGCCGGATAATCCGTAAGGTCCACCAGAGCCAGCGGCAAGGGCAGGCTTGAGACCGGTGCAATAATCTGCTCAGGCTCCCCACCCTCGTTCCGAAAGGTGGTCCGCAGCGCCTCGTGGCGCTCTACGATCTCGCCAAGGCAACGCTGAAGAACACCGAACTGGAGCCGACCGCGTAAGCGCAGCATTTCCGGTATGTTATATACGGAAAGACCCGGCTCCAACTGGTTCAGGAACCAGAGCCGCTGCTGGGCCGATGAGAGCGGGAGGCGGCCAGTTCGACCGGCAGGGAGGATCGCCTGCCCCGAAAACGAATCGACCTGATTGGTGAGGCTGTCCCCGACCTTCTCGGCCAGTTGAGCAACGGTCCGCGCCTCAAAGATCTGACTCAGCGGCAATTCCACGGCAAGTGTCTCCCGAATCCGCGAGGCCACCCGAGTCACCTGCAGCGAGTGGCCGCCCAGTTCAAAAAAGTCGTCGTGGATACCCACCGCCGGAAGCCCGAGCACCTCGCACCAGATGCCGGCCAGCATCTGTTCAAGTGGAGAGGCCGGCGGGGCCGAACCGCTCCCGGTTGCTGCACGATTGCGTTCCGGAACCGGAAGCGCCGTCCGGTTGACCTTGCCGTTGACAGTGAGGGGAATGGCACCGAGCAGCACAAAGTGCGAGGGAATCATATAGTCGGGCAGTCTTTGTTTCAGCCAGGTCCGCAGATCTGCCGCCTCGACTGCCGAAGCGGGTACGAGATAGGCGACCAGGTTCTTTTCACCGGGCTGGTCCTCGCGAGCCAGCACAACGGCCTCCTGTACGGCCGGGTGCCGTCCTAACACCGATTCAATCTCACCTGGTTCAATTCGAAACCCTCTGATCTTGACCTGGTCATCGGTACGGCCAATAAACTCAAGGTTCCCGTCGGGCCGGTAGCGCACCAGGTCGCCCGTTCGATACAGACGGGCCGCCGGATCGGTGCGGAAGGGGTGTTGGATGAACCGCTCCCGAGTCAGTTCGGGTTGGTTCAGGTAGCCCCGCGCAAGCTGTCTGCCGCCCAAGTACAACTCGCCGGGCACGCCTGCTGGCACCGGCTGGAGGTTTGCATCCAGCACAAATATCTCCACGTTGGGGGAGGGCCGCCCGATGTGCGGTGCGCTTGACCCATCTGCTTGCGCCGACACGATGCCCATAGCCGAAAGAATGGTGTTCTCGGTGGGGCCGTAAACATTGAACACGGTGAACGGGATGGTGGGCGACGGGCGGCTATGAAGGCGACTGCCGCCAATGTGCAGCACTCGGAGGGGAGTGGTTGCGGGCCATTCTAGCTCCAGCACCGCTTCTCCCAGCGGTGTTGGCACGAAGGAGACGGTTACCCGTTGCTCTACCAGCCATTCTCGAAGCGCCGGCGGGGAGAGCCGCACCGCGTCCGGCACAATGACCAGCGTTGCCCCGGCTACCAACGGCGGCCAAATCTCCCAGATAGAGGCATCAAAGCTCGGACCGGCAAGTTGGGAATGCCTGTCCAGCGGTGTCGGATGAAACGTCTCCTGGTATCCGCAGAGCAAGCTCAGGAAGGAACCGTGTTCGATCTGCACCCCTTTGGGCCACCCGGTTGACCCCGACGTGTAAATGACATAGACCAGGTTCGCCGTTGTCACATTCGCGTCCGGAGTGGTGGTTGGTTGGCAGGCAACCTTTTCCCAGTCAGCATCCAGGAGAACGATCTGGGCCGTGTGGGCCGGCAGCTTCGCCACCAGATGTGCCTGGGTCAGAAGCACCGGGGCAGCCGCATCGGTCAGCATGTAGGTGAGCCGTTCCGCCGGATAGGTCGGATCCAGCGGTACATATGCACCGCCCGCCTTTAAGACCCCCAGCAGCCCGACGATCATCTCCGGGCATCGCTCCGCACAGACACCAACTAATACCTCAGGCCCTACCCCGCGCCGCCGCAGATCGTGCGCAAGTTGGTTGGCCCGCTCGTTTAGTTCCCTGTAGGTCAGCCGCTCATGGCCAAACTCCACCGCAACCGCATCCGGCGTCCGCCGGGCCCAGGCTTCGACCAGGTCTGGCAGCAGGATGTTGGTTGGGTCGGTCGCCATTCCCTGACTCCAGACAGCCAACTGCCCCTGTTCCGCCGACGTGAGGATACGCAGCGTGGTGACCGATTGGTCTGCATCCCCCGCGATCCCTTCGAGCAACAGCTGCCAATGCCCGACCATGCGGCGGACCGTCGCTTCGTCAAACAGCGCCGTGCTATACTGCAGGCTGCCCTGCAGCTTCTCTCCCGCCAGGACGATCGCCAGGGCGAGATCAGAAAGTGACTGGTCTGCCTCTATGGGTAGTCCCTGCAGAGTGAGGCCGGCTGCCTGCTGCGGTGCCTCCTCGGCATCGCACCGAAAGGCCACTTGATACAGCGGGGCGCTGCTCGATGTCCGGTTGAACTGCAGCCCCTGCACAATCCGCTCGAAGGGTACTTCACTGTGTGCTTCTGCAGCCACCACGCTGGTGTGGAGCCGCCGCAGAAGCTGGCGAAAGCCGGGCGCATCCGAAAGGTCAGCCCGCACCGCCAGCCAATTGGCGAACGGGCCAATCAGCCCGCCCACCTCCGGCCGCCGATTGGGTACCGCGGTGCCCACCAGCAGGTCAGCCTGACCGGTGTAGCGGAACAGCAGGAGCATAAATGCGCCGAGCAGCGTGGTGGAAAGCGGTACGTCTTCCTGCCGACTCAGCTGGTCCAGTGCAGCTACCAACTCACGCGGTAGCTCGAACCGGCAACTTCCGGCCCCATAGTTCTGAACCGGCGGACGGAGGCGGTCGGTCGGCAGGTTAAGCACAGGGGGATCGCTGCCCAGTTGCTCCTTCCAGTAAGCTACCTGCGACTCCCAGGTGCCAGCCTGCAGTTGGTCGTGTTCCCACCGGGCGTGGTCGGCATACTGGCAGGGGAGCACCGGCAGGGCAGGTTCCGCTCCTGTCGCAAAGGCGGCGTACACTTGGCCGATCTCCTGCTGCAGAACCCGCAGCGACCAGTCATCGCAGATGATCTGATGCAGGCAGAGCAGCAGCAGGTGGTCGGTGTCGCCCAGACGAACCAGGACAGCCCGCATGAGCGGCCCTGCTCCGAGATCGAACGGACGGTGCACCAACTCCCGCAGTATCTGCAAGGCCCCGGGCATCCGGTCGGCCACCGGCAGACCGGTCAGGTCGCTCTCCGCCAGCGGAATCTGCGCCGTCGGGTGCACCACCTGAAGCGGCTGGTCTCGCACAGCCCCAAAAGTGGTCCGTAAGCTCCCATGCCGGCGCACCACCTCGTTCAGGCTGCGCTCCAGGAGCACCTTGTCAAGCAGGCCACGAATCTGCACGGCCATGGGCAGGCCAAAAATCGCACTGCCTGGCTCCAGCTGTTCGAGAAACCAAAGCGCTTGCTGTCCGCCAGATAGAGGCACCGTTCGCTCGATGTGGTCGTTGACCATGGCGCTCACTCCCCTGTGCATCACTCGTCCTCGCCGAAAAGCTCGTCCAGTGCGTTGTCGTCGTCGCTGCGGAGCTGAGAAAGACGCTGCCCTGGCTGTTCGATCATCTGCGTAAGCACCGACTCCACTTCCTGGAGGAATCGGTCCACTGTCGCCCGGCTATATCGCTTCGGGTGATACTGAACCACCAGCTCTACCACGTCGGATTGTTCGATCGCTTCAATGTGCAGATCGAACTCCATGGTCGGATCAACCATGCCGCGATCTTGCTCTGAGCGGGCCTGCAGAAATGAATGAATGGGGATGTCACGCACGTCAAGCCCGTCCAGCACCGCTTCACCGCTATACGCGTTCTGTACGACGAAGACGACGGTGTAGAGCGGGGACGTGGCACCCGTGCGCTGGCGGTATTCATGCTGGATCAGGTCAAACGGGTAATCCTGATTGGCATGGGCATCAAGGGCGGCTTGCCGAACCACATCGAGCGCCTGCAGGAAGGTCGGATTTCCCGACAAATTCGTCCGGATGGTCACCGGATTGAGCACCAGGCCAAGGATGCTCTCCAGATCTGGATGGTTACGCCCGGAAAGCGGCGTACCCACTGTGATGATCGATTGTCCGGACCGCCGGGCGAGCCAGAGATTGAGGGCACAGAGCATCGTCATGTAGAGGGTGACGCCGTGCTCCCTGGCAAACGCCCGGATCCGCGCCGTCTGCTCGGCTGGGATCGTCCGATTGATCGGGACCATCGCCGCCGGTACGGTCGGCGTCTCATCGTTGCTCGAAGAAATGCGGGGAGCAGGCGTATCGACCGCCAGGTGCTTGCGCCAGTAATCCCGCTGCTGATCCAGCTCCCCGGCTGCGAGACGCCGGTTCTGCCAGAGGGCGAAATCGATGTACTGAACGGCAGGCGGCATCTCGTCGGAAAGACCCGCCCGATAAGCACGGTAGAAGGCCGCCAGGTCCCGGGTCAGAACCGTGGCCGACCAGCCATCGTACGAGATGGGGTGCACACCCAGGAAGAAAAAATGGCGATCCAGGGCCAATTTGAACAGGCTCGCCCGGAACGAGGACTCCCGTTCCAGTTCATACGGTCGGTTCCATTCGGCCGCCGCGTGTTCGGCCAGCCGCTGAAATTGCTCGTCCGGGGTCAACCCCGACAGGTCTACGTACGGACAGGGCACCGGCAAGTCTGCATGCACGATCTGTACCGGCGTGCCGTCCTGGTCAGCGAAGGTTGTGCGCATAATACCGTGGCGATTCACCAATGCCTGGAAGGCTCGCAGCAGCGCCTCCGCTTCCAGCGGGCCTTTCAGTTCGTGCACGGAGAGGATGCCGGCAGCGTTTTCGCGGTCGTACAAATACTGGAACCAATACCGCAACTGAGCGTGCGACAACTCATACGTTGACTGAGGCGGTGCCGGCGGAACCAGCTTTCGGTCACCGTCCGCCGCCTCGGAGCGGGCGTCCTGAACCAGGGCGGCCAGTGCCGCCACGTTGGGTTTTTCGAAGAGCGCTTTGAGCGGCAGGCTGACGCCGAATACCTGATTGATACGGGAGATGACGCGCGTCGCATCCAGCGAGTGGCCGCCCAGCTCGAAGAAATCATCCTGCGCGCCCACAGCGGCCAGACCCAGCACCCCCTGCCAGACCGCCGCGACGGCCGTTTCCGTCTCAGTCTGCGGCGTCACGTACTCCTGCTGCAGATCCGGACGTTCATCGGTCGGCTCGGGCAGCAGCTTGCGGTCGACCTTGCCGCTGACAGTGTGCGGCAGGGTCGCCATGGGTATAAACCGGCCCGGCACCATGTAATCGGGCAGCAGTCCGCTCAGGTAACCACGGAGCGATTCCACCGAACCCCACCCGACCGCCCCGTCGGCGCGGGCCGGGCGTACCGTATAGTAGGCAGCGAGCCGGTATCCATCCGTCCGTTTGTGAGCGACCACAGCGCACTCCTGCACTTCCGGACAGGTGTCCAGGGCGGCTTCGATCTCCGCCAGTTCCACCCGCTGGCCGCGCACTTTCACCTGGTCATCCCGGCGCCCGGCAAAGACGATGCAGCCGTTCGGCATGTAGTACCCGCGATCGCCCGTCCGGTACATCCGGGTTCCCGGATCGAACGGGTTGTCCATAAAGGCCTCGGCTGTGCGCACCGGATCGTTCAGGTAGCCCCGGGCGAGGCCGATTCCGGCCAGATAGAGTTCGCCCACCACGCCGGCAGGAACCGGATGTCCGTATGGGTCCAGAATGTAGGCCTGGTTGTTGTCAAAGGGCCGCCCCACCGGCACGATGGGGGTGATGGCATCGGCTGCCGAGCGGCAAGTGTAAAGCGTCGAATCGATGGAGACCTCGGTTGCGCCCCACTGGTTGTGCAACGGGCAGGTCAGCCGTTCGAAGAACTTGCGGACCAGGTCAGCCTTCAGCGCCTCGCCGCTGGAGACCACATGCCGGAGTTTCTTCAGGCGGGCCGCATCAGCGGGTCCGATGGCATCCAGAAAAAACGTGAGCATGCTAGGGACGAACTGGAGTACCGCTGCGTCGTAGTGGATGGCCGCCGCCAAAATCGCCCGGGGATCCTTGTGCAAAGCCGGTTCCAAGAAGGCAATCCGCCCACCGGTCGTCAACGGCCAGAAGAACTCGACGGCAGCATCATCAAAGGTCAGGGTCGTCTTCTGAAGCACGGTCTCCCCCGGACAAAGCTTGTGCTGCCGCTGCATCCACACGACCCGGTTGACCCAGCCCGCGTGGGTGCTTGCGACCCCCTTGGGCCGCCCGGTGGAACCCGACGTGTAGTAGACGGAGACCAGATGGTCTGGCGTCACATCCGTGTGCGGAGCAGACCTGGGCCGACTCGCAATGACGGGCCGGTCGGCATCGATCATCACCTTCGTGGCGACATCGTCCGGCAGGCGGGAACGGAGACTGTCCTGCGAGACGCATACGGGTGCGCCGGCTTCGGTCAGCACCTGCCGCAGGCGAGCGGTTGGTGCATCGGTATCCAGGGGCACGTAGGCGCCCCCGGCCTTGAGGATGGCGAGCAGTACAACGGCCATCTCCAGTGACCGCTCGACGCAAACGCCAACCGGAACGTCCGGTCCCACACCGAGCGCCTGGAGGTGGTGCGCCAGTTGATTCGCCCGCACATCGAGTTCGGCGTAAGTCAGTTGTGCCTCACCCATTACAGCGGCGACGGCATGGGGCGTTCGCTGCACCTGCTCTGCCACAAGATTGTGCAGACAGGTCTGGGGGAACGGCACCGCGGTGTCGTTCCAGGTCACCAGAATCTGCTGACGCTCCGCTTCAGTCAAGAGCGGCAGATCCCAGATGTGTTCGTCGGGATCGGCGACCGCGCCGGCCAGCAGGTTCTGCAGGTGGGCAGCAAGCCGCTGCATGCGGTCGTCGTCGAATAGGTCGGGGTTATAATCCAGCAGTGCCGTGACCCCCTCGCTCCCTCCGGTGACCCGCAGGCTGAGATCGAGATCAAGCCAGTCCCGGCCTACAGGTTCGAGCACAAAGGGGCGAGTCGCCGGACGCTCTGGCCGAGTCACCGCGTAACTGAAGCCGACCTGGCAAAGCGGAGCGTTGCTGGTGCCGGCCACCACCTGAAGCGCTTCCAGCACTTGTTGATAGGAAACGTTCTGATGGCGATATCCCCCGAACGCGACCTCCCGCAGCCGTCTGAGCAGTTCCCGGAACGTGGGATTGCCCGACAAGTTCGTGCGCAGTGCCAGTCGGTTGGCAAAGGGACCGACCCGTTTCTCCGTCTCCGGGGCCAGTCGACCGGGTGTCCATGCGCCGATGCAGATGTCGTTCTCACCGGAGTACCGATGCAGCACGGTTTGCAGCGCTGCCAACCAGACATGTTCTGCGGAGACGCCCACCTGACGCCCGAGGTCGGCCAGGGCCGTCATCATGCCGTCCGCAACGGCAAACCTCAGGGTTTTCGCCCGATAACTCTGCACCGGCGGACGGGCCCGGTCCGTTGGGAGCTCCAACAGCGGCGGCGCACCGTCCAGTTGCGCCTTCCAGTAGGCCAGTTCCGCCTCGCACGCATCGGCCCCGACCCGCTGTACCTGCCACCCGACATAGTCGGCATGCCCGAAGGCCGGTTCCGGCAGCGGCGTCTGGTCTCCCTTCGCCAGGCCGACGTACAGCGCCCCCAGGTCCCGGGCGATCACCGGTCCCGAGAACTCGTCGGCCACCATGGCGTGCAGCACCAGCAACACCGCAGATTCGGTGTCGCTCAGTCGTACCCATGTGGCCCGCAGCAGCGGTGGTAGCGTCATGTCGAAGGGCTGACGCACCTCCCGGCTGATGAGGCCATCGAGTGCCTCGGCCCACCGGTCGGGGGCCGTTTCCAGCATGTCGAGTCTCTGTAGCGGTACACAGACGTTCTGCTGTGCGAAACCTGCCACGGCGCCATTCTCGAACCTGAACCCCATCCGCAGTACTTCGTGTCGCTGAACCAGCGCCTGCAGACTGCGTTCAAGCAGCCCGCCGTCAAGCGGCACGGCCGCCCGCAGCAGAATCGGTACAACGTCCCCTGGCCGGTGCCCTTCGGACTGGTCTGTAATCCAGAGCAACTGCTGCCTGGGGGAAAGCTGCAGCGAACCCGAACGCGCCGCATCGTTTCGCACGGAGATGGCCGGCGCCTCCAGCCGTGACCGGAGGATGGAGACTTGCGCGGCCAGGTCCGCGATGGTAGGGCTTTCATACAGAGCAGTGGGCGGCAGCGAGACCTGAAGCCTTTCCTGCAATACGGAAATGATCCGACCGGCCTCCGGCGCTTCGCCACCGAGGCGAAAGAAGTCGGCGTGGACGCTCACCCGCGGGATGGCCAGCACCTCGCACCAGACGGCCGCAATCGCCGCCTCCAGCGGCGTCCGCGGTACGACGAACGGTCGCTCCGGTTCCAGTACCGCCTCCGGCACGACTGGCAGGGCGGCGTGGTCAACCCGACCGTCCGGCGTAAGGGGCAGTTCGTCTAAACGGCGGAATGCCGCCGGCATCATCCAGGTTGGTAACCGCTCTCGCAGATATGTGCGCAGGTCGTCGAGCCGGAGGGCGCCCTTGTCCCGCGGGACGACGTAAGCCACCACGGCGGCGTCCCCGCCCCCGCGCTCCTGTAGCGCAAGTTCGACGGCACCCACCGCGGGATGCCCGGCCAGCACCGCCCGGACCTCTTCGGGATCGACTCTATGCCCCAGCAGCCGGATATGACCGTCGGACCGGCCCGCGTGGGCAATGATCCCGCTCGGCAGTTGCCGGGCCCGGTCGCCCGTCTTAAACAACGTCGCGGATCCGGCGAAGCCGATGCACAGATCCCCCGTCACCCCGACCGGCACCGGTCGGTCACGGCCATCCAGGATGTGTGCCCGCACATTGGCAATCGGGCGCCCGAGAAGCGGCAGTTGGCCGGCCTCCGTGGAAGCACAGTGCCAATGCAGCGCTTCACCGCCCGCTCCGGCTGTACTGTAGAGGCTATGCACAGCGGCATGGAATCGATCGGCCGCCTTCTGTGCCAGCGCCTGCGACATCGGTTCCCCACTGCACATGATCAACCGCAGACGGCCCGGTTCAACCGGGTCCTGCTCATCCAACATGTGGGCCAGAACAGACGGCACGCACGATAGCACGGTAATCCCCCGGGTAGCAACGAGGTCGGTCATCCGACGCCCTTCCAGAGCGTCGCCCTGGCCGGCGCACACCACACGGGCGCCTACGGTCAACGGCCAGAGGAGTTCCCGCAGTGCAGCGGCCGAGGTGAGTGGAGCGCTATGTAAGACTCGGTCAGCCTCCGTCAGTTGGAACGTCTCCTGCAGCCAGTCCAGCCGGTTGCAAAGCGCTCGGTGGGAGACGGGCAGCGCCTGCGGCTGACCTCCGGGACCCGGGCGATGGAAAAGGAAGGCCGGCTGGTCATCAGAGACGGTGTGCGGCAGAATCGTCGCCGGTTCGCCGCCTGGCACCAGGTCGATTTGGTCCAGGTCGATGCACCGCACGCCTGCCACTTCAACGGTGGGGAAGCGTCCGCTGGTGAGAAGCACCTCCGCCCCGGCCTGATGGAGCATGTGGGCCTGACGCTGCGGCGCCTCATTCGGGTCCAGCGGCAGGCAGACTCCGCCCGCCTTCAGCACGGCCAGCAACGCCACCGCGGCCGCCGGCGAAGGGGAAAGCCGAATGCCCACAGGACAGCCTGCAGCCAGGCCATCCTGCTGCAGACCGGCCGCCAGCACGTCGGCCTGCCGGTTCAATTCCCGGTAGGTCAACGGCCCGTCCAGCGCCATGATCGCCGTGGCGTCCGGCCGGAGACGCGCCTGCTCTGCCACCTGGTGCACCGGTGAGAGGCCAGGCGCACGGATAACATCCGTTCTGTTCCAGACCGCCAGTTGCCGCAGCTCGTCGGCAGTGAGAAGGGGTAAATCGGCCACAGGTCGATCCGGTGCTTCCGCAATGCCGGAAAGGAGCGTCTGAAACCGTTTCGCCATCCGCAACACCGTCGTGCGGTCAAACAGGTCGCTGTTGTACTGGAGTGCTCCCCACAGCCTCCCGTTGACCTTTTCCAGCACCAGTTCCAGATCAAAAGAGGCGATCCGTTGTTGCAGGGCATAGGACTCCAGTTCCAGGCCACCCATGTTCATCTGTGCGCCTGCCTGCCCCGTGATGAAAAGCGCCGTACCCTGTCGGGCTTCTTCGTGCGATTTCTCAAAGTTAAACATGACCTGGATCAGCGGCGGGTAGCCCGGCTCTCGCCTGGGATGCAGCCGATCGACCAACAACGGGAACGGAAAATCCTGATGATCCAGTGCGCCGAGCACCATGTCACTGACCCGGCCGACCAGCGCCGTGAACGGCAAGTCGGGCGAGAGATCGGCCCGAATCGGTACCGGATTGACAAAGTAGCCGATCACGTTGGCAAACTCTGGCCGGGTACGCCCCAGTGTCGGCGTTCCCACCAGGAAGTGCTCCTGCCCCGAGTGGCGATAGAGCAATACCTGAAATGCAGACAGCAGCAACACCAGAGGCGTGACGCCGACTTCGTTCGCCACAGCCCACAACCGCTCTGTCAGGACTTCATCCACCGCAAAAGAACAGACATCACCATGGAAGGTCTGCACCGGACCCCGGGGCCGGTCGGTCGGGAGGCACAGCACCGGCAGGTCATTGGGGAGCCGCTCCCGCCAGTACGCCCAGAGTCTGTCGCCCTCCTGCCCGTTCATGATCTCGCTTTGCCACCGGACAAAATCGGTGTATTGCAGCCTAACAGACGGCAGCACCATCTCCCGGCCTGCGGCAGTGGCCCGATAAAGCCCGCTGAACTCCTCCATGAACAAAACGCTGCTCCAGAAGTCGCTGATGATATGGTGGAAGGTCGAAAGCAGAACAGCCGCTTGCGGCCCGCGCACAAAAAGCCAGAACCGGACCAACGGACTCTGGTCCAGTTGGAAGGGACGATACGCCTCCTCCGCCACCCGGTTCCCCAGGGTCGTGTCGTCCCAGGCACTGGCGTCCACCACCTGGAAGGGTGGTTCCACCTTTTCACGGACCTGCTGTAGCGGCATGCCGTCCTCCGCGACAAAGACCGTGCGCAGAACCGCATGGCGGTTGATCATGGTTTGTAGCGCACTGCGCATCGCCCCGACATCATAAGCCGAGCGAATAGTGGCCGCGAAGTTCAGATTGTAGGCGGCACTCTGGGGATCCAGGTTTTGCAGAAACCACATGGAGCGCTGGTTATACGAAAGTGGGTGGGTCGGTTCGATCGCCTGCCGCAGCATGCGTTCGAGGAGCGATCGCGCCTCTTCAGGAGAAAGCCCGTCCAGATCGGGGAGATTACCGCTCATGATTTCCCCTCCCCTTTTGCCAGCATGCTCCGAAGCAGTTCTTTGACCTGGTCCTCGGATATCTGATCGATCCGGTCCAGGATTTGCCGGGCTTCGCCCTGCCCGATGGAGGCTGACTGCTCCGCCACGACCGGCGCCGCCTGGGCAGGTGCTCGGGCGATCAGCCCGGCCAGTTCGCCGGCCAGTTCGGCGATGTCGGCCCCCGTCAGGAATCTGGTTACCGGAACCGCCACCTTCAGCTCAGCCTCAAGGCGGTTCCGCACCTCCATTGCCGTCAGCGAATCGAGACCCTGACGGTTGAGCGGCACGTGTATGTCCACGCGGGCCGGGGCGAGCCGAAGAATTCGGGCCACCTCCGCCTGCAGAAGGGACTCAAGCAGGCCACGACCACCGGTAGCGTCGGTTTCGGCGAGCCGCCCGCGCCAGTCGACGACCCTGGTCTTTTCGGCGGCCTGATCAATTTCCACCAGCTTGGCAAAGAACCGGGTCTGCGCCCCCTGCGGATATGCCTGGACCAGGCGATTCCATTCGGCGTCCAGGACCACGGCCTGCACCCTCGCCGTTGAAAACAGCCGTTCCAACACCTGCAGGCCGCTGTCCGGGGCAATCAGCCCCAAACCGTTCCAGGCAAATCGTTCGGCACGGTCAGACTGCGCCGTCATGCCGATGCCGGACCACGGGCCCCAGTTTATGGAAATAGCCGGCAGGCCGCGGTTACTCCGATCATGGGCCAGGGCATCCATGAAAGCGTTCGCCGCTGCATAGTTCGCCTGTCCTGCGGAACCCAACACGGCGGCTGCGGATGAATACAATACGAAGAAATCCAGGGGATCGTGCTGCGTCAGCACGTGCAAATTCCAGCCACCGTAAACCTTGGGCCGAAGCGGAACATCGAAACGCTCGGCCGTTAACTGAACCAGCAGTCCGTCATCGAGGGCGCCGGCTGCGTGTACAACGCCCCGCAGCGGCGGTAGCGCTCGCCGAATCTCATCCAGTAATCGGGCAAGTTGCTCCCGGTCTGACACGTCGCACTGCTGGATGAGCACGTCTGCTCCGGTGGCCCGCAAGCCGTCGATGATCGCCGCCGCTTCCGTCGAAGCGGGACGCCGACCGACCAGCACCAAGTGCTGCGCACCCGTCTGGACCAACCACTGGGCGGTCAGCAGGCCGAGGCCGGTGAGCCCTCCGGTCACCAGATAAGTACTGTCGTTGCGGATCGTGCCCACTTGTGTCAGGCCATTCCCGACGGAGTCTGCGTTCCGGCCTGCCGAAATCCCGGCTGGTGCCATGCGCACAAGCCGGGGCACGTAGCGCTGGCCGCCGCGATATGCGACCTGGTTCTCATCATCCGCAGTAAGGAGTTCGGCAGCCAGGACCGCCACATCAACCGCCGACGCCCCGGGGTCCAGGTCCGCACTGAGAGACCGCAAGGCCGGCATCTCCAGAGCAACCACCTGTGCCATCCCCACCAGGGAAGCCTGGGCTGCAGAGACGAATCGTTCCTGACTCTTGACCGCTCTGGCCCCCCGCGTTACCAGGCCGAGCCTCGGCATTGTCGACCACCCGGTGAGCGCCAGCGCCTGCACCAGATGCAATACGGCCTTGCACCCCAACTCCTGCACCCGGTCCAGGTCCGACGGCAGCAATTCACCCGTCGGCGTGTCCAGCCCCCAAAGGTGAGCCACGCCGGCGCAACGCCCGGGCCGATTGCCAAATATGTCTTGCAGCAGTCGGCGAAAATCTTCGGGATTCACCGGGTTGATCTGCGCCACACCGTCCTTCGGCGCCTGGTAGGTCTCGCCGGCGAACACCAACACACTCTGCCGGCCTTCGGCTGCAAGTCGGTCGCCCAACGCCGTACCGGCCGCATCGTGAGGGGCGAGAATCAGCCACGTCCCCTCCGAAACCTGGTCCGCCTGCGTCGGCAGTGGTTTTGGCTGCCACTCCACCTCATACAGCAACCCATCTTCAGCAGGGGGTCGGGCGATTCCGGCGAGTCGGCGAAGCTGAAGCCCTTGTAGGTCCGCCACCCGTTCGCCGTCCCGGCTGTACAGCCAGAAGTCGGCCGTGAGCAATTCGGGATGTTGGGAATCCTCCGCATGTAGCCGTACCCTCACCTTGATTTCGCCATCAGGCCGCCGCCAAAAGTGAAAGCGGTCGAGATGGACAGGCAGGTAGAGGCTCCGGTAGCGGGACACGGCCAAGTATTCACCCACGTGCAACGCCGCGTCGAGCAGCGTCGGGTGCAGGCCGTAGGCCGAAGCCTCCGACTCAATCTGCGGCACGGGGCGAACCCGCCCGAACGCTAGCAGGCCGCTCGCCCGCACCTCTTTGACGCCCCGGAACGTCGGGCCGTACTCGATTCCCTGCTCCGAGAACAGCCGGTACATCGCTTTCACGTCGATGGGCTCCGCATCCACCGGCCATTGGGTCTCTGACTGGTCCGCACCGGTCGCCGGCAGGTTAGCCGCAAGATTTGCGCCGAGCTGAATCCGTCCGGTAACATGAAGTGTCCAGTTCCTGGTCGCGTCATCACCGGGGCAGCTCAAAACACTGAAGGCTGCCCACTGGTCAGACTCGGTCGACAGAACCAACTGAACCTGCCGAGGCTGATCCGGCAATAGTACCAACCGTTCGGCGAATGTGATGTCAGCCAGCGCCCGGGCACCGTCCCCAAATCCCTGGCGTGCAGCCGCCAAAACCATCTCGATGTAGGCAGCCGCCGGCATCAGAACGTCGCCCTGGACGCAATGGTGTCGCAGGTACTCCAGCGACTCGCTGCTCCATAACTGGTCCCAGTAGAAAGTACCGCGCGGTTGTGCGGCCGCCAGCATCGGTCCTAGAAGCGGATGGCCCGCACCAGAGCGGGTCCGGCTCGTCCGTTCCGCCTCCTCGACGGAAACCCCGGGACGATGATACGGCAGCCAGTATCGTTCACGCTGCCACGGGTAGAGCGGTAGGCCGACGCACGTCCCGGACGGATAGACCCGTTCCCAGGCCACCGGATAGCCGTGGACATATAGTGCGCCCAGCGCCGTGCGCATCGTTTTTGTCTCGTCGTCGTCCCGGCGCAAGCAGGAGAGGACAAAGTCCTCACGCCCCATCCGCCGAAGCGTCTCCCCCGTGGCCGCCGTCAGCGTGGGATGAGGGCTCAGCTCCAAGAAGGCCGTGACGCCGGCCTGCGCCATCTGCTCCACAGTGGGTGCAAACAAGACGGCATTGCGCAGGTTCTGTCCCCAATAAGCCGCGCCGAGAGACCCGCCCTCCTCCGCCCGGCCTGTTACCGTAGAAAAGAACGTGACCGACCCCGGCTGCGGCGCAAGCCCCGCCAGCGATACCTCCAACTCGGGCCGGGCCGCATCCATGTGGTGGCTGTGCGTGGCGAGGTTCATTCGCAACTCCCGGACGAAGACCTCCTTCTGCTCCAGGGCAGCCACCAACTCGTCGACGGCGTCCGCATCACCGGAAACCGCGGTGGATGTCGGGCTGTTGCTGGCCGCGATATTCAGGCGGCCTTCAAAGGCCTTCAGCCACTCACGCACCTCCGCCAGTGGCAGCCCCACGGCGGCAATCTTGCCGATTCCCCCCGCACGTTTCATGAGACGGGCCCGCTCCACAATCAGATGGGCTCCTTCTTCCCGGGTAAGGATACCAGCCACGACCGCCGCCGCAACCTCGCCCATGCTATGGCCAACCACTGCGTCGGGCATGATGCCCCAGGAACGCCAAAGTTCAGCCAGGGCAATCTGCAGGGCGAAAATGGCGGGCTGTGTCATGTCGGTCTCATTGACACGCGAACTGGACTCATCGGCGGTAAGCTCGGCCAGCAGCGACCAGTCTGCGTACCGACTCATGATGGCGTCGCATTCTTCCAGGGCCCGCCGGAAGACCGGCTCCCGCTCCAAAAGCTGCCGTCCCATCGCCCACCACTGGGGTCCCTGACCCGGGAAAACAAATGCCAGCTTGCGAATCGTCGCGCGCTGCACCTCGCCATGGGCCAGGCCCGGTGCGCCCTTGCCGTTCAGGAAGGCCCGCAGACTCCGAGCCAGCGCTTCCCGCGTTTGCCCGGCCACCACCAGCCGATGTTTGTGATGCGTGTGCCGGACCGCCGCCGTGTAGCAGATGTCCCCCGGCACAGCATCTGGCGTCTCTAAGAGCTTGATATACTCGCCGGCGTAGGCCCGCAACGCCTCCGGAACATGTGCCGAGATCGCCAGCATCCAGGGTCCCGGGGCGCTGACCCGGGGCGCGGGTTCAGGTCCTGGCGCCTGCTCCAAGACGACGTGGGCGTTGCTGCCGCCCAATCCGAACGCACTGATTCCAGCCAACGCCGCTTCGCCCGGGGCGGTCGGCCATGGGCTGAGCACCTGCTGAACAACCACCGGCATGCTCGCAAACGGAATCATCGGGTTTGGTTCCTTAAAGTGCAGGCTGGGCGGAATCAAGCCATGTTTCAGGGACAGAGCCACCTTGATCAGGCTGGACATGCCGGCAGCCGGCTCCAGGTGACCAATGTTGCTCTTCACCGACCCGATGGCGCACGGGCGGTCGGCGGGCCGCCCCTCCCCCAGGACGGAAGCCAGGCACTCCACTTCGATCGGATCGCCGAGCGGCGTTCCAGTACCATGGGCCTCCACATAATGAACCCGACCGGGTGAGACCCCGGCCTGGCGGTATGCTTCCCGCAGTAGCGCTACCTGTGCGTCGCGGTTGGGCGTGGTCAGGGCAGTACTGCGCCCGTCCTGATTCGTCACGCTGCTTCGAATCACTGCGTAGATCGGATCGCCGTCCTGCAACGCCTCGGACAGGAGCTTGAGCACCACCATACCGGCGCCTTCGCCTCGGACGTAACCGTCAGCCGCGGCGTCGAAGGTATGGCTGCGGCCACTACGGGAGAGCGCCCCCAGCTTTGACATGTGAATGTGAATATCCGGCGTGAGCATGATATTGACAGCGCCGGCCAAAGCAAGCGGGCATTCTCTCCGGCGCAAACTCTCACAGGCAAGATGGACGGCCACCAGCGATGAAGAACAAGCCGTGTCCAATGCAATACTGGGTCCACGAAAATCAAAGAAGAATGAGAGGCGATTCGCGGCGGCGAATGCGGTCGTCCCCGTGCCGGAATATGCATCGAGCCGCAAGACGTCCCGCCACATGATTCGGAAGTAATCAGAGTAACTCCAGCCGATGAAAACACCGGTCTGACTACCGGCCAACCGTGCGGGGACCTGCCCTCCGTCCTCCAGTGCTTCCCATGCGGTTTCCATCAGGAGTCGATGTTGTGGATCCAGACTGACGGCCTCCCGCGGACTGATTCCGAAAAAGCCCGCGTCAAAGCGTTCGATGTCATTGAGAAACCCGCCCGTACGGCAATTGGTCTTGCCCGGGGTCAGCCCGTTGCGGTCATAGTAACGGTCAACATCCCAGCGGTCGCGCGGAACCTCTGTCACCGCGTCGACACCGTCACGGAGAAGGTCCCAGAATTCCCCGGGGTTGTTAGCTCCAGGCATACGACATCCGATTCCGATGATCGCAATGGGTTCCCGGATGCGCTCGGGCGGCAGGTCAGTCATGGGGAATGCACCTTTCCACAGAGAACTTGGTCCTTGTCATCATTCAGGCAGAAATACGTGGGTCCGGACGGGCTTCGGCCAACGCTCCGGGTCAAAGCCATGCTGGGCAAAAACTGCCAGCATGAGCCGCTCGATACCCAAGCCTACGCAGGCCGTATCGGCAGAAGCACCGCCATGAGCGTGGATCGAAAACCGCTCACCGAAGAACTTACCATGAAGATTGATCGACCCGGCGGCGATCCGCCGCAAACGGCCGTCCGGCTCACTGCCAATGGTCACTTTAACTTCGACCTTGGTTTCCATGGATAACTGCCACATGCGCTTGACGGCCACCACCGTGGCAAAGAAGGGATCGGTGGCAACCTCCAGACTCATGTCCAAATCCAGGTGCTGCGCCAGTTCCCCCGTAAACTGCACGGCCTTCTGCCGTTGCTGCTGGACATACTCCGCACTGCCGGCGAAAACGAGTTCCCGGACATTGAACTCCCACAGCCGCTCCAGGTCCCTGGTGTTCCGGGACTCATAGCGAAACACACGCCCCAGCCACGAATAGGCTACGCCTTCGGACGGCATGGTCTGATTCTCCAGGACGTAGTACAACGGATCGCACGCGGCCGGATTGAGGCATGCCGCCGGGGTTTCCAATTCCTCGGGCTTCGGTAGTTTCGGGGCGCGGATGTCAGTGTTGGCGGCTCGGAATTGCTCAATCGCGTCGACATCCTCGACCAGGTGCGTTACCCAGGTGGCGTTGTTCGGGTGAGAGTCAAAGTACCCGCAGCGCGCCAGGTTACCAGGCGTGATGAGCGCCGGAAAGCTGATCGTGCGTGTCCCGAACCGTTCCTGATAGCGCTCGGCGAGGTACTGATCGATGTATTCGTAAAGCCTCAGTGCCGGCCCGGCGAAGCCCACATGTCCCACGCCGATTTCGAAGGCCCACTGCCGGCGCTTCAACTCGTCGAAAACACCCTCCACAAGCGGGCCGGCGTCGGTCCGGTGGTATGTGTTGTAGACCTTGGTTGCAGGCGGGGGATATCCCCGCAACATGGCTGACAGATAACGACGAACTTTGCCCGAGATATCCTCTGGGTTCGCAGTCTCCGCAACCTCAACGGTTACAGTCTCCAGGTCATCCTCGACCCTGAAGGCGCTAATCTGTTTCGCTACATATGCCGATTCCTTGACCAGTTCGTCCGCCATATCCCGATCGATCCGGACGGGTAACTGGAATTCCAGCCTCATCGTGGCCTCCCCCTTCTCGGCTCTGGTCTATAGCGTCAGCGTTCTTGCACTCGAACCCGTTCATGTCGACTAGTCAAGCAGGTCACCTTGCTGGATGGCCCGCCTGGCAATCAAGACTTGCTGCACCTGGGTCGTGCCTTCGATAATCTCGGTTACCCGAGCGTCCCGGAAATACCTGGCCACGGGGTAGTCAGGGTGGACGCCGTTCGCCCCGTGAATCTGGACGGCATCGTTGGCCACTCTGGTCGCCATCCGCGAGGCATAATACTTGGCCAGATTGGCATGCATAGCGGCCCGCGGGTCGCCGGCATCCCGGTACTGCCCAGCCTCGTAACAGAGCAGTCGGGCCGCCTTGATGTTGGCCACCATCTCTGCAATCATCTGCTGGACCAACTGGTGTTCACCGATTGGCACTCCGAACTGCTTCCGCTCCCGCACATACTTCAGGGATGCTTCGAGGCAGGCCTGTGCCAGCCCGACGCTTCCCCAGGCGATGCAGTACCGGCCCAACTCCAGTCCGGCTGAGGCAACAGCCTGGAAACCAAAGCCCACGGTGCCCACAAGATTCTTAGCGGGAATCCGGCAATCCTTAAGCTCCAGTTCGGCCAGCATGGATGCCCGCGCCCCGAGAATGCCCTTCATGGGGCGGACGGTAAGGCCGGGCGTGTTACGCTCCACCAGGAACGCCGTGGGTTTCCCCTCGCAGGCGGCAAACACCAGGTAGACGTCGGCGAGTTGCCCATAGGTCGTCCACTTCTTGCGGCCATTGAGAATGTAAGAATCACCGGCCAGGGTCGCCTGGGTTTCCACCCGCTTGGCGTCGCTGCCCACATTGGGCTCGGTCAGGGAAAAGGCCGGAATCACCTCGCCGGTGGCCATCCGGGGGAGCCACTGCTCCTGCTGCTCCCGGGCGCCCCACCGGGCAATGGCGTAGGTCACCATGCTGGGCACAAAGATCAGGTCCCGCATGGAAAAGGAAATCCGCCCGAGTTCCTCATTGAGGAGGCCCACGGTGATGGCATCCAGCTCCTGGCCACCGAACTCCTTGGGGATCACGGCCCCGAAGAGGCCGCGTTCCGCCAGCTTTTTGACCACCGCGGGGGGCGTGACCTCTTCCTGATCCATGGCTGGCATCAAGGGTGCGATCTCAGCATCCAAAAAGGTCCGAGTCTCGGCCCGCAGAGTCTTTTGTTGTTCGGTCAATCCCAGCATTATTGCTTCACTCCCACCTTATCGGCCACCAGTTCGGCCATGGCGTTCAGCGTCCGAAAATTCTCCAGGCGCAGATCCTCGTTGGCAATCCGAATTCCAAACTCGGATTCCATAAAGGTCACCAGTTCCATGGCCAGCATGGAATTGGCATACCCGGTGGCAAAGATATCCTCATCATCTCCTAACTCATAGTTACCGAGGTACCTGCCCAGAAACTCCGCAATCTTGGCTTTCATTTCGTCCATCTCTGAAATAGCACTCCCTTGCGTGATTTCGACCGCGCTCACTGGCCAGACGCTGATCTAATACTTGTAAAACCCGCGACCACTCTTGCGCCCCAGAAGACCCGCATAAACCAATTTCTTGAGCAACGGGCACGGTCGGTACTTGCTGTCGTTAAAGCCCTCGTACAGCACCTCAAGGGAAAGCAGGATCGTATCGAGACCGATCAGATCGGCCGTCTCCAACGGCCCCATCTTGTGGCCGAAGCAGGTTTTGAAAATGCGATCGACGTCTTCCGGCGAGTTTGCCACGCCTTCCTGGAGAATGAAGATGGCCTCATTGACGGTCAGCATCATCACCCGGTTGGAAACGAACCCCGGCGAGTCGTTGACGACAATGGCGTCCTTGCCGATGCCGCGCAGGAGCTCCCGGGAGAACGCGACGGTCTCGTCAGAGGTGTGATACCCCCTGATGACCTCCACGGTAGGCTTCAGGGGCACCGGGTTCATAAAGTGAAGCCCAATCACCCGCTCGGGCCGTCGTGTCACCGAAGCAACGTGGCTGATCATCATGGCGGACGTGTTGACGCCGAAAATACACGAGTCCGGGCAAATGGCGTCGATCTGCCGATAGACCTCCCGCTTGATCTCCCATTTCTCGGTCACGTTTTCGACAACAATGCCGACCTCCCTGAGCAGCTGGTAATCTGTGGTGAACGTAATCCGGGCGAGGACCTCCGCCGGATCGTAGTCGCCCTGACCGAACATCCCCGTGAACCGCAGGTCTCTGGCAATCTTTTGCCGCGCCCGCTCCAGGACTTCCGCAGAGACGTCAATCAGGACCACCGGATGACCAGCCTGAGCGAAGCTCTGCGCCACTCCGGTGCCCATGACACCCGCTCCGATTACGCCAATCACGCTACGGCTCATATTGCGAATACCTCCTACGTCTCGGTCGACAAGTCACATCATTCTGGCCTCTTCCACTGCCTCCGCCAGAGCCGCCGGCGTCGAATTCGTCAGCAGGGTTTGCACGTCTACGGCCACCTGGAGGGTCCGGCGCACACGAGCGATCAGTTGGACCGCCATCAGCGAGTTGCCGCCCAAATCAAAGAAGTTGTCGTAAACGCCCAAGCCCCCTATGCCGAGCGTGTCCGCCCACATCTGACACAGTTGCCCCTCCAACTCAGTCCGCGGCGCCAGATAAGGGGTCGGCAGGGACGGACGAAGACTGTGGCCGGCCGATGAAGCGAACGTTGCCAGACCGGTTTTCAGCCGTGAGCCAGGATTGGTCCACTGGGCCAACCGACCGTGGAGGTCGCCAACCGAAATGACCAGTTGTGGCGGCAGTTCCGTGGACAGTACCAGGTCCAACGCTTGTGTCGCCTGCGCCGGGGAGAGGCTGTAGGCGGTAACGGTCGCACCCAGTGCCGCCTGGACATGCACCTGATCACCAAACCGCCACCCCTCCCAGTTCAGGGAGATCCACGGCACAGAGCCGGCCTGCCGCATGCGGTTTGCAAACGCATCCATGAAGGCGTTGGCAGCGGCGTATGCCGCAAACCCCAGCCCGCCTAGAATCGGTGAAAGAGAGGAGCTCAGCAGGACAAAATCCAGTGGCCGACCCGCCAGCACCTCTGCCAGCGCCGCCAGGCCCTCCACCTTGGCCGTAAAGTGTGGCTCACACCACTCCGCCGTCGCCTCCCGGACCGGACAGACACCCCAGGCGCCGGTCACCCCTGCCGAGTGAATCACCCCGTGCAGTGCCCCATAGCGCCGGTCGATCTCCGCCAGTACTGCCGTCATCTGCTCCCGGTCTGCTACGTCGGCGTGCAGCACCAACACCTCGGCACCCATGGACTCCAGTTCCTGCAATTTCCGGATCTTCCGGTTGAGCGGGTCCGCCTCACTGGTGGCAGCCAACCGCTCCGCCCATTCCGTGGGGCTCGGGAACGGCGACCGCCCTGTCAGGACCAGTTGGGCTCGACCTTGCCGCACCAGGTATTCGGCCAACACCAGGCCCATTTCGCCCAGCCCGCCGATGATCAGGTAGACGCCACCCTCCCGCAGTCGCGGCACACCCCCTGAACGCAGCACTACAGGGTCGTACGTTTGCACCCAGCGGTGATGCCTGCGATACGCAACCACCGGTTCAGGACCGTCGGTGATCACTTCCGAGCCAAGCCGTTGAAGCAGCTGCTCCTGCCGCTCCGGGGCCGGGGACCAGTCCACGTCGATACACCGAACGGTCATATGGGGGTACTCCTGGGGAATTACCTTACACGGGCCCAGGATCAGGGCCGCCGCCGGTGCGACGTGCCTCTCTTCGCCGGTCACATCGTGCATACTACTGGAGATAACCGACACTCGGATATCGTGAATGGCAGCGTGGCTTGCCAGCGCATGGGCCAGGTAAACCAGGCTGTAGAACCCCAGCCTCCGGGCCTCATCCGGCCCGATCTCCCCGCCTGGCGCCACCGTCCAGCAGTGGATCACCCGCTCCGGCGACCAGCCCCTCGCCTGCAGGTCCGCCAGCAGAGTCTCGTAGTCAGAGCGCCGATCCGGGCAGACCACGTACTCCCTGTCGCCCATCCGGCCGAACCCATCGCCGACCCGCACCCGGACTACCGCATGCCCGGCTGCCTCCAGCTGCGCCGCCATCCCTTCGCCAAGACCGGCGCCATCGGTAAAGACCAGCCACCGCAGCAACCGGTCGGGTGATCCTGTCTCTTCCGGCACCGACAATGACGACCGCTTCCACGACGGCGCATAGAACCACTCCGCCGGCTCCGGTTTGCGCATCAGTTTCCCCGGCTGCCCCCGGTGCTCCACCCGCGGCTGAAGGCTGTAGGCCTGCCGCTCAAAGGGATATACGGGCAACGGCAGCCGGTGGCGCCGGACTCCGGCGTGCAGCCGCGGCCAGTCCACCCGAAGCCCCGCCAGCCACAGCCGAGCCGCCGCCGTCAGCAACACCTTCAAGTCCGGCTGGCCGTCCCACTCGCTTCGAAGGACGGTCAGCGCCGTCCGGTCTGAGCTACTGGCCTTAAGCGGGTGCTGCAGGGTCAGGCTGCTCAGGGCCTGGCCGGGGCCGACCTCCACCATCAAGGGATTGTTCAGCTGCTCCCACAGCGTTCCGACCCCCTCCCGAAACCAGACCGTCCGGCACATGTGCTCGGCCCAGTTCGCCGGGTCCATGGCCTGCGCTGCCGTGATCCAGGTTCCTGTCAAGTTAGATATGTACGGAATCTGCGGCGGCTCCAGGTTGAGGGTACCCACCAGTTCCGCCAGTTGTCCGGCAATGGGCCGCAGCATTTCGGAGTGAAACGCATGGGTGGTGGGCAGCCAGCGGCAGGTCACCTTGTCTGACTCCAGCCGGCGCTGCAACGCCGCTACGGCCTCCGGCTCCCCCGACACCACGCAGAGCGACCCACTGTTCACTACTGCCAGCGACAGGCCCTCACCAAGCAAAGCCTGCAGCGATTCCGCGGGCAACGACACCGCCAGCATCGCCCCGCCCGGCAAGTGCTCGATCCACTCCGCACGCCGGACCAGCAGCGTCAGCGCCTCCTCCGGGGTCATCACCCCGGCCACGCAGGCCGCCACGTACTCTCCCAGGCTATAACCGATAAGCGCTGCCGGTCGAATCCCCCACTCCATCAACAGCATCGCCAGCGCATACTCCGTCACGAACATGGCGGCGTGGGAGAGCGGCATGCGCCCGATCGGGTCTTTGGCCGGTTCGTTTGACCGGGAGCGTGCAAACGCCTGAAACAAGTTCCCGGCGGCGGGGGCATCAGATTCGCTACGCCGGTAGAGCGCCTCACGCAGGTCCTCCCCCAGCAGCGGCTTCAAGAACTCGGCGCAGCGATCGACATACTTTCGAAATGCCGGCTCCTCCCGATAGAGCTGCGCACCCATGTTCACGTAATGGTCGCCCATCCCCGGGAACAGGAAGACCACCGGTCGCTCCCAGTCGGAAGCCCTTCCCGTCAGCACCCGTTTCGGGTCCCGGCTCTCCAGCGCCGCCACTGCATCGACCACGCTTTGGACCACCACCGTCCGGCGGTGTTCAAATGCACCCCGCCCGGTCTGCAGGGTGTAGGCCACGTCCGAAGGATTCAGGTCCGGGTGCTTCCGCAGGTGTTGCACCAGATCGTCTGTCATGCTCTCCAGGGCCGTTTCGGTTCTGGCGGAGAGCATCAACAAGTCCCACGGTCGCCCCGGATCCGACGCCGCCCGCCCGGGTGACTCTTCCAGCACCACGTGGGCGTTCGTTCCCCCCAGTCCGAAGGAACTGACCCCCGCCCGACGCGGCGTCTGCCCGGCCGGCCAATCCGCCAATTCCTGATTCACGTAACAAGGGCTGTTGGCAAAGTCGATCCCCGGGTTCGCCTTCTGGAAGTGCAGGGTCGGCGGAAGCTGCCCGTGCTGCAGCGCCAGCACCGTCTTGATCAGTCCGGCCATCCCGGCGGCCTCATCCAGGTGTCCGATGTTCGTCTTCACTGACCCGATGGCGCAGAACCCCGTGCGCTCCGTACCGGCCCGGAACGCCTGCGTCAGAGCCGCGATCTCGCTCGGATCGCCGAGGCGACTGCCAGTTCCGTGCGCCTCCACATACGAAACGGTTTCCGGCTCGATCCGGGCCGCGGCCAGCGCTTTCGCAATGACCGTCGCCTCGCCCTGCACACTGGGATCGGCATACTCTTCCTTCAGTGCGCCGTCATGGTTGATCGCCGAGCCCCTGATGACGGCGCAGATGGTATCCCCGTGGGCCAGTGCGTCGGCCAGCCGCTTGAGTACCACCACCCCCACGCCGCTGCCGCCGACCGTCCCGCCGGCGTCGGCGTCAAAGGCCCTGCACTGCCCGTCCGGACTGAACATGCCGTCCGCGCGGTACAGGTAGCCCGCCACCTGCGGCACCCGGACCGAAACGCCACCGGCCAGGGCCATGTCGCACTCGCCGTCCAGCAGACTCCGGCAGGCCAGGTGCACCGCCACCAGCGATGTGGAGCAAGCGGCCTGCACGCCTACGCTCGGTCCCGTCAAGTTCAGCTTGTACGATAACAGGCCGGCGATGGCATTCCGGACGCCACCTACGCCAGCCTGAAAGAGGTCCAACAGGTCCGCCGGCGCCGGTTCGGCCGCCAAGGCGGAAACGAGGTACCTATTTGCACTGGTACCCGCAAAGAGGCCGATTTGTCCATCGTAGGTGTCGGGATTGTAACCGGCGTTCTCCAACGCATGCCAGGCGGATTCGAGCATCAATCGATCGTGCGGATCAACGAGTTCGGCCTCCCGGGGGCGGTAGCCGAAGAAGGCAGCATCAAACAGCTCGGGACCCTTGATCGGCGCGCCCGCCTTGACATAGCGAGGATTCCGAAGGAGGACGGGGTCGACGCCGGTCGCCAGCAACTCCTCATCGGAGAACCAGCGGATGGAACCCACTCCGTCCCGAAGGTTCTGCCAAAACTGCTCCAGATGATCGGCCCCCGGAAAACGTCCGGCCATACCGATGATGGCAACCTCATGCCCGCAGACAGCGGCCATGTGCCTTCCCCCCGCAACATTTGCCAAGGTACTCACAATTCGGCCCTCCTGGACGAGTGGGAAAGGTTGAAACAGAGATTGGTCCCACCGGCACCGGGGGCTAGAACCCATGTCCGACAATTGGCAGTTGCCGGTCCCACCGGGGATGTGCCCCTTTTGGTACTGTAAGCCACCATGGAATGTGTCCCGCCTTTGGCATTAATTGTGCATAACCATATTATAGTCTAAAAATTAGGCTCACGCAGTATAATACCACTAATTTAATTAGACTTTCAATATGTCGTCGTAAATCCCACATGCCTTGCCCTATGGTCGACGGATGCTGCAGCGATTGCTGCCGACCTGGACGGGGCTCTGCACGACCTACGAAAGTTTTCACAGGTGTGGCTATCACAGGGATAAACCCCGAAAGACGTGATTAACGTCGTTCGGGGTTTTTGCTTTTCCACCTGGCCGCACGCGCTCATATCTCGTCGTGGTGGAATACGATTCCCCGATACCCTGGCCAAGTGCTGTCAATGGGGGGGCGTCCGTGACCACTACGACAAAGCAGAAGCACCTCGAATGGCAAGTTGTAATAAAGCGAGTCCCTGATCCAGAGGCGGTCGAAGAGGGCGAGCGCCTTCTGCTGCGCCTGGCACTTGAATCGCTTCGAAAACGCATGGCAAATGACCCGGAGGACAAATCCTAGTTTAGTTTGATTAAAGACCGTGCGTTACAACGAACTTGTTGTGCATGAGCGAGTTGGTGTCCAGCAGGAACGCGTAGCTCGGGTTGGCGTTGATCACCAGTTCGTAGATCTTGGAAAGTCCGTAATCGTACGATGCCTTCATGGTGTAGTAGGCCTTGCCGTGTGTCCAGTGGCTGAAGCGCCCGGGAAGCAGGTACGCGCCGAACTCGTAGAGGATGGTGGCCGGCACGATCTCAAAATGCGTGGGGAACGGGTCCAGCCCCATCTCCCGCGCCTTATCCCAGATGACGCCGATGGCCTCTTCCAGACGGGGCAGGTCCCGGTCATCCAATCGGCACACCCCCACGGCTGAACCACTTTTGCAGCGCCGGATAGACGTCCCGCTTCTCGGTGATGGTGACGATGACGAACTTGGGATCCCGGACCTCCGTAAAGGCGCTCATGAGCGAGCTGGTGTAGCCTCCGTCGCGGATCTCCCCGTAGCCAAACAGGTTGGTGATTGGCAGCATCCGGCTGATCAGCTCCACGCAGAGCTTGTTGTCACTGTCACTCCAGTTGTCGCCGTCGGAGAAATGGAAGGGGTAGATGTTCCACCGCTCAGGGTCGTACCGCTCGTGGATGATCTCTTCGCAGAGCTTATATGCACTGGAGACTTTCGTGCCCCCGCTCTCAAAGAGGTGGATTTACCTGCAACCTTTTTGACCTCACCCAAGGAACCGCGGAAAGGGTTGCCAGGTTAATTGCGGCGGTATTGTTCAAGTGTTCCATTGTCGAACAAACGCCCCCTAGGCAGACAGTCTACCTAGGGGGCATATTGCTTCTATTCAAAAATGAGTGCCGATTGGCTCCGCTACCGCTTCTTACGTTTTCGTTCGAGAATGCGTTGCTGGCGTGGCAACTCATACACCGTGGTGAACGTCTGTTCAACGATATCTAGTGCAAGTGCGAGAGCACTTCTGTCAATCGATTTGAGCTCGTGCAATGCCTCGTTCCCGATATACCGGTGTTCATGAAGGACATGAGCATGTGGAACTGTCAACACGCCCTTTTGTGCAAGGCCCTCTATCTTCCCCTCCAAATTCTTCGACTTGACCAGCTCTGGACTTCCATCGGTCTTCAAGACCGGAGTCCGATCCGGATTCCTTTTGGGAACTAGACCTTCTGTCACGCCTTGATCCGCACAGAGGCCCTCGATGATCGCCCTCAATCCCCCAGCACACAGGGCATCCAAGTTCTGGTTCAAGGCGGTAATTGTTTGCTCGTATAAGCCCTGGAGGTTATCGGGCACAGCCCTGAATGTTTTTGCGTCCCGATGCCCTCGCTTCCTATCCGGATAGAGTACAACGGAAGTCATGTAGTCACCCGTTTCGGGATTGAAAAGGTCGTCGCTACTGTTGGCGCTCGGACTTTCTGACCCAAACCGACTCAGTTTGAGCGAACCCATCGGGCTGGAGCAAAACCGGGGACAAGGCCCCGGTTTTGTCATTCAGCGAGTGCTAGCTCGACAGTCTCTTCGTCCACAAGTTGTTG